>CP053449.1:1925628-2673443 GCA_013285465.1 Pseudomonadota bacterium
AAAGAACTTTCGATTATGACTGTCAGCAAAGACCTTGAGACAAACAAGCGTGTCGGGCGACACGGCAGGACAACCGCCTATTGTGTGCAAAATCATGTTTTTAAAAAAACAATGGTGCAAAAGAGTTTCTGCCGCATCAGACAAGAAAATTATGATGTCATGCCGGATGACGGCGATTTTCCATTGGGGATGGGAATAAAAAAATCCCCACTGGGGACGGTTTATACAGACTATATGTGGCCGCAAAAAGCAGAGCTGACAAAGGAGAATTTTCGCACAATTATGAATGTGACCATCGCTGTATTCTATATACAAGACAAGCTGTTACCGCGCGATCCGGAAAAAGCTGCCTTTCACTTGCAGACCGCCGCAGAAGATAACAATGCCGATGCACAATTCCTGCTGGGAGCACTTTATCTGCAGGAGGGTACACCCTTGCATGATGAACAGGCTGCGCGTCAATGGATGTTGCGTGCTGCGGAACAGAAACATCCCGAAGCGATGTCAAATCTCGGCCTGCTCTATTTCTACGGCCAACACGGTTTTGAAAAAGACATGCGGAAAGCTTTCGAATGGACTCTGCCGGCAGCACAGGCAGGCGAGTCCCGTGCACAAGTTTTGCTGTCCATCTTCTATAGCACCGGTAAGGGCGAGGTTAAACAAAACATTGTGGAAAGCGTTAAATGGGCCATGATTGCGGAAATGCGTGGCAATGGAAAAGCCACCGATCTTCTTGCCACCCTAAAGCCCAGTTTGGTCACAATCGCAGGACAGGAAAAAACAGATAAAATATTTGAAGCAGCTGCCGGTCTTGCCGCCGTCTATCAGCAACAACACACGGATGCGGCAGATGAAACGGCAGCTGCCGCGGATTAAAGATTCAGCTGCTGTGCGATATATTTGAGGGCGACATCGGTTTTGCTGGCACCTTTCAGCCCCTCGGCAATGGTGAGTTTCTCGCCTTGATTGCCGATCGCCCTAATCTCGTAGGACATGGTAATCTTTGTCCCCTGCTGCGATTGAAAGCTGGAATGTTTGATGATGTTTTCAATCAAATCTATGCGCAGCTGGCGGCGTTTCACCGGAATGCCGAAAACGCGCCGCACGGTTTTTAAGTAAACGCCATCCGTTGTCACCAGCAGGGAATTCCCAAAGGTGTAAAGACCGCCGATCACAATCAAACTGCCGACCAGCATAAAAATTCCGCTCAGGAAATATGATCCGGCATGTATCAATGCGAACACGCCGCCGCCTGCAAAAATCGCACCGATACAAATCAGGGAAAAGCCGAGTCCGATATTGCGTCCGGCGGGATAGAACAGCTCCGCCCCTGATGCGCCGAAACGCAGCGGAATCGTTTCCTTGACGGCAGCGTCCAGAATTTCAGCATTTTTGTTCTGCATCATGCCCAGCTCCCGCTCCGGCAGGCTGCGCGATGTTTTGTGTTCCGTATCATAAACCGGAATATCATATTGGCGTATAAAATCAGCACCCGGCAGATCGGCATGCAGCCCCAGCCGCCAGATATGGCGCTCCTCATGCATTGAGGTCAGGCTTTCGGCATCGGATTCATTCATGCCTTCGGGAATTTTGAACTGGAAGAAAACACGCGTACCCTCCGGCCCGGCTTCCGTATGCGCGTAAAGACTATCCTGCCATTTTGCTTTTTCACGGTAACGTCTTTCACTGCCCGAGCGGCTGTAGCTGCCGGCAATATTCGTCAGGGTGATTTCAAAACGCATGGACGGATCATAGGGAAGTTTCACATCGACATAGCCGCCAGCATGGCCACCGATGGCGCCCGGAAACGGATCCAGCGTCAAAGGTGCCGTGCCGAAACGCCGCCATTCCCGCGTTGCCTTGATAGCGGCATAAATCAAGCCTAGTCCGACAATATTAAAAATCAGGGCAATCACTGCCACATTATTGTGTTTTTCAACAACCTCCTGATAGGCGATAAACGGCAGATAGCACGTCATCGCATTCCAGATGACGGCAAAAACCCACATCATCTTCATGCCGAATTTTGCATCCGACAATATTGTCGGCGATTGCCATTTCGCATTGGCAAGCCATGGCTTATCCTGCAAAACCGGATCACCCTCCTGCGCTCTTTTGCCGCTGCTGCCGCGCCAGACAAAATAGATAAAGCCGCCGCCTGCGCCGCAGAACACGACACCGAAAATAGACACAAAACCCAGCATGCCCCAGCGCATGTCGCGGTTCAATACGGCCTCGCCCGGATCCGACGGATTCACATAGACGGGAACGGCTTTGTTCTTTTTATAGGCGCGCTCCAATTTCCTGCCGAGATCCTCCTGAAAAGAGCCGATATTATCCGACATATCAAAAACGGCCACGCGGTCGCCCGAATAGCGCCGCCCGCCATATTCATACTGATATTCCGCTTTTGCACGATATGTTGTGCCGCCGTCACTGTCCGTTGAAGACGAGAGTTCCGCCGATACAAGATGGGCCGTTGTCTCATCCCAATTTTTCATGCCCTGCCATTCAATGGCCGGTCTGGCACCCATCCAGATGAAGATACCGAAACCTGCGGCAAAAAAGATCATACCGAAAACTGTGGGAAAAAGTTTCTTTTTCATGGCGGCCTTATATTTCAATGTTCCAAAAAAAGACGCGAAGAAATGCGCGCCTGCCTAAAGTCTATTGGAAACGCTTTGGGTTGTCACCTTTGTATAAGGAAATAAAAATCAGCGGCGGAAATGCTTTGCCTTGCGCGGACGTTTGCGCGGCTTGGGCTTTTTCTGCAGATGTTTGGCGGCCTCGCGGTTAAATGCCTCCATATTTTCCGACATTTTTGCATCAATTTTGTCGCGAATGGCTTTATAGACTTTGTTTTCGCGCGTGACATGGCCGCCTGCGATAACTTTCAATTCGCTGACCGCACCATATTCAATGGTTTTGATGAAGGATGCCGCCTCGGGACGTGCCAGAAACATATCGACAACATTTTCTTTGCCCGCGCGGGCGGATTCTTCAAAGACTTTACGCGCCGCAAATGTTTCGAGCTTCGCACCTTTATCCAGCAAAAATTCGACAAAATCCTCACCGCCGCGCAGATGGGCGTAATACAGCATAATGCCGTCGCAGGCATTAACGTCAATCGGCACACCGCCCTGATCGGCTTGATTGATGACGGCTTTGGCCGCATCGAATTCTTCGGCTTTGATCAGGTTCAGAACGATTTGTTCTTCGCTGCGCATGTCTCTACTCCTAATTTAATGATTTAATGCTTTGGTTTAACACGGCGTTCCGGTTTTTGTCGAGCCAAATCACGCAGGCTCCGGCTATCGCCCATAAACATCGGCAACAACACAAACAACATCCCAAACATTGCAAAGGGCAATACGCGCTCTTTATCATTGGCATCGCTTGCAACGGAATAATGAATATCGCTCATGATTGAGGTCAGGCTCTTGTTTTCCTTACTTGCTTCCGCGCGCGCTTCGCGCAGGAAACCGTAATCTTCGATCTCGAAATAGGGATGCACATCCTCTGCCGGGATCGTGTGTTTCTCGAATTCCGTCATCAATTCCTCTGCCTGCGTTTCCGACAGAGCCGGATTAAGCAGAATTTCCGCCAATACCGGATTAGCGGCTTCTTTAAAGCTTTCCAAAGCGCTGTAACGCTGATTGTTCAAATCCTGAATACTGCTGCCTTTAAAATCACCGCTTTCGATGCGTGCGGTCAGCGCCTGCACGGTCTTATACTGTTCTTCCAGCTGATCGATATTGCCGGCATATTGCGCATAGGCCGCTTCGGTAAACTCCGTCGTCCGGTTATCCGTCATTTCATCGGCAATCATATAGCTGCCGCCGCCAATCGCCCCAACACCCAAAACAGCGGACAGAATCATCGCCGTGCCGGTTTTATTTACCATTAAATCGGCAAATTTATGACGCAGGCTGCGCAAGGGATAGGACGGGTCTTCAAACATTTGTACAGTATCTTTCGCCGCTTTATTTGGAATTCAGGCGTTATTTATAACATGATTTATTGTTATATGTCAAATAATTTTACGGCCTTTGCAGTACTGCCTGCCGCGTCTATACTGATGCTGCTGACATATAACATCGAGGAAATGCAACATGACGGAAAAAATTATTATTTCAACGAAACACGCCCCCGCCGCGATCGGCCCTTATTCACAAGCCATCAATGAAAACGGCACGGTTTACCTGTCGGGGCAAATCCCGCTGGACCCGCATAGCGGTGAACTGGTATCGGGCGGTTTCGAAGCTGCGGCCGTGCAGGTTTTTGAAAATCTGTCCGCCGTCGCCACAGCCGCCGGCGGTTCCATGTCGGATTTTGTCAAACTGACGATCTATCTGACGGATTTTGACAATTTTCCGGTTGTGAATAATGTCATGCAGCGTTATTTCCGCGAACCCTATCCCGCCCGCGCCACTATTGCCGTAAAAGCCTTGCCGCTGGGTGCCGCGATTGAAATCGACGGTATTATGGTGCTGTAGAATGAGCAAAGAGGACTACCCCGTCATGACCGCAGAGGCCTTGCGGGATTTCGCCGCAAAAATTCTGGAAGGCGGCGGCTTTACCCGTGAGGAATCCGTTATCACCGCAAAAAGCCTCGTGCTTGCCAATCTGATGGGGCATGATTCCCACGGCGTCATCCGTGTGATGGAATATACCTCATTTCTGCATAAGGGTTTGGTCAAAAGCGGCATTGATTTGAAGATTCTGAAAGACAGCGCAGGCAGCTGTGTGGCCGATGCCGGTCTGGGTCTAGGGCAAGTTCAAATGCCGCGCTTCCTTGATATTCTGTTGCCGAAAGCATCGGAAAACGGCGTTGCAAGCGGTGCCTTGTACCATACCGGTCATACCGGACGGTTGGGCGAATGGGCGGAATATGCCGCCGAAAAAGGCTATGCGTTTTTTATGTCCGTCAATGATAACGGCGCACTCGGCTGTGTTGCACCGCCGGGCGGAAAAACCGCCTTTAGCAGTACCAATCCTCTGGCTTTCGGCATTCCGCTGAAAGACGGAGAAAGCTTTACCATTGATATGGCCACCAGCGCCGCCGCCATCGGCAAAATCCGTCTTGCCTATCTGTCGGGCGAAACGGTTGGTGACAATTTGATACAGGATGCGGACGGACGGCCAAGCAACGACCCCGCCGTGCTGTTTGAAGAACCGCAAGGCAGCCTGCTGACGGCAGGCGGGCATAAAGGATTTGCCCTGTCGCTGATGATGGATTGCCTCGCCGCCGGATTATCGGGCGGCAATATGCCCCCTGCCCCTGACGGTGCGCCGCTGGTGAATAATGCCGCCGTCACGATCTGGGACCCGCAGCATTTTGCCGGACTGAACCATATGCAGAATGAAGCGGAAAAATATCTGGATTTCGTGCGCGCCATCCCGCCGCGTGATCCGGCCAATCCCGTGCGTATTCCGGGTGACCGTGCCAAAACAAGCTATGCCGACCGTCTGCAAAACGGTATTCCTTTAAGCCGCGGTACTGTCGATGAACTGATCCGGCGCGCGGAAAAATTCGGCATCACTCTGCCGCCGGAAATCCAGCATTCTTAAAGTGTCCTATTGACATATTCCGAAAACAGCAGTAAACATAATCATTAATTTGATATGAATGTTAAAGGATGTGTATAATGGATGCAAAAGAGATTCAATATCTACAAAGACGCTGGAAGCAGGTCAAAGCCCATCAACCCACCGGCGCCAACCAGCATGGTTTTGAATGCCAGAGTATATTGTATGATCTGGACAAAATGGGGCTAGACACCTCCCAAAACGAAACTTATGAAATCCTGGAAGACGGGCTGACAAAGCAGGATTTTGACCGGATGTATTGCCACGCATGGATAACGCAAGTACTGGATTCTTATCATCAGGCGCAGTCTCTTAGCACCCAGCGCTTTGCAGGAGAGCAACCGCCGCAGCAATATTACGGGCTACAACAACTTTCAGAAAAATTTATGCCGAAGCTGGAAGAACTGATTGCCGAAAACGGCCTGCCTGACGATCTGCCCGAATTACGTCTTGCCGAGCTTGATCTGTTGCGGAACATGCATCAGAACGGCGGTCTGGAACGTGCTGTCAAACTATCCGCCAATAATGCGGCGATTGAATATACCCGCCGCGCCTATACCTATATGGAAAAAGCAAAAACCAAACAGGCTGATGGCACACATTTACAGGAATGTCGTGAAGGACTTTCTTATGCTGACGGCGCTTTGGAAGCAATAGATGCCGCGCAGGAATTTTATACACCGAAAGACATTCCGATAAGATATGACGGCTGGGGCGGCTGGAAAGATGACAAAGGCCCTTATAACCGCGAAATACTGGCGGAAATGAAGGAATATTTCCTGCTGCAGGAAAGCGCGATTGAATTCCATCAGGCTTATAAATTTCATCAGGAAGGGCATTACGTACTGGATGCTTCGGGCAGCGGTCACGGTATGATGCGGATGCCGATGCAGCATATTGCCGAGAAACTGAAGGAACAGGGTTACGACATCCGCGACCCGGAACTGTTTGAACAGATGGGAACGGATATCGACACATTCTGGAACGCCTATGACACCGAGCGACAGAATGTTATCAAAGACGACAAATACAAGCTGGTCAAACCGCAATTAAAACGCTGAACAATCTTTAAGGTTTCGGTCCGATTTTAGCGGCGCGGCGCAATGTTGCCTGCGCCGCTTTTTCGACCTTTTCATAGCCGGGAACAGGCTTCTTGGCCTGTTGCGCAATTTTGCGCTGGCGCTTTTCTTCACGGCGCTGTGCAATCACCTGATCCAGCTTATCGGCGCAGCCGTGATTGACATCACGGTGTTCGGCTTCATCGGCGCGCACAGCCAGCACCACATCGCGCAGTTTGGCATCATCTTTCAGCTTCCAGTATTCTTTGGCGATTTGCGGCGCATCGACATTTTCGACCTTACCGGCATCTATCGCATCCAGATAATGGGTATAACTGCGCACGGCTTCTTCTTCCAGCAAGCCGATAAAACGGTGCGCGGTGCGTTTATTGAAGGTATAAGCCAATGAGAAAAATCCCAGAAAGGCGACTTGCGTTGCCGTGATCATCATGCGTTCCAGCAATGTCGGTTTGCCGACTTCGACAAAGGTCATCAGATGCATACGCTCATTCTCGGCCTCGTCCATCAACATGCGGACAAGCCCGTTATCATGTTTCATGCGGCGCAGTGACAAAAGATGATTATGCATCGAGCCGACCATGCCCGGTACCGCCGCAACGGTTTCCAGCACAATCGCGCGGCTGGCGTAACGTTCGCCGAAAAACTTGTCACCGACAAAGCGCAGGGTTTTCACCGCCGCGGCCGCGAAGTGATCAGACAGCGTTTTGTTCTCGTGATGCCAATGCATGTCGTTTTTAATATCCGGGTCTTTGCGCGGCGGAATATATGAAGGAAGACCCTTGCCATCGGCGGCAAGTGCGGCGGGCGTCTTTTCGGCAGATTTATCCGCTTGCGGTTTATGGGGCGAGCTCACGGGCGTTCCTTTTCAAAAATAAACATAAATCAATAAAATATTCCGGTTACAGGAATATTAGAGCAAAGGAAGCCTGCGCGGTCAAGCGGTTCCCTTTGTAGAGGCCTCAGGCAGAAAACGCAACAGAAGCGCCTGCAGAATAATCGTCAGGAAAGCGACCGACGCCGCGCCAAGAACGGCATCCAGCCGTAACAGCGCAACTTGCACTCCGTACTGCCCCGCCAAAACCGCCCATATATAGACGGCATAACACAAACCCGCCGCAATCGCGTAAAGGACAGCACGATGCAGAGATGCCGAGGCACAAAAACCGCAGACAAGAAACAGCAGCGGCGCGGCAATCAGATGTGCGAAATAAACAATCAGCGGAATGCGCCCCAGCCCGCATAGGCCGGAAATTTTATAGACCAGAAAAATCGATAGCCCCCAGAAAACGGGAACGGATAATTTTCGCAACATGCGCAAAACCTCTTTGAAAACTATCGTAACAAGACGCGGTGCAAATAAATATGATATAATAAATATTGATTGAGCATTTCCGGAGACTTCCCATGTTGCAAAAATTTTCCCTGATGTTACTGACTGTTTTTTGTCTGTCTGTCTGCGCTGATGCAGCGGGAAGTGCGGCTTGGGCCGGTGACCGTTCACCGGGGCAGTACCAGTCTCCCGGCTGGTCGGAGGGAGAGTACCGCACATTGAACCGCTCGCCCTATCTGCCGCGGACGCAAAGCCGCGAAAGATACCAGTATCAGCCGCATCCGATTACAAATTCCGGCGAATCATGGGAAGATAAGAACAATTATTACCTGAGCCGCGAGGACGAGCGTTATCTGGACAGCTTCATGAAAACGAAGCCGCAAGTGCCGACCGTTAAACTGCCCAGCGGGCTGGCGGTGCAGCTTGTTCTTGTCAGAACGCCGTCAGGCGCAACCTGCCCTATTACGCATAAGCCGCTTTACAACACGCGCTATATGCCTGCAAAGAATCTGGTCATTCTGCCTTAAGTCAAAAAACGCAAAAGCCGCATATGACTTTCCATTCGTCATTAACCCGGTGACGATTGATTTTGACGCGATGCTTTCAAAACTGCCGAAAGAAGTGCGCGGCATTGCCAAAGCATGGGTGCATACGGGGCTGCTTAACAAGAAGAAAAAATCGAAACCTGCTTTTGAGGTTTGGAGAAGCTATCTCGGCAAACAGCAATAAAAAAAAGCCCCCGTGAAGGGGGCTGTTTTAATGGCGCGCCCGGAAGGATTGACGGCGGGGCGTACCGCCCCTTCGCCGCGTCTGCGGTTTTGCCGCCGCAAAACCTTGCCGTCGAACAAGTTTCGCAACCCATATTACGAGACACAGCCATTAAAAAAGCCCCCTTAAAATAAGGGGACTTTTTTAATGGCGCGCCCGGAAGGATTCGAACCTCCGACCTCATGGTTCGTAGCCATGCGCTCTATCCAACTGAGCTACGGGCGCGTTGTCATCCACGGAAAGTACAGAAACTGAACGAATAATTCAAGTGTTTTTTGCAGATTCCGCATCACGCTGTGCGCGGATCTCCGTTGCCGAGAGCGGATGCAGCGGAATATGCAGGATTGTCCAGCAGGGCGGGCGGGTTTCCGCCAAATCCGGTGCACGGTTTTCCGGCATCTTCATCTTGGCAAATTGTTCCGAAGCCGGACAGGGTGTCTCCGACTGCCCGGCGGGCGGGCGGTCCATCACCGCAATCGGCAGTGTTTCAAAAATACTGCGCCAGTTTTCCCATTTATGGATTTGCAGCAGATTATCCGCCCCCATCAGCCAGACGAATTTTGTGTCGGGCAGAGCTTCGCACAATATCCGCAATGTTTCTGACGTATAGCGGGTATTGATCTGCCGTTCGATGGTAACAGGAACAATTTGCGGATGGTCGCGCGTGATCTCCCGCGCGGAATTCAGCCGTTCTTCAAACGGTGCCATCCCCGCTTCGGATTTCAGCGGATTCTGCGGGCTGACCATCCACCAGACGGCATCCAGCTTCAGACGGTCCAGCGCCTCGCGACTGATATGCAGATGGCCGTCATGCGCGGGGTTGAAAGATCCGCCGAGAATGCCGACTTTGCGTCCGCGCCACTCCCCGCTATATTGTTCCAAACCGTTCATGATTATCCTGCATCATCTTCCGACAGCGAGACCAGCGTCGTATTACCGCCCGATGCCGTGGTATCAACCGTCAGCGTTTTTTCCGTCGCAAAGCGCAGCATGTAATGCGGGCCGCCCGCCTTCGGACCGGTGCCGGAAAGCCCCTGCCCGCCGAATGGCTGCACTCCGACCACCGCACCGATCATCGAGCGGTTAACGTAACAGTTCCCGACATTGGCCCGCGCCGCAATTTTGCGCATCGTATGTTCGACCCGTGTATGCACGCCTAGCGTCAGGCCAAAGCCCGTATCATTGATGGCATCAATCACTTTATTCAGGTCGCGGCTTTTATAACGGATGACATGCAGAATGCAGCCGAAATGTTCCTCCGTCAGTTGCGACAGGCTGTCGATTTCGAACGCACAAGGCGCAAGGAAACTGCCCTGTTTTGCCAGTTCGGGCGAGAGCTGCGCCCGTGTCAGCAGTTTTGCGCTTTGCTCCATTTCGTCAATATGCGCCTGCAAACCGGCACGTGCCGCATCATCAATGACAGGGCCGATATCGGTGGAGAGCAGCGCGGGATCACCCAGCACCAGCTCCTGCACCGCGCCATCCAGCATTTTGATGACTTTATCGGCGATTTCCTCCTGCAAAAACAACACGCGCAAAGCCGAGCAACGCTGCCCCGCCGATTGGAAGGCACTGATAATCACATCATCCACCACCTGTTCGGGCAGCGCACTGGAATCAACAATCATCGCATTCTGACCGCCGGTTTCCGCAATCAGCGGCACAATCGCCGCGCGCCGCGCCGCCAGTGTCTGATTAATCACCCAGCCTGTTTCCGTTGAGCCGGTCATTGCCACACCGCCGATTTCCGGCGATGCGACCAGTATCTCGCCCATCAGACGACCGGAACCCGGCACAAAAGCCAGTGCCTGTTTCGGAATACCGGCTTCATACAAAAGCTCCACCGCACGCAGCGCGATCAGCGGCGTTTGTCCCGCCGGTTTGGCAATGACGCAATTACCCGCGCCCAGTGCCGCCGTCACCTGTCCGAGGAAAATCGCCAGCGGGAAGTTCCACGGGCTGATGCACAGAAACACGCCGCGCCCCTGTAATTGTAATTGATTGCGCTCCCCCGTCGGGCCGGGCATTTCCAGCGGCGTGGAAAAATTCTTTTCCGCCTCTGCCGCATAATAACGGCAAAAATCAACGGCTTCGCGGATTTCGGCAATGCCGTCCGGCAGGGTTTTTCCGCCTTCGCGGCAGCACAGCGCCATGAATTCATCACGGTGACGTTCCAGCAGATCCCCCATCCGCGACAGGCAGGCGGCACGTTCCGCCGCAGGCGTATCGCGCCATTCAGGGAAATAAGCCTTACAAGAGGCCAGCGCATCTTTCATATCCTGTTCCGTCGCCTCACTCAGGCGTCCGATAATATTGGCGTTATTGGACGGGTCAATGACATCGCGGGCGCGTTTTTTATCAAAGCGCAGCTTGCCGTCAATGATCGGCCCTGCCGTATAGGACATTTTTTTGCTGTGTTTGGCGATACCGGCCAAGAGCGCATCCGCTATCACGGGATCGGCCAGTTCAACCCCTGCGGAATTTTGCCGCGATGCGCCATACATATTGGCAGGGAACGGAATTTTCGGGTGCGGCATAAAATCAACATTCTGCATATAGGTCAGCGGATCGCGCACAATATCCACCACCGGTACGGAATCATCCTGCAAACGGTTTACGAATGAGCTGTTCGCACCGTTTTCCAGCAAACGGCGCACCAGATAGGGCAGCAAATCCTCATGCACGCCGACAGGGGCGTAAATACGGACGGGATATTTGCCCTCCTCACCGGCAAGGCCGACGATCTGGTGATAAAGCGGCTCCCCCATGCCGTGCAGGCGCTGGAACTCAAAGCCGCCCTGATCATCACCCGTCATTTCCAGCACAGATGCCAGCGTATGGGCGTTATGGGTGGCAAATTGCGGATAAAACAAATCGCGGTTTTTCATCAGCTTTTCCGCACAGGCAAGATAGGACACATCGGTGGCATGTTTACGCGTAAAGACCGGATAGCCGGGCAGGCCGAATTCCTGCGCATGTTTGATCTCGCTGTCCCAGTAAGCGCCTTTGACAAGGCGTACCATAACCGGACGCGTATTGCCGAGTATGGCCTGCCCTTCATGCACCAGCTCGCCGAGCCAGTCGATGACGGCGGCGGCGCGTTTCTGATAGGCTTGAACTGCCAGCCCCAGACCTGTCCAGCCGGTTTGCGCAATCTCCGGATCAAGATAAACACGGGCGAAGATTTGCAGCGAGATTTCAAGACGGTCAGCCTCTTCCGCATCAACGGTCAGGCCGATTTTGTATTTGGCCGCAACCAGTGCCAGCTGTTTCAGGCTTTCCGCCAGTTCCGGCACGCAAATATCGCGCTGTGCATAGCTGTAACGCGGATGCAGCGCAGAGAGCTTGACGGAAATACCTGGCGTGGTCACAGGCGAGGCACCGTCACGGCCTTTAACCGACGCGCCGATCCCCTCAATCGCCTTTTTATAGGTCTCGAAATAGCGTGATGCATCTGCGCGGGTACGTGCGCCTTCGCCCAGCATGTCATAGGAATAGCGGTATCCCAGCGCCTCTTCCTTGCGGGCGCGTTTGATCGCTTCTTCAATCGTGCGCCCCATGACAAACTGGCGTCCCAGAATTTTCATCGCATGCAGCATCGCCTGCCGCACGACCGGCTCGCCCAGACGCGAGACCATATTGCCGACCAGATCAGCGGCCGCAGGCGGATTATCCCTGCCGCTGTCATCCGTATCAAAATTGCCGATCACCTTTCCCGTCAGCATCAGCGCCCATGTCGAGGCATTGACGAAAATATCGTCGCCTGTGCCGACATGCTTATTCCAATCGGCCTTTCCCATCTTATCACGGATCAGATTATCCGCCGTATCACTGTCGGGAATACGCAGCAGTGCCTCTGCCAGACACATCAGTGCAATCCCTTCCTGCGTGTTCAGTCCGAATTGCTGCAAAAAGCTGTCCAAGCCGCCGAAACGCTTGCGGTTTGCGCGCACATTATGCACCAGATCGGCGGCACGGCTTTTGACGCGCTCCCGCTTCTCTTCCGCAAGATCAAGTCCCGCAGCCAATTGCTGCAGCGTTTCCGTTTCATCCGCATGGTAGACCGCCCGCATCCCGTCCATCGCTTCTGTCAGGATTTTGCTCAGATCCGGCATCATCGTCCCGTCCGTTTTGCGTTGTGTCTGCATGGGATACCTCCTGTTGATAGGGCTCGTGAAGATTTGCCACGAATATATCACCGCGCTGCCTAGCGGGCAAAAGAAAAAGCCATGCCAGACAGCCTATTCAACAGGGAAACTTAGGATAAGGCAGCATGTTTCGGTATAATAGATCGGGAGGATTGTTGCGGAATATATTTTGGCGTGAAATATTCCGTCAATTTCGGATATTGGGAATAGAAATCTTTCATTTCGCTTTCCTGACCAGAGAAAATTATCACGGGATCATTATCGACCGTGCCAAGAATCTCCAGCACGGCCGAATTAAGGGCATATCGCCCATACTGATCTTCCGCTAATTTATAAGCGTCCTTTATGAACAATACCCCTCCCTTGGCCGACTCTACTTTATGCCGCGCTTTCAATACGGTATGGTCGGTATATTTTGCTGTCAGATCTTCTTTTCCGAGCACAGTAAGTTTGGGCGTTTTTACAACTCCATCACGGTAAAGCTGTGCCGTATATTCCTGTGCAGTTGCTATCGCTGTTTCTTCATCCTGCGTAGCAAAAGTCATATGACTGCACCGTCTTACAGCAGATGCGCGTACCTCGTCAGGCCATTTATCAAAATCCTGCCCAGCTTCCTCCGCACTCGCAGAACGAAACACAGACAGTAAACGTGACATAAATTTCATTATCTTTTCCTTACACGACGATCATATCTAAAATAATAATTTACATATTACTTTACAGCTACCTATCTGTCAAGAAGTAGACAAAGAAAAAGGCTGCCCGGTTTCCCGAAAGCAGCCTTCCATTCTTTAAAACGATCCGGCGTTCAAATTAACGGCCAAAACCTTTATGTGAGCGCGGCTGGAAGCCACCTGTTTTTAAAGTGTCACCCTCCGGAACAATCGGTGCCGGCGGCGTGCTTTTGTTGTCATTGGCTTTTTTGGCTTTCTCTTTATCGTCTTCTTCCATGAAGCCGATAACGCCTTTGCTGATTTTTGAGTCAACACCCGAGAGCTTGATCGATTTCACATCTTCCAATGTGATGGTCGTCAGAGCTTTTTTCAGCTCGTCCTCGGGCAGAGCGCCTTTTTTCAGCATGCCGGTTTGATCCAGGCGGAACGCCATGTGTTTTTCAGCTTTATCAACAAGGTTACGTACCTCGCGACCGTTACCGAAATGTTCTTTGGCATTGCCCATTTCACTTTTGATGATCGAAACAGCGTGTTTTTTCGCATCATCTTCCATCGTGTAGCCGCGTGTTTCCAGCATGAAGTCCATGATCTGGGACAGCTCGTCGATATTGTAATCATCAAATGTCAGATAGGTCTGGAAGCGTGATTTCAGGCCTTCATTGGCATCGATGAATTTTTTCATCGGCTCGGGATAACCGGCAACGATCACAACCAGATCATCACGCATGTTTTCCATTGCGGCAACCAGCTCGGCAATTGCTTCTTTACCGAAATCGTTACCGGCGTTGCTGATCGTCAGGGCGTATGCCTCGTCAACGAACAGAATGCCGCCTTTTGCTTTGTCGATTTGCTCACGCGTTTTCAGCGCGGTCTGGCCGACATAACCTGCAACGAGGTCGCGACGTGTCACTTCGTGAACTTTCGGCTTTTTAATGAAGCCCAGCGCGTGCAGAACTTTTGCGTATTCGCGCGCAACCGTCGTTTTACCCGTACCGGGGTTACCGGTGAAGACCAGGTGCAGGGACGGTCCGGTGTTCTCGCTGCCTTTGGCTTCCAGAACTTCGGATTTTGCGCGGATGAAACGTGCCATCGCGATATTCTGTTTCAGATCTTTCTTGACGTTATCAAGACCGACCAGCTCCAGAATGTTTTTCATGGCTGCGTTCAGCGCTTCTTCATTTTCGTGATCTTTCTCTACAGCGGATTTCAAAGAATCCGGCCACGCAGCCAGTCCTGCTTTGACCAGATTGGCCGGCAGCGACTTCACGCCGACATGCGGCAATTGGCCTGCTTCGACTTCTTCCTTATCCGGGAAGACGATTGTGTAAAGATTTCTGTCCTCGGAACCTGCCAGATCAACCGCGTAAACGGTTTTGCCGTAAGGCAGTTCATCTTCATCGGGCGCGCCGGGCATACCGGGCGGCATTCCGGGACCTTTCTGTTTCGGAGGAAGTCCGAAAATAGTAGGAAGATCGCGGTCAAATTTCTGCATACCGAAGACGGTGCCGTCTTCTTTCAGGGCAAGGCCATATACGGCGCCCGAGTCAATATCCATAACGACATGCCGTTTTACATCTTCTTTCTTGTCTACCATGACGGAGTTACTCCTTACTTTATTTGTTATTTATTAATCAGAGTAGAAACAACCTTCTTAGTGGCAGTGGCTCTCCGTTAAACTTATCAGTGTAAACTTGTCAGTTAACGTCGGGCGCAACACAAAAACCTGTTTTGTCTGCATGGTCTCGGTTGCCACATAGAGGGAATCGCCGTTACCAAAAGTTTTGTTTCTGTCATTTTACTCAAGGTTATTTTAGGTTCGATTCGCCCGAATGCAAGCTAATCAGAAATAAAAAGTTATTTTTTCGTTAATTTTGTAATTAAATTACAAAAATGTTAAAGGAATATGTCATATATAACCGCATTATGGAAATATATAAAAATCGGTATTATGTTTTCTATTTGATTCTCTCAAAACCCCTGTTTCGAAACAAAACCCTATCCGGCGAGAGAATTGTAGAATTTTCTTTCGCTTTTTTTCAGAAACAGATTATAAAGTTACTTTTTTACGGAAACTAGCCTGATGGCTTTTCTTTACCTGAACGGATAACCTGCCCACCCTGCACATGCTCCGGCAAAAACTCCGAAGGCCCGCCTGCCTTGACTCCGCGGGCAGGAAACCGGCCAAGACTAATCAAGCGGTCATACATGACGATGGCACCGGCCACGCCGACATTGACACAGAACTTCATCGGGATCTTTATAATATGGTCGCATTTCTCCACAACCGCCTCTGACAAACTGCCCCGTTCCGGCCCCAATATATATGCCGCCCTGAGCGGATGGCGGAAACTGGGCAGCTCCACAGAATCTTCCATCAGCTCAATTCCGACCAGCGCACATTTACGCGGCAGCTTCAAATCATTGATACTTTCGAAATTATAAAAGGGCAGATGGTCAAAAGCATCCGAGGTATCCGTCTGGCGAACGCTGCGGACATCAACCACCGGTGCCACCGTAAAGAAAAAACTGGCACCGAAAGAATGCGACGACCGCACCAGATTTCCGAGATTATGAGGTTTGCTGCTGCCCTCAACCCCCATGGCGAAATATCCGCGCATTCGTCCTTTCCTTCCGGCATTTATCTACTGTTGCTTTGCCCGATAATTTGAAATACCCCGGCGCGTTTGTCAAGGCGGCACGATTGCAGAGAAGACTTGTATCCCGTCTTCCTCTTCCTATAAAATAAAAGACGCTATCAACTCTGCGGCAAAAAACCTTCTAAGGATTAAGTCCATGCTTTTACTTGCGTCATTCAGCATCCTGATCTTGCTTTCCACAACCGGCCCCGCCCACGCCTATCTTGATCCGGGAACGGGCAGCCTGATCCTGCAGGCTTTGATCGCGGGCGTTGCCGCCGCGCTGGCTGCGGTAAAAATCTTCTGGCTGAAGATCACGATTTTCTTCGGCAAAATCAAAAACTCTTTCGGCGGCGCTGACAGTCCGCAGGATAACGGCGATGGCGACACGTGACGGCGCGTCTTTCCGCGACCCCGCCGGACGGGTCTTCACGCAGGACGGACGAATTTTCAGAACAGTCACCGCCTATGGCGCGGCACATTATGATGCCGCACAGGCCACCGGCCTGCCGGAAAAATGGATGGCCGCGGGCAAGCTGGTACGGACATCCGCCGCCCCTGCCGGAACCTCCCCCGACCCTGAGGCCGTTTACTGCCTTGAACATGAGCCTGTTCCCTTTATTTCCTATCCTTATGAATGGTGCTTTCACCAGTTAAAAAAGGCGGCGGTGTTTCACCTCGACCTTCAGATCGAGGCGCTGGAACATGATCTGGTCTTTTCCGATGCCAGCGCTTATAACGTACAATTCATCGGTCACAATCCTGTCTTTATTGATATTCTGTCCCTGCGTTCCTATCAGGAGGGCGAATTCTGGACAGGACATCAGCAGTTCTGCGAACAGTTCTTAAACCCGCTTTTACTGCGCCATCTGTTCGGAACGGCGCATAACGCATGGTATCGCGGCAATATGGACGGTATTCCGACACAGGAATTTTCAAAATTGCTGAAATTCCGCCATTGTCTGTCATGGAATATTCTGACCAATGTTAAGATGCTGGCTTCTCTGCAGCAATCCTCGCTGGAAAAACAGACCGACGAGCTGAAAACGCTGAACACGCGCAAGCTGAGCAAGAACGGTTATAAAAGCATTCTCGGTAATCTGCGTGACTGGATCAAAAAACTGGAACCGCGCGGAGAACGCAAAACCACATGGTCGGATTATGCGGAAGATAACAGTTATTCCTCTGACGAAGCCGCAAAGAAAACCGGTTTTATCGCCCGCTTTGCAGGAGAAGTAAAACCCGCTCTGCTGGTGGATATGGGCTGTAATACCGGCGCATTTTCAAAAGCGGCGCTGGAAAACGGCGCCGGACATGTTATCGGTTTTGATTTTGATACGCTGGCGGTCGAAGCCGCCTATCTGCGCGCCCGCGACAACAAACTGCCGCTGCTGCCCCTGCAGATGGATGCCGTAAATCCGTCACCCGCACAGGGCTGGCTGCTGAAAGAACGGCAAAATCTGGAAACACGATTAAAGGCCGATGCGCTGATCGGGCTGGCTTTCCTGCATCATCTGGTCATCGGAAAAAACATTCCTTTAGATGAGGCCGTATATTGGCTGACGGCTTTCGCACCGCAGGGCGTAATCGAATTCGTGCCGAAAAGCGACCCGATGATCACGCGCATGCTGGCACTGCGGGAAGATATTTTTCCGGATTATACGATCGAAAACTTTCGTAAGATTCTGGAAGCGCAAGGCCGTATTGTCCGTGAGGAAACCGTCTCCGCCTCGGGCCGCACGCTATTCCACTATGTCCGGAACAGTTGAAGCCGCTTCCTCTTTCAATTCTTCCAATGTAATGATTTCCCCGTAATAGGGTGTGTCGGGCACATAGCTTGAATAATAGCTTTTATCTTCCAGATAATCCGGCGCGGTGTCCGTCAGACAGGCAAAGACAAAGCGCATGATATTCACATTGCTCATGCCGTCGTAAAGATGCTGTTGGCAAGCCTCCGGCGCACGGATGGCAACCAGCGTTGAAAATCTTTCCCGGATATTGCGGTCATTCCATGTACTGCTCTGCCAATCCATCGTGAAATGGCTGCCGTGATCGCTGAACAGAACAACAATCGCTTCGGGATCGTTTTTCGTCACATATTCCGCAAATTCCAGCCCCTGTTTATTCGCACAAATGATATTATCAAGATAACCCTGAAAAAAGGCAGGCCCCTGACCGGATAACGCCTCCGCATAGCCGTGATCGAATTGCGCTTTCACGCTGCAATCACGGTTATAGGCATAGGGCGCGTGCGGCGGCACGGTATGGGCAAACAGGAAAAACGGCTGCACCGGTTTCTTCGCCGACAGATGGGTGCGTAATTTACCAAGATTTGCCCCTGTTTCGGTCAGATAGACTTTGATGGGCAGCAACCGCTTTAGAAACGCCCAAGGTGTTTGCCGCAATAAGGCATATTCATGTTCCGACAGCGAAAATTGCGGCGATGACAAACACATATCTTCCAGGCCGACGCATTTCGTCAAGGCATAGATCCCCGATTCCATCAGGGCAAAAGCATAGCCCTGATCCTTAAAATAGCGGACGGACGCATTCTCGCCCGTGACGATCGCATGCCATTTTGCACTGAATAACGGATTGCTGTTCCTATCCAGATAGGCGGCTTGCAGGGTAGAGGCCATGGAAAGATGCGTATTGGGATAATTGGCCTGCGCCTTTTTCAGCACATGGAAACCGTAGCCTTCCAATTGATTCAGGAAGACATCATTATCGTAATCAAAGACATCCTTGATCACATCGCCGCGCGGATAGCCGTCCATCGCAATCAGATAGACATTCGGCTTTTTCACAAAATCCTTATCCGTGGCAAAGGCCACCTGCACATTGTCATTATCGCCCTGATGCAATAATTTACCCGCAATGCCTGATGCGGGCAGCACAGCCAGTGCCAAAGCCAGCACCAAGGCCAGTTGATGACTGTCTTTCACGCGACTGAGCCTGAAGGCCCCCAGCCCCGCCAACAGAAACAAAAAACCGTAAACGGCATCAACGGCATGGTTGACGTTATAGCGCTCCGAGCCGTTATATTCATAACCGGCATAGGCCTGCAACAGCGGATCCAGCCGGGAGAACAGCACCCCGTATAAAAACACCGTCGGCACCAGAACACAGAAGACAAAGCACCAGCGCGCAAAACCGATTTTATAGAAGATTCCGCCCAGCAAAGCGGCCAGCAAAAAACAGACGGCAAACACCGTATGACCATAACCCAGAATGCGTCCGGTCATCACACCCCAGTTATGATCCATGAAATTCAGGAATGGCCATAAAGACACGATATATAAGGCCGACACATTCACAATCGTCCGGCGGCGGTTATTTTCCGGCTTGTCTTGCATGGATGCGGTTCCTTATTCTTGCAGTTCCGGCATGTCCTGATAGATATCCAGCGCTGCAGGATTGGCCAGCGCCTCGATATTTTTCAGCGGCCGGCCGTGGATCACGTCGCGCACGGCGAGCTCGGTAATTTTGCCGCTTTTGGTGCGCGGAATATCAGCGACTTCGATAATTTTTGCCGGAACATGACGCGGCGATGCGCCTGTGCGGATGGCGGTACGGATACGGGATTTCAGATCATCATCCAGCTTCGCCCCTTCCGCCATTACCACAAACAGCACGACACGGACATCATCATCCCAGTCCTGTCCGACGGCGATGCTTTCTTTAATCTCCGGCAATTGTTCGACCTGACGGTAAATCTCCGCCGTGCCGATGCGGACACCGCCGGGATTAAGCGTTGCGTCCGAGCGTCCGTAAATAATCAGCCCGCCATGCTCCGTCCATTGCGACCAATCGCCGTGACACCAGATATTGTCAAAGCGTGCGAAATAGGCGTCGTGATATTTCTCGCCTGTTTCGTCATTCCAGAACATCACCGGCATGGACGGGAAGGCTGTTTTGCAGACCAGTTCCCCTGCCAGTTCGCGCACCGGTTCGCCGTTTTCATCAAAAATATCGACATCCATGCCCAGACCCGGTCCCTGAATTTCGCCGCGCCAAACAGCAGAGAGCGGATTGCCCAGCACAAAGCAGGAGACAATATCCGTGCCGCCGGAAATCGAGGCGATATGAATATCCTCTTTAATATGGTCATAAATATAGTCAAAGCCTTCATGCACCAGCGGCGAGCCTGTCGAGGTGATCATCCGTACCGTGGACAGATCGTGCTTGTCTTTCGGTGACAAATCGCCCTTGCGCAGCGCATCAATGAATTTTGCCGATGTGCCGAAAATATTGCAGCCGTATTTTTCCGCAAAACCGAACAGCGCATTGCCGTCGGGGTAGAAAGGAGAGCCGTCATACAGCATTAGTGTCGCATTCGCGGACAGACCGGAGACCAGCCATTGCCACATCATCCAACCGCAAGTGGTGAAATAGAACAGTTTTTCATCTTCGCGCAGATCGCAATGCAGGCGATGTTCCTTTAAATGCTGCAGCAATGTGCCTCCTGCGCCGTGTACAATACATTTCGGCTTTCCCGTCGTGCCGGAGGAGAACATAATATAAAGCGGGTGATTGAAAGGCAGTTGCGCAAAGGCGATCTCGCCTGCCTCAAAAGGTGCAACAAAATCCGTGTAACGAACTTCCTTCTCGACAGCGATATCCTTGCCCTTGATATAATCGACCAACACCACATGTTTTAATGTCGGCAGCTTACTGACGATTTCCGCCAGTTTTTCGCGGCAATCAATGTCCTTGCCGTTATAGCTGTAGCCATCGACAGCGAACAGGACTTTCGGATCAACCTGACCGAAACGGTCAAACACGCCCTGTACCCCGAAATCGGGCGAAGCCGAGACCCAGATTGCGCCAAGGCTGGACGCCGCCAGCATCGCAATAATGGTTTCCGGCATATTGGGCATATAGCCTGCAACGCGGTCGCCTTCACCGATCCCTGCCTGTTTCAAAGCCTGCGCCGTGCGGCTGACCGCATCATAAAGCTCTTTAAAACTGACAGTTTTTTCGACGCACTCTTCGCCGCGGAAGATCAACGCCGCGCCGTTATCGCGGCGGCGCAGAAGATTTTGCGCAAAATTCAGACGGGCATCGGGGAAGAATTCCGCCTCCTGCAAATTTGCGCCGGACACAAAAGCCTCATCGCCTTTCTTTTCGGCAATGACCTCACAAAAATCCCAGACTTCCGACCAGAAAGCGCCGGTATTTTTCACCGACCAGCGCCACAGCGCCTCGTAATCAGGCAGCGTGACATTATAGTTTTTTTCGATCATGACGCGGAAGATATTCATCTGCGAGGCTGCGCTCCACTCCACATCAGGCGTCCAGAACATTTGCGGTTTTTCGCTTTCCAAAACTTTCTCCGTATTCATCATCGTCAGCCCCTTGAAAATATCTCACATGAATGTGGCTCAAGCTACTTCAGAACCGTCAAGAAATCAAGCCATCCGCAGGGGCGGAGAAAAAAGTGAAAAAACTGCTTGCAATTTATTTCTTGATATTATACTCAATTGGAGTATATAATATACTCATATGGAGAATAAATGAGTGATTCGCCCACGGCACTGCAAAAGATAAAGGAGAGGGCCATGCTGACGACCAAAGACGCGCTGAAAAAGAAAGACAATTGCACCATTCCCGCAAAAGCGGAAACCGAAACGGCACTGGCCTATACGGAAGAGGTTGCGCGCGAAACCGAGGCGCTGTATGAGCGCGTTGCAAAAGTTATCACCCGCGCCGAATGGCCTGCCTTTGCGCCCTATATCTATGAAATCAACAAACTGAAGAAAGAAAAAAATGCGGTTATTCTGGCGCATAACTATATGACGCCGGAGATTTTCCACTGCATTTCCGATTTCGCAGGCGACTCTCTGCAACTGGCGCAGCAGGCCGCAAAAACCGATGCGCAGGTTATTATTCAGGCCGGTGTCCATTTCATGGCCGAGACCTCGAAAATCCTCAGCCCCGAGAAAACCGTGCTGATCCCCGATATGGAGGCAGGCTGCTCACTGGCGGCATCCATTACGGCGGCGGATGTTGAGCTCTTGCGCGAAAAATATCCCGGTGTACCGATTGTCACCTATGTCAACACCTCTGCCGAGGTGAAGGCGGCATCCGATATTTGCTGCACCTCCTCCAATGCTTTGGCGGTTGTGGAATCTTTTGACAGTGATGAAATCCTGATGATCCCCGACCAGTATCTGGCACGGAATATCGCCAAACAGACAAAAAAGAAAATCCATACCTATGCCGGAAGCTGTGAAGTGCATGAACGCTTTACGCCCGACAGCATCCGCCAGTTCCGCAAGGCCTGGCCCGATGCCGTTATTCTGGCGCATCCGGAATGCCCGCCCGAAGTTGTCGAACTTTGCGATTTCGCAGGCTCAACCAAAGCGATGAGCGATTACGTGACCGACAAACAGCCCGGTCGCGTGGTGATGATTACCGAATGTTCGATGTCCGACAATGTCGCCGTCAACAATCCCGGTGTGGAATTTGTCCGCCCCTGCAATATGTGTCCGCATATGAAACGGATTACGCTGCCGAAAATCCTCGATTGCCTGAAAAACATGTCGGGCGAGGTGACGGTTGACCCTGCCGTTGCGGCACGTGCCAAGCTTTCCGTTGAACGGATGCTGGCTGTAACGGCTTAAACTTTAAAGATGGTGAGGACACCATGGTAAAAAACAGCAAAATACAAATTGAAGAAAGCTCAGGAACCGTCATCGTTGGTGCGGGCGCGGCAGGATTATTCGCCGCATTGACGCTGGCCAAAGCCGGACGCAAGGTCACAGTATTAAGTGAAGCGGAACTGAACGGCATTTGTGCCAGTTGCTGGGCACAGGGCGGGATTGCCGCCGCTGTTGCCAAGGAAGACAGCGCCGCCGCCCATACGCGCGACACGCTGAAAGCCGGCGCAGGTACATCTGATAAAAATGTCACGACCGCATTAACGCGTGACGCGCCCGCATATATCAAATTACTGGAAAGCTATGGTGTCGATTTCAAACATGATCCCGCGACAGGTGAATTTGCTTTAAACCATGAAGCCTGCCACAGCCGCCGCCGCGTTTTGCGTGCCAAAGCCGGTGACGGTTTCGGCAAGGAATTGATGCGTGCCCTGACCACCGCCGCGGCAAAGGAAAAAAATATCCGCTTTGTCGCCTTTCAAAGCGCGGTCGCATTGGTGCGTGAATATACGCAAACTCATGGCGCACTCTCCGGCATTCTGGCCTATGACAGCAAGACGGAAGATTTAAGTCTGTTCCCCGCCGCTGCCGTTATTCTGGCAACAGGCGGTATCGGCGCGCTGTATTCGCATACGACCAATCCGAATTTTGCAACAGGCCGCGGCATTGCCATGGCGGCACGCGCAGGCGCGGTCTTGGCCGATATGGAATTCGTGCAGTTTCACCCGACGGCGCTGGCTTTGGGGCGTGACCCCGCCCCGCTGGCAACGGAAGCTTTGCGCGGTGAAGGTGCGCTTTTAATCACTGAAGACGGCAAACGCTTTATGCCCGACCAGCATCCGATGGCGGAACTTGCCCCGCGCGATATCGTCAGCCGCGCCGTTTTTGCGGAGCTGAGCCGCGGGCAGCGCGTCTTTCTGGATTGCCGCAACATCAACACGCAGGAATTCCCCGCCTTGCGCGATGCCTGCATGACGGCAGGGCTGGACCCGCAACATGTTCCCGTCCCCGTTCATCCCGCCGCGCATTATCATATGGGCGGGATCGCCAGCGATGCCAATGGACGCAGCAGCCTGTCAGGCTTATGGGTTTGCGGCGAGGTCGCCTCGACCGGACTGCATGGCGCCAACCGTCTTGCCAGTAATTCTTTAATGGAAGCGGTTGTCATGGGTGGACGCGCCGCAGCGGATATCCATCAGTTTCTGGAAAAAATGCCGGAAACAAAGATGTTGCGCGTACCTGATTACTGCCGCGAGATTGCCAAAAAATATGTACCGCTGAATGACCGCGATCTGGTTGTTACCCGCGCCCGCACAGAGCTGCGCGAAGTGATGACACGTCTGGTCGGTGTTGCCCGCCATGAAAGCGGTTTAAAACAGGCCATCGATATTTTCCGCAAACTGGAAACCGTTGCTGCGCTCGCCGATGCGGCGCTGGTGGCACGATTGGTCGCGACAGCCGCATTGCAACGGCGTGAAAGCCGCGGCGGTCATTTCCGCCTCGATTATCCCGGCGACAGCGCGGTCTGGAAACACCGCAGCTATATTACTTTGAAAGAAGCCGATCTGCCGCTTGCCGAAAGCGCAGAGGTGAAGGAGAAAGTCTATGCCTGAGAAAACAGCGAATATCACAGCCCTGCATACGGAACCTGTCATCGGAAGCCGCTTTACCCTGCCCGATCTGCTGGTGAAAAAACTGGTGGAAGAGGCGCTTGCCGAAGACCTCGGGCGGCTGGGTGATATCACCAGTCAGGCCGTTATTCCCGAAACCGCCACCGCAACCGTGCTGATGCATGCGCGTGAAGACGGTGTTGTTGCCGGACTGGAATTCGCAAAACAGGCTTTTCTGGCGCTTGACCCGTCATTGGAAATTACCTTATTGGCGAAAGACGGGGATTCGATCTCTCAAATGAGCGAATTGATGCGTGTCCGCGGCAATGCCCGCGCCATCCTCTCGGCAGAGCGCGTTGCGCTGAATTTTGCCGGAAAACTGTCAGGCATCGCCACCAAAACGGCGGCATTTGTCGCGGCAGCCGGCGCGCATAAAGCGCGTATCTGTTCCACCCGCAAAACAACACCCGGCCTGCGTATGGCGGAAAAATATGCTGTACGCATGGGCGGCGGCATGAATCACCGCCTTGGTCTGGATGACGCCATTTTGATCAAAGACAATCATATCGCCATTGCCGGCGGTATCCATCCCGCGCTGAATGCGGCAAGAGAGGCTGCGGGGCATATGGTCAAAATCGAGATCGAAGTTGATACGCTGGCGCAGCTGGAGGAAGTACTGGAAAACGGCAGCGCCAATATCGTTATGCTGGATAATATGCCGCCTGAAATGCTGAAAACCGCGGTGAATATGATCGGCGGACGCCTGCTGACCGAAGCTTCCGGCGGCGTGACGCTGGAGCGTGTCGGCGCAATCGCCGCCAGCGGTGTTGACCTGATTTCCGTCGGCGGCTTGACGCATAGCGCCCGCTGTCTTGACATCGGACTGGATTTTTCCGCGGAATAACGGCGTTTACGCCATTTATTTTTTGCAAAAACCATGTTATAAATGACGCCGGTTCTATCAATATTCAGGAGGCGTCGTTTTCAAGTGACAAATTTTTGCGCAAAGCTGACTGCCGTTTTCACACTGCTTCTGACCATGTTTGCGCTGGGCGTATTTCCGGCCAAGACAGCCGCCGCAGCCAATGCCAAGCCGCTGGCCCCCGCCACATCCTCATGGCCTGTTAAACAGGTTGTTTTAGATGATGCGCCGCCTTACTGCACCATGCGCAATGATTTCCCCGCCGCCAATGTCTCGCTGATCTTCTCCCGTGACGGTGAAGATAACATGTCGCTGGCGATTGATTTTTACGAGGATTTGCTGGAAACGGGCGCCAAATATTCCCTGAATATGGTCATCGCCGGCCAAGCGCAGCGCTCGATTGTGTCCGATGCCGTCTCCCCGCGTATTATGGTTGCGCAAATGGGGCAGGATTTCGGTTTTCTTGACAGTTTCGCACGCGGCAGCACGCTGCGTATCCGCACACCGGGTGCCCATCTGCATTTCGCGCTGGAAGGCACGATGCAAAGCACCAAGGATTTTGACGACTGCACACATGCACTGCATGATACGCCCCCCGCCCCTGCAGAAACAGCCGCCGCCATACAGCATGAGACAATCGCCAGTGAATTGCCGCAGCGCAAACCCGCCGTAAAATTCACCGCTGCCGCACCGCTGCCGCAGGAGCAAGTCGCCCGCCGCGAAGCCGTGCCGCCGCGCGAATTCGCGACTGCCCGTCCTGATGTCCAGCCTGCCATCGTGCAAAATCAAAATACCCTTGCCGCTGCCTCACCGCAGGCGGTTCAGGCACAGCCCCGTGATCCGCTGGAAACATTGCTGCAATCGGCGCTGGAAATTTCTTCGCTGAACACCATGCATAAAAACGAAGGCATTTATTCCTGGCGGCAGAAAAAACTGTTCGGCAATGCCCAGATTTTCAACTGGCCCAAAAGCAAAAGCTTCATGGATATGGTCAAGCAATATCTGGCACGCGCCAAAGCACGCTGCGGGGGAGATTACGCTTTTAACACCGCCGATGCGCTGGCGCTATCCGGCGGGCATATCTATGTCAGCGGCAATATTGCCTGTATCGGCGACGGGCTGGACAGTGCCGCCGCGCTCTTTTTCCACGGGCATGACAACAGATTCACCGTCATCAGCCATGAGGGCCGCAGCGCCGACCTGCCCAATGCCATCGCCATGCGTGATCGTTTGTCCGCCTATGTCGTGCAAACGCAAACCCGTTAAAGCAAGTTAAAGGTTTTTTCACATGACATGTGCTAAAATGTGATGACAGGCAAGGTAATACCGGAAGGTTTCAAATTGGGTATGGATGATATCAAAAAAACGGACGACAGCGCAGCGGAAGGTTATCTGACCGGGCGGTTATTATTGGCAACACCCGTCTTGCGCGACAGCGGTTTTGAAAAAAGCGTTGTCTATATCTGTTCGCATGATGCGCGCGGCGCGATGGGGATTGTCGTCAACCAGCCGCTGAAACTTGTGGAATTCCGCGACATTCTAACCCAGCTGAAACTGGACGGCATTGAAATCGACCCCGGCCTTTTGCCCGATGTGCATTTCGGCGGCCCTGTTGAAATGACACGCGGCTTTGTCCTGCATTCCACCGACCATGTCCATCAGGACACGGTTGTGCTGGACAAAAATGTCGGCATTACCGCCACCATAGAAATTCTACAGGATATCGTCATGGGCTGTGGCCCCAAGAACAGCATTTTCGCCCTCGGCTATGCCGGATGGGGCGAAGGCCAGCTGGAACAGGAGCTGCAATCAAATGCCTGGTTATCGATCGAGGCCGATCCCTCTTTGATTTTCGATACCAAAACCCATGACAAATGGGAAAAAGCGCTGGAAATTCTCGGTGTTTCACCTGCACAGCTATCCAGTATTACCGGACACGCCTAAGCCACGCGCCCTGTCAGCTTTTAATAATTTTCCCGGTCTTCCAGCAGAATCTCGCGCTTGCCGACATGATTGGCGGCGCTGATCAACCCGTCTTTTTCCATTTGCTCAATAATGCGGGCCGCGCGGTTATAACCGATCTGCAAATGCCGCTGGACAAAGCTGGTTGATGCCTTTCTTTCACGGATAATCAGCGCAACGGCTTCATCATACAGCTCGTCATATTCGCTGCCGCCGCCTGCCGCGATGCCTTTGAACATGTCATCCTCGCCGCCGACCGTGACGCTGTCGACATAGTCGGGTTCGCCTTGTTCTTTCAGGAAGGAGACGACATGTTCAACCTCGTCATCATCCACAAAAGGACCATGCACGCGGATGATTTTTTCGCCTGACGGCATGAACAGCATATCGCCGCGCCCCAGTAACTGTTCCGCGCCGCCATCACCCAGAATCGTACGGCTGTCAATTTTTGACGTCACCTGAAAACTGATCCGTGTCGGGAAATTGGCCTTAATCACCCCTGTAATCACATCAACGGAGGGGCGCTGCGTCGCCATAATCAAGTGGATACCCGCCGCCCGCGCCATTTGCGCCAGACGCTGGATACAGGCTTCGACCTCCTTGCCCGCCACCAGCATCAGATCGGCGAACTCATCGACAATCACGACAATAAACGGCAATTCGACCAGCGGTATCGGCTGTTCCTCAAAAACCGGTTTGCCGGTTTCATGGTCAAAACCTGTCTGGACACGGTTGGTCAGCACTTCACCTTTTTGACGGGCTTCCTTGATGCGCTGGTTATAACCGTCAATATTGCGCACGCCCAATTTCGACATGGCGCGGTAACGGTCTTCCATTTCGCCGACCGCCCATTTCAGCGCCGTCACCGCTTTATGCGGTTCGGTCACCACCGGCGTCAGCAGATGCGGAATATCGTCATAGACGGAGAGTTCCAGCATTTTCGGATCAATCATAATCAAACGGCATTGTTCGGGTGACATTTGATACAGCAATGACAAAATCATTGTATTGACGGCAACGGATTTACCCGACCCCGTTGTTCCCGCCACCAGCAAATGCGGCATTTTGGCGAGATCGGCAATGACCGGATCGCCGCCGATATTTTTACCCAGCACCAGCGGCAGTTTTGCACCAGTCTTTTCGTATTCCCGCGTCATCAGCAGCTCTTTCAGGAACACGGTTTCGCGTTTTGCATTCGGCAGCTCAATCCCGATGGCGTTTTTCCCCGGAATAACCGCGACGCGTACTGTTGTCGTACTCATGGAACGGGCGATATCATCGGCCAGATTAATCACGCGGGAGGATTTTGTCCCCGGCGCGGGTTCCAGCTCGTATAATGTCACGATCGGCCCCGGATTAACGGCAACCACCTGCCCGTCCACGCCGAAATCATTCAACACGCTTTCCAGCAATTCGGCATTGCGCTGCAAAGCTTCGGGGTTGTGATCCGGATTTTGCGCCGCAGGCGGTTCATCCAGCAGGTCAAGCGTCGGCAATTGCCAGCTTTCCCCGTCATCCCCTGCAAGCGGCAATGCCGGTTGTTTTTCTTTTTCCACACGCACGCTTTTCTGAGCGGGCGCAGCTTTGCGCGGATTGACCACCGGCGGCGATTTCAGCACCGTTTCGATATTGCCGCGCTCCTCCGCTTTCTCCGCACCGCTTTTGACTGCGACACGTTTTGCAGGTTGTTGTGACGTATCAGCCCCGCCCCTATGGCGCAAAGAGGCGATTTTGAACAGCAGAGAAGCTGTTTTCGACACGCCCAGCGCCGCCGCGCCGTAGCCTGTGTAAGCGATCTTATAAAAACCGTACAGCCAGTGCTGCAAGGTCACGCCCAACGCATAGCTGAGAGAAAACACCGCCAGGGTAAAACAGACGGCGGCAATCATCGGGAACAAAGCCGCAATACCGATCCCTTGTAAAAATCCCGTCAAGGCATTCAGCATCACCACACCGACGCTGCCGCCCAGATGCATCCCCATCAACCAGCCGGGGAAGCCCGGAATAGCCGCAAAACCGACCCCCGCCGCCATCACGCCGGTCAGAAAAGCCGTCAGCCGCGACCAACCGCCGGCCAGCGGATAACGCATCAAAACACGCCAGCCTGCGGCAATCATTACCAGCGGAAACAGCATGGATACCAGCCCGAAACATTGCAGGAAGATATCGGACAGATACGCACCGCCGCGCCCCATCAAATTATGTATGGCACCCTCCGTCCCTGCGCTGTTCAGCGACGGATCCGCAGGGTGATAACTGACCAGTGATGCCGTAAACATCAGCCCTGCAACACAGAGTACGACCCCCAGCATATCCACGGCGCGTGCAGACAGGAATGCCCGGAATTTTTCGGGTAAAAAGTCGCTGCGACCTCCCGCTTGTTTTTTTCCGCGCATCAGATAAGTGCGTACCGAGCTGCTCATGGTCAGACCATCCTTGTTCAAACAGGTGAAAAATGCGGCTTCGCTTAGAATGAAACCTTAAAGAGAAATTAGCATTGAACCGCGGGACTCCGCGTCTTTACAGTGTAGCTTTTTCCGCGGCTTTTGGCAAGGACAGGACACCGCCTGTCATCTCCTCACGCACGCCGGTCGTGCCGGGAAAGGAAATCGGCAACCCCAGCATATTGCGCACCGCCATATAGGCAAAGCCTTCGGCCTCCAGCGTGTCGCCATTGGCGCCGATCGACTCGACAGCCTCGACAGAAGCGCCCAGCCTTTGTGACAGCCGTGCCATGATATGCGCATTATGCCGTCCGCCGCCGCAAATCAGCCATTTGCGCGGTGCCTCGGGCAGTAATTCCACAATACGGGCAATACCTTCGACGGTGAATTCCGCCAGTGTCGCCGCACCGTCCTCCAGTGACAGATGTTCCACCACAGACGGGTCGAACGCATCACGGTCCAGCGATTTCGGCGGCGGCATCGAAAAGAAAGGATGTGACAGCAGTTTTTTCAGAGCGGCTTTATCGACTGTGCCCGCAGCGGCCGTTTCACCGTTCTCATCCCGCGCCGCGCCGGTTTTCCGGCGCATCCAGTCATCCAACATGGCATTACCGGGGCCGGTATCGCAGGCCAGCATATTACCGCGCTTGTCAATCCATGTCAGATTGGCCACGCCGCCTATATTTACGAAGGCCACGGGTTTTTCCAGTTTTTTTGCCAGAGCACGGTGATAGACGGGTATCAGCGGCGCCCCCTGCCCGCCTGCCTTCATATCGGCGCTGCGGAAATCATTTACAACTTTCACGCCCGTCATATCCGCCAGCATCTGGCCGTCGCCGATCTGCCATGTGCGCCCTTTATCCGGCTCATGCAAGACGGTCTGACCGTGCATGCCGATGACATGCACTTCCTTAATATCCAGCCCCATTTTCAGCAGCAGATTCTCCAGCGCCAGCGCATGCATCTGCGTCAGTGCCACGCCGACCGCTTCCAGCCTTTCCTTATCCTGACCGCGCAAAACGGTTTTCAGCAAATTGTGGAAATCATCTTCATAAGGGATGAGCGTAAAACCGATCAAACGCGTGAAATCCTGCCCATCCGTGCGAATGGCGGCAACATCCAGCCCGTCCATCGAGGTTCCCGTCATCATACCGACGGCAATATAAGTCTTATCCGGATAGTTTTCATCTTGTGCCATTTTGTGTCACCCCTTCCTTCATAAGATGACACAAAACACGCGGTCGCGACAAGAAAAACGGAAAATTCCATTGACATAACCGCCATATATTTGTTATGTTAATTCACTTTTGCAAAAGAAAACGGACAGGCTAAAAATGTCGGAAGATACCAAACCGAATATCAAATATAAAATCGGCCAGACTTTTGGTACGCCGCTGGCGTGGCTGCTTTGCTCCGCTGCGGCGGCAGGGCTGAATTTTGCCGTTATTCCCAATGTGATGGACAGTGATATCGCCGCACCTGACCGGACCGGAACGGCAATGGAGCAAAGCGTGCTGGAACAGCACCAAAACGCCTTTGATGCCTTAAAACAGATGAAGGCCGAGATTGAGCTGAACGAAGCCAAAGCCGCTGCCAGCGGCAGTAGCGCCGCCGTAGATGAATTAAAAACAGCTTTTGGCGACAAAGCCTTAAACAGCTATATGGATTTATATCTTTCCGGCGCGTCCCAAACAGAGGGCGCTGCCATCAGCGAGGAAGCTTTTGAAACGCTGCGCGCCGCATTTGCAAAAGAAATCGTTAGCCCGTCCACCCTTGGCTTTAGCGAGAATATCGCCGCAGGCATGCTGGATGAAACCCTTGCCGAGACGAGGCTAAATCAAGGTACGGAGCTGGATAAATTCCAAACCGTCAAGGCGCTGGACGGCAAGCTGACAGAGTTGCACGATCAGCAATCCGCACCTTTGGCTGCCGCCGGGCTAGCAAGCCTTGGAACCTTACTGCTGTTTTTTGTTCTTTGCGGACCGGCAATGGCGGCACGCTGGCGTTATTCGGAGCCGGAGCGCGTGCCGGTCAAAAAACCGCAAAAGAAATACGGCCAGCATTAACGGGGAATGAGAATGAGCAAGAAAGACACAAAGCCCAATATCAAACGCGTTATTGCCGATACATTCGGCACAGGACCGGGCTTGATCATTTCCACCGCGATTGCCGCTGCCGTGTCTTTCGGCACAATTCCCGGCATGCTTGATACGAAAACCACCGCCCCCGATAATATCGGCACGGCAATGGAAGAAAGCATTACAGCCCGGCATCAGGCTAATTTTGCCGCATTGCAGGAGATGAAATCACAGATTGATTTGCTGGAAGCCGAGACAGCCTTCACAGACGGCAGTCAGGAATTAACCGATCTGAAAACAGCTTTTGGCAAACAGACCGTTTCCACCTATATGGATCTGTATCTTGAAGGTGCCAGTAATGAAGGTGCAGCCTTAAGCGAACAGAATTTCGAGAAATTGCGGACGGAATTCGCCGAAACAATCGCCAATCCTGCGGATTTCGGTTTTCAGGAAAATATCACGGCAAGCATGCTGGATGAAACGCTGGCAACAACTGATCTAAACATGCAGGACGGCACCGACCGTTTTGAAACCGCAAAACAGCTTGACCAGCAACTGGCCACGGCACTGGAAGAAGAAACCGCAAAAAAAGACAATGCCTTTACCGCACCGCTGGTGGCAAGCGTCGCCTCTTTCCTGCTGCTGTTCATGCTGACCAGCTTTGTCGATGAAAAATGGGGCTATGAGCCGCGCCGCGTACCGCGCCGCAAACCGAAAAAAACCGGCCCATACGGCGGTCATTAATTCAAGGGAGTAGCAGCAGATGTCCAATGATAACACCCGTCCCAGCGTCAAACACGCACTTGGCAAAACCATCGGCACATGGCCGGCATGGTGGACATTAACCATTGCCGCAGGCGCAACGATTTTCACCACCGTTCCCGATGCCATCAACGGTGAGGCCAATCCGCTGGATTATCAGGGGGTGGAACAGCAACAGGAGCTGGTCGCACAGCATGAAGCCGACTTCGCCGCCCTGCAAGAGATGAAAGGCCAGATCGAACTGCTGGAAGCACAGGCCGGACTGGGCGGAGAAAACGAAAAACTGACCGCGCTGAAAACAACATTCAGCGAAAAGGCCGTCAATGACTATGTTGATCTTTACATGGACGGTGCGACAAAGGACGGCCCCGCCTTAAGCGAAGAAAATTTCAACCGCCTGCAACAAGCTTTCACGGAAAATGTGGCTGACCCGTCGGCCTTCGGCTTTCATGCCGCAATTGATGCCGGACTTCTGAACGAAACCATGGCCGAAACGGAACTGAAAACAGGCAGCGATGTCGACCGCTTCCAGACAGCCAAAGCCATGGACGAGAAAATGGCTGATGCGGTCAAAGACCCTGCAGACGGGTATTTCGCCTCCGGTATTGGCACTCTCCTGTCCGCCTTTCTGCTTTATATTATATGCGCGAGCATTTCGGAATGGCAGAAAGCCCCGTCACGCGTGCCGCGCCGCAAATCAAAACCTGCCTATGGCAAGCATTAAAAAAGGCATCAAGACATGACACAAGACATGAAAACAAATCCAAAATATGTTGCGCATAGTCTGGCTATGCCGGTCTCCGCCATGATCGGCCTGGCCTTTGCCATCCCTGCCGGGATGATGATTTCTGACAAAATCGGAGACGAGGTCGTGCTGCCTGACCAGACGGGTAGTGCCATGGAGGTCAGCATTATGGCCGAACATCAGGCGGATTTTGCCAAGCTGGAACAGATGAAAGGCGAAATCGAACTGCTGGAATCGCAGACTGTTTTAACCAATGGCAGTGCCGAACTGACAGAAATGAAAAGCGATTTTAATCGCCTAGCCGTGAGTGCCTATGGCGATTTATATCTGGATGGCAGCACGCAGGAAAACGGTGCGGGACTTAGCGAAACCCATTTTCAGGAACTGCATAACGCCTTTGCCGAAAAAATTATCAATCCGAAGACGATCGGCTTTGTAGATAATATTGATGCTGGCATGTTGGATGAAACGCTGGCTCAGACCGATCTAAAAACCGGCAGTGATGTTGAACGTTTCCAGACAGTCAAAGCTCTCACTCAAGCACTTTCCGAGCATCAAGCCGCCACAGCAGATAATAATGATAAGGCCGGCTTTACTAGCTTCATGGGCGGCGTTCTCACATTTATCCTTTTCCTCGTCGGTGGTGCCACCGTGAACGAAAAATACAAATGGGAGCCGCGCCGCGTTCCCAGTAACCGCCCCAAAACGCCTTACGGCAAACATTAATAAAATCCGCATCGCAGCTATTGCCAGCACCGCCGCGCTGGCGTTATAGTTTTATGGCGTAAAAAACAAAGGGTGCAAGGGCAATGACGGACTATAAATCAGATTTCATGCAAATTATGGCGCAGCGCGGCTTCCTGCACCAATGCTCCGATGCCGAAACGCTCGACAAAAAACTCAGCAAAGGCACAATGACCGCCTATGTCGGTTTTGATGCCACGGCGACAAGTCTGCATATCGGCAATCTGCTCGGCATTATGATGCTGCGCTGGTTTCAGAAATGCGGCCATAAACCGATCACGCTGATGGGCGGCGGCACCTCGAAAGTCGGCGATCCGTCCGGCAAGGATGAAAGCCGCAATCTGCTGGATGACGCCGCCATTCAAAAAAATATCGACGGTATCAAAACCGTCTTTGACCGCTTTCTCGATTACGAAAACGGCGAGAATGCCGCCGTCATGGTCAATAATGATGACTGGCTGTCCGGTCTGAAATATATCGAATTTCTGCGCGATTACGGGCGGCATTTCTCCGTCAACCGCATGCTGACCATGGAAAGCGTCAAGCTGCGGCTTGAGCGCGAGCAATCCTTGAGCTTCCTTGAATTCAATTACATGATTTTGCAGGGTTATGATTTTCTGGAGCTGAACCGCAAATACGGCTGTGAATTGCAAATGGGCGGATCGGATCAATGGGGCAACATCATCAACGGGGTCGAGCTGACGCGCCGCGCCGCCGCCAAAGAGGTTTTTGCCCTGACCTGTCCGCTGCTGCTGGATGCCGCCGGTAAAAAGATGGGCAAAACCGCCAGCGGCGAGGCCGTCTGGCTGAATGCCGATAAGATGGCGCCTTATGATTACTATCAATACTGGCGCAACGCGGATGATGCCGATATCGGAAAACTGCTGCGGCTGTTTACCGAATTGCCGCTGGACGAGATCGCAAAGCTGGAAGCCCTGAAAGGCGCAGAAATCAACGAGGCCAAAAAGGTTCTGGCCTTCGAAGCGACAAAACTCTGCCATTGCGAAACCACGGCAAAACTGGCGGAAGAAACCGCACGTAAAACCTTTGAAGAAGGTCAAGCCGGCGGTGCTTTGCCAAGTGTCGATATTGCCCGCGCCGAACTGGAAAAAGGCATCCCGCTTTTCGTGCTGCTGGGCAATCAGGATTTGAAACTGGCGGCATCAAACGGGGAAGCGCGCCGTTTGATCAAAGGCGGCGGCGCCCGTATCAATGATCAGCAGATCACGGATGAAAATTATACCGTCACCGCGGATGATCTTGCCGCTAACGGCACGATCAAGCTTTCAGCCGGGAAGAAAAAGCACGCGCTGGTTCGTGCGGCCTGATTTTTTCAATGATTATTTTTGGAACACGGCTTTAAACCGTCGTCACACAAAGACGAATAGCCGCATGATAGGCGCTTTGCGCGGCATGATACAGCTCAAGACGGCTTTCCAGCACATCACGGAGATGCGCCTCTTCTTCCGCCTGCGAAATATAAATCACATCTGCGCCGCTATTGCCTTCCGCGACTTTGCGGTACATGCGAATCGCTGCCTTGACCGCGCGGCGGTAAAGACGCATCTGTTTGCGCAAGCGCTGCACATCCGCCCAGGTCACATCTTCACACACGCGTCCGAATGACGGGCTAAGGAAGCCCTGACGCCCCGCGTAAGTGACTGTTTTATCAGATGTTTCATGCGCCGCCTGCGCTGCCGTATTTTGTTTTTTCATTTTTTGTTCTTCCTGTCTTCCGTCCATCGCTGTCTTTGTCCTGTTTAGAAATCACTATACATCATTATTCACATAAAGACTAAAAATAATATGTTTACAGTTATACACAGCAACTATTAACAAAGAGTTAACGAAAACAACAAAAAACATCACAGATGATACTTTTTTTAGTAACATTAGCTATTGCATTTTTTTGGTATTATGTTATACTTTTAAATGTAAGGCCGATAATAATAACTGATTCGTACAATGGCGGGCTTGGAGAAAAAAATAGTAGCGGCGCGGGCGCTTTTAGACTGGACGCAAGAAGCGCTGGCGCAGGAAGCTGCTATTTCCAAACCGTCCATTGTACGCATCGAAAAAGGCCAGACAAATCCGGAGAAGGCAACTCTGGATGCAATTGAAAGCGCATTTAATGCGCATGGTGTGTTTATTACCGAATTTGGTGTGGAACATCGGGAAGTTTTCCAGCGTTATCTCAGTGGCAAGGGATGGTACCTGAAACTTCTCGAAGATGTGCAAAGAACGGTCGCAAAATATCATGACCCGGAAATGCTTATCGATAGTGCGGATGATAGTGTGTCACCGCCTGAGGTTGTTGAAAAATATAAAGAATTAAGGACAAACGGCATAAAAATGCGCCAATTGGTGCGCGAAGGCAATACCTATTTGATGGGTAAAATAGAGGAATACCGGTATATACCGGAATATTTTTTCAACAACCACGTAACACTGATCTACGGCCAGAAAGTCGCGATGAAAATGTCCGATAACGGCTGTTTGATCATTAAAAACGAAAAGCTGTCTGCAAATATGCGCAACAGCTTTAACTATAAGTGGTCCAAATCGGAGCAGGCAAAGGAGAGCACGGCAGATGTCCGTTTCTAGATTTCAGTATCCGGCACAGACGACGGCCTATAAGGTCAAGGTCAAGCACGGCGACGACTGGAAGCTGCATGATACATGCTGCCTTGATATCTCCGTCGGCAAAAATTACCACGAAGGCGTAAAACTGGAAGCGACGATCGGCTGGGCGCAGCACCGCTTTAAACATGTTGCGGTTGCCGTCAATGACACGCTGCAGCGTTTTAACGCCATGTTTACGGGCGGCATGACAGAGGCCGAAGCCGCAGAGCTTGCCCGCCAAAAGGGGGATGAGTGGATCCTCCGCAATAAAGAGATTCTTGATCAACTGCCATCTTACGAGATCTTTCGTTGGAACGACTGGACGGGCCGTGCCGATTTCCCCGAGAAATTTGCGCGCGCCCAATTTCTTTACCGTCACAACGATGAATTCCGGCAGAATATTGACAGCCAGATTGACAATATCTGGACGCGCCGTTACGGCAGCAAAGCCGAGATGCAGCACAAAAAGGCGGAATTCCGCCTGATGTCCTATATGTATCTGATGGAAGAAACCGCCGTTTTTGCCATGATGGCGGAAACCCGCAACGATATTCACATCTATCCCGGCAGTTTCATGAAAATCTGGGGTAATCTTGAAGATGAAAATCTGCCCGGCCTGTCGGGACGGAAATTTGCACGTATCGATTTTTCCCGCAACAAATCCGTGCATATCCCTGCCCAGCCGCAAGGCCAGGCGCTGCCGCTGGCGCTTTAAAACATTTCCATATTTATTATTGACGTCATAAGAACTGCGTGATAGTTTTCGCGCGGTGAGCCGATACAGATTCGGCCTTATTTTATACGGCATTTACGGAGGTTATTTTATTATGGACGGTCAAGGATACGCAAAAAGCCTGTCTGACGGCGCTAAAATTCTCGGCGCAGCAATTCTCGGTATTGGAATCGGCTTCGGCCTCGGCATCGCAGCCGGCCCCGGTATTATCGGCAGTATCGTTTTCGGCGTTGTCGGTGCAGCCCTTGGCGGCGCCGCAGGTTATGTCGGCGGTGTTGTTGCTGTTGACGGTGTTGCGGAACTGAAAAAACTGAAAAACAAAATCATCAAACGCGCCAAACCGCATGCGGCACAGGCGAAAGGCTATACAACAAAGCTGCGTCAGGATATGTCCGAGGCCTTTGACAACGCCTCTCAAAAACTGAAAAATATCGGCAAAACCGCACCGAAAACGGAAACCGCCAGCAAGCTTGGCGACAAAACCGTGAAAGCGGATTTTGAAGATAAATCCAAACAAACGGAACAAACGGTCACTGAAACGCCCGCGCCCGCACAAAAGGCGGATGTCAAAAAGACGACGGGCGCGAAACGCAAGTCTGCAAAATAAGCTGACACGTTTCCCACAAGGTGACCCTCAAGAGCCGGTATCGCAGTGCGCGAGCCGGCTCTTTTATATTTCCGGCGTTACATTTTTAGAAATTCCATCAGCTTTTCCAGCTGCGCCTGCGATAAAGCCCCCGGCGTTTTCAGCGCCGCCAGCATGTCCTCTTCGCTTTTATTCAGCAGATCCGCCGTATCGGCAAGCTTGTCTGCTGCAACCACATAAGTCTGCAGCATGGTTCCGCAGGTGGAATAATCCCCTTCAGCCATTAATTCTTCGCATTCTTCAAAAATCGCCTCCAGAAATGCGGAATCTTCGCGGGCGCGCTCCAGAAAAACCTCTTCAACATCTCGTAATCTTGGATCATCTTGTCTTGCCATGTTCTTCTTTTACCCTATATTATTTTTTAAATTCAAGAGGGCGCACCAAACGCCGCCGCATCCTGCGGACTGAGCTTTTTGAACCACTTCGTGAAAAATCCGTCTTTATATTCTCTTATCTTCATAAATGACATAATACAGTCAATTTATTAGCAAATTATGAACCGCGTTACCCGGAACACAAATGCTGCAAAGCTGGCTCTTTCCTTGACAAAACAGCCTTATTCTCATACAGTGCGCCCATACTGAAAAACCTGTTAATCCCTTATAAGGAGAGCCCCGCAATGGTTATGCCCCGCAATATGAATGTTCAATTGAAAAAAGACGGCCAGACCGTTTATGAAACCACTTGCACACGCGGCTGCATTATGGAGCCGAATGAATTTCAAAGCGTTGTCAAAGAAGCGCTTGGCCGTTTCGAAAAAGACGGGAATGACAAAAACGACTGGACATCCGTCGCGGTCGGACAGCGCGAAGTAACCAAAGAGGAATTCGAGAAAATGGGTGCACAGCGTCCGAATTTCCGCCGCCGTCCCGGCAAATTTTTCGGGCTTTAAGCTGACGCATGAGCAACGCCGCAATCATCATCCCCGCCCGCTATCACTCGACGCGCCTTCCCGGGAAGCCGCTGGAGAAGATTGCCGGAAAAACCATGCTGGCGCGCGTCGGTGAAATCGCCGCGCTTGCCGCAAAAATGATCGGCGGTGCGGAAATTCTGGTTGCCACCGAAGATAAACGCATCATTGACCATGCCACGGAATGCGGGTTGCGCGGCGTCATGACCTCCAGCTCTTGCAAAACCGGCTCGGACCGTGCGTTGGAAGCCATCAGCCATCTTGAACACCGCCCCGATTTTATCGTTAATCTGCAAGGTGACGCGCCGCTGACCCCGCCCGATTTCGTCGCCGCGGTCTTAAGCGAATTCCAGAACAATCCCGATCTGGAAGTTGTCACGCCTGTTGTCCGTATGGGCTGGGACGAACTTGATGCCTTCCGCGAACAGAAAAAGGACACGCCGTTCAGCGGCACGACCGCCATTCTGGGCAGGGATAACGAGGCATTGTGGTTTTCAAAGAATATCATCCCCTCCATCCGCCATGAGGACGAGCTGCGGAAAAGCAAAAAGCTGTCTCCCGTTTACCGCCATATCGGCATTTACGGCTTCCGCGCCGATATCCTGAAGCAATTCGTGAAACTGCCGCAAAGCCGTTATGAAGTGCTGGAAGGGCTGGAACAGCTGCGTATGCTGGAAAACAATATCAGCGTTAAAGCCACCGTGGTTGATTACAAAGGCCGTCCCGCCATGTCGGGCATTGATTCCCCCGAGGATATTGTCCGTGCCGAGGAATTGCTGGCAACCTTCGGAGAAATTGCGGCATGACGACAAGGCTTTTGGTCGCAAGACACGGCAATACTTTTTCCCCCGGCGATATTCTGTGCCGCGTCGGTGCGGGAACCGATATCCCGCTGGTGGAAAGCGGATGCCGTCAGGGCCGCTTGCTCGGGCAGTTTCTTGCCAAAGAAAATCTTATCCCCGATCTGGTTTATTCCAGCCGTTTAAAACGCGCTGTGGAAACCGCGCAGCTGGCGCTGGCGGAAATGCCCCTGCCTGCGCCTTTGACGCTGCGGCAGGATGATATTTTCAACGAAATTGATTACGGTATTGACGAAGGAAAGCCCGAGGATGAGGTCATCGCCCGCCTTGGCGCAGATGCCTTAAAAGCCTGGGATCAGGATGCGATCGTGCCCGCAGGCTGGAAAGTTGACCCGCAGGCGCTGATTCAAAACTGGCTGGATTTCGGCGCAGAGATTGCGCAAAAACATGCGGGAAAAACCGTTCTAGTCGTCACCTCGAACGGCATCGCCCGTTTTGCGCCCTATCTGACAGGGGATTTTGACGGTTTCAAGGCGCAGCATAATATCAAACTGTCCACCGGTGCGGTGTCGCGGCTGGATTATGACGGTAAAAACTGGCACACCGTATTCTGGAATGAACCCCCAAAAAAATACATAAATGCGGTATACGTATGATAACACCTCAGGAAAAAATGGAGATTTTCTCCCTGTTTCTGAAAGCCCATCAAGACGGCACGGAGGAACGTACGGACACGCCCGTCATTTACGTGATTGCCGGCGGCATCGGCGCGGGCAAGACCTCTTTCCGCAAAAATCTGCTGGCCAAAGGCCGCCTGCCCGAAGATGCCGTCTTACATGACCCTGATGCGGTGATGCAGGCGCTGCCCGGCTATCTGAAAATGATGGAGGAAACGGGTGATGCCGCCCGCGCCTTTGAAACATGGGAAATGCCTGCGCGCTTTCTGGCCGAGGAAATCCTCTCCGCCGCCGTCTGGTCACAACGCGATGTGATTTATGAGCGCACCTGCGCCATTGAAACCGCCCCCGATTTTTTGAAAAACATCAAAAAACAGGGTTACCGTATCGAAATGCATCTGCTGCATACCGATCTGGACACGGCGCTGACCCGCGCCCGCCGCCGCGAGGATGAGGAAGGCCGCCACACGCCGCAAAGCGTTATTCGGGAGCGTTATGCCGCCCTGCTGCGTTTATGGCCTGAATACCGCCGGATTGCCGACAGAATTGCCCTTTACGACAATACGGAGACCGATACCCCCTTCCGCCCCGTTTTTGCCGCAGAAGGCACGGAGGAACGCATTTTTGCCGAAGATCTCTATGCGCTGTTCACAGATGGAGACAAAGCGGCATAAAGGGAGGCTTTTCACCGCATCCCCTCTTGACAGTTTTTCGAAATTGGAATAATTATAACCCTTCTCAATTGAGGGCGATTAGCTCAGCTGGGAGAGCGACTGGTTTACACCCAGTAGGTCGGCGGTTCGATCCCGTCATCGCCCACCATTTTCCTTTTATTTATGTGATATGTTGTCGGCGTGATTATTACATCGTGCGGAATAGATCATCCGACATCACGCCGGCCGCCAGTGCGACCAGATAGATCGGCAGCACCGTCCACAGCGTATCGGAGGGTACCCAGACTTTGCCGGCGTCTTTTTGCCGCACATAGCGGTCGCCCGCGCCGTCATTGTAATATTGGTAATAATCCTCGACCCGCCAGAAGCCGAGCGCCAGTGACAGGAAATTCAGCATGGCAAAAAACTGCCAGCGCAGTTTGAAAAACAGTTGCGGCGCATCGCCGACCGCCAGATAGCTGAGCAGCGGCAGCGACAGCCAGCAGCACAGCACCACAACCAGCATCATCGACAGATTCGCCCAGAAACGCAGCGGTTTGTCATTGGGCGGAATTTTCCGGCGCGGCAGCCGGTATTTCCTGCCGAAACGCGCCCCCAGCATCAACAGCACCACGGCGGAAAGCGCAAATAAACAGCCGCCCGCCATCTGGAATATTTTTGTCCCCGTTGCGCCACACATATTATCCGACATCTGGCAGGCCATATCCCGCGCCAGAGAATTCACATCCATCAGGAAAATCTTGAAAACCGACAGCCATGCCATCGCCAATGCTCCATAGCGCAGCCACAGCGTTTCACGGCAGATGCCGCGTTTCATCACATAAAAAGCGAAAAACAGCAGCAAAGGCGCAACAGCGTAATAAAGGAACTTCACGAAGGGGACGCAATAGACCCAGCAAAGAACAAACATGAATAAAGTACCTTTAAAAAATATCTCCCGCTTTCATCATAAAATATTTGTAAAAAGAAAGCGACAATATAATCAAGGGTATAAAAGCCTCTCTCATTTCCCATGACAGGTCAGGCAAAAATTGCTAACATGACGCCGCCTCATAAGTTTCAGGAAATATTGTGAATTAAGATGTCAGAACACCATATCGAAATCATCCGCTATGACTGCGGCTGGGGTTGCCGCGACCACGGCTGCGAAGACGGCCCCTACCATCTTGACGAAGAGGCGCTGACCGATGGTCTGCAAGCGCTGGGGCATCATGTCATGTGGCATGATTCCCTGCATATCCGTGAAATGGCGGAACATGATTTCATGAAAGACAAAGACACGGCGCTGCCGATTGTGGCCGAGGCCGTATTGCGTCTTGCCCGCGCCGCTGAAAATGCCGTCCTGCAAGGGCGCATCCCCGTTGTCATCGGCGGCGACCATACCGCCGCCATCGGCACATGGTCGGGTATTATTACCGCGCATGACGCTTTTCAGGAATTCGGTCTGGTCTGGCTGGACGCGCATCTGGATGCGCATACGCCGGAAACCGCGCATGAAGGCAAATGGGGCGGATGGTGGCACGGTATGCCCGTTGCCTGTCTGGCAGGTGAAGGTGTTGACGAACTGACACGGCTTTCCGCACCGCAAACCAAAATCGACATGGCGCATTTCAGTCTGATCGGCGCCCGCAGCTATGAGCCGGGCGAAGCGGAGTTTATGGACCGCCACAATGCCCGTTTTTACAAAATACCCGAAGTCGCCGAACGCGGCTTTGACGATATTTTCACAACCTCTCTCGCCCGCGCCGCCACCGGCACGAAAGGTTTCGGCCTCTCCGTTGATCTGGACGGTTTTGACCCCGCCGATGCCCCCGGCGTCGGCACCAATGAGAAAGGCGGCTTATCCGCCCGTGATGCCCTTGCCGCCTTCAAAGGCGTTTCCGCCCATCCGCTGTTCCGCGGCATCGAAGTCGTTGAATATAATCCCCATAAAGATCAGGACGGCAAAACGGCACGGTTGATTAACGAGATTCTCTTCGCTGTTTTTGCCCCAAAAACCAATGATTAGCCATTGAGTTTGACGGGCAGCTGCGCCATACTGAAGCAAGAAGAATAACCGAAAAAAACAACAGCTTTTAAAAAATCTCCATGCTCAAACTCCTCGGACATCTCGGCGTCGTTCTCTGCACCCTCGGCGGTTATGTTGCGCTGGGCGGACATCTCGCCGTTCTGAACCAGCCTTTTGAGTTTGTCATCATTTTCGGTACCGGCATGATGGCTTTTCTGGTCGCGAACTCCGTGCCGCTGGTCAAGCATTGCCTGAAAGATATGGGCAGCATCTATAAAAAGCCGAAATACAATAAGGATTCCTATCTGGAACTGCTCAGCATGCTCTATACGATTTTCCGGATGGCCCGCACAAAAGGCTGGCTGGCGCTGGAGCAGCATATCGAAGAACCGCAAAACAGCGATATCTTCCAGAAATTTCCCGAATTTTACAGCGACCATCACGCCGTGACCTTTTTTACCGATTATCTGCGTATTATTTCGCTCGGTTCGGAAAACCCCTATGAGCTGGAAGCGCTGATGGATGAGGAAATCGACACCATGTCCGAAGAACGCGGTCATACCTCGCACGCCGTCCAGACACTGGCCGACGGTCTGCCTGCGCTGGGTATCGTTGCCGCGGTTCTGGGTGTGATCAAAACCATGGGAGCGATTACCGAACCGCCGGAAGTCCTCGGTCATTTGATTGGCGGTGCGCTTGTCGGAACATTCCTCGGGGTCTGGCTGTCTTACGGCTGGGTCGCGCCGATCGCCAATGCGATTAAAGAGCGCAACGATGCCGAAATGAAATATTACCAATGTATCAAAGTCTGCATTATGGCGTTCCTGCAGGGCGCCGCGCCGCAGGTTTCCGTCGAATTCGGCCGCAAAATTCTGCTGCACGGCACACAGCCGAGCTTTGCCGAGGTCGAGGAAGCCACGCAGGCCGTCAGCATTCCGACCTGATCGGAAGCCGGCAGACGTCAATTTTAGGGAAGCCGCAGAAATATGGCCGATGATGAAAAACGTCCGATAATCATCCGTAAGGTGAAAAAGAACAAAGGCGGCGGCCATCACGGCGGCGCATGGAAAGTGGCCTATGCCGATTTCGTGACGGCCATGATGGCCTTCTTCCTGCTGCTTTGGCTTTTGAATGTGACAACGGATGAGCAGAAGGCGCTGATCTCCTCCTATTTCTCCCCTGCTGATCCGCGTATTGCCACCTCCGTCAGCGGCTCCGGCGGTGTGCTGGGCGGGTTGACGGTTTCGCCGGACGGCGCGATGGCGCATCAGAAAGACCCCACGGTTTCTTTCCCCGGCACACTGCGTCCCGACGGCACGAAAAACACCCCTGATGATTTGCAGAATGTTGCCGATAAGGAACTGGAGGCCGAATTACAGCGCCGTGAACAGGAACGTTTTGAAAAAGTCGAGGAACAGATCCGTCAGGCGATTGAAACCGTGCCGGAGCTGAAAAATCTGGCGCAAAATCTGCTGATTGACCAGACCCCGGAAGGACTGCGTATCCAGATCGTCGATCAGGAAGGCAAGCCGATGTTCCCGCTGGGAAAATCCGAGCCGCTGCCCGAAGCCCTGCTGCTGTTGAAGCTGGTCACACGCGTTATCATGGATTTGCCGAATATGATCTCCATCCGCGGCCATACGGATTCCCTGCAATATGGCGCAGGAGCCGCCTATACGAACTGGGAGCTTTCCGCCGACCGTGCCAATGCCAGCCGCCGCGCCATGCTGGATTACAAGCTTGATCTGAAACGGATTGAAAATGTCATGGGCAAGGCCGACCGTGAACATCTGGTCAAAGACGACCCGACCTCGGCCCGCAACCGCCGCATTACGATTATTCTGCTGAAAGAAGCCCTTGTACCGGGACTGCGGAAAACGGAGAAAAAGCCGAAAACACCGGCTGCCCAGCCGAAAAAACCGGAGAATGCCAAGCCGCTGCCGAAACAGCCGCATAAACGTGAAGAAGGTATTATCTATTTCCCGTGATGATAAGCGGTACGCATCGCCGCAAGTCTGGCAGGCGCAAAGCCTTCCGCCTGTTGCCGCTGTTCGACCACTGTCTGCTCCTGCTGCGCGGATTTGTTTCTATCGGCATCAGCCGCCGCGCCCGGATCCAGAACGACGCTCGCCGCCGTAAAGGCCGTATAAAGCCCCAATGCGCCAAAACCCTGCCAGCGCTTGAGGGATCCTTTGTTTTTATTCAGGAACATCGCCGTGGCAGACAATGCCGCCGCACCGACAAAGGCACCGATATTCAAAAGGCCCATCGCGCTTCCCAGACCGAAAGCCAATGGTACCGCCGTTCCCGCCAAAGCCAGCGCACCGCCGACCATCAGCACATTAAAGATATTTGATCCCAGAATATTGCCCAGCGCCATATCGCTTTTGCCCTGCAAGGCCGATTTGACCGTCACGGCCAGTTCCGGCAGTGAGGTCCCGATCGCAACCCCCAATGCACCGACCAGCGCAGGCGTAACGCCCAAACCGATGGCCGTTGCCGATGCCGCCGTCACCAGCAGTTTTGCGGATGCAACCAGCCCCGCAACGCCGGCCACGCCCCAGGCGGCGTTAAACCATTTCGGCATTTTGCCTTCTGCCGTATTATCATCATCTTCTTCGGGCGCGAAACCGTTCTTTTTATCTTGCTGCGCCACTTTTGTCGCGCGCCAGATATAAGCGCCCAGCCCAACCAGCATTGCGCCGCCCATCACCGGATTCAGAACACCCATTGCCATCTGTCCGGCGAATAGCGCCGTCGTGCCCAACATCACAGCCGTATTGAATTTCCAGCTTGCCCCTTTGGAATTGACAGGCTTGATCGCCGCTCCCGCCCCCAGAACCAGCAGAATATTCGCAATATTTGATCCGATGATATTTCCAACAGCCATATCCGGCACGCCTGCCATGATCGAGCCGATTGACACCGCCAGCTCCGGCAAAGAGGTGACAATGCCAAGGCCGATCCCGAGAAGAATCGGCGGAATACCGAGCTTCGCACCCAGAGAAGACGCGTTATTCGCAACGACATCGCTGGTTTTTGTCAGCAGCCAGATGCTGCCCATTGCCACCGCCGCCGCACCGATGGTTGTTGCCATCATAGGGGTTGCCAAAGCCGTTGTCGCCAGCAGAACCGAGCCTGCAATCGCTGCGGGCTGCAGCAGATCGCCGCGCAGAAAACCGCCTGTCTGCTTGCCATTGGCGCAAGCCTGCTGCCAAAAGCGGCGCAACGCCCCTGCTTCTACAGCTTTTACCTGTTTTTTCTGATTGGTTTTCGCCGCCGTCATAAAGACATACCCCAAAACATCATAAAGATTCCCACACCCGCTTGATGGAAACAGCCTATATTATTTTTATGGAAAATGCAAGTTAAAATGCGGTTTTAATACGAAAAAACCGTCTTTTCGTGACCGTCAAACGACCAATCTACTTACCCAAATGCACTTACAATGTGCCGAATAAACGGTCGCCTGCATCCCCCAGACCCGGAACGATATAGGCTTTGTCATTCAGATGATCGTCCAGCGCGGCGACATAAAGCTGCACATCGGGATGCGCTTCATGGAAGACTTTCACCCCCTCCGGCGCGGCGACCAGTGCCATAAAGCTGATATTCTCAACCGATGCACCGCGTTTCAGCAGCACATCAATCGCATGCACCGCCGAATGCCCTGTTGCCAGCATCGGGTCAACCACCAGAAAACGGCGATCCTCCGTCGAAGGCAGTTTGACAAGATATTCCACCGGCTGTTTGGTTTCAGGATCACGGTAAAGGCCGATATGACCGATCCGCGCAAAAGGCACCAGATCAAACAGCCCGTCCGACATGCCTAGCCCGGCCCGCAAAATCGGTACAATCGCCAGCTGTTTCCCTGACAGCACGGGCGCCTGCATTTCCGCCAGCGGTGTGGTAATCGCCTTCATTTCCGTCGGCAGATCGCGCGTCATCTCATAGCCCATCAGCATGGCGATTTCTTTGAGCAGATCACGGAAAATCTGCACGCTGCAATCAACGCTGCGCATCAGGGTCAGCTTATGCTGTACCAGCGGATGGTCAATAACAAACAGATTGGGAAATTCAGGAAATGTTTTCATGGCGCAGCCCCTTTCGATTTTAGGGGCAGTATAGAGCGCGAAGCGAAAAGTGCAAGCCGCAGATTAATCGAAGGTCGTCACTTCTGCGGCATATTGCTGCAACGCGCTCTGTTCTTTCCAGTTCATCACGCAGTTCCCGCCTTCATGCTGTGCCTGTTTCAAGGCGCGTTTGGCATTATTGAAGATATCATCGATTTTGTCACCGGGAACAGGCTCTGCCACGCCGAAGGATGCGGTGACATAGCTGGGTTCGAAAGAACCGTCGAGATAGACCGGTGCTTTTGAAATCTGGTCACGAATCCTGTCCATAACCGAGCAGGCATCCAGAATATCAATATGCTTGAGGGAGAGGACGAATTCACCGCGTCCTAAATGATAAGCATCATCAAAGGAACGGATTGATTTCATCAGCATGCCGCCGACATGGGCATAGATTTCATCCATCGTCTTCCGCCCGTGCTGCTGCATCAGGGCGGGAATGGCATCAATTTCAAGATTGCAGACGCAGAACGGGTCACCTTTACGGTCGCGGCGGTCCAGCTCACGCGCAACCTCGTTTTTCATACCGGCCACGCTGCGCAAACCTGTGGCGGGATCCAGCCCCATACTGCTGCCGGCCAGTTCCTCGCTAAGACGCCGCACCTGCTGGATATAGGCGATCAGACGGTGTTCAACCTCGTTATAGGTGTCCAGCGTCATCTGCGTGCCTTCCTGCGCCAGGCGCACGCATTTCGTGGCTTCATCGGCAAGCTCGTCATGCAGACGGTGCAATTGCGACGCCGCATTTTCATCCATTTCACCTTTGGCGGCGGCATCAACACACCAAGCCACCAAAGCGATAGGAATTTCAAATGTTTCAGCGGGGGTATCAGCGGGGAAAAAGGCAACGCGCATCACATGACCGAACCACTCCATATGAGCTTCAATATCGGTCAGCAACATATCACTCGACAAAACAGAGGCGTATTGAAGTGCCATTTTTCTAGAGCCTGTCCTTTGGCAATGCCATTCCTTGCGGTTTCTATACCTAACTACAGAATAGCAAGCAAATCGCTAATAACAGGTTAAGAAACGCACCACTCTTTTTCAACTATCTGCAAAGAATCATTGGCAAGCGCCGTGCGCAGTTCACGCATCAGACGGTTCATGGTAAAGACGTTATGCAGGGATAAAAGCTGCATCCCCAGCATTTCTCCGGCGCGGAACAAATGATTCAGATAGGACAGGGAATAGCTTTGACAGCACGGGCAGGCACAGTTTTCGTCCACCGGCCCGGCATCTTCTTTAAAACGCGCATTACGCACATTGATACGTTCTTTTTCCGCGCCTTTTTTCAAGGCCCAGCCATGACGCGCCAGACGTGTCGGCGACACACAGTCAAACGTATCCATCCCCAGCTTCACGCCTTCAAAAATATCGCGGAATCCGCCGATCCCGAGTAAATGTACCGGACGCCCTTCCGGCAAATGCGGCGTGCAGTAAGAGACCACTTCATACATCTGTTCTTTGTGACTGCCCAGCGACCCGCCGACAGCCGTGCCGAAGAAATCGCTATTCTGCAGCCATTCGCAGCATTCCTTGCGCAAATCGGGATAGATACCGCCCTGCACGATCCCGTACATGACCTGACGCCCGTCATCCTTGCGCTTCCATTCCGCCAGTGAACGGTCACCCCAGCGCATACTCATCGCCATTGAACGTGCCGTATAATCCTTATCAACATGGAACGGCGTGCATTCATCCAGCTGCACAATCAGATCAGCCCCCAGCTTGCGCTGGATATCAATGGATTTTTCCGGTGTCAGAAATATTTTGCGACCGTCAAGATAGGAACGGAATTCCGCACCTTCTTCGGTGATTTTCAGCACGCTTTTATTGCGTTTCTGCAATCCGCGGCCTTTGATTTCATCCGCAACAGAACCGTGACCGAGGGAAAAAATCTGAAAACCGCCGCTATCGGTCAGCATCGGGCCGTCCCAGCCCATGAATTTATGCAGCCCGCCCATTTTTTCAATCAGCTCAGCCCCGGGCTGAATCATCAAATGATAGGTATTGGACAGAATGATATCTGTCTGACAATCCCGCATCTGGGTCGGGGTCAGACCTTTAATGGAAGCTTTTGTACCGCAGAAAATAAAATTCGGCGTTTCGATTGCGCCGTGCGGCGTCGTCAAGACACCCAGCCTTGCATGGCTGTCCGGCGCCTGATGCGTAATCTCGAATGCGAAAGACATTTGAAAATCCCCCCTGATATGCCAAAACAAAAAGGGACGCTGATAGGCTGTCCCCTTTTGAAAATCTTTTAGCTGCCGGCAGACAGTTTAAGCGGCGTTACGCTTTTCCAGCAATTCGCGGCGGATTTTTCTCAGTTCAGCCGGAAGTTTGCTTGCTGCCGTACCCAGAACATAAGCGTCAAAGCCGCCTTTGTGTTCAACCGTACGGATTGCCGATGTAGAAACGCGCATGCGAATCTTACGCTTCAGCGTTTCGCTGTAAAAAGACGTTTCCTGCAAATTCGGCAGAAAGCGGCGACGGGTTTTGTTATGTGCGTGGGACACATTATTTCCGCTCTGGACGCCTTTTCCTGTTACTTTACAAAGCCGTGTCATGGTTGTTCTCTCTTATCCAAAATTATTCTTAAATCACAGGCAAAGCCGCCTTCAGCACTGCTTTCCCTCAAATTACCTCTAACGAAGGCAGAATTTACGCAATATCCCGCCTGCTGTCAAGTCAAAAACAAAAAACGCGCGGGGAAAGCAAATCGCCTGTCCCCGCGCGCTTATGATCGGAATTTACGCGGATTTCTTACCCGTTGTCGTAATTTGGTCGACACCGAATTTTTTCAGAATATCCATCGGCAACGGCAGGATGATCGTTTGCGTCTTGTCATTGGCGATCGTCTGGAAAGCATTCAGATAACGCAGCTGCATCGCACCCGGCTCACGCGCCAGCGTGACAGAGGCTTCGACCAGCTTCTCGGCGGCTTGCGCCTCACCTTCCGCATGAATGATTTTCGCGCGACGTTCCCGCTCGGCTTCGGCCTGTTTGGCGATGGCGCGGATCATACTGACATCAATATCGACATGTTTGATTTCAACATTCGCAACTTTGATGCCCCAGGCATCGGTTTGCGTGTCCAGAATTTCACGGACATCGGAGCTAAGCTTATCACGGTTGGACAGCATATCATCCAGATCATGCTTACCAAGAACCGCCCGCAGCGTTGTCTGGGACAATTCGCTGGTGGCGCGCATGAAATCCGCCACTTCGTTGATCGCGTTTTGCGGCGCGACAACACGGAAATAAATCACCGCATTCACTTTCACGGACACGTTATCTTTCGAGATGATATCCTGACTGGGGACGTCAATTGTGCGGACACGCGTATCCACGATGATCATTTGTTGCACGAAAGGGATCAGGATGATCAGTCCGGGGCCTTTCATTCCCGTATAGCGTCCAAGCGTATAAACAACGCCGCGTTCGTATTCCCGAAGGATCCGGATCGCAGCCGCAAGAAAGATCAGTGTTAATAGCGCGAGAAACGCGATAATTCCGTATTGCATTCTATTCAAGCTCCTCTAAAGCGGTTTGTATTTGTTGCGTCAATATTATTATTCATCATTGTCTTCCTGCGGCGCAATGATCAGTTTCAGGCCGTCGATTTTAACGATTTTTACCATGTCTCCTTTGCGGAAACTGCGGGATTCGGCGGGAACGGCCTGCCAGATTTCTCCCATGACGCGGACATCCCCGCGGCCATTCGCCCATTTCAAGACCTCACCTTTGCTGTTCAGGAGTCCTTCCTCACCGGTTGTCACCGGATTACGTTGTCCTTTCATGGCAAAGGCCAGCACCACCGTCAACAGCAGGAAACTTGCGCCTGTCGCCGTGGCGATTGTCCACCATGACAGCCCGTAGCCTGTCAGTTCCGGCTCATAGAGAATGGTCGCCCCGAGGGCAAAGGATATCGCCCCCCCTATCCCGAGCACCCCGAAGGATGGCACGAGCGCCTCTCCGGCCATAAAGCCCATCCCCAGCAGCAGCAAGGCAACACCTGCATAATTCACCGGCATCACATTCATCGCAAACAGACCCAGAACGATACAGATCACGCCGATTACGCCCGGCACAAAAGTTCCCGGATTGGCGAATTCATAGATCAACCCATAGCCGCCCAGCGTCATCAGCAAGAAAGCCACATTCGGATCGGTAATAATCATCAGAATCTGCGTGCGCCAATTGGTCTCTTTCTCGATAATTTTGGCGTTTTTCGTGCGCAGCGTGCGGTCGCCCGTATCCTGCATTTTCACGACGCGCCCGTCCATTTGCTCGACAAGGTCTTCAACATTTTCGGCAACGATCTCGATCACATTTTCTTCAATCGCTTCGCTGGCCGTCAGCGTTGCAGCCTGACGCACCGCCTTTTCCGCCCATTCCACATTACGCCCGCGCAATTCGGCAAGGCCGCGAATATAAGCCGTGGCATCATTCATGGCTTTATGTGCCAGCGCGTCATTGCTGGATTCCTGCGGTTTTTGTGTCGGCGCGGTTTTCTTTTTAAGACCTTTTTTATCGCCGTCTTCCTGTTCCTGCGGGTTATCAACAGGCCCTTCACCTGAAATACTGATCGGCGTTGCCGCACCGATATTGGTGCCCGGTGCCATTGCCGCGACATGGCTGGAATAAAGAATATAGGTTCCGGCGCTGGCCGCATGTGAGCCCGGCGGGCTGACATAGGTCACCACCGGCACTTTCGAGCCCAGAATGGTTTGCGTGATATCGCGTGTGGAGGTCAGCAGACCGCCCGGCGTGTGCATTTCAAGAATCAATGCTTCCGCATTTGCAGCGCCGGCCTGTTCAACATTGCGTTTGATATGATCATGCACGACAGGACCGATAATACCCGTCACTTTAATCACATAGACAAGACGTTCCCGCGCTTCACCGTCATCATAATCAGACAGCTTTTCCGACGATGCCCCGTCAATTTTCCCCGAGCCGTCATCAACCTTTTGTTCGACTTTGATAACATTTCCGGTTTTCTTTTTGCTCTCCGCATAGGCGGGATGATCCGCCACGGTGAATGACAAAATCATTCCGGCAAAGCCGGCCAAGAATAAAACCGCTGAAAATAAACGGAAAAATCGCGCTTTCATAGATGTCCTCCTATACTGACTCCGTCAGTTTACAAGAGGTACCGCAAGCTGGCAAGGCTCGCTTTCCACCCTGCAATCAAAATTTCAGGCCGCATTCTGGCGCGCTTCAATTTCGGCAACGACTTCCCTGAATTGCTCCAGCGCCCAGTCAACTTCTTCACGGGTGATGATCAGCGGCGGCGCAAAGCGGACAACGGTTTCATGCGTTTCTTTTGACAGGATACCGCGCTCCATCAGGCGTTCGCAAACTTCGCGCGCCGAAACGCGCTCGGGATCGAAATCAACACCGATCCACAGTCCCAGACCGCGTGCCTCGCGGATCAGGTGCGTCGAAATCTGTGCAATTTCATGCAGCATATAGGCACCGAGTTTTTGACTGTTTTCAACCAGCTTGTCTTCTTCCAGCACCGTCAGCGCCTCGGTTGCGACAGCCGCCGCCAGCGGATTGCCGCCGAAAGTCGAGCCGTGACTGCCGGGACGGAACAGCTCCATCACCTCACGTTTTGCCAGAAAGCAGGAAACCGGCATCATGCCGCCGCCCAGCGCCTTGCCCAGCGTCAAGCCGTCGGGGAGGATGCCTTCATGTTCGAAACAGAAATTCTTTCCGGTGCGGCCCAGACCGGACTGGATTTCATCCAGAATCAGCAACACGTTATTTTCATCACATAATTTACGCAGTGCTTTCAGATAGCCCACGGGCGGTATGCGGATACCGGCCTCGCCCTGAATGGGTTCGATCAGGATGGCGCAGGTATTTTCCGTGATGGCGGCGCGCATGGCATCAACATCGCCGTAATCGACGATTTTAAAACCGGGAGTCAGCGGGCCGAAATTCGCTTTATACTCTTCTTCCGACGAAAAGCTGATCACCGTGGTGGTGCGTCCGTGGAAATTGCCTTCGGCGACGATGATTTCCGCCTTGTCTTTTGCAATACCCTTGGATTTATAGCCCCAAAGCCGTGCGGCCTTGATCGCTGTTTCCACCGCTTCCGCGCCGGTATTCATCGGCAGCGCCATATCCATGCCGGAGACGCGGCAGATTTTTTCCAGAAACGGTGCCAGCTTGTCCGTATGGTAGGCGCGGGAGGTAATCGCCAGCTTTGCCGCCTGATCGCAGAGCGCCTTGACCATGCGCGGATGGGAATGACCGTGGCTGACCGCAGAATAGGCGCTCATCATATCAAGATATTTTTTGCCGCTTTCATCCCAGAGCCAGACGCCCTCGCCCTTTGTCAAAACGACGGGCAGCGGATGGTAATTATAGGCGCAAAAAAGATTTTCTTTCTCAATCGTTGTCATGGTGCCTTATTCTCCCTATGATCGGATACGTTTACTGTTAGCCAAGACTTTTACACCAATAAGGGCAAAAAATAAATGGTGAAACCGATAATATTTCTGGATCTGGACGGCGTTGTCGCCGATTTCGAGCTGCATGCGCGCACCCATGACAAATACCATCGGGATACCGGCAAGCTTGACCGCGAGGCACTGGACCACCAATGGTGGAGTACCATTCCGGTCTTTGACGGTGCGAAAGAATTCTATGCCACATTGCAGAAAATCGGCACAGTCAAATTCCTGACCGGCCCGATGCTGCATTCCGGCTGTCATTCAGGCAAAGCAGAATGGATTCAAAGCTTTGATGATGAACGCGGCAAATGGGCGCTGCGCGATCTGATTATCTGCCCCAGCACGGACAAACATTTTCTGGCAGGCCCGAACCGCATTTTAATTGATGACCGCAAAAACAATATTGCCGATTGGCGGCTTGCGGGCGGTATTGCCATCCTGCATACGGGCGATTACGAGGCAACTTTAAACGCGGTTCACCGTGCTTTAACAGGAGAGGCCGCATAATTTTCATCAAACCCCCTTGCGGAAAACGGGGCCTTTTTCTATCATCTAAAAGGTGACGATCACACCTATTCTTTGCGGGTTTAAAGATCATCCGCCTTAAAGACCGGCCAATGACCAATATGTGACCAACGAGGACGTTTCCATGCAAAAAATTCTTTCTTTCAGCCTGTTTGCCCTCCTGCTTTTCAGCTTTGCAGGAAAAGCGCTTGCCGGTCCGGACGGCCCGCGCATGTCCAGCAAACATAATGATTGGGCGGTTTATGTGTATGAGGATAACGGCCATAAAGTCTGTTTTATGACCTCACAGCCGACAAAATCAGCCGGAAAATACACAAAGCGCGGAGAAATTCACGCCTTTGTCACGCATTGGACGGAAGACGGCAGCAAAAACGTCTTCAATATTATCGCCGGTTACCCCATTAAAACAGGCAGCGTTGTCACCGTCACGATTGACGGCAAAAAATTCAGCCTGCCGACCATCAAAGGCGAAACCGCCTGGGCCGCCGATCAGGCCACCGATAATGCACTGGCCGATGCATTGCAGCGCGGCAGCACAATGGTTGTCAAAGGCACATCGCAGCGCGGCACACTGACCACAGATACCTACAGCCTGCGCGGCACAACGGCGGCCTATAAAGCCTTGAATTCCGCCTGCAATATGTAAGCGCACGGCCACAGTTTATGACCTATCTTGAAACCAGCCGTAAAATCAAAACCGCAAAAAAACTGAGCGCGGCAGCACTGAAAGTCGCCTTGACTGACCGGCTGCGCAGTGCCTTTCATGTCGAAAGCGTTTCCGGCGGCGAAGAGGTGTTTACGGTCACGGCAGGGCATAAATGTCTTATTTTAGGCGCGCCGCCTTATCATGTTTCATTGAATATCCGCATCAAATCCGGCGCGAAAGCCGCCCGTATTCTGGTGGACGGCAAGGTCACGACCGCGGAGATTTCCAAAATTCTCTACGGGTTGGCGCTTATTTTTGCGCTGTTTATCAGTATGGCGGGAATATCGCTGTTTTTTCCGGCTATTCTGGCGCTGATTCTGTATGACAGCCGCCGTAAACGCGCCGAACCGCAGATTTATCTGGAAAAAATTCTAGAGAGTCTTGAGACCGAGTTCGGCGATTAAGGCTTCTGCCTCCGCCCGATCAATCCGCATAAACAGTTTTTTCACCCGCGATGTTTCTCCCGACAATATCTCGATATCGGATTTGGCAATGCCGAAGCTTTTGGAGAGCAGTTTAATCACGGCTTTATTGGCTTTGCCGTCTTCCGGCACATCCGTCACCGCAAGTTTCAGCAGTAAATTCCCTTCCGCATCCCGCATCACGGACTGGATTTGTGTCCGCCCGGATTTCGGTGTCACGCGCAACATAAAACGCACGCCGCCCTCGCAGCTTTCAAATAGGGGTTTTGTCATTTTAAGGATTCTTTTTTAAAAAGCTGCGCCGAGAAAATGGCGGATATCTTCCGTTTCGGTCTGCGGCAATAATGACAGCCCGCGATCCTTCACCGCATTGACGGAAAAAACATTGCCGCCGATCGTCACACATTGCTGCTGATGCACGGCCGTGTAAGATAAAAAGGCCGCAAACGCATTGCCGTCCAGCGACAATTGCAGTTTATCACCTTCCAGATCAACCGTACGGACCTCTTCAGGCAGCAGTGCATAACAGGATTGTTGCGCCTGCGCCTGTTGCGGATAACATGCCGCAAATAGCAGGATAAAAGCCGGTAGTGCCAGAATTTTTCTTATCACAGGGTGTCTCCTTCGCTGAACAGATTTTCTGCTAATGGACGGACAAATTTTTGTTGTAAGAGGCTTTATACGGCAAAAACGGTATTTTTTGCTTGCATTTTCCCGTATTAATTGTCATAATAATATGAAATTGAAAGAAAATAACGCGTTTTCGTTTTATACTGGACAAATATTACAAAATATGCCATTATGTATATATCCAGTAAGAATACCAAGTGATTCTCTAACACGCGCAAAGCGGAAGGGTAATTGAACTATGAAACAAGCGACTGATGGTGTTGGCAAATTCAAAGTAAAGAAAATCGCTCCGATCTGCGGCGGCGGTGCAAATGTCAGTGGTATCGAGGTTCAAAAGGCCAACAACAACCCGCATCCGTTTATTGCGCAAAACCAAGGGTTCCGTCGTTAATCTTTGCGGTGCTCTGTAGCCCAGCCTGAAATTTTCAGTTATACTGTCTTAAACGGCTGACCTTCACTTGCAAGGTCAGCAAATATTATTTGCCTAGACCATATGAGGCGGCCATGGGGATGGATCTCGCCCTGACCAGCGAGGAAGAACTGTTAATCATCAGCGACGAACCCTTTCCGGGTGATGTTGTGCGTGTGGAATTTTACACGGATACGCATCTGATGATCATGTTTTTCACGAATGACCCGAATGATGAAGGCATGCTGCTGGACCGTGAAATTCCGAAAGATTTTATTCCCCATATCCTGAGTGCGGCAACAATTTATGTCGCTCATTACGACGAAGCCAGCGGCAGCGATGACCCTGTCAGCCTGTTTAAAGTTCCCCTGATACGTATCGGCATTTAACTCCCCATAAAAGAAACCCCGCAGGGCTGGCCGTACGGGGTTTTCCTTCAAAATTCCATTGCGTCTTAGGCGATATTTTTAATCATCGCCTGATCAACGATCACCGCAGCTTCATGCACGCCATGGGCGAAAATTTCATCCGCTGCCGGTTTTTTACCGATAATGACATAGGTGCCGCGGTCGGTTTCAAAAACCGCCGGACAGCCGCAACCGCAGCTGCCGCACATATATGCTTCGGGTGTGACGTCATTCAATTTCATTTTCGATCTCCTTGAAAAAGCGCAAAGCAAAACGCCTGGCGCCGATTATATATCAAGATTGGAAACTGACAAGGCATTTTCCTGAATGAATTCACGGCGCGGTTCGACAATATCGCCCATCAGCGTGGAGAAGATCGTTTCCGCCTCTTCCTCATGGTCAACTTTGACCTGCAAAAGCGAACGGACGTCCGGATCAAGCGTCGTTTCCCACAGCTGATCGGGATTCATTTCACCAAGACCCTTATAACGCTGAATTGACAAACCTTTGCGGCCCTCACGCGTCACCGCTTCATACAAGCCGCAGGGGCCGTCAATACGGATAGGGTCGCTTTCCCCAAAGATTAATGTCCCCGTGCCGCCGAAATATTCAATGATTTTATCATTGATATGCACAAATTTCTGCGCCGGACCGCCTTCCAGAATTTCAGGTGTCAAAATCACGCGCGTTTCCACACCCTGCATATTCCGGCTAAAGACGACACTGCCGTTTTCCTGCAATGTGCCTGTCCAGCCCTGTTCAAATTTACCGTAAACCGCATTGATGCGCGCGGCCGCTTCTTCTGCGGTTTTCCGGCTGCGTTTTTCGGGATCCAGCACACCCGCCAGTGCCGCTTGCTCAATCACGCAACGGTCACCGCCGGTGCGGCGGGAAATCGTTTCGATAAACTGCGTTGCCCGGCGTGCCATAGCGATAATCGCAATCAGATCATCTCTGACGGAGACGGAGCCGTCATGCGCTTCAAACCGCAGACCGTCAATAACGCTTCCCACCAGAAATTTTTCCAATTCATGGTCGTCTTTCAGATATTGTTCTGATTTTTTACCGCGCTTGACCTTGTAAAGCGGCGGCTGCGCAATATAGAGATAGCCTTTTTTGATCATTTCCGGCATTTGACGGAAAAAGAAGGTCAACAGCAATGTTCGGATATGCGCACCATCGACATCGGCATCGGTCATAATGATGACTTTGTGATAACGCAGCTTGTCCAGATTGAATTCATCCGGGCCGATTCCCGTTCCCAGCGCGGTAATCAGCGTGCCGATTTCCTGACTGGACAGCATTTTGTCAAAACGCGCCCGTTCGACATTTAAGATTTTACCTTTCAGCGGCAGAACCGCCTGATTTTTACGGTGGCGCGCCTGTTTGGCAGAGCCACCGGCACTGTCACCCTCGACAATAAATAATTCGGCCAGTGCGGGGTCACGTTCCTGACAATCGGCCAGTTTCCCGGGCAGGGAGGAAATATCCAAAGCACCTTTCCGGCGCGTCAAATCACGCGCACGGCGTGCGGCTTCCCGCGCTGTCGCAGCTTCAACCGCCTTGCCGATAATTTTCTTGGCATCCTGCGGGTTTTCTTCAAACCAGTTTTTCAAATGCTCGCCGACGACGGCTTCGACAACGGGGCGCACCTCGCTGGAAACCAGCTTGTCTTTCGTCTGGCTGGAGAATTTCGGATCAGGCACTTTCACGGACAGCACACAAGTCAGCCCTTCGCGCATATCATCGCCTGACAGCTGGACTTTCTCTTTTTTCAAAAGCCCCTTATCCTGCGCATAGCTGTTGATGGAGCGCGTCAGCGCGGCGCGGAAACCGGCCAAATGCGTTCCGCCGTCCCGCTGCGGGATGGTATTGGTAAAACAGAGCACATTTTCGTGATAAGCATCCGTCCATTCCAGCGCCACTTCAACCGTGATGCCTTCCTCTTCCATTTCCTGCGAAAAGGAAATCGGCCCGGCATGCAGAACATTTTTGGAACGATCCATATATTGCGCAAAGGCGGCAAGACCGCCTTCATAATAAAGTTCCTCGACCTTCGGCGTTTCCTCGCGCGCATCCGTCAGCACAAGGCGCACACCGGAATTCAGGAACGCCAGCTCACGCAGGCGTTTTTCCAGCGTTTTAAAATTGAAATCCGTCATGGTGAAGGTTTCCGTCGACGGCAGGAAGGTCACTTCACTGCCGCGCTTCTCCCCTGCCGGCCCCACTTCTTTCAGCGGCGCTTCGGGTTCACCGTGACGGAAACGCAGGAACCATTCTTTGCCGTCCCGCCAGATCCGCAGATCCAGCCTTTCGGACAAGGCGTTGACAACAGAGACACCGACACCGTGCAGACCGCCGGAGACTTTATAGGAATTCTGGTCAAATTTACCGCCCGCATGCAGCTGCGTCATAATAACCTGCGCTGCGGAGACGCCTTCCTCATGCATCGCGACCGGAATACCGCGTCCGTTATCGCGGATCGTGGCGGAGCCGTCGGCATTCAAAACAACATCAACGCGATCACAATGGCCGGCCAGCGCCTCATCAATGGCGTTATCGACCGCTTCATAGATCATATGGTGAAGACCGGTGCCGTCATCGGTGTCACCGATATACATGCCCGGACGCTTGCGAACAGCGTCCAACCCCTTCAAAACTTTAATTGAATCCGCGCCGTATTCGGCGTTATTATCTGTGCCTGCCGCAGCAGTTTGCGTCTGTTCTGACATGAACCTTCCAATGAGTAAAGAATCTGTTTAAATCCGGTCTTCACTCTAGCAAAATCCGCAGCGTAATGGCAGGAAAAAGTGCAAAAAACCGCGTTTTTTCGCAGAAACAGACAAAGTGTAATATTCTGAAAAAAAAGATATTTTTAAAAAAAATGCACAGTTTTATAAATCCATGTTAAAATATAGTAATACGATTGAATGTTTTCATTCCGCATATCGCATAAACAGACATATTGCACTGCGGAAAACCAGTATTTCCAGAGGCCGCAACGACAGTAAATGGCATATAAATTCAACAAAATAACGGTGCTGATTGTCGAGGACACACAAGAGATGTTCGAGATTACCCGTGCCGTGCTGCAAACTTTCGGTATTAACAGCACGATTTCCGCCAATGATCTGCGCAGCGGCTGGCGCAAATTCTGTAACTATAATCCCGATCTGGTCATTATCGACTGGCTGGAAAACGACAGTCTGGAAGACCAGGGCGCCATTGCAGACGGCTTAAAACTGATGCACGCCATCCGCCATGATGATAAAAGCCCGAATAAATTCGTCCCTGCCATTATGATGACGGGCTACAGTATCAAGCGAAACATTAATCTGGCACGCGATTACGGCGCGACCGAGTTTATCGCCAAGCCCTTTACGGCGGAAACGCTGTACCGGAAAATGGAGCATATTATCGAGCATCCGCGGCGTTTTGTCCGTGCCCCCGGCTTTTTCGGCCCTGACCGCAGGCGGCAGGAGAAAAATCCGCCGGAACATGATCGCCGTTCTGCTGAAATTGCCTTTGAACCGTCTAAAGAAAACATCTAAACTGTTACCGGATGATTGGACGGAACATTGACAAACAAAGACAAAGATAAAAACATGACGCAGTCACTGAATCTGGACAGGATCGAGATGATCCATCCGCCGAATATGTTGAAAGAAAAAGTCGGCTCCGGCGGGCTGGACCGTGCCGTTATCAAGGCGGCGCAGGAGAAAATGTACAAGAATGAGCGTAACTTTCTGCCCATTGTCGAAAAGCATATTCTGCGCATTGAAAGCGTCTTGAAAAACCGCCGCATGAGCCCGAAAGAAATTTTGAACGAGGTTTGTTTCTCCATCTCCCGCATGAAGGCGCAGGGAAGCATGTTCAATTACCCGCTGGTGACGGAAGTCAGCGCCATGCTGCTGCTGTTTCTGCCGCGTGTGGAAAAGATTGATGCCGATATTCTGGAGATTCTTTCCGCCTATCAGACCACTGTCCGTACAATTATCGGGCGCGGATTACGCGGCGAGAAAACGGCGGAAGGGCGCGGATTGCTGACGGAGCTGCAACGTGCCTGTGACCGTTATTACAAATTCCGCTTCCGCAAGGACAGATAACGGAAGACGCGTCAGGAAAAATCAAGCCCCCATTCGCGGTAACGGTCGGGGTCATCCATCCAGTTTTCCTTCACCTTGATGAAAATCTCCAGATGAACATTCTCTTCCAGTAATTCATTGATTTCCGCGCGGGCGGCGCTGCCGATGGATTTGATCTTGCGCCCGCCTTTGCCGAGAATCATGGATTTATGCTGCGGACGCGCCACATAGATGATCTGCCCGATACGCAGTCGCCCGGTTTCGTCTTTTTCCCAGCTTTCGGTTTCCACCGTGCACATATACGGGATTTCCTGATGCATCTGTTCAAAAAGTTTTTCACGCGTGATTTCAGCGGCCAAAAGCCGTGCGGGCATATCGGACACGATTTCCGGATCGTAAAGCCACGGGCCTTCGGGAAGGGCTTTGGCAAAATCATCCAGCAATCTGTCACAGCCGTCCCCCGTCAAAGCCGACACCATATAGATATCCTGAAATAAGCCGCTATCGGAAAATTCCTGTGCCATTTGCAGTAGCTTGTCACGGCGGAGAAGATCGATCTTGTTTAAAATCAGCACCGTTTTTTGCGGCACCTTGCGTTTCGCCAGCTCCGCCAGCAGCAATTCTTCGGATTTTGTGCGTTTCGCATGTGCCGCATCCATCAGCACCGCGATAATATGGGAGTCATGCGCCTCGCGCCATGCCGTTGACACCATCGCCCGGTCAAGGCGTTTTTCCGGATGAAAAATGCCGGGCGTATCAACCAGAACAATCTGGCTTTCATCGCGCATGACAATACCCACGACGCGGCTGCGCGTGGTTTGCACCTTATGCGTCACAATCGATACTTTCGTGCCGACAAGCTTATTGACCAATGTTGATTTTCCGGCATTCGGGGCACCGATCAGACTGACCGAACCGCAACGTGTCGAGACTGTATCAGACATCTTTTTTGTCACCCGCTTCCGGTTTCTTTTTGCTGCGTTTTTCCCGCTCTTCGATCTGGCGCATCATCAGCTCCGCCGCTTTCTTTTCCGCCTTGCGCTTGGATTCCCCGCTGACCGTGACCGTATCAAAACCGTCAATTGTCACACTAACCATAAATTCCGGCGCATGATCGGGACCGGAACGCGAAACCAGATCATAAACGGGCAGCCCCTGCCCGCGTCCCTGCGACCATTCCTGCAGGCGGGTTTTCGGGTCTTCCGGCGGGCGCGGCGCACCGGCGACAGAATCCCGCCATTCCCGTTCGATAAATTTACGTGCGACATTATAGCCGCCATCCAGATAAAGCGCGGCGATCACCGCCTCCAGCACATCGGCAAGCATTGCTTTCTTCTTACGTCCGCCACTGCGCTGTTCGCTCGTGGATAAAAACATTTCGCCGCCCAGCTCCAGTTTTGCGGAAATTCTGGCCAATGTCGTTTCCCGCACGGCTTCGGCATGGCGTTTTGCCCAGTCCCCTTCGCTTTCACCGGGGAAAATATCATAAATCAAATGCGCCACAACCAGAGACAGTACACGGTCGCCGAGAAATTCCAGCTGCTCGTAGTAATAATGGTGATGGGCGGGATCAAGATTACCGCGGTCAGGAATGGCGCTGGCATGGGTTAAGGCCGTGCGCAGATATTGTTCATTCTTAAAGCGGTGGCCAAGCGTCTTTTGCAGGGCGGACAGGTCCGTTTCGCCCGGTTTTTTATTCTTTTTTTCTGTAATGACTTTATTCCCTACCATGCCGCCTGTTTTACACGCGAAAGGCGAAAAACACAACAAAACAATGCGGCGCGGAGAGAAACGCGGCTTTTGGCACGCTTCTTGCAACATCCCTAAAACAGAAAAGACCAAGTTTTACGTGGAAAGGGGACAAACCATGCCCGTCCAATCGCTGAATAACGCATTAACCGGCCTGAGAGCGGCGCAAAACGCCATTAATCTGACCTCGCATAATATTGCGAATGCCTCAACGCCCGGATATACCCGGAAAATCTTGCCGCAAGAGGCAAGTTTTACCGATGTGAACGCACTGGGAGTCCGCATCGGCGAGGTGTTGCGCAGTGTCGATATGTCGCTGATCCGCGAGCTGGTCGGACAAACCAGCCAGATTTCGGGGCTGGATGTCCGTGAACAGTATTTGTCCCGTATTCAGGCCTATCACGGCGCATCCGAGGCTGAAAGCTCGATCGGTGCGGTTTTGAATAATCTGAAAGAGGATTTCATCTCGCTGTCTTCCGAACCGGAAAGCGGTATTCTGCTGAATAATGTTGTTTCCAGCGCACAGGAAACCGCGCGGCTGTTCAATGATTTTTCCTCCACATTGCAGCAACTGCGCAACGAAACCCAGACCGATATTTCCGCATCGGTCACCGAGGTGAACGGCGCGCTGGAAAATGTCGCCACCCTGAATCTGCGCATTGCCAAACTGGCTGCCGCCGGACAAAGCACTGCCGATCTGGAAGATCAGCGCGATGCCGCGATTTCTCTGGTCGCCGAGCATTTGAGCGTCTCCTATTTCCGCGCAGAAAACAACAAAATCGTGCTGATGACGGCAAACGGGCAGACTCTGGCCGATACCGAAGCGCGCCGTCTGGTCTTCAATCCGACCCAGCAAAGCGCCACCAGCTTCTATCCCGGTGGCGGCTCTGCCGGATTATTTATCGACAGCACAACGGGCATCGAACTGACAGGCGGCAATATCGGCGGTAAAATCGGCTCACTTTTTGCCTTGCGCGACGAAACCTTGCCGCAATATCAGGCACAGCTGGACGAACTGGCGCAAAAAACCGCAGAACGCTTTGCCACACAGGGACTGGAACTGTTTACGGATGCGCTGGGCAATGTTCCTGCCAGCGTTGCACCGCCCGGCGCCGTCGGCTATGTCGGTTTTGCCGCGGAAATCCGTGTCAATGCCACGGTTGTCGCCGATCCGACGCTGGTACGTTCCGGAACCACCGGCGCAACGGTTCCCAGCGGGTCAAACGAGGTTATCCGCAAGATTATCGACTTCACCTTTGGCGCCTTTACAGGGCAGCAAGCCATCGGAACCGTCGATATTTCCGCCGGAACGATTTTTGCCGCCACGGGACTGTCGCAATTCGCACAAATCATCGGCACCGCCGATATCACCGATCTGGGCATTCTGGACAGCCATCCCGACATCGCCCCAGGGGCGCAGTTCACGATTGATGTCGGCGGCGGTCCTGCCCTGATTACCATTAATGCCGGTGATACGGCGACCGATCTGGTCAATAACATCAATGCCGCCCTGCCCGGTACGGCGCGTCTGAACAGTCTGGGACAAATCGTTCTGGAGGCAGGCGCGGATATTACGGTCACCGCCGCATCGCTGACCGCCGCAGGTCTTGCCGCGCTGGGATTGACAGCGGGGGTTACGCCGGCACAGGATCCGTCCTTTACCATCAGCGCCGGTTTGAACAGCCCTGTGACCATCTTTATTTCGCCGACCGATACGCAAGCCAATCTGCTGGCTGATCTGAATGCCGTTCCCGGCGTCACGGCCTCACTCGGCCCCGGCGGCGTTTTGCTGATTACCCCTGATGACGGCGGCGATATTGCCCTGACAAACGGTCTGGGCGATCCGCTGGTTGCGCTGGGTGTTTCCGTTGTCGGCACGCCGCATACGGCCTTTCGCGAAGATAATCTGGGCCCGAATGCGGATATTGCCACACAGCTGGTCGGTTTCACCTCGCTGGTGCAATTTGCACAGGGGCTTGTCAGCCAGCATGGAGAAACATACCGCAATACGCAAAAAGCACAGGAAAGCGAACAGCTGTTTTATGACACGCTGGAAAACCGCTTCCTGAACGAAAGCGGTGTTGATCTGGATCAGGAACTGGCAAGGCTGATTGAGCTGCAAACCGCCTATTCGGCGGCGGCACGGGCGATTTCCGTTTCGGAAGAGCTGTTCAACACCTTACTGAACGCCTTTTAACGGCAAAATATAAAAAGAGATGTGTGTAATATTTTAAGGAAGGAATAAGAAAATGGCACTGACAACGATCTCCTTTCTGGGACAATCGAAAACGCAGAGTACGCAGCTGGCGGACTTGCGCGCCACGCTGAATGATCTGCAACGCCAGCTGGCCACGCAGAAAAAAACCGAAAACTTCGCCGGTTTCGGCGTTGATGCGGGCCGCGTGCAAAGCCTGCGCACCGATTTAAATGAAATTGATGCCTATTCCACCAATATCGACCGCGCCATTTTGCGGACAAAGGTGATGAGCGAAACCCTGACGGAAGTGACCAATATCGCCAATCAGATCATTGACGGTTTCCGTCTGCTGCAATCCGGTGCCGACGGTGTTGACGCCGATTTCCTGCGCAATCTGGCGAGTAATAATCTGCAATATCTCGGCGATTTGCTGAACACGGAAATTCAGGGGTCTTACCTGTTTTCGGGTAATGATATCGGCAATGCCCCCTTTACCAACGAGGCGACGCTAAATGCCAATATTCAGGCGGAGTACACAACATGGCTGGCCGGCGGGCAGACTCCCGCGCAATTACTGGCCAATGCGGATGCCTTCACAGGTGCCGATCTCGGCTATGCCGGAACGCTTGGCGCCTCCGGTGATGTGATTGCAAAAGTCGATGACAGTATCGAAATCAATTACACGCTGAAAGCCGATAATCCCGGTCTGCAGGAAATCGTGCGCGGCCTTGCGCTGGCGGCCAATCTGCAATTCCCCAACCCTGCCGTCGATATCGCGACGGAGGCGGAATTCGACCAGATTTTTGCCGGTATTATTTCAACACTGGAAGGCGGCATTACGGCACTGGAAAGCGACCACAACATTCTGGTCAGCAAGAACGCGCTGATGAGTGATATTAAAGCCCGTCAGGAAAACGAGCGCAACACGCTGCAATCCATGCTGGACGATCTCGAGAATGTTGATACGGCTGAAATTATTGTTCGCCTGCAATCGCTGGAAACACAGATGACGGCCTCTTATGAGACGACCAATCTGGTGAATCAGCTGACACTGGTCAATTTTCTTTAAACCGCGTTAATTAAAGCGTTCGGTATTATCGCCGCGAATAACGGGACCGTCATTGCGATCTGATCCGCCGAATAATCTTATCAAACCGCCGATACCGCCGCCGCTTTCACTGCGCGGCGGTTCATAGCGCAGCCCCCGCATATCCGTGACCGCGAAAATATCTCCCCACAGCTTTGCCGGCAGACCGCCGCCCGTAACATTTTTCATCGGACGGCCATCGTCATTCCCCATCCAGACCCCCGCAACGATATCCGGTGTGTAACCGACAAACCACGCATCGCGGGCATCCTGACTGGTGCCCGTTTTTCCGCGTACCGCCAGACCGGATGCGCCCGCATTATGGCCGGTTCCGGTTTCATCCGTGACCGCCAGTAACATGCGGTCCAGCCGGCGGATCGCCGCCTGCGGAAATAATCTGTCACGCGGCGCATTCTCACGTGTGAAAAGAATCTGGCCGTCCTCATCCCTGATTTCCAGCACGGCATAGGGATAAACCGCCCGGCCGGAATTGGCGAAAACCGCATAAGCCGTCACCATATCCAGCAGCGTCACCTCGCTGGAACCGAGCGCAAGGCTGAGATCGCGGCGCAGCGGTGTTGTAATGCCCGCACGGCGCGCCACAGCCAGCACATTGCCGATACCCGCCTGCTGTGTGACCCGCACCGCGGCGGTGTTCAGTGATTTTGCCAAAGCCTGTTCCAGCGTGACGCTGCCGTAATAGCGTCCGGCAAAGTTTTCGGGGCGGTACCCCCCTGCTTCGGAGGCTGTGAAAGGCTCATCCCGCACTTTATCCTGCGGTTCCATGCCGCGCAGCAACGCCGCCAGATAAACAAAGGGTTTAAAGGCGGAACCGGGCTGACGTTGCGCCTGAACCGCACGGTTGAAACGACTTTTCGCATAGTCACGCCCGCCGACCATCGCCCGAACCGCGCCGTCAGGCGACATGGCGACAAAAGCCGCCTCGCCCAGTTGATGCGTTTTCTCGTTTTCATCCAGCATATGACGGAGTTGCTGCGCCGCGCTGTTTTGCAGCCCCGCATCAATAGTCGTGCGTACAACAAGGTTACGCCCCGTTGTCCCGACAAAACTGCCGATACTGTCGGCAATCCAGTCCATGAAATGGCGGTCTTCATGATCGCCGAAGGTGTTGACGAAACGCAGCGGCAGATTTTGCGCCGTCACGCCCTTTATCTTGCCGGCGTTCAGATAGCCCGCATCCACCATTGCCCCCAGAACCCTCATCGTCCGTTTCCGCGCCAGATCAGGATTATTGAAAGGCGAATAACGCGACGGTGCCTGCAACAAACCGATCAGCAGCGCCCCCTCTTCCAGATTCAAGGCAACGGCGGATTTATTGAAATAGGTGCGCGCGGCGGAATCAATACCGTAAGCCCCCGCCCCGAAATAAACACGGTTCAGATAGGCGGTCAGGATTTCCTCTTTCTCGAATTTCTGTTCAAGCCAGAGCGCAAGCAGCGCTTCCTGTATTTTACGCTTTACGGTCTTATCGGCGCTTAGAAACATATTTTTTGCCAGCTGCTGCGTCAGGGTCGAACCGCCCTCTACCAGACGGCGCTCTTTCAAATTGCGCAGCATCGCGCGGGCAAAACCACGCGGATCAATCCCGAAATGTGTAAAGAAACGGCGGTCTTCCGTAGCCAGAAGCGCATTCACGACATGTGCGGGCAGCGTATCGGCATAAACGGGATTACCTTTGATACCGCCGTAATGGCCGACCGTTTTACCGTCATGCGCGATAATGGTCATGCCCGTGCGTGCGGGCACGGCAACAATGTCATCCGAACCGGGAAGATCGCGGGCATAATAAAGGATAAGACAGAACAGAAACATTCCCGCCCAGATGGACAGGACAAAAAGCCACTTTCCCAGAAGCCGCAATTTCGACGCTTTATGCGCTGCGGGCTTCCGGGAAGGCTTTTTCTTTGTGACGGATTTTCTTGCCTTGACCGGTGCTTTGCGGGGCTTTTTGGCAGCTGTTGCCGTTTTGCTCCGCGCCGCCGTCTTTTTGGGCGTCCGTTTTTTTGCGGTTTTGCGCTTTTTTTGCGTCATGCGTGTTCTTTACGCGGCAATGCGCTCCACTGCGATCGCTGTCGCTTCACCGCCGCCGATGCACAGCGAGGCGACACCGCGCGTCAAACCGCGTTTTTCCAGCGCGGCCAGCAGTGTGACAATGATACGTGCGCCCGAAGCACCGATCGGGTGACCCAGCGAGCAAGCGCCGCCATTGATGTTGACTTTCTCATGCGGCAGGCTCAGCTGACGCATCGCCGCCAATGTCACCAGCGCGAAGGCTTCGTTGACTTCATAGAGATCAACATCATTTGCCGCCCAGCCGACATTTTCCAGCAGTTTTTGCGTGGCACCGATCGGCGCCAGCGTAAACTCCGCCGGTTTTTGCGCATGGAAGGCATGGCCTTTGATTTCTGCGAGAATTTTCAAGCCGCGCTTATCAGCTTCGCTGCGGCGCATCAGTACCAGCGCCGCCGCACCGTCGGAGATCGAGCTGGCATTCGCCGCCGTCACTGTCCCGTCGGGATTGAAGGCCGGACGCAGTTGTGGAATTTTTTCCGGACGTGCGGTTTTCGGGCCTTCATCTTCCGTGATTGTCACCTCGCCCTGACGGGTTTTCAGCGTCACGGGGATAATTTCACCGTTAAAATCGCCGTCTTTCTGGGCGCGTTGTGCGCGTGCCAGTGATTCCAGTGCGAAATTATCCTGATCTTCGCGGGTAATTTGCAGGCTTTGCGCCGTATCATCGGCGAAAAAGCCCATCAGCTTGCCGCGGTCATAGGCATCTTCCAGACCGTCCAGAAACATGCTGTCGGCAACTTTGCCGTGGCCCATGCGGTAACCGCCGCGGGCTTTGTCCAGCAGATAGGGGGCGTTACTCATGCTTTCCATGCCGCCCGCAACCATCACGGAAGAAGAACCGGCCAGCAGCAGATCATGCGCGAACATCACGGCTTTCATACCTGATCCGCACATTTTGTTGATGGTGGTCGCGCCTGTTGAAATCGGCAGACCTGCACCCAGCGTTGCCTGACGTGCCGGTGCCTGTCCCTGACCTGCGGGCAGAACACAGCCCATAATCACATCTTCGACGGCCTCTGCGGAAAGTCCCGCACGCTCGACCGCTGCCTTAATAGCCGCCGCGCCCAGATCATAAGCCGGCATTGCGGATAATTCACCCTGAAACGCACCTTGTGCCGTACGGGCGGCGCTGACGATGACAATTGTATCTTCACTCATATTTCAAAACTCCTCTGTTACTGAAAAAATGTCTAAAACATCTCCCCCAAGCGTCTTAATTATGCTGCTTTGCACAAACACTCTAGCCCCTCGCCGTAAAAAAGAAAAGCCTTATCCTATCCCGCTTTTATTCCTGTCGTGTTTTATCGGCACGACAATCCCAAATCCATGTTCCAAACCGCGATTGACGCAGCTTACACTTTAACCGCATCTCTTCACCATCCGGGCTATCCATCAAATCCAGGCGCGGACAAAACCGCCCACGCACCGTCCGTAGCTGGGTTTGCAACAAACAATACTGCCGCGGGTCGGAACTTTCCCTATCCTGCACAAAAACAAAGCTTTTTGAAATGGTCGTACTTGCCGCAATCCGCCCCAGAAATTTCCCGCTACCATAACCGACAGCTATGAACACCATGAAATAAATAAATAGCGGCATAAATAAAGGTGATAACAGCTTAAAGGCCATTATCATCTTACCTTTGTCTGTTTGCGGCATAGATTTCGGTCTGTTTATTTTGAATTCAAAATATCCCAGAAATAAGCCCAGAGAGAGCGCACAGGCCATAGCAAAAAATTCAGCTATATTACGCCAAGTGCTTGATATGACATACCCCACATCAAATGCGACCCCGTATAAAAAAGCCAGCAGAAACAAAAGAACGACCCTCTTCAGAAAGTATAGCTTCACTTCCTGCTGTTGCCGCGCTTGATAATAATGGATCCAATCCTTTGCATTGAACGGTTCAGGCCTTACAAACGGTTCTTGCCTGCGGAACGCCTCATGAATTTCATAGGCCACCTGATGCGGTGTCTGTCCTTTCAACACAGCATCGCTTGCATATATGTAATCCGGGTCTGTTATTTTTTCGACAGCATCGGATGCGAAGTGGTATTTTTCCACCAGAATTTTCTGCAATTCCGTATGAAAGGCGGCAAGCCCTTCTTTATTTTCGGATATATACTTTCTTCCCTGCTCCTCTATCGCCATTTCTCCCTGATGACTACTGACCACTTGTTTCCATGCCGTCTCATTATCCATACCCCGCCGTAGCAAAATCGTGACAATACTGCATTTTCTAGCACTCTCTTCCATGAGAAGACGCAAGAACAGCCCGAAGACAGTCAGCCCTGCACCACCCTGCAACAATTGAATAATATCAGAAGGAAAAGACTGTTGATAAATACCACCCAGAAAACCGATGATAAATAGGGGAAATCCTAACCTATAACTATATTTACCTACATAGACTAATTCATCCATCCAGCCGATTTTGCGGAAAAGCGCATATTCTTTGCGGATTCTATCGTTTTCTTTTTCCTGAAAATCCGTCATGCGGGCAAAGCTCTGTTTTATTTACACGGGAAAGATTGCAAGCTTTCACCAAATAGGATAAGCAATAACGCCTTGAAGGTACAAGTGTTATAAGGCAAAGGACATATGGACGTTATCTTAAAATTTTTGACGCTGTATCTGCTGATCGGGGCGGGATACGGGGTGCAGAAATATCTGAAACTGCCGCTTGAAAAAACCAGCCGTTTTTTCCTTTATATCGTGCTGCCCGCCTTTACCGTCGGCAAGCTGGGTTACGGCAATCTGGTACCGGCCGATCTGGGCAAGCTGCTGATGGCGTTTTTGATCGCCGTCGGGGTTTGCGGCATCTGTTATCTTGCCGCGCATTACATCTGGCAGGAAAAAGACAAAAAGAACATGAAATATCTGGTCGCCGCCGCCGTGCCGAATGCCAATACCGGATATTTCGGCATTCCCGTTGCCATGCTGCTGTTTTCCGATGATCTGGTCGCGAAATATATTTTGTCGAATTTCGGTATCGGGATTTTTCAGCTGACACTCGGCTATTACCTGTTTGCCAAAAGCCATGCCACGATGATGGACAGCCTGCGCAAGCTGATGGGCTTTCCGGCCTTTTGGGCAATGGTGGCGGGGCTTGGCATCAATTTCCTGCATATTGACCTGACCGCGCCTGTGGAAAGCGGCATTATCCTTCTCTCCGATATCGCTGCATGGATCTTTTTCATCGGCGGCATGATGATTATCGGTATGGGGCTAGCCAATCTGGAGCCGAAAGACATCAACTGGAAAACCGTGATCTGGGGCAATGTGCTGTGTTTTGTCCTCTGGCCCTTGATTGCCGTCTCTCTGGTTGCTGTTGATGCCGCTTTTTTACATTTACTGGCAGAGGGAGAAGCCAGAATTTTCTGGTTGATGGCAGCCTGCCCTATCGGCGCGAATGCGGTGCTGTATGCGCATGATTTCAAACTGCATCCGGGGCAGGCCACATTGATGGTGATGTCATCAACCCTGCTGGCCATGCCGATTTTGGGGCTTGCGGCACCGTTTCTTTTGCAATAATCTTGGCACGCAAAAGAACAAAAAATGAAGGAGCGTCACATATGACACGCGCATTTGTATTTCCGGGGCAAGGCAGTCAATTTCCGGGCATGGGCAAGGAACTGTTTGAAAATTTCGTCACCGCCCGCGAAGTCTTTGAAGAAGTCGATGAAGCCCTTGAGCAAAATCTGAGCAAGCTGATCTTCACAGGCGAGGAAAGCGATCTGAACCTGACGGAAAACACGCAGCCCGCTTTGATGGCGGTCAGCATCGCCGTGCAGCGCATCCTTGAAAAAGATATGGGCGTTGTGCTGGGTGATGATAAAAACACCGCCTTTGTCGCCGGACATTCGCTGGGCGAATATTCCGCCCTGACAGCTGCGGGAACGCTATCCCTCTCCGATACGGCGCGTTTGCTGCGCATTCGCGGGCAGGCCATGCAAAAAGCCGTTCCCGTCGGTGTCGGCGCGATGGCGGCGATTCTGGGTCTGGAATTCGATGATGTCTCCGCCATCGCCAAGGAAGCCACAAATAGCGAGATTTGTTCCGCCGCCAATGACAACGCTTTCGGGCAGGTTGTCGTCAGCGGTCATGTGCAGGCGGTGGAAAAAGCCATTGCGCTGGCCACGGAAAAAGGGGCGAAACGCGCTCTGATGCTGCCGGTTTCCGCGCCCTTCCACTGCCCTTTGATGCAGCCTGCCGCGGATGCGATGGCAGAAGCCTTGTCAAAGGTGGAAATGCGCGTACCTGTTGTGCCGCTGGTGGCCAATGTGACGGCTGCGGCCGTAGAAAGCCCTGCGGAAATCCTTGATTTGCTTGTCAAACAGGTAACGGGAACCGTACGCTGGCGTGAATCCGTCCTTTATATGAAGGAACAGGGCGTGGAAAAACTGGTCGAGCTGGGCGCGGGCAAAGTCCTTGCCGGACTGACCAAACGCATTGACCGCGAGCTGAGTGCCATGTCCATCGGCACCCCAGCCGATCTGGAAGAATTTGCCAACAGCCAAATGTAATTTTTAAAGAAAGAGGAAGAATCCATGTTTGATCTGACAGGAAAAAAAGCACTCGTCACAGGCGCATCCGGCGGTATCGGCGGCGCGATTGCCAAACGTCTTGCCCAGCAGGGTGCGGATGTCGTCATCACAGGGCGCAAGCCCGAGCCGCTCTATGCACTTGCAGAAGAGATCGGCGATAAGGCCCATGTGATTGTCAGCGCATTGGATGATTCCGAAAAGGCCGCGGCACTGATCGCCGGCGCAACGGAAGCCATGGGCGGCGTTGATATTCTGGTCAATAATGCCGGATTTACCCGCGATACGTTATCCATGCGTATGACGGATGGTGACTGGGATGCCGTTATTCAAGTCAATCTGACCGCCTGTTTCCAGCTGTGCCGCGCCGCGATGCGCGGTATGATGAAAAACCGCTGGGGACGAATGATCAATATCTCCTCCGTTGTCGGCGTAACGGGTAATCCGGGGCAGGCCAATTACGTCGCCTCGAAAGCCGGCATGATCGGCATGACCAAATCCATCGCCGCCGAACTGGCCAGCCGCAACATCACCGCCAATTGCATCGCGCCGGGCTTTATCGCCACGCCGATGACCGATGCGCTGACCGATGACCAGAAAGCGGGCATCAATGCCAAAATCCCCGCCGGTCGCATGGGCACGCCTGATGATATCGGCCATGCCGTTGTCTATCTGGCCAGCGACGAAGCCGCCTATATGACGGGGCAGACGCTGCACGTCAATGGCGGCATGGCGATGATTTAAATTGACATAATACTGAAATCTCGCTATAATCCGGCTTATGAATAAAAAGCCGACGCTACAGCTCCCGCCGTCTGAAAAACCCGAAGACAGCCTGTCTACGGGGGCGGTCGACATTTTTCAATACAATAAGGACTTGTCGGGGCTGGTCAAAAAAAATGCCCCCTCGCGTAAAGCCATTGATGCCATGAATGCGGCGCTGAAGCCGCCGCTGTTTTCGGGCATGTCCTCTGAAACTTTAAAAGAACTGACGGATGAAACGCCTGTCACGGTTCTGATCGGCAGCCCCGACAAGGCGGAAATGACCATTTACCTGCCCGCCCCGACAAAGGCGGATATCAAAACGGCGGATGCCGCGCATAAAATGTCCCAAAGCAAGCGCCATAAAACATTGCGCAAGGCAATGGAAACGAAAAACAGCTGGATGGTTGCCTATATGATGACGGTCTGGCGGGAAAAAGATTCGAATCTGGACTGGGTTGATCCGAATTACTGTTTTTACCATGAATGGTCATCCAGCCGGACATTTGCAACCGTGGCCTGCCGCGACAGTACCGTGCCTGTCGCCGCACTGTTCCTGCAAACAGGTGCCGTTAACCTGCATAATGATAACGGCGATTGCGGCGATGCGTTATGGGGGGCGATCCATAATGAAGACCCCGAACAAAGTCACGGCATTATTAAAATGCTGTGCCGCTATGCCCATCTGAGAATATCGGATTCGGATATCCAATATGCCAAAACCCAGACCCTGCGTGATCTGCTGAAAACGGAACAAGCCAAACGCGCCGTTGTTGCAAATAATACGGATGCCGCTGCCAAAGCCCTGCCCGAATCGGAAAAAGCGGCGGGCGCCGATGCCGCACCGGCGGATAGCAGTCTCTGGAAAAAACTGGATAACAGCAGTATTTGCAAACTGACGGCGGATGACAGCGGCTTTCGCCTGCGCAAGATTTTCAATTTCAAAAGCGGCACCGTCTCGGAAAGCCACGAATATCTTAATGCCGATGGCGCCGTGACCCATGCAACCGCGCCGACAGTGTTGCGTTTCGGCGCGGTCGGTAGCCGCCGCGAAATTGAAGAGGCGCAAAAGCGCCTGAAGGCGCTGAACGAGGTAAAACAACAGGACACCGCCTCGGACGCAACGCAGGACACGCCGCCCAAAGCCAAAAAACCGCCAAACCGCATCTATTCGCCCGTCAGCGCCCGCAGCTATTTCTAAGCGCTCCCCCTCTCCCGTCACTCCCGCGAAAGCGGGAGTCCATACAGCGTGCGAAAACGGCAACAACCGATGGATTCCCGTTTTCACGGGAATGACAATACGGCTTGCGGCAACCTCCCCCACCGTCACGCCCGCGCAAGCGGGAGTCCATACATACCCCGCAAACCGCAACAACGCATGGATTCCCGTTTTCACGGGAATGACGGCAGGGATGTCGCAGAAATGGCTGTTGCAAAAATGCAACACTGCGGCAGTAATGTGACAAAGGGACGCTTTGCGTTATTGACCCGTTAAGAAAGCCTGCTATATCCTTATAATCATAGACCCGTAAATTCTTATCGGGCTTATTAAACCAAAACTGAATTTTTCTTTGGAGGAAAAACAATGAAAAAACTTCTTATTGCAACGACAGCTGTTGCCGGTCTCGCAATGTTTGCGACACCTGCTATGGCTCAAGGCCTGAGCCTTGACCTCGGCGGTTTCTATCGCGGTTACGCGCTGAACATCGATGACGATGCTCCGGCTGGTGTAAACGTACGTGATCTCGACCTGCGCCATGATTCAGAAGTTTACTTCACAGGTGAAGTAACGCTGGATAACGGCCTGACGGTTGGTGTTCACAACGAAATCGACCTCGGTCACGAAAGCAACGCTGCTGCAGGTGTTCCGCCTGCTGGTCAGGCTGGTCAGTTCGATGACACAACGGACGAAACCTATGCATACTTCTCCGGTAACTGGGGTCGTGTAAATCTGGGTCGTGAAGATGGTGCACAATACCTGTTGCAGGTTGCTGCTCCTTCTGCTGACAGCAACATTGACGGTCTGCGTCAATACTTCAGCGGCAAAAACTTCTTCGGTGCTGATCGCCTGTCCGCTCTGGCTATCAACGGCTGGACGCCGTTTGCCGGTGGTGTTATCAACGGTAACGCCAACACAAAAGGCTATGACTATGCCAACGACATGGGTCGTTACGCGAACAAGCTGACCTACTTCACGCCGAAATTCAACGGTTTCCAAGCTGGTGTAACATATGCTCCGGAAATGACGGATGGTGTTAAGTCCATCAATAACGGTGTTGGCGGTATGGCAACAGATGCTGATGCAGGTCACTTTGAAGACCTGTGGGAAATTGCTGCACGTTGGGACGGTGAGTTCAACGGTGTTGGCCTGAGCTTCGGTGCCGGTTACGGTCATGCCAGCCTTGAAGTTGCTGGTGCAGGTGCTCTGCCGGGTACGAACACATTTGATGATCGTACACAGTGGAACGTTTCCGCTGCTGCTACATGGAACCAGTTCAGTGCCGGTGTTGTCTACAAAGACGACAACCACGGTCTGACAGGTGGTGCCGGTAGCTTTGACCAAGAAAACACATGGGTTGTTGGTCTGGCATGGGATAACGGCCCGTGGCATGCCGGTGCATCTTACCTGAACTCTGACTACGAATTCACGGGTGCAACCGATGTTGAATACGATCGCTTCACAGTTGGTGGCGGTTACGAATTCGGCCCGGGCATGAGCTTCCGTGGTGCAGTTGCCTTCGGTAGCCACGACAACAATGTCGCTGCTGCTGATAACCGTGACTTCACGCAAGTTACTCTGGGTACAGAAGTTAACTTCTAATCCTTGGATTTGAAGTCTACCAAATACCTGAAAGGGCGCGGTTTACCGCGCCCTTTCTCTTTGCCTACCCCTCCCCGTCACGCCCGCGAAAGCGGGAGTCCATACAACGTGCGAAAACGGTAAAGCCGATGGATTCCCGTTTACACGGGTATGACAGTGGCGGAGACAGCGCCCTTTCCTCCGTCACTCCCGCGAAAGCGGGAGTCCATACACAGCCCGCAAACCGCAACAACGCATGGATTCCCGTTTACACGGGAATGACGGGGCATATAAAATATGCGGTATGAAAAAACAGTTCTTTGTCTACATCCTCGCATCAAAACCATATGGCACATTATATACCGGCATGACATCAAACCTGCCGCAGAGAATCGCCAAACACCGTGACGTGCTCTATGACGGCTTTACAAAGAAATACGGCATTAAAAAACTTGTCTGGTATGAAGCACATGACAGTGCCGAGGCCGCAATCATACGCGAAAAACAGATCAAAAAATGGGATCGCAGCTGGAAAATCGCATTAATAGAAAAAGGTAATCCCGCATGGCGTGACATGTTTGAGGAAATCTGCGGCTAGAAGCAGCATTTTTACACCTACATCCCCACCACTGTCATTCCCGTGCAAACGGGAATCCATGCACTGTTAAAGCTTCACTAGCCCTGTATGGACTCCCGCTTTCGCGGGAGTGACGAAGAAAATATGATTGCCTTTTTTGTCAGTCCTGCCGCAGGAAGACGGCGGGGCGTACCGACAGGATGCGCCGGATATTCCAGTAACCGATACCCAATGTCAGCGCAATACAAAGCAGTGATATTTCAATCAAGGCGCGGGGATAAAAACGCCAGTTCAGCTCCATAATGATTTCAAACACGCCATAGGACAGCACACAGCCCAACACGCTTGCGACAATCATCACAACAAAGGCCAGCACGCCGTATTCGACCAGAAAAACCCTGCCCAGACGCTGGCGCGTAATGCCCAGAACTTTCAGCACGACGGAATCATACAGCCGCTGCTGCTGGCCTGACAAAATACCGCCCTGCAAAACCAGCAGACCGACCAGAATGGTCACAACCGCGCCGTAACGTACCGCTTGCGCCACCAGCCCCATAATATCCTGCGCCACGGCCAGAATATCACGCAGGCGTACGCTGATAATATTCGGGAAATCACGGGCAATACGGTTCTGCAAGTCCAGTTCCTGCTGTTCATCCACCACAACCGTACTGACATAGCTGGCGGGAAAATCCTCCATCCCTGCGGGAGAAAAGGTCATGGCGAAATTCATCGTAAAACTGGACCAGTTAATATCGCGGATATTGGCGACACGCGCCGTGACTTCCTCCCCGAAAATATCCACCGTCAGCGTATCGCCGACATGCATATCAAAGGCTTGCGCCACATCCATCGAAACCGAGACCAGAGGCGGACCGCGGTAATCGCTTGCCCACCATGTTCCTTCCACAAATGTGCCATATCCCGGATCCTCCGCCGCATAGGTGAAACGGCGGTCACCGCGCATCACCCATGCATGCTGGGGACGGACAAGCGCCTGCTGTGCCGCCATGCCTTTAGCACGCACGACACGCCCGTTAATGACCGGCAGAATACGCGGCAGCTCTGCCGAAGAGGTTGATGCCACAGCCTCTAAAAAGCCGTCTTTTTGATCCGGCTGCACATCCAGAAAGTAAAAAGCCGGCATGGCTTCATGCGCATCACGTTCCAGCACCTGCGCGAAATTGGCCTGCAGCATCGCAATCATCACCATCACCGCCATACCAAAGCCCATCGACATCATCACAGAGGTTGTCGTATTGCCCGGGCGGTATAAATTAACGATGGCCATGCGCAAAGACGGTTTGTTGCGTATCCGTATCTTGCGGGCAAGACTGCGGATTGTTTCGGACAGCAGCAGAAACACAATCAGCGATGTAAAAGAGAAATACAGGAAATACTGCACAATATGCTTTTCCGGCACGGTTGCGAAAATCAAGGCAATCAGCGCCGCCCCCATAACGGCAATCACAGCGGCATAGCGGAATTCCGGCAATCCCGGTGCCGGAGAGACACGACTGCGGAACAAATCCGCCGCACGCACGCGGCAGGCCTTTGCCACAGGCCAGATCACAAACATAAAACTGATCAAAAAGCCGTATACGGCCGCCTGTACCAGAATATCAGGATAAATGCCGATTGCCTGCGCCGTCAGGTCAAGCCGCCCCGCCAGCAGCGGCATCACAAATTGCGGCACTGCCGCCCCCAGCAGCAATCCCGCCGCAATACCCGGCACAGCCACCAGCAGCATCTGGATAAGATAAGTGCGGAAAATCACTTCCTGCGCCCCGCCAAGGCATTTCAAGGCGGCAATCACCCCGTATTTCCGCTGCAGATAGGCCGTTGTTGCATTGCCGATACCGATACCGCCGATCAGCAAGGCTGTCAGCCCCATTAATGTCAGGAAGATATTCAGACGCTCCACGGCACGGCGCAGCCCCGGCGCGGCATCGGGAAAGCTGTAGACGCGCCAGCTTTCTTCACGCGGTGCCGTCGCCGCCAGTTCCGCCTTTTTTTGTTCCAGTTGCTGTAGCGTCTGCGCGCCCGGCAAAGCCAGCCGGTGATGGTAATAAAGCAGATTGCCGAAACCGTGAAAGCCGCTTTCCTCTACCGCATCCAGCGCAATCATCACCCGCGGCGCAATCGCATAACGCGTCGTGCCAAGCCTGTCGGGTTCATGCCGTATCAGCGCATTGACGCGAAACCGTTCCGTACCGATACGCAGGATTTCGCCAACGGACAGGCCCAGCCGCTCCAGCGCTTCTGCCTCCACAGCCGTACCGCGTAAATTTTCCGTGCCGCTGCGATCTGTAATCTCCTGCGGGGTTTTCTCCAGCAGATTTCCTGCGCCATCGGTAAACACCACCCGTCCGTAAAGCGGGTAAGCCGCGTCGAAAGCCTTCAATTCCGCCAGCATGGAGGCATCCTCCGCGCCGCTGCGGATCATCGTATGGGTCTCCAGACTGACGGTCAGGCGACCAAAATTCCGCAGTTGTTCCTGCATCTCCGCCGAGACCGGAACGCCCATTGTGCGCACCGACAAATCGCCACCCAGAATCTGCCGTCCGTCACGGCTGAGGCTGTCCAGCAGGCTGCGTGACAATGACTGCACCGCCGCGATTGCCGCCACCCCCAGCACAAGACACAGCAGCAGAATGCGGAAATGATGGAAACCGCTTTTCATCTCGCGCAGGGCAAAACGGAAAGCCAGAGCCGTATTTCTCATTGATGCAGCACCCCGTCAGCGATGGTCACAATGCGGTCACAGCGTTCGGCCAGCGCGGTATCATGCGTGACCAAAATCAGCGTCGTGCCCTTGCTTTTGGCCAGATCAAACAGTAATTCGATGACTTTATGGCCGGTTGTCTGGTCAAGATTTCCTGTCGGCTCATCCGCCAGCAGCAGCGCGGGTTCCGTCACGAAAGCCCGCGCCAATGCCACGCGCTGCTGCTCTCCGCCCGATAGCTGCGCAGGGTAATGTGTCAGCCTGTGGCCGAGCCCGACCTTCTCCAAGGCGTTTTCAGCCTTTTTAAAAGCCGCAGAATCATGCGCAAATTCCAGCGGAACAGCCACATTTTCCAGCGCCGTCATCGTCGGGATCAGATGAAAGCTTTGAAATACAATGCCGATATTTTTCTGGCGAAAGCCCGTCAGCGCATCTTCGCCCATGCCGGAGAGCTCCTCCCCCGCAATTGTGATCGTGCCTGCGCTGGGCTTTTCAAGACCGCCCAACAGCATCAGCAGGCTGGTTTTTCCCGCGCCGGACGGACCGACAATGCTGACGCTTTCGCCTTTTTTGACATCCAGATTGACATCTTTCAGAATTCTCACCTCTCCCGCTTCACTTTTCAGGGATAAGAAGATATCCTTAAGAGAGATAAAGAGTGTTTTTTGTCTGCCCATCGCAACCCTCGTAATGCCCCGGAAAGTTTTATTTTATGACAACCCGTTTTTTGATGACCGCCCTTATAACTTTGTACCTTGTTTCCGCACCTTTTGGCAACCAAGCCCATGCGGAAGGGGCAAAAAAGGAAACGGTTTTTCGTATTCTGGTTCTGGGCGACAGCCTTGTATCGGGATACGGCATTTCCAAAGAGGAAGCCTATCCCGCCGTATTGGAAGCAAAATTTCGCCAGAACGGTTATCCTGTCAAGGTCATCAATGGCGGGAAATCAGGCGATACCGCCCTTGCCGGCTTTAACCGCCTGCCCTTTCATTTAAAGCAAAATCCGGACCTTGTCGTCATCGTCCTCGGCGCCAATGACGCCTTAAAAGGGCTTGAGCCCGGCGGTGCCTATGCCGCCATCGAGAAAGTCATCAAACTTTTACAATCCCAGCGCATACAACCCGTCTTGATGGGGATCAAATCGCCGCGCAATCTTGGTGACGCTTATGCGAAGAAATTCGACAGTATCTACCCCATTCTGGCACAGCGTTATAATGTGCCGTTTTACCCGTTCTTTCTCGACGGCATCGCCTTAAAGCCGGAATATAATCTGAGTGACCGCGTGCACCCCAATCCGGACGGCGTGCGCGTTCTTGTCCAGAACACCTCGCCTTTCCTGATGAATATCGTGTATCAGATGCTGATGAGCATGTATGCGCCACAACAGCAACAGCAAGCTCAGCCGGAAGACATGAAAGAAAAAACAGTGTCCGAATAAGGGAACACAGCAATTTTTAACCCCCGCTTCCCTTACCGGAAAGCGGGGGTTTCTTTATCGTCCCGTTTTTTCGCTTTTATTTTATGCAGCAGGCATTAACGCTTATAGGCAACCATCTGCCCTGCCTGCTGAATGGCTTGATGCATTGTCTGCCCTTCACCAAAACCCAATCCTGACACATTGTTGCGGCTCAACTTGTCCAGCGTCTTTTGCGTTTCCGCCAGAATGCTCAGCTGATGGCGCGCTTCCCGCTCGGTCATAAAGCTGTGCTGTGCGGCACGGCGCATCGGTCCCGCTTTCATCGTATCGACAATCACCTGCACATTTTTGCGCCCCTGCGGATACATGCTCAAAATAAAAGGGGTCCGCAAATTCCGCTGCCCCTCTGCACTCATCTCTCCCATCATCAGAAGTCCGCTGAACATGGATGACAGTGTATCGCCCGACAAAAGCCCGCCCATTGACGACAGCGTATCAGACGGGAAACACGTATCCAGCAGAAAACCGAAAAACATCTGTTCCAGCGCCATCAAACCGAAAATTTCCAGATCACCGTCATTTGCAGGCTGTTGTGCCTTGCTGTCTTGCGGTTGTTGCGCGCTGCGCAATTGCTTTTGCAAAACAACGATTTCACGTTTGACGTAGTCCTGCAATTTGCGGATCGGCATATCGGATAAATCTTCCGTTTTGCGCTGCTTGGTGCTGTGTTGTTTGAAAAGCGTAATCATGTGACTGTTTTATTCCCTGTTCTTATGTCTTGCGTTTTATGTTATATCGGGAATATGAAAAAATAATTAATCGCAAAAAACTTTTGCCAAAAACCCTTGAATCCTATAGTTTTTTGATATGAAGAAATTTTTATCGGCCTAAAAATTATGACGAATCACGCCGGACAAAGAACAAGTGTTGATCCCGAAGAAGTTGCCTCTTTCGGTGCGCAGGCGCATAGCTGGTGGGATGAAAACGGACCGTTCAAGCCGCTGCATAAACTCTCTCCGCTACGGCTACAATATATCCGCACGCAAATCTGCGCGCATTTTACCCGCGACCCCGCATCACTGGATGCCCTGAAAGCTCTGGATATTCTGGATATCGGCTGCGGCGGCGGTCTGGTCAGTGAGCCGCTGGCACGCGCGGGCGCGATTGTCACAGGCATTGACGCTGCGGAGGAAAATATCGCAATCGCCAGGGAACATGCCGCGGAAACCGGATTTTCACCCAAACAGCTTTCCTATCAAGCCGTCACAGCGGAAGCGCTGCTGAAAACGGGCAAAAAACGCTATGATGTTGTGCTGGCTTTGGAAATTGTGGAACATGTCGCGGATCTGCCGTTTTTTGTTGAAACAGCGGCAAAACTGGTCAAACCGGGCGGCATCATTGTTTTTTCGACCCTGAACCGCACGCCGCGCAGCTTTGCTCTTGGCATTGTTGCCGCCGAATATCTGCTGCGCTGGGTTCCGCGCGGCACGCATCAATGGAAAAAATTCGTACGCCCGTCCGAGCTGGCGGGACATCTGCGCGCAGCCGGTTTTTCCGCGACAGATATCACGGGCATGAGCTATAATCCGCTGGAAGACCGCTTTGCCTTAAATCCGCGCGACATTGCCGTCAATTATTTCCTGACGGCCGCCGCCCCGCAAAACAACAAGAACAGCAAGGACACAAAACGTGCCGCCAAGCGCAAAAAAACAGTATAACGTCTCGGTAAGAGCGCTCCAGCTTCCGCTCGGCTTTCTAGCGCTGGGGCTGTTTGTCTATCTGCTGGTAAAGGCGAAAACCATTATTCTGCCGCTGTTTATGGCGGTCGGTATCTGGTATCTGATCAATGCGATTGCCAAACCGATTATGAATTTCCGTATCGGCGGCAGGAAACTGCCCGGTTTTATCTGCTATGCCGCCTCCATCGCGCTGCTGATTTTCGCCATTTACATGATTACCGGCCTTGTCAGCCGCAATATTGACAATGTTGTCAAACGCGCGCCGCATTATCAGCAGAATCTTGAAATGATGTTTACCAAAACCGTTGAGAAGCTGCATCTTGAAAATCCGCTCAGCATCAAGGATATGGCGGGGTATTTCGATATCGGACGTATTCTGCGTGATCTCGCCGGAACTTTTACCGGCCTTGCGGGAACGGCCTTTGTCGTTTTTGTTTATGTCGCTTTTCTATTATACGAACAGCGTACCTTTGACCGGAAAATAGCGGGAATCTCCTCATCCCGTGCGCAGGAAAAGCGCATCCGTTCCATTCTGCGCAGTATCGACACCAAAATCCGTACCTATCTGGGCGTCAAAACCTTTGTCAGCGCCCTGACAGGGTTGATCAGTTTTGGAATCATGAAATGGGTCGGAGTCGATTTTGCCGATTTCTGGGGATTGATTATCTTTTTCCTGAATTTCATCCCGATGCTGGGATCCATCGTTGCCGTTATTTTCCCTGCCCTGCTGACGCTGGTGCAGTTTGATACGATCGGGCCGTTTCTGGTGATTGCCATCGGCTTGACGGGAACGCAGATCGCCATCGGCAACTTTCTTGATCCGCGTATGATGGGGCAGTCGCTGAACTTAAGCCCGATTGTCATCCTGACATCGCTGGCGACATGGGGCACGATCTGGGGCATTCCGGGCATGTTTCTGTCCATCCCGATCATGGTGATTGTTACCATCACATTGTCGCAATTCCGTGCCACGCGTCCGATTGCCATCCTGCTCTCGGAAAAAGGCCAGCTGAGCAAGCTGGATGCCGATCCTGCCTAAAGCCCGCCAGTTTCTTTCACAGGTATTATTTCCTTTGAGATCAAATCGTCCATCACAAAATATTTGATGGAAGCCGCTGATGGCTGCTGAATATTTAGGACTTCCTGTATCTGCGGCTTGGCGAAAATAACACCGCCCCCCAGCAATACCATCCCCAGTATGAAACCCAAGGCAAAACGAAAGTTGCGGCGAATCCCTTCCATCTTCGTAATCTGCTCCATGACGGCATTATTTTCGTCCATAATGCACCTTTTCCCAGAGGATATCCTCAATAAGCGGCAAGCTACCGTATGCTGCATCAAAGCGCAAAAAAAGTTTAATGCGGTAGCTAGGCGTATTTTTTGCCTCATCCTTACTCTGTTGCGGTGAATTGTAATCCAGCATAAACACATGGCATTTCACACCATCCACCTCTTCAGGGGACAATATAACTTGCGGCCATGATGAAGAAGGCATAATAAGCAGCGGCTCTGCCTCTCTTCTTGTCAGAAAACGCTCCCAGCCTTGTTTGGAGAAATATGATGATATTTCCTGCAGTTTTTTATCATCACAGTCCGAACAACCGGAAATTTCTTTCATGACCAGCCGAAACAATCCCCATAATTGCTGCAATTCCTCTTGAGTATAATTGTCATTGCTAAAACTGGCAGCAACAGAAGGGTGAGGCTCAAACATGACAGCATCAAAAATCACGCTTTTCGGCGTAGGGGATGTTGCCCGTATAATACTGAAAAACACCATTCCCGTGATCACTGCCCCCGCCAACATACCCTGCGATACACCTGATAGAAAATATTTCATACGAACCTCTCCCGTATCAGCATCCGTTAGCGCGGCTGGCGTGTTTTTTTTCGGGGATCAATTTCCAGTTTTTTGATCTGCAGACCATATCCTGTTTCAGACTGGTCAGGCATCCAGCCAAGATGCGCACGAAAGCGGTGCGTTTCCACGCGCTTATCCGTGCCGCTTTGAAAAGTCGTCAGCATCTCCTGATCCACGACCCAGTGATAACCGTCATCCATCCTACCACGCTGGACAATGACAGGCGACGTGGCAGGGATGGTCGTAACAATTTCCCGCGCCTGTTCCACTTGTGCCATCACACCGCTTTCCGCCAGAAACGCCTGAAAACTTTCCCAGCCCTCTTTGGTGAAATGGAGAGAAGATTTTTCAAAACGCTGCGCGTAGTCATTAAAACCGAAGGTATAAGTCTCGCTAAGTGCTGCCGACAAAAATGACAGAAGTTGCGGATCCGTCACATTCTGGTCTTTTGGATTAAGTTGCATGATGCGCCCGTCAGGCGCCGTGGCGAAATAACGGTCTTGCGACTGCGGGACAGGGGCACTGAAATTTTGTAGCAATACAAGCGTCAGCACAGCCCCCAGAACTGCGCCAAACACCATGCCAAAAGCAAAACCCTTCATGACCGTCTCCTAAAAATTACAAGCCACCGACGCAGAGATATTTGATTTCGAGATAATCTTCGATACCGTATTTCGAACCTTCGCGGCCGATGCCGGATTGCTTGATACCGCCGAACGGTGCCTGCTCGGTCGAAAGTAAGCCGCTATTGATACCGACCATCCCGTATTCCAGTTGTTCGGAGACGCGCCAGAAACGCCCCAGATCACGCGTATAGATATAGGCGGCAAGGCCGTATTCGGTATCATTGGCGCGGCGAATGACATCTGCCTCCTCCTTAAAGCGGAAGACCGGCGCCATCGGGCCGAAAGTTTCCTCGCGGAAACAAGCCATATCATCCGTCGCATCCGCCAGAATGGTCGGCTGCATAAACAACCCGCCCAAATCATGGGGCTTGCCGCCCGTGACCAGCTTCGCGCCTTTTTCCAGCGCATCGGCGATATGTTCTTTGGTTTTTTCAAGCCCGCCTGCATTAATCATCGGGCCAAGCTCACTGCCTTCCGTCAGACCGGAGCCGACTGGTATCTTTTCCACCGCCGCGCGGAATTTCTCCATAAACGCATCATAGATGCCGTCTTCGACAAAAATACGGTTTGCGCAAATGCAGGTCTGACCGCTGTTACGGTATTTCGACACAACCGCCCCTGCGACAGCCACATCCAGATCAGCATCATTAAAGACGATGAAGGGCGCATTGCCGCCAAGTTCCAGTGACAGTTTTTTCACCGTATCGGCACATTGGCGCATCAGAATTTTTCCGACCGCTGTCGAGCCTGTAAAGCTGAGCTTGCGTACAGTCGGGTTTTCGCACAGCTCCGCCCCGATCTCGCGCGGGTCGCCTGTGATAATGCTGAACACGCCGGGCGGAATGCCTGCTTCCTCTGCCAATACTGCCAGCGCCAGCGCCGAAAACGGTGTCAGCTCTGCAGGTTTGACAATGACGGGACAGCCTGCCGCCAGCGCCGCACTGGCCTTGCGCGTAATCATCGAAGACGGGAAATTCCACGGCGTAATCGCTGCCGAGACGCCGATCGGCTGTTTCAAGGTCAAAATCCGCGTTTTCGCCTCATGGGTCGGGATAACGTCACCATATGTGCGGCGGCCTTCCTCGGCAAACCATTCGACAAAACCCGCGCCGTTAATCACCTCGCCTTTCGCCTGTGCCAGCGGTTTGCCTTGTTCGACCGTCAGGATATAAGCCAGATCATCGGCGTTATCGAGGATCAGCTGATACCATTTTTTCAAAATACCGCCGCGGGCGCGGCTCGTCATATCGCGCCAGCCTGTCCATGCCACCGCCGCTTTGGCGATACAGTCTGCGGTTTCTACGCGGCTCATTGACGGGACATGCCCGATCACCTCACCTGTCGCGGGGTTTTCAACCGCGATGGTTTTGCCATCCGCCGCATCCTTCCACGCACCGCCCACATAACATTGCTGCCGGAACAGGCGCAGATTATGCAGTTTTTCAGTGACCTCGTCCTTGCGTGTTTCGGCGGCTTGCATGGCGTTTCTCCTTTGAAAAGCGGTATATAGTGAAAATTCACGCACAACTCTAGCAAACAATCGCGCCACTGCAAAGAGCGGCGGAATATTGACAAAACAGCAGCAATATGTTAACTTAAGGGCAAATAAAATGAGTGAAAAACATGGTCGATAAACTGCTGGAAAACAAAGACACACAGCAGGAGCTGAAAGAAGCGGAACCCAAGGATAAGAGCTCCTCCGCATTGCGTGACCGTCTCATCAATATCGTGCGCAATGCCGATCTGGATTTCGCGCCGGAATATATCGCCGCACTCCCTTCCGAAACAGACCCGCGCAAAAAGGCTATGGACGGCGTCATCCGTACCGCCATCGGTTATTTCCGTCTTGCCGCGGATGAGGAAAACAAGACCCGCATTCTGCTGTTTTCCACCGATCCCGAAAATCTGCGCGGCGCATGGGGTGAGGACGGCAGATTGCATCTGCCGGAAAACCCTGCCACCGGAAAAATCACCGATGATGTCTATGTTGTTTCCGCGCGTGAAGCGCAGGTGGACGGCGCACGTTTCCGTCAGGATATGACGGAGTTCGAGCAGAATTTCAAACGCAATACGCTGTTTGATTTAAATCTGGCGATGGAGGATATGACCCCCGCGCCGACAGAGAAAGAGGACGGCAGCACGCCCGACACGCCTTTGCGCGTTTATAAAATGACCAACAGCAAAGTCGCGCTGGGGCTGTTTGAAACGCCGGAGAAAAAATGGCGCATGCGGCTTTATTCCAATATGCGCGGCGATTGGGATGAAACCGGCAGCTTTGTCGAGATTGAGGAAAGCATCCCCGACGGTTTTATCGGCAACCGCGTCTTTACCACCGGGCAGGATTATAAAAAGGAATTCGATGATTTCGGCGAGGCATTGGATGCCGCCAAACGCTATTGGCATTTAAGCGCCATGCGTATGTGGAAAGGCCGCCCGATGCTCTCTGAATTGGAGCCGCCGAAATTTTCCGTCCGCGGCGCCCGCAATTTTGCCGAAAAACAGGTTTTGTCCTTTCTTGACCAGAAAAAGCACCGCGCTTTCGGGATTACGATTCTGGCAACGCTGGTGACTTCAGCCGGGGCGATTTTCGGCGGCGCCGTCGGGTTGATCGGGGTCGGCGGTTTAATCGCCGGTGCGCTGGCTGTGAAAGCCATGGAGGATTACTGGACGGATTGGGTCAATGATCTGCGCAAGAAACATGACATGAAGCAGACCAACGGCAAAAAACCTGTCAGCGAACGCGATTTGTCGGCGGATTACACCGACCCGTCGCCGGAAAATGACAAACGCCTGTGCAAAAAACTAAAACAGGAGGCTTTGCCGCGCTTGCGCTTGCTCAGCTATCAGGACTCCCACATCAATTACGATAATGGCGGTACTGTCTCCCCGAACCGTCAGGATTGGGAAGCACAGGTACTGATGACGATGCCGCACCGCGTTTTTGCCAATATCACCGTACCGCTGGATGACAATACCGCCGTCACCCATTATCCGAACGGCATTTTGTCACTGACCCATGTTGATTTTGACACCAAGAAAAGCACCAGCTTTGTCGCTTATAATCCCGAATTGGCGGTTTCAAAATCCGCACCGCTGCAAAACGGTCTGCGCCGCCTGCTCTCCGACGGCAATATCTGCGAAATCAGCTATGACCGCAAAACGCCGCTACAAGCCCGCTCCGTGAAGCTGTCGGAATTGAAAAACCGCCTAAAAGACGTTTTCGCCCATGAAAGCGCCGATAAGCGCGAAAAACTGGCAAAAAGCCTGACCGAACATTTCAGCGATGCCGCCGCGCAGGCCAAAACCAAAGCCGCCGCACCGAAACCGAAAAAAGCCGCGCCGCGCTCGAAGCCTGCGTAGAATAACGAGGCCGAATAGCACGTTTTTAATTTACACTTTTCCTCTTTTTCCCTGTTGAGCTCTTCGTCCTGCTACCATCAGCGGTAATCATCTCTCAAGATAATAGCGAACATTACATCCTTTATTATTCTTTTCACAGGATTGCACGTACCGCTCTTGCAAAGACTCATATATCGGATTAATAACAGTAGCATGCACAAAAATCCCCAATGCGGGGGGGATAAAAACCAGCAATGCGGCGCTCTGGAGCATGGCTATATAGACACTTTTCCTTTTTTTCCAAACTCTGTAAATGAAATAACTCGGGGATAAAAAAGCAATAAACCATGTAAGCAGAGAAGCAGTAATACGCCAGCGACCTTCATAGGTGTATATCGTGGTCATGGTCGAAGACTGAGCTTGGCCTGTGGCAAAAAAATAAATCACCATCACAGCTATCACGCAAGTTATGAAGCATGCCAATCGTTTCATTGTTAACTCTCCATACAATACGTCAAATCCGCACAAAGAACGGGGCAGCCTTTTGAGCCGCCCCGAAAAAATCATAACGCTCTTTTCCTGAAAGATCAGGTATCGAGGAAGCTGCGCAGCTGGCGTGAGCGGCTGGGGTGTTTTAGTTTGCGCAGGGCTTTCGCCTCAATCTGGCGAATACGCTCACGCGTGACCGAGAATTGCTGTCCGACTTCCTCCAGCGTGTGATCGGTATTCATACCGATACCGAAACGCATACGCAGCACGCGTTCTTCACGCGGTGTCAGCGTTGCCAGCACGCGCGTTGTGGTTTCACGCAAATTCGACTGGATCGCCGCATCAACGGGCAGGATGACGTTTTTATCCTCGATAAAATCACCCAATTGGCTGTCTTCCTCGTCACCGACGGGGGTTTCCAGCGAGACAGGCTCTTTCGAGATTTTCATGACCTTGCGCACTTTTTCCAGCGGCATGCCGAGACGTTCGGAAAGTTCCTCCGGCGTCGGCTCGCGCCCGATTTCATGCATCATCTGGCGCGATGTCCGCGCGATTTTATTGATGGTTTCAATCATATGCACGGGGATACGGATTGTCCGCGCCTGATCGGCGATTGAGCGGGTAATCGCCTGCCTGATCCACCATGTCGCATAGGTCGAAAATTTATAACCGCGGCGGTATTCGAATTTATCCACCGCTTTCATCAGGCCGATATTCCCCTCCTGAATCAAATCCAGGAATTGCAGGCCGCGATTGGTGTATTTTTTGGCAATGGAAATCACAAGACGCAGGTTGGCCTCGACCATTTCCTTCTTCGCGCGGTTGGCCTCGCGCTCGCCTTTTTGCACCATCTGGACAATGCGGCGGTATTCCTTGATCGGCAGACCGACCTGATCGGAAATTGTTTGAATCTCGCTGCGGGCGCGTTTGATATCGTCTTTATGACGTTCAAGAAATTTATCCCATTTCTTATCTTCGAGCTTGCCGAGATTGCTCTGCCAGCGCGGGTTCAGTTCCTGCCCGTAATAACGCTCAAGAAAGTCCTCGCGTTGAATACCGCAGGCAACGGCCCAGCGCAGAAGCTGGCCTTCCAGACGCATCAGGCGTTTATTGACGCCGTAAAGCTGGTTAATCAGCTGTTCCGAACGTGCAGGGTTCAACTGGACGGAATCCAGCGCCTCGATAATCTGTTTGCGGTATTTTTTGTATTCATTATCCAGTTTTTCCGGAATTTTGCTGCCTTTTTGCGACAGCCCCATCCGGTCTTCCTGAATTTTGCTCAGTTTTTTATAGATGCGGTTAATCTTTTTAAAATTAACAATGACCTGCGGCCGAAGCTCCTCTTCCATTGCGCTGAGCGACATATTGCTTTCATCGCCGTCTTCTTCGTCCTCATCCCCGTCGTCGGATTTCTCTTCCTCTTTACCCTTGCCTTTGGCTTTGCTTTTATCGTCACGGTCTTTTTTATCTTTATCGGACTCATCGTCATCAACGGCATTTTCCGCGCCATAGGTTGCTTCAAGATCAATAATCTCGCGCAGCAGAATTTCCTCTTTTTCCAAGGCACGGTGCCATTCCAGAATGGCCTGAATAGTCATCGGGCTTTCACAGATACCGCCGATCATCATATCGCGTCCGGCTTCGATCCGTTTGGCAATGGCGATCTCGCCTTCGCGCGACAGCAATCCGACGCTGCCCATTTCGCGCAGGTAAATTCTAACCGGATCATCGGTACGACCGATATCGCTGTCCGAGACATTGGTGCTGGAATCTTCTTCTTCCAGATCGGATTCATCTTCGACCAGATTGATCCCCATATCGGTCAAAAGCGCCATGGTTTCATCAATCTGCTCGGACGCGTAATTGCCCGAGGGCAGCGCCTTGTTCAGCTCGTCATAGGTAATATAACCGCGTTCTTTCCCGCGTTTCACCATCGCCTTGACGACTTTCGCCAGCGCACCGCTGCCGATCTCGTCGTCTTTATCCTGTTCGTTATCTACTTCCTGATTTTCTTTTTTACTCGCCATCATCAAGCCATCCCCGTGCGCAATCTAATCTTTGTTGTTCGGTCACAATAGTAAAAGATGCGGTTTTCGGAAAGTCCAAAACCGCAAATTCTAAAAATCCTATCTTGTATCTGTCCTGTCCCGGTGTTTGGGCTTTTCTTCTCTGATATCAACTGCCTGATATTTCATATGATTTCGCAAAGCCACACTTAAACATTCCGCTAATGTAGCAATTTAGCAACGATCATATGTTTTGGCAATGTTTTTAATGAGGTAGAACAAAAACACCGGGAACGCGCTCCGGCGAGAAAAATTACCCCTGCTGCTGCATGAAACTGAGCGTATCCTGCCAGCCCTCGCGCACCGCATTCAGATCCTGACCGGGGCGGGCAAAACCCGCATGCAGATAGATGCTGTCATCCAGAACCTTGCGCAGCAAAGCGCTGTGACCGCGCGCCGCCAGCGCCTGCTGCAAAGCCGTACCGTCCATTTCAGGATCGCCGGAGAGCAGATCAACAATATCATGGCGCAATGCCTCGAATTCCTGCGTTTTGGCAGGCAACATGCCGAAAATCTCGCCGAATTCCTCAAACAGCTCCGGATAATTCAGCAAGGTGACGACCAGAATTTGTTCGCGGACACGTGCGGCCTCGGGCGCACGGCGCACCGGCATATAAAGCGGGCGTATGCTGCCGTCATTCTTCGCAAAGCGGTTCTTTTTTCCGCCCTGATGGGAGAATTGGCCGTTTTTACCGTTCCATGTCTTGCCTTGTTTGCCGAAATTCCGCCCGTTTTGCGTATTCTGATAAAACAGATCGCGGAAATTTTTTTCCACCTGCCGCACAAACAGCGATTGAATATCACGGTCGGCAATCTGTTTGGCACGGGTCAGCAGCGCATTTTTAAACCCTGCCGCCGCCTCCGGCGTTGTCAGGTTGCGGCGCTGCGTTTCCTCTTCCCACATCATATCGAACAGATTGACGGGATTGTTCAGAAAGGCTTCGAAACCCGCGCGGCCTTTTTCCTGCACCAGCGTATCGGGATCATGCCCTTCCGGCAGAAAGACGAAACGCACCGAGTGATCGGGTTTTAAAATCGGCAAGACGCGCTCCAAAGAGCGGCTGGCGGCGCGGCGTCCGGCTTCGTCACCGTCAAAACACAGAACAGGCGCTTTCATACCGTCGACATGGATCATTTTCCACGCTTCCTCGACCTGCGTTTCCGTCAGTGCCGTTCCCAGCGGCGCAACGGCGGCCTGATAGCCGTATTGCGCCAGCGAAATCACATCCATATAACCTTCGACAATGGCCAGCGGCTGCCCTGAGGCGGCCGCTTTGCGTACATCACCGATCAGACCGTAGAGCATCCGCCCCTTGTGAAATAAATCATGGTCGGGAGAATTCAGGTATTTCGGCGGCGTTTTTCCGCCCGCAGCGGAAGGACCGCCGTAATGTTCCGGCAAAACACGCCCGCCAAAGGCCACAACACGGCCGCGTGCATCCGCAACGGGAAAGATAATGCGCTCACGGAAAAACGGGTAATAGCTGCCGTCATTTTTACGGCTTTTACGCACCAGCCCAAGCTTTTCCATTTCGGGAAGCTTATAGCCCTGCGCCGTCATCGCCGTGATGAATTTATCCCCCTCCGCCGGCGCATAGCCGACGCGGAATCTTTTCAACACGGCAGAGGACAGACCGCGGTTCTGCATATAGGAGAGCGCCAGATGGTTTTCAGCGCGGTAAAGCTGTTCGGTAAAGTATTTTGCCGCCGCATCCAGAATAACCAGTGACTGATCCTGTTTTTCGTAGCGCTGCTGCTGTTCGGGTGTCGGTTTCGGCACTTCCAGCCCTGCCAGCCCCGCCAGCGTTTCGACCGCTTCGGGAAAGGATTGGCGGTCATTTTCCATCAGGAAATTGATGACATCGCCATGCGCACCGCAGCCAAAGCAGTGATAAAAGCCTTTTTGGTCATTCAGGGTAAAAGACGGGGTTTTTTCCTTGTGAAACGGGCAGCATCCCTTGAATTCGTGACCGGCACGCTGCAGGCGCACGCGTTTCCCGACAACGTCGGAAAGGGGGACTCGTGCGCGAATCTCATCAAGGAACGGTTTCGGGTATGACATAGTGCAAAAACTGTACTTCCATTTTGCAAAAAAAGCAAGCAGAGTTCGCATCCGCCAGCGCTTTCAAACGCTTAGCCCTGGCTGCCCATCAGCTTGTCTTTGACAACGGCGCTGGCATGGCCGAAATCCATTTGTCCGGCATATAATTCCTTCATGCGCGCCATCACACGTCCCATATCTTTCAGGCTGGCCGCATCCAGTTCTTTGATCGTTGCCTGAATGGCATCAGCGGTTTCCGCTTCGCTCATCTGGCGCGGCATAAATGATTCGATGACCGTGATTTCCGCCAATTCCCGTGCCGCCAGCTCTTCGCGGCCGCCGCGTTCATACATGGAGGCGGATTCCCTGCGCTGTTTGATCATGCTTTGCATCATCGACAAAATTTCATCATCGGAGATGCCGTCGGCATTGCCTTTGCTGCGCGCCGCAATATCGCGGTCTTTCAGCGATGCCATAATCAGGCGGATCGTCGCGACGGAAATTTCTTCCTTCGCCAGCATGGACTCCTTCAAGCGTTCTCGTAATTTTTCCCTTAACATTGCCCCTGATTTCCTTTATGAATTTTTAAACAGCCAGCGGGTGCGTTATACGCGATATTATACAGATAAGACAAGCAGAAACAATGAATGATACCATAAAGCCGCAGAATACCGAATGGCCCGACAGCGCAAATGCCGTGCTGCTGCTGGAAGACGGCGGCATTTTTTTTGGCCGCGGCTTTGGACGCGAAGGATTAAGCAGCGGAGAAATCTGTTTCAACACTTCCATGACCGGTTATCAGGAAATTATGACCGACCCGTCCTATACGGGGCAGCTCGTAACCTTTACCTTCCCGCATATCGGCAATACCGGCAGCAATCTTTGTGATTATGAATCAGCGAAAGTTTTTGCCGCCGGCATGGTTGCAGCGGAACTGCCGACCCCGCCCTCCAACTGGCGCAGCAGTGAGGATTTCGATACATGGCTGGCCGCGCAAGGCGCCGGCGGGATTGCGCATATCGACACCCGCGCCCTTGTCCGCCATATCCGTGATGCCGGCGCACAGAATGCGCTGATCTTCTATGCGAAGACCGAACGCCCCGCCTTGACGGAACTGCAAAAACATTTCAAAACCATGCCGCAAATGGCCGGGCAGGATTTAGCCGCAACCGTCACCTGCGGCAAAGCCTATCAATGGACGGAAGGTTTCTGGAACCCGGAAACAGACACCTATGATACGGCAGAAATCCCCGATGATGCGCCGCATATCGTGGTGGTGGATTACGGGGTCAAACGCAATATCCTGCGTGAAATTGCCGCACGCGGCGCAAAAATTACCGTCGTTCCGGCCAATGCCTCTTTCGACGAGATCAGCGGATTGAACCCTGACGGTGTTTTACTGTCAAACGGCCCCGGTGACCCTGCCGCGACCGGCACATATGCCGCACCAGTGGTCGAAAAACTGCTGCAGACCGGACTGCCTGTTTTCGGTATCTGTCTGGGGCACCAGATTCTGGCGATTGCGCTGGGCGCGACAACAACAAAAATGCCCTTCGGTCACCGCGGCGGCAACCATCCGGTCAAAAATCTTGAAACCGGCCAAGTCGAAATCACCAGCCAGAATCACGGTTTTTGCGTATTGTCAGAAACGCTGGCGGCAGGCACAACGGAAAGCCATATCAGTCTGTTCGATGGCACGAATGAAGGGCTGTCGCATGATGATGGCCGGGTTTTCTCCGTACAATATCACCCTGAGGCCTCTCCCGGCCCGCAGGACAGCAGCTATTTATTTGACCGTTTTCTGGAGCAGATTGCATGCCGCCGCAAGCAGACGCAGGCCGCCTGAGCAGCAAAACCACGCTGCCGCATCACCTGACACTGCTTGTTTTCGCGGTTTCACTGTTTTTATCCGCCTCGCTGATGTTCGCCGTGCAGCCGATGGTCGGCAAGATGCTGCTGCCGTTGGCAGGCGGTACGCCCGCCAGCTGGATCGTCGCCATGGCGTTTTTCCAGATCGCTCTGTTAATGGGCTATATGCTGGCATGGATGATGTCGCGCTTTCACATCCGCACCCATACGCTGCTGCTGGTCGGGTTGCTCGGACTCGCTTTTATTTCCTTGCCCGTCAGCATCGCCGATTATGCGGGCATTCTTGAGCAGGGCGGCATCGCCCCCAACACAGTTTTTGTCGTACTGCTCTTTGCCGTCGGTCTGCCCTTTACGGCGCTATCCACCGTGTCCTCAACCCTGCAGCGCTTATTCACCGCGACCGCACATAAAGATGCGCAAGACCCTTATTTCCTTTACGCCGCCAGCAATGCCGGCAGCCTGATCGGGCTGCTCTCCTATCCGCTCCTGATCGAACCGCTGTTTACTTTGCATGATCAAAGCGCGTATTGGCGGATTTTGTATGGCGGATTGATCATCATGTGTCTGATCTGCCTGCATTTTGCCGACAGTAAAGAAGAAGCCGTGGTAGAGAAAAAAAACAGAGCCGCAGAAACAGCCGATGATGAAGAGGTTACATGGCATCAACGCACAACATGGCTGATGCTGGCCTTTTTCCCCTCCAGCCTGTTGATGGGCACGACCATGCATATCACCACCGATATGGTCTCTGCCCCGTTGCTATGGGTGCTGCCGCTGGGCATTTATCTGATCACCCATATTATGGCCTTTGCAAAACGCCGCTTGATACCGGAAAATTTCCTGCATATGGCGCATCCCGTTGCCGTTGTCATGATTATCATGCTCAGCACCAAAATGCGCCTTGTTCCACCCAGCTGGACAACAGCAGCTTTGGTACTGGGGGCTTTTTTTCTGATCGCACTGGCTTTGCACACGCGTCTGGCGGCAAGCCGCCCGCACAGCAAACATCTGACGCAGTTCTATTTCTTCCTTGCTCTCGGCGGCGCACTGGGCGGCAGTTTTAACGCTTTTATCGCCCCGCTTATTTTTAACAGCGTCCTTGAATTTCCACTGATCGCCCTATTGTCCTGTATGATGAACCCCTTTTTCGACAGCGGCCGGAAAAACAGCAAAGTGATTATTGCCGGATGTGTTCTGCTGGGGCTGCACATAATGGGATCATGGGCCGTGATGCACTTCACGGGGCATCTGACCGGTAATTTCCGGCATTTACTGCTGATCTTTATTCTCGCACTCATCATCGGCCATCACCCGAAAACCGCGATGCTTGGCTGTCTGGCTATCATGTTTATCACGCAACTGACCATGCCCGTTAAAACACTGCAAGAGTTCCGCAACTTTTTCGGCATTGCCCGCATCTATGATAAGCCCGTCCCGCGCGGTGCGGAACAAGCACCGGTCATACTGCGTCATTTCATGCACGGCACCACACTGCACGGGCTGCAACGGCTGGAGATAAGCGACCAGCGCAACGCACCGGCTATCTCCTATTACGGGCCGCTGACGACCGCCATTGATGCGTTTCATCCCCGTCATGTCGCCTTGCTGGGACTGGGTGCAGGCACAATACGCTGTTATGACGCCCCGGGCAGATACTACACCATGTATGAAATTGATCCGGATGTCGTTGTGATTGCCGCCCAATATTTCGATTACCTGAATGACTGCAGCACGGATAAAGACAGGATTATTATCGGCGACGGTCGTCTGGAAATGCAAAAGCGCGTTGATGACCGCTATGACATGATTATCATGGATGCCTTCACCTCCGATAATGTTCCCGTCCATCTGATCACGGAAGAAGCCTTCGCACTTTACCGCAGAAGATTGACAAAAAACGGTGTCATCGCCGTCCATATCTCTAACCGCTATCTTGATTTTAAGCCGCTTATTCCGGTTATCGCCGCCCGGACAGGTTTAAAAACGCTGTATTATTCTCAGCCCGCCGACAGCGAAAATTTTCAGGTCGCAAGCCAATGGGTGGTGCTGATACCGCAGGACGGAGATGCTGCGCCGCTGCTGCAAAAAGGCTGGAAACTGCTGACGCCGCAGGAAAACGCCCCGCGCTCATGGACGGATGATTACTCGAATATTCTCTCCCTCCTGTAAAAACATTTGTGTTCACGGTCAGAGCGTTTAGAATGTCAAAATACTGTTTTGACAGTAAAAAATTTCGCCTATAACGACCAACGGGGAAGATAAATGGCATCAAAAGCGCAAAGCGGCAACCGTAAAAACAAAGGCGCTGCGGCAAATTTAGCGGCAGGTCAGGCCTCCGAAAAAGCAAAATCCTGTTGTCATTCCCACAGTCTGACACTGCTTGTTTTCGCGGTTTCACTGTTTTTATCCGCCTCGCTGATGTTCGCCGTGCAGCCGATGGTCGGCAAGATGCTGCTGCCGCTGGCAGGCGGCACGCCCGCCAGCTGGATTGTCGCCATGGCGTTTTTCCAGATCGCCCTGCTAATGGGCTATATGCTGGCCTGGATGATGTCGCGCTTTCACATCCGCACCCATACGCTGCTGCTGGTCGGGTTGCTCGGGCTTGGTTTTATTTTCCTACCCGTACGCATCGCCGATTATGCCTCCATTCTTGAAACCGGCGGTATTGCCCCCGGCACAATTTTCACCGTTTTGCTCTTTGCTATCGGTTTGCCTTTTACCGCCTTATCCACCGTATCATCGACCCTGCAACGGCTCTTTACCGCGACCAGCCATAAAGACGCGCAGGATCCCTATTTCCTTTACGCCGCCAGCAATGCCGGCAGTCTGATCGGGCTGTTATCCTATCCTTTGATGGTCGAACCGCTTTTTGCCCTGCAGGATCAGAGTGCCTATTGGCAGATTCTCTATGGCGGGTTGATTATTATGTGTTTGGTCTGTCTAAGCTTTACCAACCGCAAAGAAGAAAAAACGGCCGAGAAAAAAGTTCAGGCCGCAGCAAAAGCCGATGATGAGGAGATCACATGGCATCAGCGCACCACATGGCTGATGCTGGCCTTTTTCCCCTCCAGCCTGTTGATGGGCACGACCATGCATATCACCATGGATGTGGTCTCCGCGCCGCTGCTATGGGTGCTGCCGCTGGGTATTTATCTCATCACCCATATTATGGCTTTTTCCCGCAAAAAAATTATAGCGCGCGAAACACTCTACAGCTCACATGCGATTGCCGTCTGCGCGATTGTGCTGCTTTCCGTCAAATTCCCGGAACTGCAATTGATTACCGCGTCATGGAACGGGGTTATTGTCAGCCTCGTCTCCTTCTTCCTGATTGCGCTGGGTCTGCACACTTATCTGGCGGAAAACCGTCCGCATAGCAAACATCTGACGCAGTTCTATTTCTTCCTTGCCCTCGGCGGCGCATTGGGCGGCAGCTTTAACGCCTTTCTGTCACCGGTCATCTTCAACGACATTCTGGAATATCCGCTGGTTGCCATTGCCTCCTGTGCGATGAACCCTTATTTCAGAACAAAAGTCGCCAATTCGGACATGGCTTTCTTTACCGGCGGTCTGGTGCTGATGTTCCTGTATGTTGCCGGACTGCATTTCGACTTTTTCAACTTTTCGCTGGCCTCACAGGAAGGCGGTTCACTGTTTCAGGTTTACTTCCTTGTCATGGCCTTTACCCTGATGGTCAATGTTCATGCCAAGCTGGGACTGTATGTTTCCGCCGTGTTGTTCTTTGTTATGCTGAATATCACCGCAACAGGGCAGAGTATTCTGACTTTGGAGCGTAATTTTTTCGGCGTCATGCAGGTTGCCGACATTATGACCCCTGTGAACGGCCCGGATGAAGAACCGAAACCCGTCCGCTTTTTCATGCATGGCACCACCCTGCACGGCCTGCAAAAGCTGGATGTTGATCTAAAGACATCGCCGATTACCTCCTATTACGGGCCGCTGATGACGGCGATTGATGCCTATAAACCCGCACATGTCGGGCTGATCGGCCTTGGTGCCGGCACAATTCGCTGTTATCACGCACCGGAGAGGCATTACACCATCTATGAGATTGATCCCGCCGTTGTCGATATCGCCAATAAATATTTCGATTACCTGAAAGATTGCGGCGATGAAAAAGATGTCATCGTCGTCGGCGATGGCCGTCTGGAAATGGAAAAACGCCAAGATGACAAATATGACATGATAATTTTGGATGCGTTTTCATCCGACAGCATTCCCGTCCATCTGATTACGGAAGAAGCCTTTGCGCTGTATAAAAACCGCCTGACGGAAAACGGCGTCATCGCCCTGCATATTTCCAACCGCTATCTGGACTTGAAATATGCCATCGCCGCCACCGCCGCAAAAACAGGCATGACCGCCACATTCATCCATCAGATGCAGGTGACCGACCCGCTACAGGTCTTCAGCATCTGGGTCATTCTGACACCGCCGCATGTCGATCTGACGCCGCTGATGAATGACGGCTGGCTGATTATGCCGCCGGAAGATTTCAAAACCGCCCCCTGGACGGATGAGCATTCGAATATTCTCTCGGTTCTTAGTCGGTATAATTTGTTTTAAGCGCCCGCCCGCTGTATATTGAGCACGAAGAATCACGTGAATCAGCGGGAGAGCCCCATGCCCAAACGTCAGGATATATCCTCCATCGCCGTCATCGGCGCAGGCCCCATCGTTATCGGTCAGGCCTGTGAATTCGATTATTCCGGTGTACAGGCCTGTAAGGCACTGAAAGAAGAAGGCTACCGCGTTATTCTGATCAATTCCAATCCCGCCACCATTATGACCGACCCTTCCCTTGCGGATGCCACCTATATCGAGCCGATTACCGCCGATATCGTTGCCCGCATTCTGGAGAAGGAAAAGCCCGATGTGCTGCTGCCGACCATGGGCGGACAGACCGCGCTGAATACTGCGCTGGAGCTTTACGATAACGGCACATTGGACAAGCTGGGTATTTCCCTGATCGGGGCACAGCCTGATGCCATCCGTCTTGCGGAAGACCGGAGACTGTTCCGCGAATGTATCGAAAAAATGGGATATATCAGCCCGATAAGCGAAATTGCCCGCGGACTTGACGAGGCCATGGCGGCCTTAGATAAAGTCGGCCTGCCCGCCATTATCCGCCCCTCTTTTACACTGGGCGGCACCGGCGGCGGTATTGCCTATAACCGCGACGAATATCTGTATATCGTCCAGCAGGGTCTGAAAGCCTCACCGGTTAATGAAATCCTGATTGAACAATCGGTGCTGGGCTGGAAAGAATATGAGATGGAGGTCATCCGCGACAAAAATGACAATTGCGCGATTATCTGCTCCATCGAAAATATTGATCCGATGGGCGTGCATACCGGCGATTCCGTGACCGTCGCCCCTGCCCTGACGCTGACGGATAAGGAATACCAGATCATGCGCCGCGCCTCGATCGATGTGCTACGCGGTATCGGCGTTGAAACCGGCGGTGCGAATGTGCAATTCGCCGTCAATCCCGCAGACGGTCAATTGGTGATTATCGAGATGAATCCGCGCGTCAGCCGTTCCTCCGCCCTTGCCTCCAAGGCAACAGGCTATCCGATTGCCCGCATTGCCGCCAAACTTGCCGTCGGCTATACGCTGGACGAGCTGCAAAACGACATTACCGAAGTGACCCCGGCCTCGTTCGAACCGTCGATTGACTATGTCGTCACAAAAATTCCGCGTTTCGCCTTCGAAAAATTCCCCGGTGCCGAGCGCATCCTCAGTACCGCGATGAAATCCGTCGGTGAAGCCATGGGCATCGGCAGCTGTTTTGCCGAATCCCTGCAAAAAGCATTATGCTCGCTGGAAACCGGACTGACAGGTCTGGATGATCTGGATTTGAACCCCGATAAAACACGCGAAATGCATCCGCAGCATATTCTTGCCGCCTTATCAACGCCGCGTCCTGACCGTCTGCTGGTGATTGCGCAGGCCTTCCGTCACGGTTTTTCGGTCGCGGATATTCACGATGCCTGCAGTTTTGATCCCTGGTTCCTGCGCCAGATCGAAGAGCTTGTCAAAACGGAACAGAACATCAGGGCAAACGGTCTGCCTGCGGCGGATGACCGCGCCGGATGGCATGCGCTGAAACATGCGGGTTTTTCCGATATGCGCCTTGCCACGCTGTCCGGTAAAAACGAAACGGATATTATGGCGCTACGCAAACAGGCCGGTATTGTGCCTGTTTTCCACCGCGTCGATACTTGCGCCGCCGAATTTCCGAGCCAGACGGCCTATTTCTATTCCTGCTACAGCCCTGCGGCAGCACTTGCCGCACCGCAATGCGAGGCCCTGCCGACAGACCGTAAAAAGGTCGTTATTCTGGGCAGCGGTCCCAACCGTATCGGGCAGGGCATTGAATTTGACTATTGCTGTGTCCATGCCGCCTATGCGCTGGAAAAAATGGGGATTGAAAGCATCATGGTCAATTGCAATCCGGAAACGGTTTCGACTGATTACGATACGTCCGACCGTTTGTATTTCGAACCGCTAAGCTTTGAGCATGTCATGAATATCATCGACAGTGAAAAGCAGAATGGCGAAGTGCTGGGCGTGATTGTGCAGCTGGGCGGGCAAACGCCGCTGAAACTGTGCGAAGCGCTGGAACAGGCCGGTGTCACGGTACTGGGCACGGCGCCTGATGTCATCGACCTTGCCGAAGACCGCAAAAGATTCCAGAAACTGCTGCAGGATACGGGGCTGCGCCAGCCGCCGAACGGCACCGCGACCACACGCGACGAGGCTTTGGCAATTGCCGGGAAGATCGGTTATCCGGTGATTATCCGCCCCTCCTATGTGCTGGGCGGCGAGCGGATGCGCATTGCCTATGAAGCCGGACAGATCGAAGAATATATTGATGCCGCCGCCGAAATTTCCGGCAAATCCCCCGTGCTGATAGACAAATATATGCAGCATGCGATCGAGGTGGATGTTGACGCCTTATGCGATGGCGAGGATGTGCATATCGCCGGTGTCATGGAACATATTGAAGAAGCCGGCATCCATTCCGGCGACAGCGTCTGTGCATTGCCGCCTTATTCCCTGAAGGAAAATGTGATGATCGATTTGATGGATCAGACCATTACGCTGGCCAAGGCGCTGAACATCAAAGGGCTGCTGAATATCCAGTTCGTTGTGCGCGAAAGCCGTGATCCGTCAAATCTGGACGCTTATGAGATTCTGGTGCTGGAGGTCAACCCGCGCGCTTCCCGTACCGTACCTTTTGTTGCCAAGGCGACAGGTGTGCCGCTGCCGCAGCTGGCCACCCGTATCATGCTGGGAGAAAAAATCGACAAGCTGCGCCGTGAAGGTGCCCTGCCCGCCACGCCGCTGACAGGACATGTTGCGGTCAAAGCACCTGTTTTCCCGTTCTCGCGCTTTCCCGGTGTGGATGTTGTACTGGGGCCGGAGATGAAATCAACCGGTGAAAGCATGGGGATCGACCGCAGCTTCCCGCTGGCTTTTGCCAAAGCACGCCTTGCCGCAGGATCAAAAATTCCGCTGGAAGGCACAGTCTTTATTTCGGTAAAAGACAAGGATAAGTCACGCATTGTGCCGCTGGCGGCAAAATTGCAGGATCTTGGCTTTAAAATTGTCGCCACCGGCGGTACGGCACAGTTTTTGGTGGATGCCGGATTGCGAGCCTATAAAATCAACAAAGTCCATGAAGGCCAGCCGCATGTGATTGACGCCATGATCAACGGCGATATCTGCATGATGCTGAACACCACACAAGGCCCGCGCGCCGTCACTGACAGCTTTGACTTGCGCCGCGGCGCGCTTCATAATAAAATACCTTATTACACGACGATTTCGGGTGCACGGGCCGCCGTCGAAGCGATTTCAGCGCTGAAAAGCGGTCAGTCATTCGGTATCGTTCCCCTGCAGGATTATATGAAGCGTGAGAAAGATACCGGCTGCGATGTCGCCGCCTGAAATTGTCGTATTCCAAAAAAAAAACACCGGAGTTAAAAAAATGGACAAAATGCCCATTACCACCACAGGCTATCAACAGCTGGAAGCCGAGCTGAAAAGACTGAAAAGCGAAGAGCGCCCGGCGATTATCGAGGCGATTTCCGCTGCCCGTGAACACGGCGATTTATCGGAGAATGCCGAATATCACTCCGCCCGTGAAAAACAGAGTTTTATTGAAGGCCGCATTGCCGATCTGGAAGATAAAATGGCGCGCGCCGAAATCATTGATCCGAAAAAAATCGCCGGTGATACGGTGAAATTCAGTGCCACGATCCATGTCGTTGATGAAGATACGGAAGAAGAGCTGACCTATCAAATCGTCGGGGAATACGAAGCCGATATCGACAAAAATATGCTATCCTTGTCCGCGCCGCTGTCACGCGCCCTGATCGGAAAACGAGTCGGCGACAGTGTCGAGGTGACAACACCAAAAGGCAGTAAAGCCTACGAAATTCTGGGCATATCCTACCAATAGCTGTCCTGCTATCCCTGCAAAAAAACGGAAAGACGCTTCGATGACCGCCCATTTTTGGTTTATTTACGCTTTATCCGCCGCTGTTATGTGGGGACTGGGCTATGTGATATCGGAAAAACTGCTGCGTATCGGCATGACGCCCGCCTTTATGATGGTGATTTCCAATATCGTGATGCTGCCCTTCCTAATTGGCATGACCGCCTATATGGATGCCGGAAAAGGCCAATTGCAATTATTCTTATCCAGCAAAGAAATGATCGCGCTGACGCTGTTCATGGGCGCGCTGATTATCGGTGGAAATCTGCTGATTTTAACCAGTATTCAGGAAAAAAACGCCACCCTCGCCAGCCTGATCGAGATTACCTATCCGATTTTCACCTGCCTGTTTGCCTGGATATTCCTGAAAGAAACGCAAGTGAACTGGGCGCAGGCCGCAGGCGGGGTGCTGATCTTCTCCGGCGTTTGTCTGATCTATCTAAAATCCTGACATTATCCATAAATCTATTGACATAATCTTAATATTTTGTTAAGGTATGGGCTATTATCCTGCCGTTCCCTCTATACGGATACAGGCGGAAAATGGCGATTTTTATAAAGGGTGGTGTGAAATATGTCGGAGAATACCAGAATCAATCTGAAACATTATATCGGGAAACCGTTTCGCAGCGATGCTTTCGCGATTGTCACGGCGATTGCGCTTGGTATCGGCGGCGGTACCGGCATTGGTGTCGGGTTGCACAATGTACTGGACACCGCGCCGGATCTGGACGGTACGGCGCAACAGGAAACCGCCTTTCAGGAGCTTTCTGCAGAGATCAGCGCCATCGGCCTTGAGAAGGCGCAAATCGAAATAGCCCAGAAACAACATGAGCTCGGTGTTCTCAAAGGAACACTGACAGGTGATGCCGCAACCGAATCCGCAGATGCCGTTGCCCAAATGCAAAAAGACCTCGCACTGCAAAGCTACGGCACATTGCTTGATCTTTTCAATCACGGCACGCAAGGCGCGGAAGCTGATGTGTCCGAGGCGCAATTTGTCGAACTCGCACAAGCTTTCGAGAAAACCGCCGGTTCAACAGAAGCTTTCGGTCTGGAACTGAATGCCGATAACGCCGCCTATCTGGATGAGGCCCGCATCGAAGCGGCAAAAGACGGCGAACTGACAGGCAACCCCGTTGCGGATGCGCAGGTTATTCACGCCAACATGAAATCCTCGGCAGAAAATCCGGAAGTTCTTGGCGGCTTTGCCGGTATGATATCAGGCATCGGTTTGATGTTTCTGATGCTGTTTGCCGGAATGGATCGCCTGCAAGACTGGAGCTATGAAGACAAGCGCGTGGCACGCCGCCCGAAGAAACAAAAAGGCCTGAACCACTAACCTGAAAAAAACGGAACAAAGATGAGCACAGATAACACTCTCATCAATCTGAAACATTATATCGGGAAACCGTTCCGCAACGATGCCGTCGCGTTTGTAACGGGTGCGGTCGTGGTTCTGGGTGGTGCCATCGGTACGGGCATCGGCATTCATTCCGCCTTGGATAACGCGCCGGACGCAACCGGAACCGCTTTGCAGGAAACCGCCTATCAGGAAGCGCTCGGCAGTATTAATGCGCTTGATCTAAAACAGACCCAGATTGAAATCGCCCAGAAACAGCATGATTTGAACGTTCTGGACGGGACATTAACAGGCGATGCCATTGCCGCAGACGAGCGCAATCTGCGCAAAATGAATGAAGATTTTGCCTTTGAAAGCCACCGCACACTGGTCGGTTTATTTAATGCCGGTGAACCGGGGCAAGAGGCGGACATCTCAGAACAGCAATTCGTGGAACTGGCAAAAGTTTTTGAAGATAAAATCGGCGGAATTGAAGGCTCCGGTCTGACAATTGATGCGGATAATGCCGCCTATCTTGACGAAGCGCGTGTGGATATGGCGGAGGATGGCGATATTACCGGCAATCCGGTCATTGATGCGCAAACGCTGAGCGACAAGATGGAAAGTATGAGCGAAGACCCTGCCGGGCTCGGCGTACTTGGCGGGTTCGTGACACTGATCGCCCTGTTATTCGCAAGTATCGGCGCCTACACCAAGCTTGAAGACTGGTCATTCGAAAGCAAACGCGTTGAACGCCGCCGCCCGAAAAAGACCAAGGGTATCAATCATTAAACAATAGATGAGCTATAAGGATGGCATATTATGGCGGATGAAAATACACGTATTAATCTGAAACATTATATCGGCAAACCGTTCCGCAGTGACGCTTTCGCTATTTTGACGGCACTCGGCGTGGCACTGGGAGGCGGGATCACTGTCGGCAGCAATGTCACTGACAATCAAACAGCTTCCCCTGACACGGACGGCACCGCACAGCAAGACGCTGCCTATCAGAACGTCTTGGACGGTATCACCACACTGGAAGAAGGGAAAACCGCGCTGAAAATCGCCCAAAAGAGACATGAACTCGGCAGTCTGACCGGTGATTTATCAGGTGATGCGCTAAATGAATCCTCCCGCGAAATCGGCACCATGCAACGCAATTTTTCTTTTCAGGGACAAAGCGTACTCATGGATATGCTGACGCATGGTGCGGCAGGCAGCGAAGCAGATATTGCTGAAAATAAAGTCGTGGAACTGGCAAATCTTTTCACAGAAAAAGTCGGTTCCACCTCTGATTTCGGCGTACCGCTTTCCGTTGATAAAATCGCCTATCTGGATGAGGCGCGGCAGGCGATGGGCAAAGACGGTTTTTCCAACAATCCGGTGAAAGACCTGCAAAAACTTGACTCAGAGATGAAAAGCCAGCTTTCCGCTGCCGGTGATGCGGGATTTTTCTCCGGTGCCGGCACATTTTTTGGTCTGATGCTGATGCTGGCAATCGGCGTGACAAAACTGGAGCACTGGGGAAAATACGAGCCGCGCCGCGTTCCGGCGCGCGCCAAAAAGAAATCCGTTAATCACTGATTTTCTATTGCGGGCTTAAGTTCTGCTGCGGCACGCCGTTGATGAAAGTCGTCTGTTTTGTGACATTCCCTGCCGGATCCCATGTTGTCAGTGTGCCGTGTTCCAGATCATTGCGGTAAGCCCCTTCAGCCAGTTTCTGGCCGTTCGGATACCATGACACAAATTTACCGTGCTGTTTACCCTCTGAAAATTCCGCCTCAAGCCGTTTTTGGCCGTTCACATGCCATTCCAGCGCCGTGCCGTCCAGTTTGCCGTTTTTATAGGGTGTTTCCGCAATTTTTTTACCGTCATTATTCCACATTGTTTCCGTGCCGTGCGGCAGACCGTTTTTCATCTCCGACTCAATCAGCTTATGTTCGTCCTGATCCCAATAGGTCAGCAGACCGTTCTGTACGCCGTTTTCCCAGTAAGACTGCATCTTTTTGTGACCATTGGCATAGCGTTCGATATAATCACCGTTGATTTCCCCGTCCTTGATATGCATTTCAACGCTTATGCCCGTTGCTTCATTATTAACTCTGTATTCCCCGGTATAGGGTTTGTCCGCTCCGGGTTTGTAGAGCTTTCCGGCACGTTTTTCAATGCTGTAGATGATCTCTTCTTCGGCAAAGGCGGGGGACGCAAAACCGCAGAAAAAATACACAGACAGCAAAACCGCCAGACTTAAAACGCGCATCTTCAGATATTTCATCGCCGCACAATCCTGCTTTTAGGTTTTCTCTATCAGTTTTTTCCGTCCTATCCTATCATTATAGCAGATTTTCAAATCCATAAAAAACAGGTTCCTGCAAAAGCAATGAATATTCTGGCCTTCATCCTTATCTCCCTTTTTCTCGGCGGTTTATATTTTTTTCTGGGACGCGTTATTCTGGACGGGTTAAAGACCGGAAAAATCCGTCATACCGACAGCAAAAGCCTGTGTGACAAAGCCAAAAACCCCGCCGGATACTGGCTTTTAATTCTGTGGTTTGCCGTCATTATGCTTTTTTGCCTGATTGCATGGCTGAAGGTGCTGTTCAGAGTTTTATTAGGCTGAAACACACTGATTTTTCACCATCTGAAAACAATTGCACTCCCCGTATTTTTCGGCTAAACCTTGTTTATCTTTTATACCATCTTTGCGCAAAGGAGAGATTGCCATGCTGATCGGTGTACCCAAGGAAGTGAAAACGCAAGAGTACCGCGTCGGATTGCTGCCGGCATCGGTGCGTGAATTTATCCGCAGCGGGCATAAAGTTCTGGTCCAGACCGGCGCAGGCGCCAATGTCCATGCCACGGATGAGGATTATAAAGCCGCAGGCGCAGAAATCGCCCCCGATGCGGCAACCGTCTTTGCCAAAGCCGATATGATTATCAAGGTCAAAGAGCCGCAGCCGCAGGAATGCGCCATGCTGCGTGAAGGGCAAATCCTGTTTACCTATCTGCATCTTGCCGCCGACCCCGTACAGGCCAAAGGGCTGATTGACAGTAAATCCATCGCCATTGCCTATGAAACCGTCACCGGCGCGCATGGCGGCTTGCCGCTGCTGGCACCGATGAGCGAGGTTGCAGGACGGATGAGCATTCAGGTCGGCAGTTACTTCCTGCAAAAAACGCAAGGCGGCGCGGGTATTCTGATCGGCGGCGTACCGGGCGTGCGTCCCGCCTCTGTTGCCATTATCGGCGGCGGTATCGCCGGAACAAATGCCGCAAAAATGGCTGTCGGCATGGGTGCGAATGTCACCATTCTGGAACGCTCGCTTGACCGCATCCGCTATCTGGATGATCTGTTCGGTTCACAGGCCACTGTGCTGTATTCCACAGCCGATACGGTGGAACAATGTGTTGTGAATGCCGATCTGGTTATCGGTTCGGTTCTGGTTCCCGGTGCGAAAGCGCCGAAACTTGTCACCCGTGCCATGCTGAAACAGATGCGCCCCAATTCGGTCGTGGTCGATATCGCCATTGATCAGGGCGGATGTCTGGAAACCAGCCGTCCGACCACGCATGACGAGCCGACCTATCTGGATGAAGGCATCCTGCATTACTGTGTCACCAATATGCCGGGGGCGGTTGCCCTGACATCAGCGCAGGCACTGAACAACGCCGTGCTGCCCTATGCGCTGGAACTGGCCAATAAAGGCTGGCAAAAAGCCTTGCAGGATAACAAACATCTGCTGAACGGGCTGAACGTCTTCCACGGCAAAATCACCCATGCCGAGGTCGCCCATGATCTGGAGCTGGAATTTTCCGCGCCGGAACAATGCCTCGCAGCCTAAAACGGCGGCGGGGTTATTCTTTCACCTCGATCAGTTCGGCACGCTGGAACACCGGATAGAGTTCACTCAAGATATCCATGATGACATGGGACTTGGCTTCGGTCAGGCGCAAAGCGGTATCCGCCAGTTTCTGCCCCTCGACCGGATTTAAGAACAGATGCCGTATTTCCGTGTACAGCTCTTCCTCGCCTTCCAGACGGCGGGCGGCGCTGACATCTTCAAAATCCTCGCAGATCGTGACGAAATTATGCATATAGGGACCGTAGAGAATCTGGCATTCCAGCCGCCCCGGTTCAATCGGGTTATGGCCGCCATGCGGAATGAATGAGCCGCCGATACAAACCATCGAAATCGCACTGAAATAAAGCCCCAATTCTCCGATCGTATCGACCAGATGGATATCATCCTCCGGTCCCGGCAAGGCACCGAGCGAGCGCTGCGAAACTTTCAGCCCCTCCTCCGCACAGAGCGCCAGAATATCGTTGCGGCGGTCGGGGTGGCGCGGCGCGATAATCGTCACATTTTCGGGAAAGTTTTCCTTCAGCTTTTTATGAATACGCAGCGCGATTTCCTCTTCACCCTCATGGGTGCTGGCAAACAGCCAATGCGGCCTTTCCTCCAGCGCATCCAGAAGTTTTTCCAGATCGCGTTCGTCACAGCCGAGCGGTGCGGCGGAATATTTCAGATTACCCGACGGGCGCACATTCTGCCCGCCGATCCCTTCGAAATGTCCGGCTTCATATTCATTCTGCACAAGACACATCTGGAAAGCGCCCAGCACATCCTTACCGAAACTTCCCAGCTTTGACCAACGGTGGAAAGAGCGTTTGGACATGCGGCCGTTAATCAGTGCCGCGGGAATATTGCGCTGTTTCATTTCCATCAGCATATTCGGCCATAATTCCGATTCCGCCCATAACACGACATCCGGCTTCCAATGCTCCAGAAAATCCGCAACATATTCAGGGTGGTCCAGCGGGATAAATTGATGGAAAGCGCGTTTGGGCAGGCGTTTTTCCATCAGCTCTGCCGAGGTCACAGTACCGGAGGTCACAAGCACATGCGCCTTGGGAAACAGGCTTTGCATCTGTTCGATCAATGCCAGCAGCGACAAGACTTCGCCCACACTGGCACCGTGCAGCCAGATCAGCTTGCCGCGCGGACGTTTACGCGACGGCTTGCCGAAACGCTCACCCAGACGGGCTTCGACCTCTTTGCCCTTTTCCAGCCGGCGTGTCAGATACCAGGGCAGAAAAGGCGTCAGCAATTTTGTTCCTGTGCGGTAAAACCGGTACATGGGAATCCGTTTTCTATTTTTTGTTTTTCTTTTTCGGTGCGGCTTTCGGCGCATCGGTAAAAAAGGCGGCTTTCAGAAGTTCTTTCGTGTACTCCGTTTCCGGGCTTTCAAAAATCTGTTCCCGGCTGCCGATTTCGACAATTTTCCCGTGCTGCATCACCAGTACATGATGCGACATCGCGCGTACGACTTTCAAATCATGGCTGATGAAAATATAGGACAGATTATGGCGTTTCTGCAAGTCGCGCAACAGCTCGACAATCTGCGCCTGTACCGACATATCCAGCGCCGAGGTCGGCTCGTCCAGTACAACCAGTTTCGGATTTAAAATCATCGCTCGCGCAATGGCAATCCGTTGCCGCTGCCCGCCGGAAAATTCATGCGGATAACGGAAGCGCGTTTCAGGGTCAAGACCGACCTCCTCCAAAATCGCCACAACACGGTCATCACGCTCTTTTTGCGACAGATGTTTCTGATGCACCAGCAGACCTTCTTCAATAATGCCGCGCACCGACAGACGCGGTGACAGCGCGCCGTAAGGGTCCTGAAAAACCAGCTGCATATCGGCACGCAGCGGGCGCATCTGTTTCTGGCTCAGATGCGTCACATCCTGCCCGTTAAAAGAGATTTTGCCCTGTGCCTGCAGCAGCCGCAAAATGGCAAAACCCAAAGTCGATTTTCCCGAGCCTGACTCGCCGACGATACCAAGCGTCTGCCCTTCGCGCAGAACCATATCAATTCCATCCACGGCGCGGACATAATCGACCGTGCGGCGCATCACGCCTTTTTTAATCGGGAAATAAACCTTCACATCCTCCGCCGTCAGCAGCACGCGGGCATTATCATTCACCGACGGCGGCGCGCCTTTCGGCTCCGCAGACAGCAGCGCCTTGGTATAGGCATGTTCCGGCGTTTCAAATACCGCTTTCGTTGCTCCCTGCTCGACAATCTCGCCGCGGTTCATCACACAGACATGGTCGGACATTTTACGCACAACATTCAAATCATGGGTAATCAGCAAAATCGCCATATCCAGCTCTTTTTGCAGTTTTTGCAGCAGTTCCAGAATTTGCAGCTGCACCGTCACATCCAGCGCCGTTGTCGGCTCATCCGCAATCAGGATATCCGGCTCATTCGCCAATGCCATTGCAATCATCACGCGCTGGCGCTGCCCGCCAGATAATTCATGCGGGAATGCGCCCAGACGGGTTTTCAATTGCGACAATCCGACCATCTCCAGCAGCTCCTGCACCCGTGCGCGGGCGGCAGTCTCCGACATCTTCTTATGCAGGAATAACGGCTCGGCAATCTGGCGTTCAATCGTATGCAGCGGGTTCAGCGCCGTCATCGGTTCCTGAAAGATCATCGAAATACGGTTGCCGCGAATACTGCGCAGCACGGATTTTGAGGCGCCGATCACATTCTGCCCGTCAAAGACGATCTCGCCCGACGGATGCGACGCCATCGGATAAGGCAATAATTGCAAAACGGATAAAGCCGTGACGGATTTTCCCGATCCGGACTCGCCGACCAGCGCCGTGGTTTTGCCTTTTTCAACCGTAAAGCTGACCTTTTTCACCGCCGCGACAGATTGCTGGTCAGGCACGCGGAACGTCACGGATAAATCTTTTACAGTCAGGAGTGTCATCTACGCATCCTTTTCCTTGCTTTGCGCCATTTCAGCAACGGCGTTTTCTTCCACGCCCTTCTGGACGAAAATTTTACGCGGGTCAAAGGCGTCACGCACGGCCTCCCCGACGAATGTCAGCAAACTCAGCATCACAGCCAATGACATAAAGGCAGTAATTCCCAGCCACGGCGCCTGCAGATTGTTTTTCCCCTGCGATAAAAGCTCGCCCAAAGACGGCGATCCCGGCGGCAGACCGAAACCGAGAAAATCAAGACTGGTCAGGGTCGTAATCGCCCCTGTCAGCACAAAGGGCATCAGGCTCAGCGTCGCCACCATCGCATTGGGCAGCGCATGTTTCACCATGATGACAAGGGTCGGCACACCCAAAGCCTGTGCGGCGCGGATATAATCCAGATTGCGGGTACGCAGAAACTCCGCCCGCACTACATCTACCAATGTCATCCAGGAAAACAGCAGCATCAAAATCAGCAGGCTGAAAAATCCGGGTTCGATCACGCTGGCCATGATAATCAGCAGAAACAGCACCGGCATCCCCGACCATATCTCCATAAAACGCTGCGACAACAGATCAAACCAGCCGCCGAAATAACCCTGCATCGCCCCGACCGTCACGCCGATCAGGCTGCCCAGCAGGGTCAGACACAGGCCGAACAACACCGAAATACGAAACCCGTAAATCAGTCTTGCCGTCACATCCCTGCCCTGATCATCGGTGCCAAGCCAGTTTTCTGTCGTCGGCGGTGACGGGGCGGGCCGGTCGAGATTATAATTGATCGTCGCATAGGAATAACGGATCAGTGGCCAGACCATCCAGCCTTTTTCATTAATCAGATCACGCACATAGGGGTCGCGGTAATCCGCTGTTGTTTCAAACTCTCCGCCGAAGGTCGTTTCGGCATAGGAAACAAAAACCGGCGTATAAAACTGCCCGTCATAACGCACCAAAAGCGGCTTGTCATTGGCGATGAATTCGGCAAACAGGCTCAGCACCAGCAGCAGCAGAAACAGCATCAACGACCAGTAACCGCGGCGGTTGCGGCGGAACTGGTGCAGGCGGCGCTTTGCAATGGGCGACAGGATCATCTCTATCTGCCCTCCAGCGCGTTGAAATCAATACGCGGGTCAACCCATGTCAGCGTCAGATCGCTGACCAGCTTGATGACAAGTCCCAGCAATGTGAAAATATACAATGTCGCGAACATCACCGGATAATCACGGTTCAACGCCGATTCAAAACCGAGCAGCCCCAGCCCGTCCAGCGAGAAAATCGTTTCGATCAGCAGTGATCCTGTCAGAAAGATACTCATCAAAGCCGCCGGAAATCCGGCAATCACAATCAGCATGGCATTGCGGAACACATGTTTATACAGGATACGTTTTTCCACCAGACCTTTTGACCGCGCCGTCAGCACATATTGTTTATTCAGCTCGTCCAGAAAAGAGTTTTTGGTCAAAATCGTCAGGCTGGCAAAACCGCTGATAACCAAAGCGGCAATCGGTAGAGCCAGATGCCAGAAATAATCCAGAATGCGTTTCGGCCAGCTGAGATCATGCCAGTTATCGGAGACCAGCCCGCGCAAGGGGAAAATATCCCAATAGGTTCCTCCCGCAAACAAGACGATCAGCAAAATCGCAAACATAAAGCCCGGAATGGCATAGCCGACAATAATAACACCGCTGGTCCAGACATCGAAGCGCTCGCCGTCGCGCACCGCCTTTTTGATACCCAGCGGAATGGAAATCAGATAAATGATCAAAGTGCTCCACAAGCCGAGGGAAATCGAGACAGGCAGCTTGTCCTTAACCAGATCAATCACCGCGCGATCCTGATAATAGCTGGTGCCGAAATCGAATTTCAGATAATTTTTGATCATCATCATAAAGCGTTCGCCCGCCGGTTTATCGAAGCCGAACTGGCGTTCCAGCTCTTTGATAAAGGCGGGATCAAGCCCCTGCGCACCGCGATATTTGCTTTTTCCGCCCGAGACTGCTGCCGTTTTATGCTGCAAATCCTGCTGCATGGAGAAATCTTCACCGCCACCGCCGGAAAAGCGTTCGGTCGCCGAAACGTCATTGCCCTGAATTTTGGCCAGCATCTGTTCCACAGGGCCGCCGGGCGCGACCTGCACAATCAGAAAATTCAGCAAAATGATGCCCAGCAGCGTCGGAATCATCAGTAACAGCCGCCGGAGGACATAGGCTCCCATATTTTAAAACAACTCCGATTTTTTCATTTTCCCGTATTATAAAGGATTTCCGCCTATGTGGAAGAATAATAACGGAGAAAAACCATGCATTTGACAGAAAACTGTTGACATAATAAGCTATTTTTCATATATTAATGAAACGTTAACGCAGGACGAAGGGTGAGTCGTGCGCAAAGGATTTTAAAAGCTCTGTTTTCAAAAAGATAAGAGCAAAACGGCAAAGGTAAAATTGAGGGGAAGAAACAAATGTTTGTAAAACTCGTATTAGGTGCGGCAGCGGAAAAAGCTTTTAAAAAAGCAGGCGGCATTGACGGCCTGACGGAAAAAGGCAAAAAAGCGGCACAGCGCCTGTCCGAACATGGGCAGAACATCAAAAAAGCCATCAACCATAAAAGCGTTGAAGAAGGTGCGGAAACAGTCGGAACCGTTGCCGGAGATGTTGTCGATGTCGCCAAAGACGCCGGACAGGTGACGCTGGAAATTGCCAATGAAACCATTGGCGATTTGAAAAACGGCTGGGGCCGCGCCAAAGAAATCTTCGGTGCCGCAAAACAGCCGAAAACAGAGGATAAGACAGAACAGAATGATACGCCGTATGAAAATACAGCATCCGATATTCTGCAAATGTTTGAAGCAGGCACACAGGACGCGGAAGCCGTCAATGCACTGGTTGAATACCTGACAAAAGGCTACCACTTCACAACGGAAGAAGCGGACAAAGTTTTCGAAGCTGTCGAAAACACAAACCTGTCGGCAACGGATAAGGAAAAGCTGCAAGAAGCGGTTATCGAACAAACGGAAGACACCAGACCCGGCCGCGGGTTCCTGATGAGCCGTCCGCACAACAAGAAAACAATGTAATTTTGACGTTTTAAACACGAGAAAAGGGTAAAAAAAATGGGCTTGGTAAAATTCGCAGTACAACAGATCGCTATGGCTGCTATCACACGGGTCTCCAGAACGGCCGGTGACGAAATCGGTAAAGCCGTTGTGAAAGAAGGATCAAAGAAAATCGCTGAAAAAGTCGTACAGCGCGGTGAAGACGGCAATATCACGATCCCGACCAGCCTTGGCGGCGTTCTTGATATGGTGAAAAAAGGTAAAGGCAAAGGTAAAACGGTTGTCACCTCGCATGGTGAAGTCGAAGTGCCCGAAGTCAAGCAGGCACCGGTCGATATTTCCGGCGGCAGCACCAATACGGTCGACAAGCTGGCCAAAACAGCGGAAGAATTCGGCACGGTTGCCAAAACGCAGGTTGACGGCGCCACGGAAAAAGGCAAAAAGCTTTTCGGCGGATTGCTTGAGAATGCCAAAAAAGTCGGCAACGCTGCTGCAAAAGGCTACAGCAAAGACAAATAAGAACAGGTTTAGGCTTTTTTAAGCCCAGACCATGAATTGTTCTTTACGAATACGTTCATCCAAATTCAGATCAGGATCAAATAACAGGGTCAGGGAAACTTTACGGTCTTCCCTGATCCTGACTGATTCCGCATCACGGATCTCGGTAAAATCCGCAACCGCGCTGACAGGGCGGTCTTTCGGATTGATAATCTCCAGCTTGATATCACAGCTTTCAGGCAGTAATGCGCCGTTCCAGCGGCGCGGGCGGAAGGCGCTGATCGGTGTCATCGCCAGAATATTGGCATTCAGCGGAATAATCGGACCGTTTGCCGACAAATTATAAGCGGTGCTGCCTGCGGGGGTTGAAACAATCAGCCCGTCGCAGACCAGTTGTTTCATCCGCACGACATTATCAATGACGATTTTTATTTTTGCCGCCTGCCGCGTTTCCCTCAGTAGCGAGACTTCATTAATGCCCCAGGCATCATGGGTTTCGCCCTTCACGGTCTTAATCGTTGCCTTCAGCGGATGCAATGTCACATGATGCGCCTTTTCAAGGCGTTTCAGCAAACCCGTATCGCGGTATTCATTCAGAAGAAAACCGACGGAGCCACGGTTTAACCCGAAAACAGGCGTATTATGCCCCAGCTTGATGACTTCATGCAGAACATGCAGCAGCGTGCCGTCACCGCCCAGCGGCACAATCACATCCGCCTCCTCCATCGTGCCGACAATATGTTTTTGATAGGCTTTCGTTAGAGCCGCAGCTGCTTCCTGCGCCTTTTTTGTTCTTTCCGCCGCGAACAAAAAAATCTTCATGGCTTTGCTTTCCTGTATTTACTTCACTAATCTATATCATGCGACAAAGACAGTGCAGGTACAAGAAGATAGAAGGATAAGGCATGGAGGTTATCATACGCAGCGCCGATATCGGGGACGCCGAAGAGATTGCCACAGTGCATACCCGCGCATGGCACGAAAGCTATCACGATTTGATTGACCGGAGCTTTCTGAAAAACGCGATCACGCTGGAACGCAACCTGCCGCGACGGATCGCCGCATTGGAAAAAGCGGCAACCGGACACGGGCACCCGCATTACGTCGCCATTCTGCCCGGCCAGAGCATTGTCGGCTTTGCCTGTTGCGGCAAATGGCGTGAGTCGGGCGGGCTGACAGAACCGGAGGGCGAAATTTCCGCCATTTATCTGCTGGACAGCGCAAAACGCAAAGGTATCGGCAAAAAGCTGTTCCTTGCCTGCGCCCGTGACCTGCTTGAGAAAAACATGAAAACCATGGCGCTGTGGGTTCTGCAGGAGAACATACCCGCACGCAGATTTTATGAAGCCATGGGCGGGCGCTGTGTTAAAGAAAACACCCCGCTGACATTCGGCGATCAGGAATATCTGGAATGCGCCTATCTCTATGACGATCTGACGCGTTTTAAAGCCTGAAGGTTTACGCCTGCGGCTCTTCACCGCCGGGTTCTTCACCGCCTTCAACAGCCGCATCCAACCCGCCAAGCGGATCAGCACCGCCTGCCTGCGGTGTTTCCGCAGCCGGTTGCGCCGCGCCGCCTTCCGCAGCAGGTGCAGCTTGCGCTGCTTCTGCGGCGGGTGGGTTTTTCGCAGGCTCGCTGATCGTGATGCCGCCCTGACTTTCCAGCATGGCTTTTTGGACGGAATCAATCATATCCGTCACCATCTCGTTAATAACGGCGCTGACCGATGCTTTTTCGACATCACCTTTATCTGCCAGATCCGCAACGCGGCGGCGGATTTCCGAACGTGCCGAACCGCCGGGGAAGTTCGCCGCCAGAAGACGCCGTGCCTGCGCCGCCCCAAGGCGTGAATACAGACGGTTCCGCATCGCCACATCCTCGGCAGATGTCGAGAAGGCCCAAAGCTCAATCGGCCCCAGCGTATTGATCAAATGCTGTTCATAACGGCCATCCGTCGTACCAAGAACCAACAGACAAGGCGCACCACCGGCACGCGGACCTGTCAGACGGTTCCGGATAATCCAGCGGGCCGTTTCCGTCAAACCAAAGCGCTGCTGCGCGGCATCAACGGCACGGTCACTGACCGCAGTACCCAGAATCCAGACACCCGTGGCCAGATCGACCATGTCATCGCTAAAGTCATCCAGCAGCTGCGAGGCAAGAATAATCTGAATACCGCGTTTACGCCCCTCACGCACGTCACGTACGATCTGCGAACGCACCGATTTCGACCCGGAGGTCCGGTGAAACTCATCGTAACAAAGACGTTTCGGTGTCTCGGCAATATCGCGCATGATGGCTTCATGATAGGGACGGTAGAGTTCGGGCATGTCTTTCAAAATTTCCTCATTCACCCACCAGCGCGTCACCAGCGCGTGACGTGCCAACATGTACATAATAGCTGTCTGGCGATCCGCCGTTTCATCCCCCTGCGGGCAGACATCGGCCAAATCCAGTGCACAGACGCGGTTTTCCGCCAGCGAGAACTTCGTCACCTGAGAAAGAATCGGAAATTCCCGCACCGCCGAGGTAATCATCCGCTCGAAAGCATGGATAACACCCTCGGAGCTCGCGCCGATCGAGGTTTCCTCCAGCAGGTTTCTAATCTGCGGACGACGTGCGGCCGTTACGGCATCCGGCAGAATCGGCATCGCATTACGCTGCGCCAGATTGGCCTCGAAAGTCAGGCCTTTCTTGAACAGCGTATCCACGATATCCCACCAATAAGCACCGGGTTCCGGCTGAATATCATTTTCCATCAAAATACTGTCAACCGCCGCATCAACACGCGGCAGATAGGCGCGCGGCTCCGCATTGGTTTCCTTATCATTCCGGAAGCGGAACATTTCATCCACGACAAAGCTTGCCAGCTGGGAAATACCGTCATAAGGCTCGGCGTGGCCGGCCGGCGTACACAGAAGCGACAGCATTTCCACAAGGAAGCTCCGCTCGGAGGCCTGCGGCACACGCAGACCAAGCTTTGTATCAAAGGGGTTGATCGCATAATCGGGCGTCATCTGCAAGCGGAACGAGACCGCCTCGTGACGGCGCGACGGCGGCAGAGCATCACGGAACAGCGAAATCAGACCCGCAGAAGACGGCCCGATATCAATAACCGCCACATAAGGCAGGTTCGAGATACCGGTCGTCAGACAGGTTCCCAGATTCAGCGTATTCATCAGAACCGATTTACCGCCACCGGGCTGTGCGAAAATCAAGTCAAACCATGTCGTTGTGACGTTCGTTCCCGTTTGGTAAAGCCAGAGACGTCCGTCCGGCGTTCTCAGAAGAATCGCCCCCGTTTCAAAGGGTGAGGACGCACGCTGCCACGGCATCAGTTTCATAATTTCATACATCGGCGCAACAGCCGCAGGCGCCGTCGAGGCACAGGCGATCCCCATCGCCGAGGACATCAGACAATCCAGCGGATCACCGGCAATCTGCGAAACCTGACAATAACCCCAACTCTCCGTCGCCTGAATCAGCAGTGACAGCCGTTCCTCCAGCAGATCCATATCGCCTTTCGGCGCCCATGTTGCAAAGGAAATACGGACTTTCACAACCGGCTCACTCCGTGCCAGCTCCGTCAGCCCCTCAATTGAATCTTTAATCATATGGTTATCGGCATTGGTAATCGCCAGCAGAGACGCGGCAAAACCAAGCGCCGCCATACCTTGCGCACCGCCGCCTTCCACAAGATAGGAAATACGGAACGGGAAACGCATCTCGGACAGACGGTTCAAAAGCTGCGGAAACGGCGCGGGCTCCATCGGTGCCAGAACCATATCGACACCGCCCCAGATATATTGCCCGAATTCGACAATGCGGTCATTGATCATCCGCGCCGATGTTGACGTCAACTGTTTGGGCAAAGACGGCCACAAAAGTGCCGACATGTCTTTACGTGATTCCGGCGCACGCGGCGGAATACGGTCACCGGGAAGACAAGGCTTCCAGCGGCTGTTCATACCGGCCTGATAAAGATTGACACGCACGGCGCGCATTGCGTCATGGACTTCCATTTCCGCCGCCTGCAAGCCGACCTCTTGCAGGGCTGTCAACATACCGCCGACATAACTTTTATGACGGTTTCTTAAGGAGGAGATCGCCGCAAAGGGGTATTGCGCCCCGGCGGCTTTAACCCATTTCACATCTTTGGCCATCGCTTTTTCACGCTGCATATCCGTTTTGGTCAGCGAGCTTGCCCGCGTCCACAGCACAAAATAAATTTCTTCCGAGGCCAGATATTTCGGCAGAACGCGGCTGCGCTCGTCAAAAATATCATCAATTTCCATACCGACATTCCGCGCCGCCATCTGGCTGGGGCGCAATATTCCGCGGATCTCTTCCTGAATACGTTCCGGATTACGCGTGAAATAAACCTGCAATGCATGACCGGGACGGTCAAAACGTGCACCCAGTTTCACGACACAGGCGTTCAGGATATTTTTATATTCTTCCTCACCGATAATCTGCCTTGCGCCGTCAATGCGCAGATAGCTGACCAGCGACCCGTCACTGGCGACCATTGTCGTTTCATCATCCGAGGTTTCAAGACGAATGAAAGATTCGACCGGTTGGCGCAGAATGCCGACGATCGGTTTAAAAATATTGTCAAAGATACCCATGAATTTTCCGGTGCCCAGTTATTGTTGTTCGGTTTTGCCCTGTCGGTGCTTTTACGCATCCGTCATACAGGATAACAAATTTTCGCCTGCTGAAAACGCCTTAAATGAAAGTTTTTGCAGTTATTTCGAAAATATTGCTATATTATGTACTGCAATCCTTAAACATTTATAAAAACGCCGCAAGAAAAGAGAGAAAACGATGACCTATCAGGGCGACGCGCATCTTGAAACACTTTTAAAAGCATCCGATAGCCGTTACACGGTGAAAGAAGTTTACGACATTGTCAAAGCCGTTCTTGCCACGCCGGAAAATCCGACAGACCCGCAAGGCTGGACAAAACTGGTTGCGGAAAAAGCGGATGACGCGCTGAAAGAGCAGCTGGATGCATTAAAGGGCGATGTAAAGAAATCCCTGAAAAGCGACAGCCGCAGCATTCCCGAGCGCGTTGCCTCGCTGCGCAAAGAATTCGCCAAACAGAGCGTCAGCGGCTTTTTTATCCCCCGCGCCGATGAATATCAGGGCGAATATGTCCCCAAAAGTGCCGAACGCCTGAAATGGTCGACGGGCTTTACGGGCTCCGCCGGACAATCGGTGATTCTCGAAGACAGCGCCGTCTTTTTAACGGATGGACGTTATACGCTGCAGGCCAAGGAAGAAGTGCCGCAGGAAATTTTTGACCACCGCGACAGCCACGGCAAAACCGATGACGGCAAACCGCATCTGGAAGACTGGCTGATCGGCCATGCCAAAGGCAAAGCCATCGGCTATGACCCGTGGATGCATACGGTCAAAGATGTCGAACGCCTTGAAAAAGCCGTCACGGAAGCCGGCGGAAAGCTGGTTCCGCTCTCTGAAAATCCGGTAGATCTGGCCTGGCAAAACCGCCCTGCCGCACCGGTTTCACCGACTGTGGCGCATGACCTGCCCTATGCCGGAAAAGCTTCTGCGGACAAACGCAAAGATATCGCTGCGACATTAAAATCCAAAGGCGCGGATGCCGTGGCATTGACCATGCCGGAAGATATCGCATGGTTGCTGAATATTCGCGGACGCGACGTGCCCTGCACACCGCTGCCGCTGTCTTTCGCCGTTGCGCATAATGACGGCAGCGTTGATCTGTTTATTGACCGGCGCAAGCTTTCCGCAGGTCTGGCGGATCATCTCGGCAAAGATGTCCGCATCCATGACCGCGACGATTTTACAAATGTGCTGGAAAAACTGGGCCGTGAAGGCAAAGCCGTGATGATTGACCCCAATTTGTCACCGAAAAAAGTCGAAATGGTGCTGAAGCAAAGCGGCACAAATAACATTATCGAAGCCCCCTCGCCCTGTCAGCTGCCGAAAGCGATGAAGAATAAGGTGGAACAGGCGGGCACAATCGCCGCCCATATCCGTGACGGCGTTGCCTTAACGCGCTTTCTGCACCAATTGTCAAAACCTGACGTCGTGAAAGAAAACAGCGAACTCAGCGCCTCGAATATGCTCTATGATTTCCGCAAAACCGGCAAAGACTTCCGTGATCTTAGCTTTGACACGATTTCCGGCGCCGGATCAAACGGCGCGGTCATACATTACCGCGTTACCGAAGACAGCGACAAACCGCTGAATGCAGGCCCTGTCTATCTGGTTGATTCCGGTGCGCAATATCTGGACGGCACCACAGATGTCACCCGCACGGTTGCGGTCGGTCCCGTCACAGATGAAATGAAAGACCGCTTCACGCGTGTTTTGATCGGCCATATTCAGGTGGCCATGTCCGTTTTCCATCCCGACGAAAAAAACGGTGAGGAACTTGACACGAAAGCACGTGCCGCCCTGAAAGACATCAACGAAAATTTTGCCCACGGCACCGGTCACGGCGTCGGCAGTTATCTGTCCGTGCATGAAGGCCCGCAAGGCATTTCACCGCGCGCCACCACGCCGCTGCAGCCCGGCATGATCGTTTCCAACGAGCCCGGCTATTATAAAGAAGGTGAATACGGCATTCGTATCGAAAGCCTTGTACTGGTGGAAGATGCCGGAAAAGACGCAAAAGGGCAGAATCTTGTTAAATTCAAAACCCTGACAATGGCACCGATTGACCGCAACCTTATTGATGAAAAACTTCTCGCCAAATATCCGGAAGAACTGGAATGGCTGAATGCCTATCATCAGGAAGTGCGCGAAACGCTGCTGCCGCATCTGGAAAAATCCGATCCCGAAGCCGCCGCATGGCTGAAAGACGTGACCGCACCGCTTTCGGTAAAAAACGGCAAAAGCGCCAATGACCCAAAACCGCCGGCACGTGCCGGCGGCAAAAAAGCGCTCTGAAAATATTTGACTTTTTTTCTGCCGTAAAATATTTGTACAATCAGGTATAGACTTCCTGAATGCGAAAGGAGGCATTATGCCTGATGAGAAAGAAACTTTTTCCCTGTTAAGCGATGATATGGTCAGACCGGCAAATTTAAAAGGCAAGACACTTGAGGGACTTCGCGGCAAAGCTGCCGCGATTGTCGAGAACCCGAAATTCACGCGCTTCATCACCTTTCTCATTCTGTTAAACGCCGTTACACTCGGGCTGGAATCCAGCCATCTTCTGGATACGGATACGCTTTACAACAGAACGATCCTGCTGGTTGATCATGTGATTGTTGCGGCATTCTGTGTCGAGCTTGCGCTGAAACTTTACGCCTATCGCTGGAGCTTCTGGCGCGAAGGCTGGAATATTTTCGATTTTATCATCGTCGCCATTTCCGTTGTCCCGGCAACCGAAGCCTTCAGCGTTATCCGGACACTCAGGGTCTTCCGTCTGCTGCGCCTGATTTCCGTGGTGCCGCAAATGCGGCGGGTTGTTTCCGCACTTTTCCACGCTCTGCCGGGGATGGGATCGGTTGTCGCCGTCCTGCTGGTTATCGTCTATGTGGCGGCCATTCTTGCCACGCAGATTTTCGGTTCGCATCCCGATCCGGTTATCCATGAGCTGTTCGGTGATTTGTCGAATTCCATGTTTACCATGTTCCAGCTGATTACCATGGAAAACTGGCCCGACGGCGTTGCCAAACCGACCATGGCTTATTTCAAATGGTCCTGGGTTTTCTTTATCCCCTTCATCATCGTCACCAGCTTTACGGTTCTGAACCTGTTTATCGGTATCATTGTCGATGCTTTGAGCATTGTGCAGGAAAAAGATGTTGAAGATGAAAACACCAAATTGCGGCGGGAAATCCGTGAACTCCGCAAAGACATCATTCATTTGCATGAAGCGATCGGCCAGCTCTCTTCGGCCAAGAAAAAGACGAAGTAACCCCGTTTATTTCGCTGAAGGTTATTTTACCCAGGCAATCCGCAGAATATTGGTGCTGCCCGGTGTCCCGAACGGCACACCTGCGGTAATGACCAGACGCTGACCGTCAACGGCGATGTCCTGTTCCTTTGCCATGCGGATGGCCTTTTCCACCATATCGGCGAAATTATCGACATCCTCGGTATGAACGGCATGCACGCCGTAAGACAGCGACATGCGCCGCGCCACATCCAGATATTCCGTCAGACACAGAATCGGCACGGGCGGTCTTTCCCGCGCCGTCCGCAAGGCAGTCGAACCGCTGGTCGTGTAATTGACAATCGCCGCCGCACCGATGGAGGCCGCAATCCGGCAGGCAGAGGCGGTAATCGCATCCGATGATGTTTCCTCAGGATCAGGGTGTTCCGCATCCATAATTTTGCGGTAAAGCGGATCCTGCTCCACAAATTTGGCAATCTTGCGCATCATTTCCGCTGCTTCGACCGGATAATCCCCCGCCGCCGTTTCCGCCGACAGCATCACCGCATCCGCACCGTCGTAAATAGCTGTGGCCACATCCGAAGCCTCCGCCCGCGTCGGGGTCGGGGAGGTAATCATCGATTCCAGCATCTGCGTCGCAATAATCACGGGCTTTCCGGCATCACGCGCCACACGCACGACGCGCTTCTGAACCGAGGGCACTTCCTCCGCCGGAATTTCCACACCCAGATCACCCCGCGCCAGCATCACGGCATCGGACATCTCCACCAGTTCCTGCAAATATTGCAGCGCCGAGGGTTTTTCCAGCTTCACAATCAGCTGCGCCCGCTTGTTCAGCACTTTGCGCGCCTCCGCCACATCTTCGGGACGCTGCACAAAAGACAGCGCAATCCAGTCAACGCCCATACCGACCGCGGCTTCAAGGTCTTTCAAATCCTTGGGGGTCAAAGGCGAGGTTTGCAAGATCACATCGGGCAGATTAACGCCTTTGCGGTCGGAAATCTTTTTCCCCGCAACACATTCCGCCTCGACAAAATCCTTGCCCTTTTTGATAACGCGCATTTTGACCTTACCGTCATCAATCAGCAGATGCGCCCCCACCTCCAGCGCTACGATCACATCGGGATGCGGCAGGCAGACACGTGTTGCATCCCCCGGCGTTTTATCCAGATCAAAGCGCATCACATGGCCTTTTTCCAAAGCCACCGGCCCGTCTTTAAAAGTGCCGACACGGATTTTCGGCCCCTGCAAATCGGCAAAGACACCGATCGGGCGGCCTGTTTCCTGTTCCAGTTCACGAATAATGCGGATGCGTTCGGCATGATCGGCATGATCGCCATGGCTGAAATTCAGCCGGAAGACATCCACCCCGCCATTGTGATAGAGATCACTGATCATTTCTTTGCTTGCACTGGCCGGACCAAGTGTGGCGACAATGCGCGTCTGGCGATAGCGTCTTAAAGAATCCTGATTTTCAGACATCACTTCTTTACTTCCCTCTTGATAAAAAAATTACCTTTGCCACTTAACACTCTACGACAAACGCTTCACAAGCTTCAAACACAAAAAATCATCTACCGCACGCATTTCTCCCGGCGTGACCTGTTCATTCTCATAAACAATACCCGCCCCGTCAGGCAAATAGCCGCGCCGCACGTAAAGACGCTGCGCCGCACCATAATCACGGTACAGTCCGACCCCGATACCGATTTCGCCATAGCCGCGTAATTTTGCCGCCGCTTCGCAATGGGCGACCAGCGCCGCGCCGATTCCCTGCCGCCGGAAATCCGGCGCGACGAATAAATCCTGAATTTCGGGAATATTCATTTTGCGGAACGGGCGGTAATTGGGCGTAAAAACCAGATGTGCATAGCCCGCGGGTACGCCATCGCAATCCGCGATATAAAGCCTGCGCTGACCGCTCTGATGTTCCGTGAAACAGCGTTCGAAATAGCCGCTTTCCCGTGCGCGGGTTTCAGGGCGGATATTATAACAATCCGCCACGCCGGCCTCGTCAATCTCGCGGATTTTGACCTCGCCTGCCACGTTTTGTTACTGCCCTGTACCGTTTTTCAGCTTCGCGGCTTTTTCCGCATCGATCCACCATGTATCAATAATGCCGTCTCCATATTTCGATGGCTGTTTCGGAAAGCCGAATTTGTTCCAATAAGCCAAACGGAAATAACCGATATGCCATTGCGGCACCACATAATGATTCCACAGCAAGACCCGGTCCAAAGCATGAGTGGCTGCCACCAGTGCTTCATAATTCTCTGCATGAATCACTTGTTCAATCAACGCATCAACAACCGGGTTTTTGATCCCGATTATATTGCGGCTGCCTTTTATGTCAGCATTTGCCGAATGCCAATAATCACGCTGTTCATTCCCAGGCGACAACGACTGACCAAATGTATGAACCAGCATATCAAAATCAAAACTTTCCACCCGCTCCTGATACTGACTGACATCAGTAATAATACGCAGCTTCGCCTTCACACCGATTTTTTCTAAATTCTTAATAAAAGGCCCGACCCAGCGTTCAAAAGCAGGAAGAACAAGCAATATTTCAAATTGCAGCGACACACCGTTTTTTTCGCGTATGCCTGTTTCCTTATTCAAAACCCAGCCGGCTTTCTCCAGAATACCGGCAGCTGTCCGCAGATTTCTACGTACACTCGTACCACTACCATCCGTCATCGGCGGCTCATATTCTTTTGTAAAGACTTCCTCGGGAATCTGTCCGCGGAATTCCTGCAGAATATCGAGTTCCTTGCCTTCCGGCAGCCCTGATGATGCCAGTTCCGAATTGGAAAAGAAGCTTTTTGTGCGCTGATAACTGCTATGGGCGAATTGCTTGTTTGACCATTCAAAATCAAACGCATAGGAAATCGCCTCACGCACGGCGCGCTGGGCAAAAAACGGGCGACGGATATTAAAAGCAAAAGCCTGCATCCCCGACGGCAATTCATGTGCTTGTTCACGTTTGACAATCCGCCCATCTTTCACAGGCGGTGCATCATAAGCTGTTGCCCATAGTTGCGCGATACTTTCATTTTTAGCGTCATATTCTCCAGAAAGAAAAGCCTGATGCGCCACCGTCCTGTCACGATAATAGGTAAAAACCAGCTTATCAAAATTGTAGCGGCCTTTATTGATGGGAATGTCTTTCGCCCACCAGTCTTTCACACGCTCATAAGTGATTTCCTTCCCCGGCTGAACCTCGGTTATTTTGTACGGCCCACTGCCCAACGGCGGCTCAAGGGTTGTGCTGCCAAATTCCTTACCCTCCCAGTAATGTTTGGGCAAAATAGGGAGTTGTCCGATAATCAGTGGCAATTCGCGGTTACCTACAACATTAAAAGTGAACAAAATACTGTATGGGTTTTCGGCCTCGGCCTTGGAAACATTCGCATAATAAGCGCTAAATTTCGGGTGTCCTTTTGCCATCAGAATCTCAAAACTCCATTTCACATCTTCTGCCGTCAGCGGTTTGCCGTCATGCCAGCGCGCCTGTTTGCGCAGTTTGAAACGCACCCAGCTACGGTCTTCCGCCATTTCAAAACTTTCCGCCAGATTGCCGTATTCGGTAAAGGGTTCGTCACGCGATTCTTCCAGCAATGTCTGATACAACATTTGGCTACCTGCCGCCGGGATGCCACGTAAAATAAAGGGATTTAGATTATCAAATGTGCCCACAGCATTCATATGAAGTTTCCCGCCTTTTGGCGCATCAGGATTGACGTAATCGAAATGCGTGAAATCCGCCGGATATTTCGGCGTGCCATGCATCGCCATAGCATGGGCGGGGCCGATAATCTTGCCTGCCAATGCGCTTTCGGTCTGCGGCATCGTTTTCTCCGCAGGCGTCTCTGCCAAAGCCGTTTGCGGCAAAGTCAGGAACAATCCGGTTACAACAGCCAGAAAAAGGCGGATCATTTTCATCACTCCTGTTTTATATTCATGTCTTTGCACAGCATAACGCGAGTGAATTCATTTGACAGCAAAAAAGAGAAGCGGGATGATGTAACCGTTACCAGCTAACCCAAATAAAATGGAGGATGTGTCTGATATGCGTATTTTTGCTTTTACTCTGGCCGTGATGTTGTTTTTCGGCGTCACCAAACCGGCTGTTGCTGCTGATCCGGTGCGCTATGAATTCGATAAGACCCATTCATCCATCATGTTTTTCGTCAATCATCTCGGCTTTTCAAATTCCACAGGCCGTTTTCTTGACTTTGACGGCTTTTACACTTTCGACCCCGATGCGCCTGAAAGCTCCGCAGTGGATGTCACCATCAAAACCGCCAGCCTTGCCATGCAGGATGACCGCTGGGACGCGCATATGAAGAATGAGGATTTCTTTAATGTCGAAAAATTCCCCGATATGCATTTCAAATCGACCGAAGTTGTCAAAACAGGCGAGAAGACGGCTGTGCTGAAAGGTGATTTGACCCTGCTGGGCGTGACAAAACCGGTTGAGCTGAATGTCACGCTGGTCGGTACAGGCAAACATCCGATGGCGCCGCGTCTTGTCTCCGGCTTTTCCGCCACAGGCACACTGAAACGCTCTGATTTCGGCATGAATTACGGATTGCCCAATGTCGGTGACGAGGTTGAAATCCGTATCGAGATTGAAGGTTTTAAAGAAATTTCCGGCACAATGACCGCCCAAGGCGAGAAAAAATAGTTACCCATGGCACTGAAAAACACAAAAACAAGCTACGGATGGGCCAGCCGCTTTCTGCATTGGTTTATTTTTCTTGCCGTTGCAGGAATGCTTGCCGTCGGGCTTTATATGGAAGATCAAAAAATCACCCCCGATATTCTGAAACTTTACGGGTTGCATAAATCCGTCGGTATCACAATACTGGCACTGGCGGTGCTGCGCCTGATCTGGACAGTCTCCAACACCGCACCGGACATGCTGGGGCTGGAAAAACCCTGGGAAAAACTGGCGGCACGCACCGTTCACGGCTTGCTGTATCTGTGTCTGTTTCTTATGCCGCTTTCGGGCTGGCTGATGTCGTCCGCCGCAGGATATCCCGTCAGTGTTTTCGGGTTTTTCACCCTGCCGAATCTGGTGGAGCCAAGCAAAGCCCTGCATGAACTGGCCGAAGAAACCCATGAACTGGTCGCCTATGGCTTCATGGGACTGATTGCCGCCCATGCCGGCGCGGCTTTTCTGCACCATTTCAAGAAAAAAGACCGTACATTGATCCGCATGATCAAAGGAGAGTAAATCCCATGCGCCGCATTGCTTTTCTGGCGGTTCTTCTGGCCGCAACCGCCCTGCCTGTCCCCGCCGCCGCTCTTGTCGCGGTTCTTGAGCCGCCGCAATGGCAGCTGCAGCCGGAGGACAGCCACATTATCTTCCATGCCAAACAGATGGGCGCAGAGATTAACGGCAAGATGGAAAATTTTACCGCCGCCATCGCTTTTGCCCCCGATATGCTTGCGCAAAGCAGCGTCACTGTCACCGTACCGCTCAGCGGGCTGAATTCGGATTACGAGAAACGTGACGATACGCTGAAAGGCCCTGACTGGTTCGAGGCCGAAAAATACCCCGCCGTCACTTATAGCTGCCGCGATTTCAGCCTTGTCTCCGGCGATGCCGCCGCGGGGGATTACCTGTGCAAAGGAGAGCTGCGTATTCGCAATGTCAGCAAAGCTTTCGATCTGCCCTTCCACCTGAAACTGGACGGCGAGACCGCGCATATGACGGCGCAAACCACATTTAACAGGCTGGATTTTGATCTGGGACGCGGTGACTGGGCTGATTCGTCCATCATTGCCGCTGAGGTCATGCTTGAGATTGCCGTCACAGCGAAAAAATAAAGCACATCTTATCAGCCATTTACCTCCATACCTCAATTATTATTTGACATAAATCATAAGCCCTGATATTATTAACAAACAGTTAAGGTTGGTAATAGGTTACTTTTTAATAAGGGTGATAGGGGTTTATAGAACAATGAAAAACGCACTCCGTGAAGTTTTTGCACATGCCTGCGGATCAATGTCGATGCTGACAGGTGACGGTTATGCCCACGGCTATCAAGCCGGGCAACATTCCTTTGATTATATGGCGACGTCTTTTTCAAAAGTCGCGTCCAAAGCCGGAAAAGCGGCGGAAGAGACCGCAGCTTACACGCTTGCCGCCATGTCCATGCTGACAGGTGACGGCGCACAATACGGATATGAGGTTGCGAAAAACAACATGGCTTACGCCAAAACCGCCTATGGCGCACGTTTCGGCAAACGCCGTTAAGAATTAAATCGAGAGCACAAGTCAAAAAAAGTGCCGGATCGTCATATCCGGCACTTTTTATTGTCTTTCCTATTATATCCTTGTCTATTTCCCGCATCCGGCGCGCCGCTGCCATATCTGGTACTGCCTGTTTGAATCGCGGTAGCCTTGATAATCGACAGGAACGGCTGGCAATGCCGCATCATTAAAGGCCATCTGCGGCGTTTCACCGCTTTTACCGACCATGACGGATTGGATATCTTTCCGTTTTTTCGCGGCTTCTTTGGCGAAACTCTTGCAAATATTTTCCCATTGTTTAGGAGCGACGCGATCGCCCAGCGATTCCAGCGAATCCAGCACCAATTCGCCGTTCTGCCCGCGCCACGCCCAGCTTTGCGCCACGATGTTTTTTTTCTCATCCTCCAGCACGTAAAAGCCGCCCTGCGGAGAGAGATAACCATGCGTTGCGCATTTCGCCCCCGCCTCGGCCAGATGCTGGCAGTTATCGGTAATCTCGCCAAGAAACAAGCCCCGCACATCGCCGTCCGGCAGCTTACCAAAGCTGTAGCCTTTCATACCGAATTTTTCTCCGTCCAGCGTGATATCGGGGATATTTTTCGGCTTACGGCCGTCTTTGGCGCCGTATTTTTCTTTAAAGGCTTCAACCAGTTTCACCGCTGTCTGGAAATGCTGTTCATGCCATTGATATTTCATGCACATATGCGCCAGATCCGGAAACTCCGTACCGCGCGAATACATAAATTCCGCAACTTTTGCCCGGGTTTTGTTCAGCGAATACATATTGCCGTCATCGGTGCGGGCAGGCTGTTTCATTTTTCCCGCATAAACAACCAGCTTTGCCATTTCCGGCCCGTGTTGCAACACGGCATCGCCCCATGATTTGACATCAAAAGGCGCTTCCTCCTCCACAACTTCCTTGCGCGTAAAAATCATATTACCGATTTGTTGCCGGTGATGCCGTATTTCGGCCACAGGCATCCGTATTTTGTGCACGACATCGTGGAAAGGCTGTTTGCCATGCGCGCCCCATTTTTCAAGATATTGCAACATGCGGTCATTCGTGCCGAATAACAGCGCCGCCGCATAGGCATATTCATTGGCTGTTTTGCCCTCATAACCCTCGCTTTTTAAAATATCCTGCGCCGTCTGAAAGGCATCGGGTTTCAGGCCTTTGACGGGTCTTCCTTCCATCCCTTCGGGCGGCAATGTGCCAAAAGCGCGCCGCCATGCTTTGACATGCCCCAATTTATTTGCGTAATTTTGTTCGATATCAGGAGGAATTTCCCCAATCTCCTGATAATAAAGCAGCGTGTTATAACCTTTATACATTGCGATTTTCGGCTCAATTTCGGAAAAGGGTATTTCCAGTCCCATCTCCTCTTTCAGATATTTAACGGTTTTCCAGCCGTTTTCGCGTCCAACGGCAAAACTGATGTTCTCGCTGCCCTGTACGCGCAGATCCGCACCATATTGCGCCAGCAGCCCTATGATATTTGTATGGCCTTTCAAACACGCATTCATCATCGCATTGCCGAACTGATCCTCCGGATCTGCCCCGCGCTCCAGCAGCAGTTTTGCCACTTCGTAATGTCCATTTTCGCAGGCCTGTGCCAACGCCTCGCCGCTGTCATTGGTCTTTGTCAGCCCCTGTGCACGCGGCGACACGCCCTGATCCAGCAAATATTCCACAATTTCATACTGTCCGTTTGCCGCCGCCAGCACCAAAGCCTCGCCGTTATTCTGCGCCGGATCAAGCCCTGCGGCTCGCATTTCCTTCATCAGATCAAGATCGCCTTCCGTGGCCGCTTTTTCAAAAAAATAACTGCCCTCGTAATCTGCAACAGCCCCTTTTGAAACCAAAAAGCGCCATGCTGCCAGTTCACCTTCCTCATCCGCGGTTGCTAGAGCCGTATACAGAACCTCTTGCGTCACAATATCGGGGAAATGCGTGGTGATATAATCCAGCATCCCGACCTGCCCGTTTGACGCCGCCGTCACAAAACCTTGTAACAGCAGACCGGGTTTCAGATTTTCAGGCTGCGTTTGCCGCCAGTAATCGAGAAGCTCCACAGCGCCATGCGCAACGGCGCGGTACAGCGGCATCATAAATTCCGCCCGTGCCGCCGTTACGGAATAGGGAACGGATTTTTCATCCAGAAAAGCGGCAATATTTTTATGCCCCGCCTCACAGATTTCGCCGAACACATGCGGCTCTGTAATAACATTTATTGCCTCGCTGTCAGGATGGCGTTCCGCAAGCCAAGTCAAAGCCGAGGCATAACCGTCTTTCGCCGCGCCGATCATCAGGCTGCTTCCATATCGTTCCAGAAAGCGGTCATCATCCGCCACCTGCCGCAGAATATCCGTATAGCTTTCTTCATAGGCGGGCAGCGTTTTTTCAAACGGCTTCTGTACAATTTCCAGCAAATTCGCCGTCAGTTTACGGATGCGGTTTTCATCGGCGGGATCGCCCCTGTCGGCCAGTGCATGGATCAAAGCCGCATGGGCATGGCCCGGATAGTAACCGGCTTTATAATCGCAGTGATTGGTGAATTCCGTCAGCCACAGGACAAATCCGTCCGTCATCATGGCCAATTCGGCAAAACGGTTTTTCTCGCAGGATTTTTGAATGGCGCGGAAAAAATCCTCCGGCTCCCAATGCCCGCGTTCCAGAGCCTGTTTGAATTCTTCGCTGTTTCGCGCATCCAGCGCTTCTTCCAGCGGCGAAACGTAACGCGTCTCCAGAACGGCAAGCACGTCTTCATATGTTTTGGCTGTTTTTTGTTTTGCAGCTGTCGCCGTTTTTAAGATGCGCATTTCGCGCAGCACGGTCTCAGCACCTTGTTCCGCATAGCTTCTTAGAATGTCGCAATCAACGGCCTGCCCGTTTCCGGCAAGCTGCATGGCAAATCCGGGCAGAGTTTTTGCAAGCGCGGCATAATCCGCCTTTGCGGTTTTTCCGGCCATTTCCTCCAGAACCGCAAGCGCATCCCGTACAGGCTGCGGTTTGCCGCCATAATCATCACCCGCCATCTTTGACACATCCTTCTATTCATTCTTTTCAGATATTCAAGGAAACATCCTAAACCTGATACATGATTATGTCAATAGATGGCGGGTTTATGCCTTTTTTATCAATCCTTTATCTGAATCCGCATTTCATCGCTATTGGCGCGGATTTCCGGCACATACATCGCATGCGACTGGTTCGGCATCGCATGGAACTGCCCCGGCACTTCGGCGCGCAGCTCATAGCGGATGATATATTTACCCTGTTTCAGTTTATCGATGAAGAACACGGCCTTCTGATCGCGGAATTCCTGATAAAGCGGCACGGTTTCACCTGTTTCACGCCCCTCGGCATCCAGTTTGACGGCTGATCCTGCACCGCTGGTCAGCGCAACAGTCTCAAGCCCGGCCGGTTTGAAATCCTCCGAAATCAGATACTCATAATGGTTTTTGGCCTCCATTGTGATACTGACACGGATGCGGTCGCCGCTTTCCACCGTGTCATTATCATTCAGCGGTTTCCAGTCTTCTTTCAGACCTTTCATCAGCGTTTCCTTGACCGATTTGATCTCGTATTGACGGTCAACGAAGATCTCGTTTCCGGCTTTGGTGATCGGCTCTTCCAGCGTGAAATAGGTCAGATAGCCCGCCATATACAGCGCGCCTTTCCCTTTTATCGCAATCTCGACCGTGTTATCGCCGTCTTTCAGCACATCCGCCGACAGATTAACGATACGGTCAAAAGTAAAGACATTCTGCGCTGTGACGCGGCCTTCTTTGACAATTTTGCCGTTCAGCTTCACCTGATAGATGTAATCGGGCGACAGTTCCTGCGTCATTTTCAAATATTCCGCCAGCCCCAGCACAGCGATTGCCGTATCGCGGGTGTTTTTCCAGCGTCCGCCGCGGCGGTTCAGGCTAAGCCATTTCACGGCAGGTTCCAGATATTTACTATCCTTATCCAAGGCAGACAGCGCCTTGATGACAAAGGCCGTGGATTCCACGCCGCCATCGCTCCAGCGGTAATGAATGCCGCTTTCGCCCCAGCGTGCGGTGCCGTTTTCCTTGTCTTCCATGACGCCGTTGACGATATTGCGCCCCAGCACTGCGGCACGCTGCATATCGCCGCGTTTCTGTTCGGAAACGGCAAACAAGGCACGGGTATAAGGGTTGAGCTTATCGCGCATTTCCCACAATCTGCCGCGTTGTTTCTCCTCGAAATTGCTTTTTGATCCGGCATAAGCCAGCGCATGCAGCGACCAGGCCAGATTATCCGGCGCATCCTCATCCTTCACCAGCTCAAGCTGCATATAGCGCTTTGCCTTTTCGATCACATCGGCGCGGACATCCACACCGGCCTCACGCGCCAGCGACAGCCCCCACAATACATAGGCGGTCATAAAGCGGTCGGTACTGCTTTCCTTCCACCAGCCCCAGCCGCCATTGCTGTGCTGGAAGTCGTAAAGCCGTGCCAAACCGGTTTCCACCATATTATCCAGTTTTGCCACTGTTGCATCATTGCGGCGCTGCGGATGTGCGGGATCGCCGCGCGGCGTCAGCACATTATTGATGTAATTATTCACATCCGTTTTTGACAGTCCCAGCTGCGTCATCGTGCTGCGCACAATCACGGCAGGCAGGAAACGGCTCATCGTCTGCTCCACACAGCCATAGGGGTATTCCGCCAGATAAGGCAATGCATCGAGCATATTACCCGCCAGCGACGGCGACAGCGTCAATTGCAGTGCCGTCGCTTCCTTAATGCGTTCTTTCGGCAGTGTAAAGGTCAGACGCTGCCCGATACCTTCATCCGCGCCTTTGCCTTTCAGCACCGCGCTTTGAGCAATGAATTTTTCAATCCCGTGCGGAATAACGGGGAAGCTTTTACGCATCGCATCGGAGAGATTGCCGCTTTTCGCACTGACCGTGACAATCGCCTCGCCTTCTTCCGCGGCATAGGCAACCCATTGGGCACGCTGCTGACCGCCTGCCGGAACCGTGACAGGGCCGATTTCGCCCTTCACGAATTGACCATCACGGTAAAGCCCCGTAATGGTCAGCCCTTCGGTTTTAATCTGCGGCGTCAGCGTCAGCGGCTTGTCGGAAATATTATCGATCAAAGCCGACAACACAACCTTGTCCCGCGCCGTAAAGAAGCGCGGCGCCTGCAGACGCACCATCAACTGCTTGTTCGAGCGAACCTCATGCGTGACATTACCGACAGAGGTGTCTTTTGTCACTGCCCGTGCCGTCATACGCCATGTTGTCAGGGAATCCGGGAATTTCGCCTTGATACGCGCATGCCCGTTGCGGTCGGTTTTGACGCCGGGCAGCCATATCACGGTCGAACGGAAATCATCGCGCACCCGTTCCTCCTCACCGCCGGCATCATCCATCCCGCCCTTACCGCCAATGGCTTTTTCATTGGCACGGCGGCCTGCGCCGTCCATTTCTTTGGATTCTTCATCCGCCATCGACAAGCCTTCCGCCATCGCGGAGGGGGCCGCCATTTCCTGACGTGCCATATTGCTTTCCATCGGTGCGCTTTTCTTGGCGCGTACAGAATCCGCCGCCATATTGCCGACAGCCTGTCCGTATTCCGCCTCGCGGGCATCCTTATCGCTGCGGTACTGGTCTTTTTTATCGACCAGTATTTTGTTTTTCGCATCATGCACCAGATGCACAAAGCTGCGCTGATAGAAACTGGCCTGCATCGCCACCGATTGCAGACGCTTATCGCCATAGAAATACTCGCGAATATCTTTCGCATAGTCTTTCTGGATGTAATAGACAGAGGCATCGACCAGCCCCAGCGCGACTTCACCCGTGACAGGCTTGCCGTCCTGATCGGTCACCGTCACATCAAACACGCCGTCTTCCTGCGGTTGATAAACCTCTTTATCTGATGTGATTTTTACGTTCAGGAATTTGCCTTCCGGCGGCACGATGACTTCCTCCATCACCTGTTTCAACTGAAACTGATCCAGCGATGCCGCATGTAAATTGACATTCGGCACGAAATGCTGCGTGACCGGAATTTCCACCAGACGCACAGGGCCTTTCATATAAAGCAGTTCATAACCGAACAGCCCGTCACTTTCCTGCGTAAACAGCACCCATGTATCCGGACGGTCGGAGACGATCATCGCCCGCGCGGTTTCACCGACATTATAAGTGTCCTTTTCGGTGATAATTTGCAAACCGCCATAGCGGTAGCCGATATCCGTTGCCTTTTGATCAGACACAAAGACATGCGCCTGGCTCGTTACTTCCTTGCCATTGTCGTATCCGGTAAAGGTGACGGCGTAATAGCCGTTGGCCATCGGCTCGAAAGTGAATTTCGCTTCGCCATTTTCATCACTTTTGACAAATTTTTTCAAGACGGCCTGTTCCGCATAGCCGCCCGGTGTCAGAACTTCATCTCTACCTTTTTTCAGCACGGGCTCACGCCAGCTTTGCTGCGCGACACTGACCGTCCCCTCAACGGAAACCGGCTTGTCATTCGCCGTCATGGTCTTGATTTTAACCGTTACTTTATCGCCGGGGCGATAAAGGCTGCGCTCCGGCTCGGCATAGGCAAAAAACGCCGTTTTCGTGACTTTGACATTGCTGGTCGCGCGGATTTCACGGCGGCTTTGATCCACCACCCGCACTTCGATCCGGTATTGCAGATCAGAGGCGGAGTCTTTATCGGTTTCGATGGTAAAGCTTGCCTTGCCTTTTTCATCGGTTTTGATTTTCTGCTGCGTGATCAGCTGCCCGCTATCCTGATAGGGCATATGCCGGTAATGATGCCGCCCGCGATAAGCGCCCTGCTCTTCACGATAATACCACGGATAGGGACGCGGCGGCTGATAGTTATGGACGTAATTCTGCCGGTAAACCAGATATTCCACCTCGGCATTGGCAACCGCGCCGCCAAAATAATATTTGGCATCAATATCCATTTCCAGCTTGTCGCCCAGACGGAAAACGGGGTCTTTGCCGTCTTCCAGCTTCGGTGCAACACTGACCAGAAATTCCGGCAGTTTATATTCTTCCAGACGGAAGAGCGGCGCCGTCGAAATATGCGATCCCGTTTGGACGTTATGGATTTGCAAGCTGTATTCGCCCAGAACCGCTTTTTCATCCAGCTCCAGCGTATCGTCAAAGCCGCCGAATTCATTCAGCACATGTTCTTTCTCATAAGCCTTATTGCCGCGGGCATCATAGATAAACGCGCGGATTTTCATGCCGGCGGGATTGATGAAAATACCGTTTTCGGGAATACGGACAACACCTTTAAAACCGACCTGTTCATTGGGGCGGTATGCCGGACGGTCGGTAAAGGCATAGGTCCACCATTCACCTTTATTATTGTGGTAATTGTTATAGTAATTGTTCTGCACAAAGGCTTGTAGCCCGCCTGCTGCCGAAACCGCCGCAAACATATTGTGATTGTGATAGTAAGGCTGTTGGTCACGCGTATATTTCAGCTCTGCCGCCAGCAGGCCGTCCGCGCCGGTTTTGCCTTGCGCCACTTCCCACTGGGTGCTGCCGTTTGTATTCACCCAGGAATACACATAGCGCACCAGCGCATTTGCTGCGGGTTTGCCGGTTTTGGCATCCGCCACCATAAACAGCGCCGTATCGCGGGACAGTTTACTAACCAGCGCCAGATCACTGACCAGCACCAGATCATAAGCTTTCTGACCATTTGCACCCGCGACCATCAGCAGATAGGCACCCGCAGGCAAAACGCCAAGCTTTTCATCCGGTTTGTCGGGATTTTTGCTGCGCCATGCCGCCATGCCCTGATTACTGCTGTGATGCATATGTTTGCCGTCATTTTTCAGCTTTGCCGTCCAATCCGCCGCAACGGGCAAAGACCGGTAGCGCTGCGTGCGCTCCACCAATTCGCGCAGCAGCCCCTGATAATGGGTCATATCCGACGCATTTGCACCGCGTTGCCCCAGCGCGGCAACAAGATCGAGTTTATAAAGCGTGAAACGGGCCTGATCCATATTGCGCCAGCTGATATTGAAGCGGATCTGGCTGCCGGGGGTAAAGCTGTTGCCGACGCTCATCGACAGATTGGGAGCGGTGATATATTCAATCCGGCGGCGGGCATCATCAACAAATTGCGATTCCCCGCGTTTAAATGTTTCCAGCAACCCCTTATAGGCTTTGACGGCTTCCGGAAAGCGGTTGGAACCTTCATGGAACTGTCCCAGCTGGTTCCATGCATCATCCGCCCATTCCGTCCGCGGAAAGTCTTCCGTGATCTTTTCAAATGCCTTGACGATTTTTTTGATACCGTCCTCGTCATTGCCGAGGCTGTAACGCAGGGACAAAGCCAGCCCGTAATAGGCACGCGCCTTATCTTCGTCGGATTTGGCGACTTTCAGAATCTCTTCGTAAAGCTGCGTCATCGTTGAACCGCCATCCGGCGCTTTGATTTTACCGCCGGAAATGCTCACGGCACGGATTTGCGGATTGTACCAACCGCGCCAGCCTGTCACATGATCGGCCAGCAAAAAGCTGAGCGCGATAAATTTCTCGCGCGCCAGTGTCACATCATCGGAGCCCGCCCAGTATTCGCGCGCATCCTCCAGCATGGTCTGGATGTCCTGTGCATGTCCCCAGCGGTCACGCGCGAAATAATGTTCCGCCAATGCCCCTGCGGCCTCTGCCCGCCAGCGGTCCTTATCCTTACTCTCCGCCAGCTCTTTCAGATTTTTCTCCGCCTGTTCGCGCTTTGCCTCGTCCTTGCCGCGCAGAATACTGTCGGAATATTTGAACAATACCTCGCGGGCGAGGTGTTTATTGTCCGTTTTTTCGGATAACAATTTCTCAAAAGCCGTCGCTGACAAACGGTAGGATTTTTCCTGATAATAGCGGTCGCCCGCTTTTAAATCCTTTGACGTATAGGCAAAAGCCCCTCCCGCAAAAAACAGCGATACCGCCGTAAAAACCACTGCAAAAGCCGCTGTCAGACCGTGTTTGTTCAGCATTTTGATGCTCCTTAAAATATACAAAAAATGTCGCTCTTACCCCTTATGACGCGCAGGCGGGGGATATCCTTTGAAATTATTTTTAAAAAATTTAACCGATAAAGCTGAAGACTTGCTTAACATCAGAACAATGCGGTTTCCTCCAGCCCTGCCGGAAGGCTGTGACGCAGGTTTTCGGCGCAATTGTCACCAAAGGGGATATTATAAAAGGCGCAGATTTTTCCGTCTTCCCGCTCCCGCAGGCCAAAGAAAATGCCGGGATAGCGTTTTTCTGCCGTAATATCGCGGACACGCACAGGCCGCCAGCCGCCGTTCAGGCGCTCGGAAACATAGAACCGTAATGTAAAAAGATACTCCTGCGGCGGTCTGTCCGGTGTTTTATTTGTGGTCGAAATCATCATCACGTAAAGCCCGTGCCGTTCATTATAACGGATTTGCGGCACTTCGATCTGCGTGAAATTTTCCGCATCGGGAAGAAAAATCGGGGAAAGCAGTTTTAAACGCGGCGTGCCGGAAAGATTTTCCAAAACACCGTGACCGACCACAGGTTCCTGTCTGCCGGCGAACGTGCTTTTCGCACCCCAAAGCATATGCACCGTGCCGTTTCTGTCTTTCACCAGCCAGGGGTCGCGCCATGCCAGAATAGGCCCGCCTTCCTCGCCGTCATTATTGCCCAGCGTATCGCGCGGTCCCAGATAATAGCTCATATCCCTGATTGCTTCATAATCACGCAAAGGGCAGGATAGCGGCTCTTCGGTCAGCGGCCGGAAATCGCGCTTGTCATCCGAAACAGCCAGCCCCAGCGCCTGCAGTTTCGGACGGCTATCATCACCCGTATTGCGGATGCCGGTATATCCGGCCAGATAACAACCGTCATGTTTCAAAACCGATCCCGTCCAGATCGAACGGGAATCAAAGTAATCCGTTTCCAGACGCGGCATCATCACCGCGCCGTCATCACGCCATGTTTTTCCGGCATCATCCGAGACGAATCGCCGCCAGTGATGCGGCAAATGATCACGAAAAACAGCCAGATCCAGCCCCAGATCAACATAAAGCGCACGCGGCGAGGCCAGCGTATAGAGATTCCATTCCCGCCCTTCGGCAAACATCCACGCATCCCAGATATAGACTGACGGATGGATAATACCGCCCGTGAATATCTCTTCCGCAGGCGGAGGAAACAAAACCTGCTCGAAATCAAGCGCCGCCGCCACATCCAGATGCAGTTTTTCCCTTAAAAAATTAAGCATTATCAGACCCTTGATGGAAAAATCTTTTGACCGGCACGCAATGCCACAATTCCATCATAAAATGAAACCGCCGTCTTCCGAAACATCTATCTTTTCTTCTGTCGTAAAACAGGCACGGCAATCTTTATCAATGTGATTATTTTTTTATCTTTTGTGATAATTTCATTGACTCCCCCCTTGCCGTTATGGTAATTTTTGTCCTGAGAGAGGCGTGTTATATCAATTCTTTAGCCCTGTTTTATAACAGGCGTTATAACGCTCACCTTTTTCAACAAAATGGTAAATGTTCAACACTAACAAAAGGAATAAGAACATGGCCGATAAAAAGAAAGAAGAACTGGTTTTCGGTGAGGGAAGCAACAACGCCATTATCTTTGGTATGGCCAGTGGCAAACTTACGGAAGAACAGCTGAACCGAAAGATCCAATTGGAAGCGCGTAAAGCCTCCAGCGGGTCTAACAATAGCGGCCACTCAATGGCCGGCTCAATGCGGGCAGCAATGTACCGTAGAAAGTAAGAACAGCTATAAACAATTAGCTTTATACGTTGTTGAAGCCGCGGCCTAAGAATCGCGGCTTTTGCGTTTTTCAAAAACACCCTTTTCAAAAAAAACTCCTTTGCCTGAAAGCCGTGAAGCGTTTAGACTTGGGCGGAAGAAAATTTATCAAGGCAATGCACAAGCTTCCGCATGTAACGTCATTGCCTGTTTTTAATAGTGAAATATTATGGCCCTCCGCTTTAACAATCTGTCCATTCTGGTCGCCGAGGATAACAAGGCCATGCTGAGCCTGATCCGTGCGGTTTTAAATACGCTGGAATTTCAGGAGATCCATACGGCGGCGAATGGCGAAGATGCCTGGCGCATGTTTCAATCGCAAAAACCCGATATCGTGCTGACCGACTGGGAAATGGAAACAATGACGGGGATCGAACTCGTCCGTAAAATCCGCCGCGATCCGGCCTCGTCCAACCGTATGATTCCGGTCGTCATTCTGACAGGATACGCCCTGCCGGAACGTATTCTGGAAGCGCGGGATGCCGGTGTGACGGAATTCCTTGTCAAACCCTTTATGGCCAAAGAACTCGCCAACCGTCTGGCGCATGTTATCAACAAGCCGCGCGATTTCATTGAAACGGAGACCTTTGTCGGACCGGACAGACGGCGGCGCGAAACCCCCGGCTACACTCCCGAACGCAGACAAAAGCGGAACATCGAAAAACTTGATCCTGATAAAAACACCTGGCATGTAGGAGGAGAAGAGAAATGAGCAACATTTCCGAAGACGTCAAAGTCAAAATCTACAACGCATCAAAAGTTTTACAACGCAAAGCCGGCACCGGAAAAATTGATCCGAAAAAGCTGAAAGAAGCCGAAAAAATCATCGAGGAAAATACGGTCAATTTTGTGCCGATGGCTCTGGATTATCTGAAGGAGCTGGAAAAGGCCCTCCGCGCCGCAAAGGACAATAACGGTGAATCTGCAGAGCAGCACCACAAAATCACCCTGCCGATCATGCATCTGAAATCGACCGGCACGGTCTTCAAATATCCGCTGGTCAGTGATTTGTCGGATATTACCCTGACGTTTCTGGAAACCACCAAAACACTCAATGACGATGTGCTGGCCATTGTGATGGCGCATGAACAATTGCTGCATGCCATTCTTGCCGAAGAAATGTCCGGTGACGGCGGCACGAAAGGCAAGGCCATGAAAAAAGAAATGGCTTCGGTCTGTAACCGCTATTTGAAAAAACACAGCGGCAGCAACGCCTAATCCCTTATATCCCTGCACAGGGCGCAAGCCTTTCTTTTCCGCTTTACAAGCGGGTTTATCCGACTTATGCTCTTTTTGAACAAAACTATTGACAGGTGGCAGCACCTGTGCGAATTTATGCAAAATTAAACATGCGCGAATCAAAGATAAGAGAGCCATAATGCCGCCGAAAAAAACACTGCCAAAAAAAACGCTGATCGTCACAGGGAATAACCTGCCGGAAACGCTGAAAGAGGCGCTGACGGATTTATGCAGCCAAACGGACGGCATTGAGACCGTGCCTGCAAGTATTGCCAGCTTTGCCAGCGGCGAGCCCTTTGCCGAGTTGTTTTTCGGCGCAGAACAAGACCATGCCGCCAATCAGAAAAAGATCAAAGATGCGGATGTGGTGATTGTGCAATCCACCTCCGCACCGGTCAGCGAAAGCTGTATGCAGCTGCTGCTGGCGGCCGCCAGTGCCAAGAGATACGGCGCAAAATCGGTAACGGCCGTGATGCCTTTTGCCGCCTTCGCGCGTCAGGACCGTGAATTTGACGGACGTTTTACCTCCGTTGCGGGTGAAGACTTTCCCCGATTGTTGAAAGCCGCCGGTGTAGACGGCATCGTCACAATTGATCTGCATTCCAAAGCGGCGGAAAATTTCTATCAACAGGTTTTCGGCACAGAAAATGCGCATTTCCTCAGCAGTGCCGCTTTTGCAGCCGAAACGCTGACGCAAGGCAAAGCCACACAGGAGACCGTCGTTTTCGGCGCACCCGACGGCGCCGACAAGCCAAATGACCGCGGCCAGCAGCGCGCCGCCGCCGTTGCCAAAGCCGCCGGATTGCCTGATAAAGGCGCCTTGTTCAAAATCTGGAAAGAACATACCGGCGTCAGCGCCACCAAGATCAACCGTTTCGAAGGCGATGTCGCCGGAAAAAGCTGCATCATCATCGATGATATGACCGATAGCGGCGGCACGCTGCGCAATGCGGCAAAAACGCTGAAACAAAACGGCGCGAAAGAGGCCGTCTGTTATATCACGCACGGGCTGTTCACCGGCAATGCGCTGGAACATCTGATGACCGAGAAAACGGGCAACAGCTATACGATTGACCGTCTGGTCATTGCCGATACCGTTCCCGATATTGCGGAAAAACTGGCAAAGCTGAAGACGCAATATCCCGCCATCGGCAAAAGGATCACGATCATGTCGACCGCCGCACTGATCACCGAGAAAATCAAGGCATTGCACAAAACCGCCAAAACAGCGGCACAAAACGCCCCGAAACGCGGCATTTAAGATTTTATAAGGAGTTTTTCAAATGGGTTTTATCGCAGACAGCTACAGCACAGAGCAGACAAGCCCGCTGATGACGGATAAATATCATTTCACCACGGCCTATGCCTATTGGCTGGAGGGGCGTGCCGATAATAATGCCGTTTTCTATATGTTCGGCCGCAAAGAAGCCTTGAACGGCGGCTATACCGTCGCCGCAGGGCTGGAAGGCGTGATTGATATCGTGCATCGCTGGCAGGATAACGGCTTCACCGATCAGGATATTGCCTTCCTGCGCACGCAAAAAACACCTTCCGGCAAACAGCAATTCCCCGAAGAATTCCTGGATTATCTGCAGGAGATGGATTTCAAACTGAAAATCGACGCCGCCCCCGAAGGTGCCGTCTTCTTTCCGCAAGAACCTGTCTTGCGCGTTGAAGGGCCGATTGCACAGGTCAAAATGCTGGAATCCGTCGCCCTGTGTTTGCTGAACGGCCACAGCGCCTATGCCACTCATGCCGCACGCCAGCGTGATGTCATTGAGGTGGAGATGGAAAACGGCTCCCCGAAAGGCGCGGCCAGCGTACAGGGCTTGCGCCGCGGTCCGTCCCTCGGTGCCGCTCTGGAATCATCCCGCAGTCTGGGCATCGGCGGCTATACCTCCACCTCAACCGGAACCGCCGCCAAACAAATGGGGCAGGCTTTCGCAGGTACGATGGATCATGCCTGGGTGATGACACATAAGGAAGAAGTCGGCGAAACGCCGCTGAAAGATCTGCTGAAACTTCAGGCGGAAGGCCGCAGCGAGGAATTGCAGGATTTACTGACGCAGGATGCCTTCCGCAGTTTTGCACTGGCGCATCCCGAAAGCGGCATTTTACTGGTTGATACTTACGATCCGTTAAAAGGTCTGGAAAATGCCATCACCGTCATCAAGGAACTGCATGCCGAAGGATTGGGCAAACATTACGGCGTACGGTTTGATTCCGGCGATATCACGGAATATTCCAAAATCGCGCTGCGCCGCTTTGCGGAAGAAGGCTTTGTGACAGGTTTGGATAGTGAGAAAGTTTCGTCCATGAGTGATGCGGAACTCCTGAAACATGCCGATCAATGCCGCGTCTTCTGCGCAGCTGCGGACGGTATTCAGGAACATTCGGCAAAGGAAATGCGTGAAAACGGCGCGTTTTTCAAATCATGGGGTATCGGCACGGGCGGGTCGCATGTCGCACCGCTGGGGCTGGTCTATAAAGCCGCCAGCGTTTATATGGAGGCCGCTTTTGAAGAGGATGCCGCCATGACGCCGGTGATGAAAGTCGCCGCCCATGCCCCCGTTAAATCCTCCAATCCGGGGCGCATTAATTCCCGCCGCTTTTTCGATGATAACGGTAAATTGTCGCATGTCGTCATTTATGACGAAGATAAAGGGCTGGATGCGACAGGCAGGGCCGTCAATCTGCGCGATTTCACCGATACGGGTAAACCTGCCGCCGCCGGCAAAGCGCAGGATTTACTTGTGCCCGTCTTCGATAAATCAGGCAATTACGTGTATAACGAACCGGCAAAAATGGAATCCTTCCCCGGCAGCGGGCATATGGTGACCGATCTCGCCGCACTGGCTGACACGCTGCGCGACCAGCTGGAAATGCTGCCCGATAACGTCCGCGCCGTGACCCGCCCGCGTGAAGAATTACTGGAAAAGAAAATGCTGCGCCTGCTGAAAGAGGCCAAAGCAGGCGGCAAAAAAGAACTGAAACTGGATATCGCCGCGCTGGAACAGGATTTGCCGCCGGAAGTCGGGCATATTCCGGTCTTTCTGGATAAACAGCTGTTTGACCAGCGCATGGCCTGCGAAGCGGAACATGCCGTAAAATCCAATCAGGGCGGTGTCGGCGCATATACCGAACGCTTTGAAAATGACAATACGGGCAGCACCGCGCCGCAAGCGCCGCTGCCGAAAACCCGACAATTCAAAAGGTAGAAAATAATGGGAAAAAAAGCGCTTTTACTGATAGATGTACAAAATGATTTTTGCACCGGCGGCAATCTTGCCGTGCCCAATGGTGAAGAGATCGTACCTGTCATCAACAAACTGATGTCCGAAGGCGACTATGATCTGATCGCCGCATCGCTGGACTGGCACCCGCAAGATCACGGCAGTTTTGTGTCCCAGCATCCGGGGAAAAAAGTTTTTGAAACGGGCGAACTGTCAGGACAGCCGCAAATCATCTGGCCCGACCATTGTGTACAGGGTACGAAAGGTGCGGAATTTCACCCCGATCTGGACAAAGAAAAAATCGACCATATCCAGACCAAAGGCACGGATAAAACCGTGGACAGTTACTCCGCCTTTCGCGACAATATGCAGGACAGGCTGACGGGGCTGTCCGACTATTTGCAGGAACAGGGCATCACCGAACTGCATATTTGCGGGCTTGCCACAGATGTCTGCGTGAAGTTTTCGCTGCTGGACGCCGCGGAACTGCTGCCCGGCGTTAAAATTGTGTTTGTGGAGGATGCCAGCCGCGGCTTGTCCGAAGATGCCGTCAATACCGCCAAACAGGAGATCAGCGCAGCGGGGATCGACATCAAACAAGCGGCGGAGCTGCTGCCGGAAAAGCCGCGCCCTGCTATTTGTCCCCGCCCGCCTACGCAGAAAAAATTCGGGCGTTAAAAGATAAAAGAAAGAGTTTAAAATGGCGCAACGCATTGACCAGAACAGCTTTCCGATCAAGCTTGCCTCTGCCAGCTGCAACCAGACAGGCGGCGACTGGCCGCGCAATCTGGCCAATATCTGCGCCGCGATTGATCAGGCCGCCGCAGACGGTGCCGATATTCTGGGACTGGAAGAACTCGGACTGACAGGCTATGAGCGCGGTGACGACTTTTTCTATTCCGATAACGACCTTATTTTGCAGATGCTGCGCATCATTGCCCGCTATGCCGCCGCAAAAGCCCCTGATCTGGTCATCTCCGTCGGACATCCGTGGTATTTCTCCGATAAGCATCTGCCCGCACAGGCAGACCGCCGCAAAAACCCGCTATTTAACCGCGTAAATAACTGTTTTGACGCGCAAAGTTTTCTGGCGCATGGCGATATCGCCGCCATTTCCGCCAAACGCTATCTGTTCAATTACGAACGCGGCTATGAAAAGCGCCATTTTGAAGAATGGAGCGAAGAGGCCGCCAACAGCTACGAAAACAAATACGGCAAAGGGCGGCACGGCACAATCGTGATCGAACTGCCGGAAACGGCGTTGCCCGACGGCACAAATATGCCGGAAAAAACCGTGCCTTTCGGTGCGCCTGTCATCCGTATCGGCGCAGGCGATAAAACCGCGCAGCTGACCCATATCATTTGCGAGGAATACTGGATCGGCTCCCGCTTTGACGGTACAGGCGATAATGATGATTACGGGCAGGATAATCCGCTGGCACAGAAAGCACGGTATTTCGACATTACCGTTGCGCTGAACCCGAATGCCAGCCCCCCTGCCCCGGAAAAAATCGACAAACACCGCGAACTGTGCAAACTGGCCTCCCGTCACTGTGAAGTTCTGGTGCATACGGACGGGCTTGGCTCTTCCGGTTCGACTTTTGCACAATTCGGCAGCCGCCTCATGGCGCAGGATGGCGAGATTATTTCCGAAGGTAAACGCGCAAGTTTTCTGGATATGGCCTATACCAGCCAGATTGTGACCGTACGCGCCCCGCGCAATAAAGGTCATGCGCCGCATCTGTCCATCCCGCATCAATTCAAAACCGATCACAGCCCCGCCATACAGGACGGCCCCGCCGCGTGGGAATACGGGGAACGTGCGGAATTCGAAGAGGAGATGCGCAACGAGCTGTTATGGCTGTTCGACTATATGCGCAAAAACCGTATTCAGGGCATTGCACAGGCGTTGAGCGGCGGGGCGGATTCCGGCTATAACGCCGCCAAACTGCGCCTGATGATCGAACTGGCCGTTGCCGAACGCGGCATTGACGGTTTTCTGGATGCCATGCCGCATCTGACTTGTGCCGATAAAATCCGCGCCGCTTTCAAAACAGGCGGGGATGCCGCCGCCATCGACTGCGCCGCGGACGAGATGTTGACCTGCGTTTATATGGGCACGGATAACAGCTCGGAGGATACGCTGCGCGCCGCGCAAACACTGGTCGAAGGCGGCACGGATGAGAACGGTGATACGTTCAAAGGCATCGGCGGAAAATTTGAAAACCGCAATGTCCAAAACCTGCTGGAACAATATTGCCAAATTTATGCGGGAATGGACTCCCTGTCACTCTTTGCCAAAAATCCCGTTGCTTACGAAAATGTACAGGCGCGGGCGCGGCAGGTTTTGATTATGACCTTTGCCAATACCGAGAACAAACTCGCCATTTCCAACCCCAATCTGGATGAAGGCCGTAATTCCTATGCGACATGGGGCGGCGATCTGCATGGCGGCATGATTAGCGGCAACGCCCATAAGAACAAGGCAAGGCAGCTGGAGCATATGCGCCTGCTTTATGAATACGGGCTGGAAGGTGCTGCCGCGCCTGTCAAAAGCCTGTTCTGGATTTTGAAAAACAAACCCTCGGCAGAGCTGCAGCCGCGCGGAGCGGACGGCAAGGTCACGCAATTTGACGAAGACCAGCTGGGACGCAGTTTTGTACAGATGGATGTGATCTCGCATTTCATGCTGAATGACCGTCCGGACAACCAGCACGGGCGCAAGAACAGCCCGCGGGAAGTCTTTGAAAAATGCCGCAGCCATCCCGCTTTCGTGTCGGACGATATTGCCACGCTGCATGACCGCATCCGCCTGTCCTACGAGAAATGGGGACATGCGCAGTTCAAAATTCACGGCAGCCCGATTGCCGCCACCTATGGCAAGAATGTCGATCATCAATCCTCGCTGCGCACGCCGAATATCAGCGCGAACCACCGTCCCGAACTGGCGGTGCTGGCACTCTATGTGCTGGAAGAGCTGGCAAAAGCAGACGGTACATCGCTGGAAACAATCAGCGGTGAAACGCTGACCGCGCTGCATGGTCGCGCCTTATTTGATACAGGTTTCGCCGAAGCCCTCGCCGCAAAAATGTGGACGCCTGATGCGACAGACGGTTTAAAAATGAAAATCGCCACGCTTTATGCGCATCTGAAAACAGACGGCACGGCGCTCCTCTCCACAGGCGACGCGAAGAAGGTGACGCCGCAGGAGCAAAAAGCAAAAGCTTGATACGTCCTCTTCGATACCGTAAACTTCCGGCAGAAACTCACGCGAAAAAAGGCTCTGTCATGCTTAGATTTTTTACCGTTCTTACAATTTTCACCCTGTTTTTATTTGCGCCGCATCCCGCCGCCGCTGCCGAACCGACGGCGCAGGATTTCGATGACTGGCGCATGGTTTGCGAAACAATCGACAAAGAAAAACGCTGCCGCGCCTTTCAGCGCCTATCCATCAAACAGGACGAAAAAACGCAGGTGATGCTGATTGCCAGCATCGGTTATGTCGATGACGGCAAAGCCGGACGCGTCCCGACTCTGCGCCTCAGCACGCCGCTAGGCGTTGTGCTGCCGGCAGGGCTGGCGGTAAATGTCGATCAGGGCGAAAAAGAAAATCTGCCCTTTCATATCTGCCTGCTGGACGGTTGCATGACGGAAATCGGTTTATCGGACAAAGGTATTGCCGACATGAAAAAAGGGCGCAAACTGAATGTGACCTACCGCGTTGCAGGGATGAAACAGCCCGTTGCGGTACAGGCATCGCTGAAAGGTTTTACGGCAGCCTATAACGCCCTTGCCAAGAACGAACAATCTCCGTAAAAGGGACATAACAACCATCCAACGGTAAAGGGGTGTGCCTCCGTGGATATTCATACATTATATGCGGTCATCGGTTTCTGCCTCGCGGCTTATGCCGTGATTGCCAATGATTCCGTGCAGACGCTCGGCACATTCATTGCCTCCAACCACAAGGCTTTTAAATGGTATTGGCTATGGCTTGCCGCCAGTTCCGTACTGGTGCTGGCGCTGTTTTCCGGCTGGTATTTCTATGACGGCGATATTTCGCATGGCCGCCTTGATAAAATTCCTCCTGTTGAAATTCAATGGTATCACGCTGCCGCGCCCGGTGTTCTGGTACTATTGACCCGTATCGGTATTCCGGTTTCAACGACATTTCTGGTGCTGTCGGCCTTTGCTTCCACCGTTGTCTTGAAAGATATGCTGTTCAAAAGCGTCATCGGTTACGGGCTTGCCGCCGTTGTTGCCTATGTGTTCTGGATGATGCTGGCGCATTTTTTGAATGAAAAGAAAAATCAGGTCAAAGAGGGGCATCGCGGTTTTTGGCGCACAGCACAATGGATGGCAACAGGTTTCCTCTGGTATTCATGGCTGACGCATGACATGGCCAATATCGCAGTGTTCCTGCCCCGTGAACTGCCTTTGCCGCTATTGCTACTGACGATGGCTGCCTTGACGGGCTGGCTGGGTTATATTTTCTGGACGCATGGCGGTAAAATTCAGGAAATCGTTCTGGAAAAAACCGGCTCGCGCTTTATGCGCTCCGCCACTTTTATTGATCTGATTTACGCTTTCCTGCTGATTTATTTCAAAGGCGTGAACAGCATTCCGATGTCAACGACATGGGTCTTTGTCGGATTATTGACGGGACGCGAGCTGGCCATTGCCACGGTACATCGTGAGAACTATAAATTCACTTATGTCTTTCCGCTGATCGGAAAGGATTTTATGAAGATGATGATCGGCCTTGCCATCTCGGTCGCCATCGTGCTGGCCATCCACAACATCTTTCAGCCCTGACGTGAAAAAGACTGTCACAAAACGCGGAAGGCCTGTATCATAATAAATCCGGTTGCCTCTTTCTTTTTTTAATCGAGCAGAGACATCACCCATGACACAACAGCCTCCCGCCGACTACGGCACAGCCCCCGATATGCTGGGACGGAAAATATTTTTTTCCTGTCTGATTTTTGTATTAATCGCGGGCACGGCTGTTTTTGCATGGCACAAACATCAAGAAAACCTGCACCGCGAGAGAATTGCGGAAACCGCCCGTCTATCCGAAAGCACCAGCCTCATTTTATCCGATAAAACAACGTCTTTGCTAAAAGGTTATATCGCTTCGGTACAAATCGCCCTGCAAACGCCCTCCATGAAAAACTACATCAAAGATCCCGTGCAGGGCAAACAGGAGTTGGGCGATCTCTTTCTATCCATCGCACAAAAGAGAACCGATGTTTATAAAATAAGGCTGATCGATCAAAACGGCAAAGAAACGATTCGTTCCGACCGCGCCCCGGACGGTCAAATTTTCTTAAAAGCGGAAAAAGACCTGCAAGATAAAAGCGACCGCTATTTCTTCCAGAACAGCATAAAGCTGGCTCCGGGACAGATTTATGTGACAAGGCTGGATTTGAACATGGATAACGGTGTCATCGAAACGCCATGGGTTCCGACCATCCGCATCATCACCCCTTTTTCACGCGACGGTGAAACGGCGGAAGGCATTTTCATGTATAATATCAATGCCGGGGATATTCTGTCCTCCTTTCAGCGTCTGAATACCGAAAATACCTATAGCGACTTCATGCTCGTCAATGAGAGCGGCTATTATCTTGCCGGACGCCCCGAGGAAGATTTATGGGGTTTCATGTTCGACCATGACACCGGTATGCATACCGATTATCCTGACGTCTGGGAAACGCTGCACGGGCAGAAAAAACAAACCTATCATGCGCCGGACGGCGATGTATGGTTTGCTCATAAAATTGACCTGCAGCAGGCTCTTACAGCGACAGCCGGAAACAATATTATTTCCGAGCGCCAGCGCTGGTATATCATCACTCATACACATCCGCCGCCGCCCTTTTCACTGAACGGCCCGGGTGTGTTACTCGCCGTTGCGGGCAGCCTTATCCTGATGGTTTTCAGCTGGTTCTGCGGCAACGGCATTGTGGAACAGCAAAAGGTCAAAATCCTCAAAAAAGATCTGGAACGCCGTATCGCCGAAAAAGAGGAAATGATTGCACTGGTGCAAACCGTCGAGCGCGAAGAAAAGAAACAACGGCAATTTCTGAATACGCTTCTGGACAATATGCCGCTGGCTATTTTTGTCAAAGATGCCCGCAAGGATTTCCGCTGGGTGATGATCAATAAAATGGCGCGGCGCATGTTCGGATTGAAACCGCAGGAAATCGTCGGAAAATACGACAAGGATATTCTAACGAAAAGTGAAGCCGCCGCGATGCTGACGACAGACCGCGCCGTCATGGACAGCGGCGAAATTCTGGAGCTGGAAGCCGAGCGGATAACAACCGCCGCCGGTACTCTTAATCTGCACATTATCAAAGTGCCGATCTATGATGACGAACATGATCAGGCATTATTGCTGACAATGTACAAAGATGTGAGCGAGCAAGTGCAAACACAAGAGGCCTTGAAACGCGAAAGAGACCGCGCCGAACACGCAAATCAGGCCAAATCCGACTTCCTCGCCAATATGAGCCACGAGCTGCGGACACCGCTGAACGCCATTATCGGTATGAATGATCTTCTGGATACGCATAAGCTGGACGAAGAAAACTACACCGCCTTCGAGGTCATCCATAAATCCGCACAATCACTGCTGGCCATTGTTGACGATGTTCTGGATATCTCCAAAATCGAAGCCGGAGATATGAAGCTTGAGAAAGTGCCCTTCGATTGTTTTGAAATCATTCATCATGTCACCAAATCCCTGTCGCATCTGGCCAGCCAAAAAGGATTGACCCTGACGTGCAATATCGGCAAAAACGACTCTCTTATCGTCAAGGGCGATCCGTCGCGTTTTCACCGCATCATGAATAATCTTGTCATCAATGCCATCCGCTATACGCATCAGGGCAGCGTTGATGTCACGGCCTCCTCCATACCGGGTCCGCGCCGTAACCGCGTCATCCTGCAATGCGATGTCCGCGATACGGGCATCGGTATTCCCAAAAACCGTATTGGAGCGATTTTTGAAAAATTTACACAGGCCGATACCTCAACAACGCGCCATTACGGCGGATCGGGGTTGGGCCTGACGATTATCAAAGAATTGATCGGCATGATGAAGGGCGAGATCAGCGTCAAAAGCGACGTCGGCATCGGCTCCTGCTTTACGATCAAAATACCTTTCACCACCGCTGATCTGGCGAAGACGCAACGGAAGAAAGCCTCTCCGCAAATGCTGCCGGAAATGCATAATGACCGGCGCGTCGCGATTGATAAAGCGCGGCTACTGGTTGCCGAAGATCACGACATGAACCGTATGGTCGTCGAAAAGCTGCTGCGTAAAATCGGCTGCAAAAGCTTTGATTTTGCCGAAAACGGACAGGAAGCCGTAGAGATGGCAACAGCCAAAAAATACGATTTGATTTTGATGGATTGTCACATGCCGGAGCTGAGCGGTTATGATGCGACACGCGCCATACGGCGTATCGAAAAAGAAACGGGCCGCAAACCGCCGACGCCGATTATCGCGATGACGGCGGATGCCATGCAAGGCACCAAAGAAAAATGTCTGGAAGCCGGCATGAATGAATATATTACAAAACCGCTGAATATCAACGATATGGCCGAGCTGCTGAGCTATTGGCTGATTTTCGATGCACAACAATTGTCAGATGCGCATATCACCGTCTCCGGTGCTGCGAAACAAGAAACGCCCGTCCCTATCAATCTTGTGCATATCAATGATTACACCGATGGTGACAAAGATGAACAGCGGGAATTACTGGGGCTTTTTAAACAGCAATTCGCAGAATCTCTTGCCCGGTTAAAGGAACAGATCACACCGGGACGCAATAAAGAATGGTCGGAAATCGCGCATCAGATGAAAGGCGGCGCGGCCATGATCGGTGCGGAAGAACTGCGTACGCTCTGTGCCGAAGCACAAAACAAAGAAAACACAACAAAAACGGAGCGCCAAAATCTTTATAAAGAAATCACGGCGGCCTATGACAGCGTTTGCAGCTATATGGAAGAAGAAGAGCTTATTTAACAGGCAGAAGTCTCTTGAAAAAAGCGTAGAGATTTATAATAATTCAATCCTTGGTTATAATTTATAATATTATGCGCATATTATATTTTTTGATTTGAGGGAGAAGAACAATGATTATCGCATCACCCGGCAACAAAGATGTTCTGGTGCAACTGGCTCCGTCCATTCAGGCCGATCTTGACGGCTGGCAGATTGTCATTGTCCGCACCACAAAAAAAAATCCTGACTATGCCCGCATGATCGTCAAAAAACTTGCTGCGGCCTATGTCGATAAGGACGGTCTGATCGTGCAAAAAGCCGATCACAACATCGTCATGCTGGTTAATCTGGGCGCACATAAAAACTATATCGAGCTTAGAAGCGAGCTGGAAAAGCACCTGCCCGACCACAGTTCGCACCTGACCGTGCGTAAAATGAGCCTGCAAGGCTTGCGGCGGTTAAAAAACGACCTGCATAACAAAGACCCCGAAAAAGCAAAAAACGCGTTTTACGATAAACGCCTGATACGCAAAGACAATATCTTTATGATTGCCGATGATGATATGTTTCTGCGTAAAACCATCGGCACCGCCATCAAAAAATTCGGTGCGGTTTTTGAAGCGGAAAACGGCGACGGCGTCGTGGAGGAATACCGGAAATCCAACCCCGATTTGCTGTTTCTGGATATTCACATGCCCGGCAAATCGGGCATCGAGCTGATTGACGACATTCTTGACCACGATCCCGATGCGCATATCGTCATGCTCAGCGCCGATAGTGTCAAAACCAATATTCTGCAGGCCATTGAAAAAGGCGCGCACAGCTTTTTGACCAAACCTGCGTCAAAAGACAAATTGCTGGAAGTCCTGCAAAAATGTCCGACCGTTGCCATGTAAACCCTGCGGGCTCCTGATTTATTTAAAGATTTATTTTTTATGCCGCGTTTCTTTTTAATATTCTGCTGTTTGTCTCTGCTCGTTTTTCAAAGCGGCTGCGCCTCCCCTGCAACGCAGAAGGCGGCCTCCGCGCGTTTTCTCGACAGCCTTGCCGCCAAACATATGGATAGCGCCGAGCCGGAAAATCTGATGCTGTGCCACGGTCACGGCTGCCGTTTGCAAAGCCCGGTCACGCTCTCCAAAAAACAATGGAACAAGGTAAAAGCCGCCTTCCGCCCGCGCGCCAATACGGCGGAAAAAGAACGCAAACAGATTGCCAAAGCTTTTGCCCTGCTGGAGGAATATGCCGGCGCACAAACCGGTACGGATGCCGATCAGGGCGGTACATTTGAAGCCGCCTTCCGGAAAGGCCAGATGGATTGTCAGGATGAAAGCATGAATGCCGGCATGTATTTCCTGCTGCTAAAAAATCAGAAACTGATCCGCCGTCACAGCCTTTACGGCGAGGCACATCGCGGCTTTTTTCTGAATGGCTGGCCGCACCGCGCTTTGGAAATCTATGACGATAAAACGGAAGAGCGTTACGTGCTCGACAGCTGGTACCATGATAACGGCTTCCCCGCCGAAATCATCCCCGCCAAAGACTGGCATGACGGCTGGCGGCCTGAAGAAATCAAAAAGAAAAAACCGGCTCCGCAATAGAGCCGGTTTTCCTTATAAAGATTTGACGGTATCAGTATTTGACACCGCAACCGTAAGGCTGGGTTTCCGCCTGTTCAACCGGCTTGCCGTGGCGAAGCGATTCCAGCGCGGCAACAACATAATTGGTTGCGCCTTCAATCGTTTCCGGACGGTGACTGCTGTTATCATCAATCGCGCCGTCATAGGCCAGCACGCCGTCTTCATCAATCACATACATATGCGGTGTTGTGCGCGCACCGTAAAGATGTCCGACCTGACCTGTAGGATCCAGCAATTCCGCTGTTTGGGCAGCGCCGCGCTCCTGAATGATTTCCTTTGCTTCCGCAGGCGTGACAAAACCTTGCTTGCCTTCGGCGGAGGAACGGATTGTCAGCCAGACGACATCGCCTTTTTCCGTCTGTTCCTTTTGCAGTTTCTGCATATTACCTGAATCATAATGTTTCAGCACAAAGGGGCATTGATGGTTCGTCCATTCCAGCACGACTTTTTTGCCTTTAAAACCTGACAGCGACACATCATTGCCGTCCAGATCTTTCAGCGTAAAATCAGGCGCCGCTTTGCCGACCTCAGCCGCTTTCTCTATTTTATCGACAGTCACAGCATAGGCTGCCGTAAAAGGCATCACGCCCAGCGCCACAAGCGCAACAATCAAAACGCCGTATTTCTTCAACATGTTTCTTTCCCTTTCCTGTTTTCCTTTAAGCCAGATAACCGTATTCAAAATCTGTTTAGGCCTATTTCTCTTCCGCGTCCAGCGCATTGCGCAAAATTTGCGGCGTTAAAAGCTGCGGCAGCACTTTCGGCGCAGGCCGCTCTCCGCTCTCCGCATTGCGCGGACCGTAATAAACGTAAAGCGGCACACCGCGGCGCTGAAACTGTTCCAGATAGGCTGTAATCGCCTCATCATAACGCGTCCAGTCACCTGTCACAAGCGTGATACCGCGGCTTTCAAACAGCTGATGCGCCGCATCCGTTTTCAAAACAGCACGCTCATTCATTTTACAGGTGATGCACCAGGCCGCCGTCATATTGACCAGTACCGGCTTATCCGCCGCCAGTAATTTATCCAATGCGGCTTGCGTATAGGCAATCTCGCCCGGGGCGGGCTGCACCGGCGTTACCGGCAATTTGTACAATCCGCAGAACAACGCCGCAACAAGCACCAGCGTAAAGCCGCGTGACCAGAATTTCTTTTGCGAATCCTTCAGCCAGATAATCCATGCCAAAGCGACAAACATTGCCAGCGACAGGAAAACCGCATCCATTCCCGCCTGCTGCCCCAAAACCCAGACCAGCCATGTTGCAGTCAGGAACATCGGAAAGGCGAGAAACTGACGGAAGCGCTCCATCCATGCGCCGGGGCGCGGCAAAGCGGCCCGCAAGGCCGGAATCAGCGTCAGCAGCAGATAAGGCAAGGCCAGCCCCAGCCCCATAAACAGGAAAACGAAAATCGCCTGCACCGCCGGCTGCGTCAGCGCATAACCGATGGCCGCCGCCATAAAAGGTGCGGTGCAAGGCGTTGCCAGAATCGTCGCCAAAACACCTGTGAAGAAACTGGCGCCGTAACCTTCACCGCGCGTCAATGAGGCACCCGCACCGCCGAAGTTCAGTGTAATCTCGAAAAATCCCGCCAGATTCAGGCCGATCAGGAACATCAATGCGCCCAGCCCCAGAATGACATAGGGATTTTGCAGCTGAAAACCCCAGCCGACCGCCGCGCCGAAGGACTGAAACACCATCAGCGCCCCTGCCACCAGACCGAAGGAGGCAACAACGCCGCATGTATAACTCAAACCCTGCATCGCCGCCTTGCCGCGTCCGTGATCGCCATGTTTCACAAGGCTGAGCGCTTTCAAAGACAGAACGGGGAAGACGCAAGGCATCAGATTTAAAATCATGCCGCCCAGCATGGCCAGCAGCAAATGCGTCAGAAAACGAAAGGAGAAAAAACGATCCGTTACAAGCGTATCGGAGACAGTCTCCTGCGCGGGCGTTATGGCAAGCGCATTGTCAGCGTTTTTTTTTGCCGTAAAACGATACGCCTTAGTAGCACCTTCCGCATCATCAATGCGCAGCACCGCCATGGTTTCCGGCACTTCGGAAAAATCGCGGTCGCCGGCTTTGACGGTGACGGTCAGCATATCAGCTTTAAATTCACTCTGCTGCGCCGCCAGATTATCAATCAATCCCCATGCGGCGGGAAAAAAGGTGATTGTTCCGTCCGCTGTCAGGCTTCCGCCATGCGGCACCGTCAGGACGAAATTATCGCCCTCTCTGGCGAATTCCACGGCCCAGTCTTTCTCTTCAGGCTGGTGCGCTCGGGCCGCAGCAAAGAAATCCGTATTTGCGGGCGATGCCGCGGCTTTCACCGGCAGGGTCACGCTGTATTGACCGTCTTCGGGAATGCAAATCTCTTTACAGACCAGCCATGATTTATCTGCGGTAATCGTGACGTCTTTTGCCGTGATCTCCGCAGGCGGCGTGATTTCCATCAGGAAATAGGCCTCATGCGCATAACCGTAATTCACAAAAACATCACCATAAGGCACGCGTTCAGGCGTTTGCCACAAAATATCCCCTGCCGTGAAGCCGTCAGGCATTGTCAGCTTGATCCGCGTCTCCGCGCCGGTATCACCGGGGTTTTTCCAGTAAGTATGCCATTCAGGGTAAATTGTCTGTTTAAAACCGATCAGAAAGCTTTTTCCCGGCTGAACACCGTCCGTATCCGCTTTCATATCGACGGTGACATATTGCGCAGGTTCCTCCGCCTGTGCGGCGGGCGCGGCAAAAACCGCCACGGAAAAGACAAGGCAGAATACGGCAAAAAACTTCTGTAGGCGGGACAACTGTTTCATAGACACCCTTTATTATAGACCTTCTTTATCAATCCAAAGCTTTCTCGTCAGCTTGTTTGTTCAAACATTCTTATCTTAGTATTCGCCGGCAGGAAAGCAAAGGTTACGGTCCATTTTAAATTCTTTTCCAGTTTAGCAAAGAAATGTAAAAAAACTATGTCCTTACAAGAGATTGCACTCCGTCACTTGACATATTCACAAATCAGCGTATGATACCGCGCTATCAAAAAAAACCGTTACGAAAGGCGACAGAAATGTGCGCGGATATTGTCATCATCGGCGGCGGGCCGGTCGGGTTATGGAGCGCCATCCAGCTGAAGAAACGCGACCCCGCGCTGGATGTACAGATTTATGAACGTTATGAAGAATACCGCCGCTCCCATATCCTCAAGCTGGAACATCGCGCCCTGATGTTATACAGCAAAAGTGTCTATGATCTGCCCGAAGCAAAATTCGTTGCCGCCGTTACCGGCGATAATCCGGCAAAAATTGCAAAATCCGCCATTGACGGCGAACAGGTCTATATCCGTACCAATGATCTTGAAACGGCTTTAAAAACCTATGCCCATGATCTGGGCATCAATATCAGCTACGAAAAAATAGACTCTCCCGAAGAGGCGGAAGCACGGCATCCGGAATGCAAAAACTTTATCGCCGCCGACGGCGCGCATAGCACGATGCGCAAGGCACTGATGGGCGAGAACGCCACAAAAGACTATCCGCTGCAATATGTTGTCGAAATCAAATATGAAGCCGCAGGCAAGGCGCGCCCGCTAACCGTTGCGGAAAATCTGAAAGTGAATAAATACCTGTCCTCCATGTGTTTTGAATATACGGGGCGCGAAAAAGACGGCAAAACACCCGTTACCCTGCGCTTTTTCGTTGACGAGAAAACTTATAAATCCCTGCCCGAAGCGGGTTTCAAAAATCCGCTCGGTCTTGATAACAAACATATCCCGCCGGAGCTGGCGCATGACATGGCGGCCTATATGCAGGCACGAAAAGAAAAGATTGGCGAGGTCTATAAGCAGGATTCGGCAAAAATCAGTAAACTGGAACTGTCACTGTACAGAGCCAAACGCTTTGCCGTTCAAAAACGCGGGAAAAACTGGTTTCTGGCGGGCGATGCCGCGATGGGCGTGCCCTATTTCCGCTCCTTAAATGCGGGAATGATTATTTCCTCCCAGCTTGGGCTGATTTTGACGCGCCGCCTGCTGAGCGGCAAGGCGAAAATCGCCGCTTATAACGCCGTACAGCCGCTGGATACGGCATGGGAATTCACGGCCGCACATGGCAAGAATATGGCACTGAATATCTATGATGCTTTCCGCAAGGCCGGCGCCAAAATGTCATGGAAAGCCCAAAAACACCGCAAGAACCGCAACCGCAAAGGCCCCGGTGCATCCTAATCAAAATCAGAGTTTGGAATTATTTTCCCGCAGCACGCGTGATTTTTGGCGGTTCCATTCGCGCTCTTTAATCGTGGCGCGTTTGTCATGCTGTTTCTTACCTTTGGCAAGGCCGATTTCCAGTTTCACAAAACCGTTTTTTGCAAAATAAAGCGAAATCGGCACCAGCGTCATCCCCTGTTTTTGCAATGCACCGAGAATTTTATCCATCTCGCGCTTATGCAGCAGCAATTTGCGCGGGCGGCGCGCCGCATGCTGGAAACGCGGATTGGAATTTTTATATTCGGGGATATGCGCGTTGAACAGATACAGTTCGCCATCCTGTTCGCCGGCATAACATTCATTGATACTGACTCCACGCCCGACGCGCATCGCCTTGACTTCGGAGCCGTAAAGCACCAGCCCCGCCTCCAGTTTTTCCTCGATAAAATAATCGAAACGGGCGCGTTTATTCTGCGCAATGATGCGGCGGCCACTGTCCTGTTTTTTTGACATGACTGCCCCCTTCGCCCCCGCCTTACGCTGCTTCTGCGGCAGACAGGCCCAGCCCGTCCATAGCAGCATCAATAATTTTTGCAGCTTTGTCGGTCACAGGCAGCAGCGGCAGGCGCAGCTCGTTCCGGCAGAAACCCAGACGCGACAGCGCATATTTCGCAGGCGCCGGATTGCTTTCGCAGAACATGGCATGATGCAGCGGCAGCAAAGCATCGCGCAAGCGGTTAAATGTCTCGCGGTCACCCGCCGCCCAGGCTTCATGCAGCTGTGCACATTGCGCGGGGGCAACATTCGCCGTCACGGAAATACAGCCGTCACCGCCTTGCGCCAGATAAGCGGCAACCGTCGCATCCTCACCCGATAACAAGCAAAAATCACTGCCCAAAGCGCGGCGCATTTCCAACGGACGTACCAGATCAGGCGAGGCATCTTTAATGCCGACAATACGCGGGAAGTTTTTCGCAAGTTCGATCACTGTCGCGGTTTCAATCACCCCGCCTGTGCGTGACGGCACATTATACAGCACGATCGGCAAATTCGTTGCGTCATGCACAGCCTTCATATGCGCAATAATCCCGGCCTGTGTCGGTTTATTGTAATAGGGCGATACAACCAGCAGCGCATCCGCGCCGAGGCTTTCCGCCGTCGTCGCCAGCTGTACCGCTTTGCGCGTATCATTCGCGCCCGCCCCTGCCATCACCGGCACGCGGCCTTTGGCTGTATCGACGCAGGTTTTGACAACAGCCGCGTAATCATCCATATCCAGCACAGGAGTTTCCCCTGTCGTGCCGCAAGGGACAAGACCGTGTGTGCCTTGCGCAATATGCCAGGCAATAATTTTCGCATAAGCTTCGGCATCAAAGCTGTCGTCTTTAAACGGTGTCACCAATGCGACAAAAGATTTTGCAAACATAGCATTTATTCCCGTGTTATAGCTGTGGTTTGGCCTTCCTTTGCCCCCGTCGCCGTGATAGATTGAGACGATAAGGAGAGGTTTGGGACAAGCCATGTTATTATCGGCACTCACTATACAGCGGAACAAGGCAGACTGCAAATACCAAGACCTGTTTTGGGGTCCGTATCGCGCGTTTTTCTGCCTGTGCCTCTGCGCCCTCTTGCTAATGCCGGCACAAGCCCGTGCCGCAACGCCGTTTGACGGGCTGCAAAAAGCCGTCAGATCCGGGCAAATCAAATCCCTGTCCGATATCGCACTCATCGGTGATTTATCGCTGTGGTATGTAGCGCTGCAAACCAAGCAGGACGTACCTTATAAATCCCTGCAAGCGCTTCTGGACCGCCATCCCGCATGGCCGCAATCCGGCACGCTGCGCAAATTGATTGAACAGAAACTTCCCGCAGATGCCCGCAGCCGCGAAATGGAAGACTGGTTCGCAAAATTCCCGCCGCGCAGCGGTGACGGGCTGGATAAATATCTAAAGGCGCTACAAAAAGACGGCGACCACGCCAAAGCTGCCAATATACTGCGCCGCACATGGCCGCATATTGATCTTTCCGCCAAAGAAACCGCCAATTTTGCCGCGAATTACAGCCGTTACCTGTCGGCAGAAGACCACCGCGCCCGTGCGGATCATTTGTTCTGGCAGCAGCGCCTGACGGAAAGCACATATCTGCTGCCCTTCCTAAGCAAGGCCGACCGTAAACTGGTTGAGGCCCGTATCCAGCTGATGCGTCTGAATTCCGGTGTCGATACTGCCATTAATGCCGTGCCGCAAAATCTGCAAAAAGATGCGGGGCTTCTCTATGCGCGGGTCTATTGGCGGCGCAACAAGGATATGGATGACGGTGCCGCGGAACTGCTGAGTCCTGCCAATATGCCGCAGGACCTTGGCCCCGCCCCTGACCGCTGGTGGCGCGAAAGGCATATTCTGGCACGCCGCGCTATGGAGAAACAGGATTATAAAACCGCCTATAAGCTTGTTTCCACGCATCAGCAAAAAAGCGGCTTTTCCTTTGCGCAGGCGGAATTCCTGTCGGGTTTTCTGGCACTGCGCTTTTTGAATAAGCCGCGCAAAGCCTTCTTCCATTTCCACAGCCTGCACCAGAATGTTTCCACCCCGGTCAGCCTGTCACGTGCGGCTTACTGGGCGGGACGCGCTGCGGAAGTCTTGAAACAAGATTCAACAGCGCGGCAATGGTATCTGGCTGCCGCCGCGCATCCGGCGACATTTTACGGCCAGCATGCGGTGGAAAAACTCTCGAATGTCGATATTCGTCCCGTTTTGACGGGCGGCGCGATGACAATCAATGCCGCCGAACAGCAGAAATTCGCACAAAATGACAATATGCGCGTCCTGAAATTCCTGAATGCCGCCGGTCTGCATGAAGAGGCACAGCCTTTTTTCCGTGCCGCGCTGATCGCCGCCGAAACCCCGTCGGAATATATGATGCTGGTTGAAATGGGCAAAGACACGCAGCAATATCATTACAATGTTTTTGCCGCGAAAAAGATTTTGTCCGGCGCAAAATCAATTTTGTTTGAAGACGGCTATCCCGCCCTGCCCAAGACATGGATGCCGCGCCGCAGCGCCCGCGACATTACGCTGACCCATGCGCTGATCCGTCAGGAAAGCAATTTTGAAACCACCGCCAAAAGCCCTGCCGGTGCACTCGGTCTGATGCAGCTGATGCCTGCCACTGCCGGACAGACCCGCGTCAAACTGGGCATTCCGCGCCCTGCAAACGGTGTCGATGCGCTGCTGTCCGACCCCGCCTATAACATCATGCTGGGCACGACTTATCTGGAACAGATGCTTGACCGCTATAACGGCTCCGCCGTCATGGCCGTTGCCGCCTATAATGCCGGGCCGGGGCGCGTTGACCGCTGGCTGAAAGAAATGGGTGATCCGCGCAGCGCCGGCGATGAAGCCATGATCGATTGGATCGAAATGATCCCGATCTACGAAACCCGCAATTACGTCCAGCGCGTGCTGGAAAACCAGTTCGTTTATATGTACCGCTTTGCGCCCGAAACACAATTCGTGCGCCTGTCCAGCCTGTTTTAAAAAGGAGAAAGCCCGCGGTGCCGCTTTCCTCTTTTGTCAGCAATATCATCAGCAGAAAACCGCATGTGCCGGAATTCGAGACCGTGGTGCTGGAAACGCCGCGCATGATTCTGCGCCCGCCGCGCGAAAGCGACCAGAAGGCATGGATCAATGCCCGCCGCGAAAGCCGCGCCTTTCTGGAACCGTGGGAACCGGCATGGCCTGCGCGAGAAGTTCTGCCGAAAGATTTCCATTCCTTCCTGTCTGCGCGGGAAAAGAAATGGCGGCGCGATCAGGGCTACAGCTTTCTGCTGTTTCTAAACGACAGCAAACAGCTGGTCGGCTGCGTCAATGTCAATAATGTCGTGCGCGGCGCAGGGCAATATGCAACGCTCGGCTACTGGATTGCCAAGGATTATGCGGCGGAAGGCTATATGACCGAAGCGGTCGGCGCGGTCTGCGATTATAGTTTCAAAGGATTAAAGCTGCACAAAATCGCCGCGGCCTGCCTGCCGGAAAATGTTCCCAGCCGCCGCGTCTTGCAAAAGCTCGGCTTCACGCGCGAGGGCATGGTGCGTAAACATTTGAAAATCGCAGGCGACTGGCGCGACCATATCCTTTACGGCCTTTTGGAAGACGATCCGCGCCCGTGACCCCCCTTCTATTTTCCGGTGGCAACATAAACACCCGTCCAGTTTTGCGGCGGGTTTTTGATGTAATTTTCAATCCGTTCAAGATACATGGCATAAAATTCCGCCAGATGTTTCGGCGCTTTCGAAACGCATTTATCCTTTAAAATATCCCGCGCCTTTTTAAACGCACCCGCGCGGTACTGTTTCAGCATGTCATCATGTGCCTTTTTCAAGCTTTGGAATTTCGGCGTTGCCGCATAATCCGCATCCCCCAGCAGCGTAAAGATACGCTCTGGCTCCGTACGGCCTTTCACCGTCAACAGATCAATTTCCAGCAAGGCCAGATCATCCGCCGCTTCCGCCGTCTGTGCGCCCAGCAAAATCGGCAGTTTATAGGTTTTTGTCTGCCCCTCCAACCGCGCCGCCAGATTGACGCTGTCACCGATTGCCGAATAGGCAAAACGCTGTTTCGAGCCCATATTTCCGACCGAACATAGCCCCGTCGACAAACCGATGCCCATGTCCAGCCTGCGGAAATCGCGTTTTTGCTTTTTCGCGTCTTTTTTGATTTGTTCATTGACGCCGTCCAGCTGGCCCAGCATTTCCAGCGCCACCAGACAGGCACGGCGCGGGTGATCGGCAACATCGACAGGCGCATTCCAGAAAGCCATAATCGCATCACCCATATATTTATCAATCGTGCCGCGCTGCGCCATAATCGCCGAGGTCATCGGGGTGAGAAAATCATTCATCATTTTAATCAGCGCATCCGGCGGCATGGTCTCGGCGATGGAGGTAAAGTTACGCACATCGGTGAACATCACACTCAGCTCCCGCTCCTCACCGCCAAGCGCCAGTTTTTCAGGCGAGGCCAGCACCTCTTTCATCAATTCCTCGGAGATATAGTGACCGAAAGCCTCGCGGTAAAAGCGCTTTTCATGCTCGGTGCGCAGATTGCTCAGGATTGCCGCCGCCATAAACATCGTCAGGGTTACAATCGCCGGATAAACGGGATCAATCAGCATGCCGCTTTGCTGATACATATAAAGCGAGGCACCGGAAACCCCCGTCAGAATCAGAAAGCCCAGCGAGGCCAGCGCCGCCGTGCCGACAAAAGGTGCCAATAAAATCATCAATAAACCGGCACCGATCATCGTAACCAACTCGGTTAAATCGAAATATTCCGATCTCTCCAAATGTTGCCCCGCCAGAATCTGCTCCAGAATTTCGGCATGAATTTCCACACCCGGTACGATTTTATCCAGCGGCGAAGAACGCATATCCTTCAATCCCTCCGCCGAGGTTCCGATCATCACGATTTTGTTTTTGATTTTCTCCGGTGCGACCTTGCCGTCCAGCACCTCCCATGCCGGGATATAACGCTCCGGATGATGTCCGCTGTAATAAACCAGAATATGGCCGTTCTGGTCGATCGGGATGTGATAATCGCCCAGTTTCAAATCCGTGATGCCGTAACCTTCGGAACTCGGCTCTTTAGAACTTGTCACCGTCACGACCCGCCGCCCCAAGGCAACGCGCAAAGCCTCCAGCGGCAGTGAGGGATACACATCGACCATGCCGTCCTTGCCCGGACCTGCAATCAGCATCGGCATACGGCGGATCACGCCGTCGCTTTCCGGTCTCAGGGTAAAACTGCCGTTCCCTGCTGCGGCAGAGGCCAGCCGGTCAATCGTTGTCGCAAAATTTCCAGTCGCAAACAGAAAATCCTCCGGCGCAGGTGATACACCGGCATTGAACAGCCTTACGGTTTTGACGGGAATGCTCGGTATCTGCTGTTCCGACCCGACAAAGCTGGTCACGACATTCCCCGCTTTGCGGATTGTTTCGGCCAGAATATCATCATGGTCCGGCAGATTGCGCAAAACGCTTAAATTCAGATCACCGCTGCCCTGCCGCCCTTCAATCAGCTCCGCGATTTTTCCGGGCGAGGTCCAGTCCTCCTCCGCAAAGACGATATCAAAAGCGATGGATTTCGGCTGCATCTCCGCCAGCTTGTCGACCAGATCGGCGACAATGACGCGGGGCCAGGGGAATTGTCCTTTATGCTGCAGCGATGCCTCGTCAATATCGACAATCACTACACCGTCAATACCGTTTTCAGGCATAATTCGCGGCGCATTCGTATCCCGCGGAAAAATGCGGTTATAATAATCAAAGGCAATAAAATTCAGCCGCTTCACCAAAGGCTTGTTGCTTTGATGCATGGCAACCAGCCCCGCCAGCAATGCCAGCAGCACCAGAATATCCCAAAACCGTCCTTTTAATGATCGTCCCATAATAATGATTTCAGCCGGGCTGTATCCATCTGATTTTTCTGTCCGCTTTCATTCTACACGGGATAAAAATCTTTCAGAAGAGGCTATTTTGATTTTCCTTGCACTCGCTTTCCATTGGAATTATAAGGGGTGTTGCATAAACGACATTAACAAAAAGGGACTTTTCAGGCTTGAAAACAGCAGTTGAGACGATAAAAAATATGACAGAAAAATCCACCAACCTGCATGTGCCGCAAGGCAGCTATTCTTACGATGATTTGATCTCTTGCGCAAAAGGCGAAATGTTCGGCCCCGGCAATGCGAAGCTGCCGCTGCCGCCGATGCTGATGTTTGACCGCATCACGGAAATCAGCGCAACGGGCGGCGCCTATGATAAAGGTTTCATCACGGCGGAGCTGGATGTAAAGCCCGACCTGTGGTTTTTCGGCTGCCATTTCCATGATGATCCGGTTATGCCGGGCTGTCTCGGCCTCGACTCGCTGTGGCAGTTGCTCGGCTTTTACCTCGGCTGGACAGGTGCGGAAGGTTCCGGCCGCGCACTGGGTGTCGGCGAAGTGAAATTCACAGGTCAGGTTCTGCCGACAGCCAAGCTGGTCACCTATACGGTCGATCTGCGCCGCGTCATTAACCGCAAGCTGGTGCTGGGCATCGGTGCGGGTACGGTCACGGTTGACGGTGAAACCATTTATGAAGCGCAGGATCTGAAAGTCGGCCTGTTCGCAAATCCGAGCACGATGTAAAACGCCAATCAAGGCAAGACATCAATCCCCCTCATTTCAAGGATACGGAGAGAAACATGCAAAAAAGACGCGTTGTTGTCACGGGAATGGGCATCGTGTCCTGTATCGGTAATGATCAGGAAACGGTCACGCAATCACTGAAGGACAGCCGTTCCGGTATTGTTTTCAGCGATACCTATGCTGAAATGGGTTTCCGCAGCCATGTTCACGGCGCGGTTGACATTGATCTGCAGGAAAAAATCGACCGCAAACTGCTGCGCTTTATGGGTGACGGTGCGGCCTATAACTATATCGCCATGGCCGATGCCATCGCCGATGCGGGTCTGGAAGAAAAAGACGTTTCCAACGAGCGCACGGGGCTGATTACCGGATCAGGCGGTATCTCCACGAAAAACCTTGTTGCCGCCGCCGATATCGCGCGTGCAGGCAGCCCGAAACGCGTCGGCCCCTATATGGTGCCGCGCTGCATGTCCAGCACCAATTCGGCAACGCTGGCAACGCCGTTCAAAATTCTGGGGGTCAATTACTCCATTACCTCGGCCTGCGCGACCTCGGCACATTGCATCGGCAATGCCGCGGAAATGATCGAATACGGCAAACAGGACATTATGTTCGCCGGCGGCGGGGAAGAGCTGGACTGGTCGCTGACCGTGCTGTTCGACGCGATGGGGGCTTTATCCTCCAAATATAATGATGCGCCGGAAAAAGCCTCCCGCGCTTATGACGAAGCCCGCGACGGTTTCGTGATTGCAGGCGGCGGCGGCACGCTGGTTCTGGAAGAGCTGGAACATGCAAAAGCCCGCGGCGCGAAAATTTACGGCGAAATCATCGGTTACGGCCTGACTTCGGACGGTTATGACATGGTTGCCCCCTCGGGCGAAGGCGCACAGCGCTGCATGAAAATGGCCATGCAAAATCTTGACGGCCGCAAAGTTGATTATATCAACACGCACGGCACCTCGACACCTGTCGGCGATATGAAAGAAATTGAAGCGCTGAAAGCCACATTCGGTGACGGCAATATTCCGAAATTCAGCTCGACCAAATCGCTGACCGGCCATTCGCTGGGCGCAACAGGCGTACAGGAAGCGATTTACGCCTTACTGATGATGAAACACGGCTTTATTGCCGGTTCCGCCAATATCGATACGCTTGACCCCGCCATGGGTGATGTGCCGGTTGTCAGCAAAACGGAAAACGCCGCGATTGATGTCGCGCTGTCAAACAGCTTCGGCTTTGGCGGCACGAATTGCACGCTGGCACTGGGAAAATATGACGGGTAATTTTTGCCAAGAACCTCGAACGATAGAGATTAAAAGATGACTGACGGAAAATTGATGCAGGGAAAAAAAGGCCTGATTATGGGGGTCGCCAATGACCATTCCATCGCATGGGGCATTGCGCAGACCTTGCATGCGCAAGGCGCGGAGCTGGCCTTCACCTATCAGGGCGATGCCTTTGGAAAGCGCGTAAAACCGCTGGCCGACAGCATTGGTGCCGATATCGTCCTTCCCTGTGACGTGTCATCGGAACAAGATGTCGACCGGCTGTTTTCCGATCTAGAAAAACAATGGGGCAAGATCGATTTTCTTGTCCATGCCATTGCCTTTTCCGACAAGAACGAGCTGAAAGGCGATTATGTCGATACCTCGCTGGAAAATTTCCTGACCTCGATGCATATCTCCTGCTATTCCTTCACCTCGATCGCCCGCCGCGCGAAGAATTTGATGACGGATGGCGGCAGCATGATCACCCTGACCTATCTGGGCTCGGAACGCGTCATGCCCAATTACAATGTCATGGGCGTTGCAAAAGCCGCGCTGGAAGCCTCCGTCCGTTATCTGGCCGTTGATCTGGGGCCGAAGAAAATCCGCGTGAATTCGATTTCACCGGGGCCGATGCGCACGCTGGCCGGTGCCGTCATCGGCAATGCCCGCCATACGTTCAAATACACGCAGCAGGCGTCACCGCTGCCGCGTTCGGTTGATCTGGAAGATATCGGCAATGCCGCTTTGTATTTCCTGAGCGACCTTTCCGCCGCCGTCACAGGCCAAAATCATTACGTTGATTGCGGTTTCAATATTGTCGGCATGCCGAAAAAGGAAACCGTCTGCGCCGTCGCTTTGAACGGCAACGGAAACGGCGATTAGGCCGCGCCGATGATGCGCCTTGCCCGCCGGTTTTTCTGCTGCCTGTGCTTTTTTATCAGTCTTTTTCCTGCCGCTGCCCGCGCCGGTGAGCCCTGCCCGATTTATCAGGCGGTTTTCAAACCGCATCCCGCTTATTATACCGCAGAAGAACGCGCGCTGGATTACCGTATGACGGTCACGCCGCCGCCTGCGGGAAAAAAGGGCATGGACCGCTGGCATGATTTTATCATTCATGTCCGCGATGCCGCGACAGCAGCAGAGCTGAGCCGCTACCGCATGTCACTGGCTTTTCCCTTCGGCGGCATTATCCCGACCATCGACGGCGCGCGTTTTTATCCCGCCAATGAGGATTTTAGCCGCAACGGCAATTACGAAACCGCGCCGCATGCGCTGATCCTGCCGAATTTCGGCACACGTTTTCGCCATGCGAACTGGGAGAAATCAAAACGTATCACATTCCTGACCGACGCCAAAACCCCGCCCGGCCCCGAAACGCCGGAACTCTGGATGCTGGAAAGTTGCACAGAATCCAAATAATAAATACCTAACAGCCTGATTTAAAATATAAAAAATCGCTCAATATTGACATAAAAAGCGGATGCCGTTATAGTTATTTCCTTTCATATAAGAAAAAAGGACGAGACTGATGGCTGATTTCAAAGAGCTTCGCAAAGCCTATGCGGATAAGACGTTGAAAATTTTTGCGAACAAAGACGGGTCCGATTATAAAGAGCCCGTTAAAACCGTGCTGTTTGGTGGCAGCCTCATCAGCCTGTTATGCTTTGTGGGCGGTATGGCCATTCATTCCAATGATGCCCTGCCCGATAAAACAGGTACGGAAAACCGCGCCGTTGTCCATGAAGCCTTTCAAAAAACCGCCCGGACACTGACATCTCTGCATACGCAGCTGGATCAGGGCGTTGATGCCCGCAATAGCGCTGCGACCATGGAAACGCTGAAACGCCTGGATGTGTTGGGAACGGAGATTCCCGCTTACATCGAATCCCCTGAAGATGATGCGGCAAGGCAGCGCATGCTGGACAGCGAATTACCGAAATTTCTGGAAGCGCTGGCACTGGATAGTGATTTGACCGAAACGGATAAAGACAATTTCCTGAAAGACCTTGCAAAGTCGGGTATTCCGCTGGAAAACACCATCGCTGCAAAATACAATGCCGGTGCTTTTGACGAATGCCGGATAAAATACGACAATGCCGCCGATATCTATGCCTGCAGTCCGGGTGAAGCGCAAAATCTGAAACAGGCCGGCATAACAAACTCTCTTCCGGGGGTCGGACTGCTTTTGCTGTTCAGCATATTGCTGGGCGCAACAGATCCGCGCACAATGCGCAAATACGCCAAACATCACAGCATGAACCACTAATTTTTTGACATTTAAAGACTGACGTCACCGCGGAAAACTTCAGCGACAGGACCTGTCATCATAATGCTGTCCGTCTCGTCGTCCCATGTGATGGAGAGCGTACCGCCATCCAGAATAATCTCCGCCGTACGTCCGGTTTTACCCGCGCGGACCGCACAGACCAGCGCCGCACAAGCCCCTGACCCGCAAGCCCGCGTGACGCCTGCACCGCGTTCCCAGACCCGCATCCTGAGTTTATTCCGCGCCTGTACCTCGACAAATTCAACATTGGTACGTTCGGGAAACAATGCGTGATTTTCCACGGCAGGCCCCCATTCCTCCAGCGGGACTTTTGCCGCATTTTCGACAAAAAACACCACATGCGGGTTGCCGACATTCACCGCCAGCGCCTTATCCACCCCCGGCAGCGGCAGCGCCAGAGAATCCGTGTCCTGTTCCTCGGATAGCGGGATTTCCTGCCAGCCCCAGCGCGGCGCGCCCATATTCACCGTATAAAGCCCGTCTCCCGCTTTTTCGGCGTAGCGCATTCCCGCCACCGTCTCGATGGTGACGGCATCTTTTCCCAATTCCTCACAAAGCAGCGCCCCGACACAGCGGGCGGCATTACCGCAAGCCTCGGCCTGACTGCCGTCGGTATTGAAAATACGCATAAACACATCAGCATGTTTCGTCTCTTCCAGCACAATGAACTGGTCACAGCCGATGCCCGTTTTGCGGTCGGACAGCCTGCGGATGACATCCGTATCCAGCACGCCCGCATCACGCCCGCGCATATCAAAGATTGCAAAATCATTGCCCAGCCCGTGCATTTTGATAAAGGGAAGCGTCATCCGCGTCAAAGCCTCTTGTTTTTCAATTTAAAGACATAGGAAATCACCTCGGCAACCGCCTTATACTGCTCTGCCGGAATCGTTTCGCCGATATCCATCCCGCCATGCAGCGCCCGCGCCAGCGGCGGGTTTTCAACGATAGGCACCTTGCTTTCCTTGGCAATCTCCTTGATACGCTGCGCCACATCATCCACACCTTTGGCCAGCATCACCGGCGCATTCATATTTGCCGGATCATATTTCAAAGCCACGGCATAATGATCGGGGTTGGTAATCACGACATCAGCTTCGGGAACCGCCGCCATCATACGCTGACGGGCGCGCGTTTCACGCAATTCGCGCAGACGCGCCTTGATTTGCGGGTCCCCTTCGGCCTGTTTATATTCTTCCTTTAATTCCTGACGGCTCATGCGCATTTTTTTCATGAAGTCATGACGCTGATACATGTAATCCAGCACGGCAATAATTGTCAAAACCGCGATGACCGCCGCCAGCAATTGCAGCAGCAGCATATCAAATTCCTGCAGCATCTCGGAGAAATCAAAATAGATGAAACGCTCGATGGTCGGGAAGGCCGGCCATAAAACAGCGACACTCACCGCCGCAATGACCGAAATTTTCAAAACCCCCTTCACAAATTCCATCAGCGAACGCAGGGAAAACAGGCGTCCAAAGCCTTTAATCGGTGAAATTTTGCTCAGGCTCGGTTTCAGGGTTTCCGCAGAAAACAGCGGGCCGATCTGCAAGAACGGCCCTGCAATCGCCGCCACAAAAACAATCAAAAGCGGCAGCAGCCATAACATGCCGATTTCGCCGAACAGCATTTCCACCGTCTGCTGCAGCCCTTTCGGATCCGTGGGAATATGATGGGCATTGGCCAGAAAGAAGGTCAGCGTATCCTTCATATGTGACAGCGTGTACGGCCCCAGCATACTGATGATAATCGCACCAGCCAGCAGCATCACCCATGTATTGACCTCACGGCTTAGAACAACCTGGCCGCGCCTTCGCGCATCCTCCAGTTTCTTCTGCGAGGGTTCCTCGGTCTTCTGACTGTCGTCTGTAAAGTCGTCTTCCTCGGCCATTGATCCGGTCCGTGTGCTTCCTGTCTGATAAGAATGATATGCCTCCGATCATAGCACAGCCGTCAAGACAAAACCATTGACAATCATGCCCGCCCTTATGTATATTGTCGCGGGTTTGAGCCTCTGCTCCCCGCGCTAAGCAATCAAAAGGATGAGAAGAAGCGATGACAGATTCCGCGCCGAAAAAACACATCACCGAAAAACTTCATGCCGCTTTTAACCCGCGCGCCGACAAGCTGGTCAATGTGCAGGAATGGCGGGAAAAATACGAAGACAAACTTTCTGCGACCCTGAACCGGCTGGATAAAGTCAAACGCGCCGTTCTTTTCGATCCGATGCATCTGGTCAGCGGTTTGCGGCAGGCCTTCAACATCGCCCGCGAAAAAACCGACAACCCGTATTTCGTGTCCAAAAATGTTGCCGAACGCTTTGAAGCCGAAGGCCGCATTCCCGAAGCCGATGAAATCTATGTCATGCAGGATACGATTCTGGACGGTCCGGGGCAGAATTCCCTGATTTCCAAAAGCCTGCAAAAATTCTCCGGCACGCAGGGGCGCATGAACAAAGCCCGTCTGGAAGCCGTCAATGACTGCAAGAACTTCATTGATAAGCTGAAAAACGGCGAGATCGTCCGCCTGCCGATGCGGCGCGGCCATCCGAAACGCTAATTTATTTGCTATCCGCTCATAACAAATACTTAAGCACGTAGAGAGACTGCCAGAACAATACAAACTAAGTATCGTTTCTTTCCTTTCGTGCCTTAACACCTCTCTTAACACTTCCCCGAAGCGGTGTTGTTCTTAGCTGAGGAGACAATCCTCTCGATATCATAAAACTCATAATATCCACACCTGCCTGATAGATCGTAGCAGCATCATGTTCAATTTCCTGCACAGGTATTTTCTTCAGATCATACTGTAGGCTACCTCTGGCCTTTGCTCTCAGGCTAAAAACTTCTCTCGTGTCAGGATGTATAGCGAATGCGTTATGAACGATCGTATTGCGTTTATCTAGTGCTTGTTTAACAGCATCTAATAGTTCATCAAGCTTATCCAGTTCTTTAATGTCTGGAGCTTCAATTTCAGCTAGTGTGCGTAGAATGTCATTCTTTAATGGAAAAGACATGTGAGTAGTTAGAGCTATAGTTTTAGCATTATCAATCTCAAGAAGAGCACCAATCAGGTCTTGTAAGACAGATTCTGTTTGTGCACAGGCCGCCGTCACTAATCCTATTGCATGCAAATATTCGGCAGGCAGGTTGCGTGGGTCAAAATCATAAATAATAGGTGTCTTATTATTCGACATTAGATATCCAAGACATTAATCACAAACATTAACCGCTTGCCTGCTCTTCCCCGTCTTCTTCGGGACGGACAGGCACAACACGCACCAGCGTAATCTGGTTGCGCTGGCGGCGCAGGACCTCGAAACGGAAACCGTAGAAACTGAATGTCTGTCCGATTTTGGGAATGCTCTGGCTTTCATGCAGAATCAATCCCGCCAGCGTCGCATAATCCTCATCCGGCAAATCCCAGTCCAGCTGGCGGTTCAAATCGCGGATCGTCGCCTTGCCGTCAATCAGATAACTGCCGTCGGGCTGGAAACGCGTCTGGATAGCAGCGACATCATGTTCATCGGTAATCTCGCCGACGATTTCCTCCAGAATATCCTCCAGCGTCACAACCCCGACCAGACTGCCGTATTCATCGACGATGACGGCAAAATGCTCGCGGCGGCGGCGGAATTCCTGCAACTGGTCGAACAAGGTCGTGGATTCGGGAATGAACCACGGCTCGAACATGCAGTTTTCAATCGTGAACTCTTTCATATCGCCTTCACAGCGGTTCAATTCGCGCAGCAGCATTTTCGTATGCAGAATACCGACGATATTATCCGGCGTTTCCTGCCAGACCGGCAGGCGCGTATAGGGGCTGCTCAGAACTTCCTCGACCAGCGCCGCAGTTTCCTGCCCCGCATCAATCATCATCACATTCCGGCGGTGCACCATAATATCGGAAACATCAACATCGGCCAGATCAAGAATCGAGCGCAGCATCGCATGGGCTTCGGCTTTTTCCTCTTCCTCGGTTTTCTGCCGCTGCAGATCAATCGCGCCGCGCAGCTCGATATCCGGATCTTCATCATCATCCTCGCGGTCAAGATGCACCCCGAACATTTTCAGCGTCGTTTCCACGATTTTCGTGACCGTGTCGGTAATCGGCGCCAGCAGAAAAACCAGCGGACGCAAAACCGGCGAGACCGCCAGCGCCATGCGTTCGGCATTATTAATCGCATAGGTTTTCGGCAGCACTTCGGCAAAAACCAGCACCAGCACCGTCATTCCCAGTGTTGCGTAAACAACACCCGTTTCTCCGAACAGCGTAATCAGCAGCGAGGTCGCCAAAGCCGAGGCCAGAATATTGACAAGATTATTGCCCAGCAGAATGGCGCCGATCAAACGCTCTTTTTGTTCCTGCAGCTGTTTCACCGCAGCGGCGCGTTTATTGCCTTTGCGGAACATTGCATGTATCCGCGCGCGCGAGGATGCGGTTAGCGCCGTTTCGGAGCCTGAAAAAAAGCCCGAGCAGAGCAGCAGCGCAAGAATTGCCAGACCCGTTCCCCATATATACATATCCATGATGTTTTGCGTCCTTTAAAAAAGAAACATTAAATTGATTGATACTGATCTCGTCTATCTTACACTTTTTTTATACCTGCAAAAGCCGTGTGCAATATATTCCGCACCGTATCGGCGGAAACGCCGTCGCCGACAAAGGCGCGGCCGGTTTCCCACAGCAGGACAAAGCGCATTTTTCCGTCCCTGTTCTTTTTATCATAACGCATATAATCCATCATCTCCGCCGCCGCAACAGAAAACGGCGGACGCACGGGAATCCCCAGTTTTTGAAAATGACTGATGACATCCTCCGCCGTGCCGGTCGGGCACAGCCCCATCGCCTCGGAGAGCTCCGCCGCCATCACCATGCCGATGGCAACCGCCTCGCCGTGACGGAGGCGGTCATCATAACCTGCGGCACGTTCCAACGCATGACCGAATGTATGGCCAAAATTCAAGAGCGCACGCAAATCATCGGTTTCCTTTTCGTCAAGTGCGACAATCTCGGCCTTGATCGCACAGCTGCGCGCCACCGCGTGACAAACAGCGTCATTATCAAGCGCCAGCACGGCCGCGCCGTTTTCCTGCAGCCAGTCCCAGAACGCCGAATCATGGATCAGCCCGTATTTGGCGGTTTCGGCATAACCGGCTTTCAGCTCCCGCTCCGGCAATGTCTTAAGCGTATCCGTGTCGATGACCACCGCATCCGGCTGGTAAAAGGCGCCGATCAAATTCTTGCCTGCAGCCGTATTAATACCGGTCTTGCCGCCGACGGAGCTGTCAACCTGTGCCAGCAGCGTTGTCGGCAGCTGCACAAAGCCGATGCCGCGCAGCAGAATGGCGGCGATAAACCCTGCCAGATCACCGACAACGCCGCCGCCCAGCGCAAATATTGTTGTCCGGCGGTCAATGGCTTTTGTCAGGATGTCCTGCGCGATTTTCTCGACATTGGCAAAGCTTTTGCTGTCCTCCCCCGGCGTAACGGCGTAAACCGCAATCATATCCCAGCCCGCCTGTTTCAGCGCCGCCAGAACCTGATCCTGATAAAGCGCTGCGACATTTTCATCCGTCATCAGGATACCCCGCCCCGCGGCAGGGGGCAGCAATTCCGCCAGCTGCCCGTAAAGCCCGCTGCCGATATGCACAGGGTAACTGCCCGATGCCGCCTTGACCGTCACAGTTTCATGAATGCCCATTTATATACTCCAATACAGCGTCTCTTACTTTATGCCCCATCGCCCGCGGTGATAAATCCGCACTGCAATCCACCGTCACATCCGCCTGGGCATAAACCGGATAGCGTTTTTCTATCAGCGCCTCCAGAACGGCGCGGGAATCCGTATTTTGCAAAAGCGGGCGGTGCGATGTGCGCGATGTGCGTTCCACCAGCAGATCCAGATCGGCCTTCAGCCAGACGGACACCGCCATATTTTTGATATTGTTCCGCGTGACCTCGTTCATAAAGGCGCCGCCGCCTGTTGCCAGTACCAGCGGTCCTTCCGTCAGCAGCCGCTCGATAACGCGAACCTCGCCCTCACGGAACCCCGTCTCGCCGTAAAGGTCAAAGATCTCCTGCACCGAACATCCGGCGGCCTCTTCAATTTCACGGTCGGCATCTGCAAAGCGCATATGCAGCAGCTTTGCGATTTCACGGCCCACCCGCGTCTTCCCTGCCCCCATCAATCCGACAAGAACAATGTTTTGCTCGCGCGATTTTCCCATGTAAAATTCTCTATCCTCTCGAAATGATTGTAGAATCGCTCCGGAAAAATAACAAAACTTAAATTTTCCGCGGCGGAAAATAAATTAATTCCGCGCCGCCGCATGAAATAACATAATGCGGATATTACAAAATGCTCGCCTTGAACATAATAAAATAACGTAGAATCAAGACACTGTATTATTTTCCATCATCATGAAATATTTTTCCAATTTTATGAAAAAACTTATTGACAATACCCTATGGCTATGCGATATTCTGCTGTACGGTAAATAGGTATCTTAGCTTGCATACAGAAGTCCAGTCGTGTGACAAACCAAGGCACCTAAATCCCCGGCAAACGAAGTTTGACCGTGGACAATTAAATCGAGTACGATAGAATGCATAGAGTAAAAAACTGAAAAGAAAACAGGTAACTATGCGCTTTATCACAATCCTCTTTTTTTGTTGTCTCATTGGTCTGACCGTCGGTTTCGGGGCGCTGGCCGTCTGGGATATGCCCCAGCCGAAAGAACATGTTGAGAAAACCGTGGATAACGGGCGTTTTTTCGGAAATAATGGTGAAAAGTAGAAGTAATCTAACAAGATAGCGAATCACCATAAGATAAGATTGGCATAACTCCAGGCAGCCCTTTAAACGGCAAGTGCGCAATGTGTACGGGAAAACCACTATTCCCTTATCCCATTGAAAAGAAAAGATTAAAAAATTTTCATATATTGCACTTGCTTTTTTTGCCAAAATACGGCCTTATGTCGTATAGGCAGTTGAAAAAGATGCGTTATGAAGCGCTTTTAAAAATTTTCTGTTAAAGGAATATTTTTTAAAGACGCTCCTATAAAAGATAATAACCGTAACGCATCGCATGGTGAAAACGAAAGAAGAAGGAGAGAAAGATGGCACGTCCAGGTCGTCCCCGTCAACCCAGAGCCCCGCTTCCGGTAACGGTCGAAGGGTTTTTGGAAATGTTGATTTCCGAACGCGGTGCAGCGATGAATACAAAGCATGCATATGAACGCGATCTTGCAGATGTCTGCGCATTCCTGCGTAAGCAGAACAAAGACATCGAAACGGCATCCACAGATGATTTGAAAGAATATCTTGCGGATTTGGCCGAGCGTCACAACGCGAAAAGCAAAAGCAAACACGTCAACGGCGGTAAAACCGCAGCGCGCACAATCGCCCGCCGCATTTCCGCCCTGCGTCAATATTATGGTTTCATGATCACGGAAAGCAAGCGTGAGGACGATCCGACCACAGGTCTGGAAAGCCCGAAACAAACACGCGCTCTGCCGAAGGTTCTGACAGAAGAAGAAGTCAGCATCCTGATCAAAACAGCCGCAGGCCGCGGCACGCCGGAAAACATCCGTCTGGTATCTCTGCTTGAGATCCTGTATGCGACGGGTCTTCGTGTTTCCGAACTGGTCGGTCTGGAAGTTTCGGCTGTCGGCGAAGGCTGCCGTTTCATCATGGTTGAGACAAAAGGCGGCCGCGAACGTATGGCGCCGCTGTCCGAACCGGCACAAAAAGCGCTTGAAAACTATATGCGCATCCGCCCGCGTTTCCTGTCGCACGAGCGCAAGGAACTGCTTGAAAAATGGCTGTTCCCGTCCCGCACGTCCGAATCCGGTCACCTGACCCGTCAGCGTTTTGCACAGCTTCTGAAAGAGCTGGCGCATCAAGCTGATCTGGATCCGGATCGCGTCAGCCCGCACGTATTGCGTCACGCATTTGCAACGCACCTTCTGCAGCACGGCGCTGATCTGCGCTCTGTCCAGAAGATGCTTGGTCACGCGGATATCGCGACCACGCAAATCTACACGCAAGTGCTGGATGATCAGGCAACAGACACCGTCACGGAAAAACATCCGATGGCTGCTGAGAAATAAGCCTGATTACAAAAGCGAATTCTAAGAAAAGGGAGCTTTGAAAGCTCCCTTTTTTTTGCTAATCTCGTGCTTCCAAAAATAAAAAGGAAAAAAGAGGATGCTGGAATTTGAAAAGCCGCTGATCGAGCTGGAGAAAAAAATTGCCGAGCTGGAACGCATGAGCAATGACAATGATGTCTCCATTGCGGACGAATTGTCGCGCCTGCGCAAAAAGGCCGACCGCATCGTCAAGGACACCTATGCCGATCTGGCGCCGCAGCAGAAAGTTGCCGTTGCACGCCACCCGCTGCGTCCGCATTTCGTCGATTACGTCAAAAAACTGGTGACGGATTTTACCCCCTTGGCCGGTGACCGGCTCTTCGGCGATGATCATGCGCTGCTGGGCGGGCTAGGCCGTTTTCAGGGCCGTCCCTGCGTCATTATGGGGCAGGAAAAAGGCCATGATACCGACAGCCGCATCCATCACAATTTCGGTATGACTCGTCCGGAAGGCTACCGCAAGGCGCAGCGTCTGTTATCACTGGCCGGGCGGTTTCAACTGCCGGTCATTACGCTGGTTGATACGGCAGGTGCTTATCCCGGTATCGGCGCGGAAGAGCGCGGACAATCCGAAGCCATCGCCAAATCAATCGAATCATGCCTGCGCTGCACCACGCCGATTATCTCCGTTGTCATCGGCGAAGGCGGCTCCGGCGGTGCCGTCGCGATTGCCACGGCCAACCGCGTTCTTATGCTGGAACATGCGATTTACAGCGTCATTTCTCCCGAGGGCTGCGCCTCCATCCTCTGGCGCAGCGGCGATTATGCCCGCGATGCGGCGGAAGCACTAAAACTGACGGCACAGGATTTGAAAGAGCTGGAAATCATTGACGATATTATTACCGAACCGGTCGGCGGCGCACACCGCTTCCCGCAAAAAACCATCGAAAATGTCGGTCAGGCGGTTATCAAACATCTGGATGAGCTGAAAGACATGGACGCAGATGCCCTAAAACGCGACCGGCAGGAGCGTTTCCTGAAAATCGGCGACCGGTTTTAAGATTTCCGCGCAATCAGGCGTATAAGTGCGCCCTCACCCTGATGCCTGCCGCTATTCAGGGTCTCGACGCTTTCTTCCAGCCGCAGAATATCCAACATGCCGAAATCCGCGCGCAGTGTTTCTTCCGAAAAAAGCATCTCCGCTTCCTGCGGACCGCCGGAAGCGTATTCCAGCTGTTCTTTTCTGAAGCCTTCCAGCAGCAGCAGCCCGCCCGGTTTCAAACAGGCAACATATTTTGCATGGATATCATGCCGCAAATCGGGCATCAGGTGGAAATAGCTGACGACAACACCGTCATAATGCCCCGTTTTGAAATCAAATTCCTCCACGCCCGATACATCCGCCTGCAGCGTGACGCCGTAATGCTGTGCCGCCGCCAATGCTTTTTGCACGCCGGCGGTAGAACCGTCAAAACTATGAACATCAAAACCCTGCCGTGCCAGAAACACGCCGTTACGCCCGTCACCATCGGCGGGCAGCAGAATTTTACCCTGCGGGGGGAAAAGAGAGATGGCATCTTTTAGAAAAGCGAGCGGCGCCTCCCCGAAGAAAGCGCCGTCTTGTGCATAGCGTTCATTCCAGAAATCACGCCATTGCTGTTCCATCGCATCACTCCTGCACCGGATAGGAAGCGTCTTTTAAACTCAGGCCGGTTCCGGTGTGCGTGCGGTTTTATTGGACGCACGGTTACGTTTTTCAGCGGTTTCGATTTCATCCGCCAAAGAAACATCCTTGCCGTCAACAACTGGCGTCTGAACATTACCGTCCACGCCGTCCGCCTTGCTGTTTGTACTGCGCGGCTGTTGTTGCTGTTTATTCTCTTCATTCGCATTGATCAGACGCTGATAATGCTCCGCATGCTGCAAATAACTTTCGGCCAGCACATGATCGCTGCCGGCTGAGGCATCACGCGCCAAAGCAACATATTTATCATAGACCTGCTGTGCATTGCCGCGGATACGGACATCGGGGCCGTTACTGTCAAAAACCTGCGTGCGGGAATTATTCGTTCTGTTACGGCCAGCTCTGTTATTACCGTTGCTGTTCCGTGAACGCCGGGGGTTCGAACCGTGTTTCATTGCTGCTCCATCTCGTGCTTCGATATGTTTTTTAGTGCTCCCAAAAAGCCCTTACCGGTTCTTACTTTCGCGCATTTTTATATTTCGCACCGGTTTTTGATATTTTTTGCGTATTTTTATATAGTTAGCAAGTTTTCTTCGCAACAAATATCTGGGCTTCATTCATAATAACGCGGATTGCGCAAAAGGGTAAAGCCCTTTTTTGCACAGAAAATAACACTCAAGCTCCGCATATGCGGACATAATAGCCGTCCGACCCGCGAAATCAAGCGGTTTCTTGCCCTTTTGCGTCTTTATTTCAGCGGCGAAAAAAAATGCAGCGGTCGCGTCCGGCCAGGTCTTTTGCACAGCGGATATCGGAAAATCCGCTTTCTTCACACAGCCTGCGCAAATCATCGGCCTGATCATAGCCGATTTCAAAGACGCATAATCCGCCCTCTGCCAATAATGCGGGCAGCAGCGCAAGAATCTCGCGGTAGCAATCCAGCCCGTCTGCACCGCCATCCAACGCCTGCAGCGGATCAAATTCTTTCACCTCGCGCGATAATCCCGCAATATCCGCATGCGGAATATAAGGCGGATTTGATACAATCACATCAAAATGCCCCAGCTTCTTCACATCTTCCGCTGCGGTCCAATCCAGAACCTGCACGCGGCATCTATCCGCAACCCCCAGTAACCGGGCATTTTCTTCCGCGGTTTTGACCGCCTCCGGCGCGATATCAACGGCAAGTGCTTCCGCCTTGGGACAAAGACTTAGAAGCGTCAGGGCAATGCAGCCGGTTCCCGTTCCCAGATCAAGCAGGCGAAAGCCGTTATCTTTTCCTGTGCCCAGTTCCCGCAATACGGTTTCGATCAGGGTTTCGGTATCGGGGCGCGGATCCAGCGTCGCGGGAGAGAGCAGAAAATCCGCGCCGTAAAAACCGCGCCGCCCCAGAATGCGCGAAACAGGCTCTCCGTCAATCCGGCGGGTGCGGTAATCCTGCATCTGCCGTATCTGCGTATCTGTCAGCAACTGATCTCTTTGTGTGACCCATTCCTCGCGCGTGATGCCCAAAACAGCCGATAACAGCAAACGCGCATCCAATGCGGCGGTTTCAATCTCCGCCGCCGCAAAAATATCTTTTGTCTCTTTATATATATCTGCAACAGACATATTTGACATTATCGAATCCTTTGCTATGCTCACATCCGTATAATACGCATGTATTCCTATATAGCAGAAAGAGGGAAAAAGGAACTCACCATGGAAAATATGAATATCGACTTCGCGAAACTTTATGAACTCGTCCTGATTTACGGGGTACAGTTATTAACAGGTATTGCGATCTTCTTTGTCGGTCGCTGGGCTTCACAGGTTGCCGCCAAATTCGCCCGCAAAGCAATGGAAAAGGCCAAGCTCGACAAAACGCTGGTCTCCTTTGTCGGAAATCTGCTTTATTATGCGCTGCTCGGTTTTACGATCATCGCCGCTATGGGACAGATGGGGATTGAAACCACGTCATTTGCCGCCGCGATCGCCGCTGCCGGTCTGGCCGTCGGTCTGGCCCTGCAAGGCTCGCTGTCCAATTTTGCCTCAGGCATTATGATCGTGCTGTTCCGCCCCTTCAAAGTCGGTGATTTTATTGACGCCGCAGGCGCAATGGGAACCGTCGACAGCCTGAATATCCTGACAACAACGCTGAAAACGCCGGATAACAAAATCGTTATTATTCCCAACAAGAACATCCTGAACGGCAATATCACCAATTTCTCGGCACGTGATACCCGCCGCATCGATCTGGTTTTCAGCATCGGTTATGATGACGATATCAAAGCCGCCAAGAAAATCCTTGAGAAAGTCGTCAAAGCGGACAAACGTGTGCTGGACGAGCCCGCACCGATGATTTCCGTGATGGAACTGGCGGCAAACAGCGTCGATTTCGCCGTACGCCCCTGGGTGAACTCCTCCGATTTATGGGCCACCCGTTGCGATTTGATCGAAGCCATCAAGCTGGAATTCGACAAAGCAGGGATCAGCATTCCCTTCCCGCAGCGTGATGTGCATATTTATGAAGCAGCAAAGAAGCCTGCTGCAAAAAGCACAGCCAAAACATCATCAAAGGCAAAAACGAAAAAAGCGGCCTAATATCGGTATCGCTTGCACAATAGAATAAAAGGGTGGAGCAAACATGCTCCGCCCTTTACACTTGAGACAGACGTCCATAACTTTCGGGAATCAAACATGTCGGCCAGACTCGTCACGCCCTCCGGCGCATTCAAAGACAGCTTTATCGAAGCCTTGCGTGAAGGCTTTGTCCGCGGTGTCGAAACGGAACGCAGCAAAGAGGAGATCGATGCCATCGCAGATGATTTCCCCGCCTATCTTGAAAATATCCTCACCAAGGACAAAACCGGCCAAATCCTCTGCCCCGACGGCAATACCTATGAACGTGTTCCGTCCAGCGATTACTGGCTTGTGCTGGATGAGGCCTTTATCGGCAGTATCTCCCTGCGTCACAGACTAAACGAGTTTCTGCTGAAATTCGGCGGTCATATCGGTTACGGCGTGCGCCCCAGTTTCCGCCATCAGGGCTATGGCACGCTGATGCTGCGGCTGTGTCTTGACGAAGCCCGCAAAATCCTGAAAACCGACCGCGTGCTGCTGACCTGTGCCGAAGGCAATATGGGGTCACGCAAGATTATCGAGGCCAATGGCGGCATCCTTGAAGACACTGTCAGCTTTGACTGGCAGGATGATAATACGATGCGTTACTGGATCGACCTGTAACCGCGCGCGCTCAAAAAAGCTTGAATTAGGCTCAAAAACAGGATAAGGTGGCGTCCTTATTAACCTTTTGTAAAGGAAGTATTGTTATCTTATTTCAGATAATCAATATCCATATTTGAGGTACACGTCCATGTCTATTGAAGCACGCAAAGCAATTTTACCCCCCGATTACACACCGACGGATAAAGAAGAGTTTATGAATCCGGTAATGGCTGAATTTTTCCGTCAACGACTGCTGTTGTGGCGCGAAGAACTGCTGGCCGGTTCGACCGAAACCATTGAAACCATGCAGCAGGATAATCTGCAAAAACCGGATATTGCAGACCGCGCCGCTGCCGAGACGGATCACGCGCTGGAACTGCGTACCCGCGACCGTGAACGCAAACTGATCAGCAAGATCAATGAAGCGCTGGAAAAAATCGAACAAGGCACTTACGGCTATTGTGAAGAGACCGGCGAGCCGATCGGCGTTGCCCGTCTGATTGCCCGTCCGATCGCTGTTTACAGCCTGGAAGCGCAAGAACGCCACGAGCGCCATGAAAGAACAAGACGCGACGAACGCGAATAGTCTTTAAAACGGATAAACAAAGAAGACGAAACGTCAAAAGGACTTTTGGTCTTAACAGGAAAAACGCCTCCTACGGCAGGGGGCGTTTTCTCTTTATATAAATACCTTCTTTTCCGTTATGACTGCCGCCTGCCGGAGCGCCCCTCGCGATACCATGCCATCATCATCACCAGCGCAATCACCAGCATTGCGCCAAGCGGCGGCAGTAGCGGAAAGCTTTTCAAACCGGTCACGCGATAGGCCTCATTCTTTTTCACGGCAATCCAGTCATCGCCGTAATATTTCAATTTGGCAAATCCGGCGCCGTGGCGCAGCTCAAAACCCTGTCCCGCTTCACGGTACCAGACTTCACCGCCGCCTGTTTCCGCCGTCAACGGTGCCAGTTTTTCATTCGTGGCAATCACCTGCTGCATTTCAGGCACATCAATCCGGCCGACAACGGCAAAGGCTTTTTGCCCTGATGTCGGATCTTCAAAACGGTAAAGCCCGTATTGGTCAACACTCACATCACCGCGCTGCCAACGGCGCATATCTTCACGCCGCAACGTCAATGTTTTTTGCTCCTGCTCCGGCGTAAACATGGCAATATCGATATTTTCATCTACATCCAGCAAAGCGCGGCGGCGCACAGTCAGATCAAAACCGTTCACGCTGACCACAAGACGGTTTTCCTCCAGCTCCGGTTCTTTCATCAGCCAATGCACCAGACGGCGCAGCAGCTCTTTCTGCGGGCCGCCATGTTCCAGCCCGCGCGCCCACAGCCATGTGTGATCGCTGGCCAGCCATGCCACGCGGCCTTTTTCAGCCTTATCCAGTACCAGCAGCGGATATTTCTCCGCCCCCGTCATCAATACCCGCGATGTCGGCGCAACTTCTGCCTTGACCTGACGGAACCAGCGCCCCCATGCCTGCTGTTTATCCGTCAGCCTTTCGGTGACGGGATGCACATCGCCCAGCTCGGTTTTCTCGGGGATAAAACCGTTTTCAATTGTGCCGCCCAGCGGACGGGCCGGCAGAATATCGCGCACACCTGTTTGGTACAGCGAGCTTTCACCGCCATATTCATCGCCCGATGCCATCAAAAGCGCCCCGCCGTTTTTCACGTATTCACGGATATTGCGCATGTAAAATCCCTGCAAAATGCCTTGCAGGTGATAGCGGTCAAAGACGATCAGATCGAAATTCTTGATTTTGCGCTGGAACAGCTCATGTGTCGGGAAGGCAATCAATGACAGCTCATGCGACGGCGTCGGATCCAGCGCCTGCGGTGAACGCAGAATGGTAAAATGCACCAGATCCACCGCCGGATCGGAATTAAGCAGGTTCCGCCATGTGCGCTCCCCCGCATGCGGCTTGCCGGAAACCAGCAGCACGCGCAAACGGTCACGCACCGCGCGGATAATCGAAAAGGCGGTATTATTCGCCGCCGTCAATTCGCCCTCAAGCCGGGGAACCGTAAAGCTGAGAACCGTGTCACCGGCATGTTCCATTTTAAAGCTGAGCTTGCGTTCCTCGCCGATCACCACCGGAAACACACCGACAGGATCCCCGTCCTGCATGACGTCCAGACGCAGTTTTTCGGTCTGCCCTTTCGGATAGCCCTGCGCATCAATACGCACCGTCACCGTCACCGTATCACCGGTCAGCGCATAGCGCGGCGCCTGCGTGACAATCACCGAAATATCCTTTTCATCCTTGCCGCCGGTATAAACGGTATGGATGGGGATGTTTTTCAGACGTTCATCCTCCAGCGGTGCGGCGGGCGCATCATGCACCTGCCCGTCCGTCACCAGTATTACACCCGCCAATGCGTTTTCTTCCTGTTCCAGCACCGCTTCGCGCATGGCCGACCACAACCGGGTTTCATCCTCCTGCGCCTCCACCGTCAAGTAGACGGGCTCCACATCCGGCAGCGCTTCAAGCTGTTTGCGGATATTATCCATCGCACCGGCCACCAATGCGGGGCGCTGACCGACTTTTTCACTCGGCGTATTATCCGTAACAATCAGAACCGTGTCTTTGATGGCTTCGCGCTGTTCCTGCATCACGGACGGGTTGGACAGTACCAGAAAGACCAGCGCCAGCGCCAGACCGCGCCACCATGTGCCGCGCGCACGACGCAACAGTGCCAGTACAAACAGTACGAAGGCCAACATGCCCAGCACGGCCAGAGCCTGCCAAGGCAGTAAAGGAACAAAATTGAGCGTCATATATTGCTGCATCTACCGCCCGATCCTGTTCAAGAGTTCCTGCGTATGGATCTGGTCGACCTTATAATTACCGGTCAGCGCCATCATAATCACATTAATGCCGAAACGGTAGGCCATCTCGCGCTGTCTTTCTCCGCCGGAATCAATGCGGAACATCGGGCGACCGTTATCCATTGTTGCCCAGGCACCGGCCCAATCATTGCCGCCAATCATCATGCTGGGCACATTATCATGGTCCTGTGCCGGTTTTTTCTGCACCCATAATCTGCCGCCGTTATAACGGCCCGGGAAGTTATCCAACAGATAAAAAGACCGCCGCAGCGCATGCATCTCTGGCACGGGATGCAATGCCGGTATCCGCATACCGCGCAGCAGGGTTTTCAGATGCTGCGCACCGCGGCCCTGATCGACACGGTCTTCATCCATACCGTATTGACTGTCACGCGTATCAAACAGGATCAAACCGCCATTCTCGAGATAATCCTGCACATTATCGCGTCCGCGTCTTGTCAGCGGCGTCTGCGATGCGGAAATCGGCCAATAGATAAAGGGGAAATAAGTCAACACATCCCGTTCGGGATTAACGCCGACAACACCCTGAATATCCACCGATGTCCGCCGCCCCGCCATCCGGCGCAAAGCATCCAGCCCCCGGCGGCTGGTTTGATCCAGATTGCCGTCTCCGGTCATCACATAAGCGATCCATGTCTCATTCGTATAGCGGATGGCTTCGCTTTCCTTCACCGCAGGCTGCTGTGCCAGCGCCGTACCGGGCAAAAAACCCAGCAGCGAGACTGCCGCGATTACCATCGCCGCCCGCACCGGACGCGTCAACAAGCCGCGCATATAAAGCGAAATCAGAAAATCAGCCAGCAGCAACAGCAAGACCGTCACCGCCAGATGCGGCTTGAACGAGGTTTCCTTACCGCTTTCATAAGGCATAACTTTCACCTCATCCGGCAGATTATAGGTAATACGCGTGGTCGGCAGATTGACATGGTCAATCAGATTAAAGGCTTTCAGCGCATCGCCCTCGCCGTAAAAACCGGGCGGATTTTTCGGATTAACCAGAAAATCCTTCTGGTTGGTAATCGGCTCGAATTGCGTTCCCGCCGGCTGCAAACGCCCGAAACCGTCCAGCAGCCTGTCAGGCATCAGGCGAACATCCTGCCCTTCAATACCCGTCACGCCGACGCTGAGGGCGATCAACCTCTTCAGCATCTCGATAAAAACACCCGAAATACTGATATCGCTCCATAACGGATTGGCGGTGGTATGAAACAGGACAATATGCCCCGCGCCTTCCGTCCCGCCGGTGACCAGCGGTGTTTTATCCGTCAGACGCGCCCAGATTTTTTCCTCCAGCTCCAAAGACGGCTCCGCCAAGACCTGTTTGGAGACCGTAATCTTGCTGTCTTCCGGAATCTCCAGCCCTGCAAAGGGGCCCGTTTCGGCAAAACCGCCCAGTTCCTGCGGCACATCCCATGTCAGGCTACCTTCAAAATCGCGGCCGCCGTAACGCAGACGCACCGGCAGAAGATTATCCCTGTCCGGCTGTGCGGCAATATTCGGCCCGGCAAAACGTACCAGCATCCCGCCTTTTTCAACCCAGCCGCGCAGCTCTCCGCGTTCATCGGATGTCAGCGGGTAATCGTCACTGATCATCATCACGGCCAGTTTTGCTCCCTCCAGCATGTCATGCACCGTACCGGTTCGCAGATCGGCATAAGGCTCCAAAGCGCGGATCATATAAAAGATGTCATTCAAATAGCCCTGATTATTCAGCATCGCCTCGGTTGCGGCAATCCCGACGGGACGGAAACGCCAGTTTTCATCCACCATATAAGTGCCGCCCGCATGGCTTGCCTGCTGAATTTTCAGATGCGTCAACTGGTTGCGGCGGTCCGTATCAATTGCGACCTGCGCGGTTTCTTTGCTGCTGCCTGCGGCAATCATCATCCGCTCCTGCCCCAGCACGCGCCCGCCTTCCCCATACATGACAACCGTGGCGGGGACAGCCTGTTCGGTCTCCGTCAGGCGCCGCGCCTCCAGCGTCAGCGTGTTTTTATCCTTGCCGGGCAGCACTTTCAGCAATGTCGGAAAATAGGCATCATTGCCCGCATCCACCAGCGTAACCTCGCCCCTGTCCCGCAGCAGATTGATCAGGTGATAGGTTTCCGAATCCTTATAACTCTGCTGTTCCCCCGCGACACCGGAATGAAAGCCGTTACTGATCCAGAACGTATCAAGCTCTTTACTTAAACGGGCGGTTTTTTCAGCGATGTCATCATAATCGGCGGGCCATGGCTGCGGCGTAATCTGCCGCACCAGCCCTTTGGCGGCTTCTGCCGCGACGATATTGGTGTCATAAATGCGGGAGGCCGTCGGCACAACAATAATATTGCGGCCGCTGCGGTGTACGCGTTCGATAAGACGCTGCGCCATATCCTGCCGCTGTTGCCAGTTCTGCCCCGCCGCCCAGTCATTATCAATCAGCAGCAGTACGGGACGGTCTTTCTTTAACACGGAATCATACAGCTCCTGCGCGGTATGGGTTACAGGTTCCGCCATCGCCAGAATAAACAGACCCAGCGCCGTTACGCGCAGCAACAGCAACCACCAGGGCGTATGCTGACTGGGCTTTTCCGTTTCCTGCAAATTGCGCAGCAGCATGATGGCCGGAAACGGAATCCGTTTTGGTGTCGGCGGCAACAGCCTAAGCAGCAGCCAGACAATCGGCAGCAGCGCAAACCCGAATAACACGGCGGGAAACAGAAATGTTACCAAACTTGGCATCAGCGCCCTTTTCCTATCTTTTGCTAAACATCAGCATTTCATAAATCGGCAAAACGGCATCCGTTGCCGCGGCTTCCGTACCCGCCTCATGGAAAAACCACCCTGCCGCCTTGACGATCGTCTTCAACGCCTTGCGATGCTGTTCCAGTTTTTCCTGATAGGCGGCGCGGATTGTCCGCACATCCTGTATTTTCTGCGGTTCTTCGCCTTCTTCCAGCCCGGTAAAGACCGCATGGCCGGAAAACGGCAGTGATTTCTCGGCAGGGTCAAGAATATGCACAAAATGCCCGTCAATGCGGTTCAAGGCCAGCTGCTGCACATCCTGCGCCAGTTCTTCCGTGTCGATCAGCCCGTCCGTCACAAAAACGCCATGCGCATCACGCGGCAGTTTTCCCAGATCGGACAAAGGACGCCCCTGCTGCATCAGCAATTCCGCAACATGCGGCAAAGACGGATAGCCCTGTAAAGGGCGGTGCCCCGGCACCAGCACATTTTCGCCGCCGCGCAGCAGCGCCCCCGCCAAAGACAAAAGCAGAAACATCGCATAGCGTTTTTTGGTCGGAAATTTCGCAGGGTCGGAGCTGTAATCCATCGACCCCGATGCGTCATGCCATAAAATAACGGTTTGCGCCGCCTCCCATTCCGTCTGGCGGATATAGGTATTGTCGCGTTTTGCCGATTGCCGCCAGTCAATACTGCGTACAGGGTCGGAGGGCAGATAGCTGCGGAACTGCCAAAAGCTTTCCCCCATACCGACGCGGCGGCGTCCGTGACTGCCTTGAATCACATTCATCGCGACGCGCTCCGCCGCCACGATCAGGTCGGGCAGGCTGTCTTTTTGCAATAATTCGGCAAATTCGCTCATGAAATGATTTTTTCTTTATCGGTGAATATCTTGCGTTATTCCGTTTCAGTCCGTTTTGATAATAGCAGAAAGCTTTCCGTCATGGAATTGCAAGCCGACAAAATCCCCGTCCGAAAGTTCCGCCGCGCCATGCACGGTTTTTCCGGTTTTCGGGTCTGTCACCAGCGCAAAGCCGCGCTCTAATATCTTTTTAAAGGACAGGCTCTCCAGCATTGCGGATAAAAATTCCAGACGTTTTTTTTCCGTTTCTGTTTTTTGCCGCATGACTGTCTGCAAACGCTCCGTCAAATTCTGCAATTGCCGCCCGTCATGCACAGCCTGCGTCCGCAATGCCGACGGTGTCAGCCGCGCCGATAATTCGCGCAAATGCGCCTGCCGCTGTGCCAGCCAGTTTTTCAATCCCATATCCAGCCGCAGTCCGGCTTGGTCCAGCCTTTGCACGGCGGTTTCCAGCAAACGTGCCGGATTACCCAGCCCGCGCGCCAAAGCTTCCAGCTGGCGGCGCGACAGCATCAACCGGCTTTGCATCACCTGTACCAGCCGTCCTTCATAATCCAGCACCTGCGCGGCAATTTGCGCCCTGACAGGCACGGCCTTTTCCGCCGCCGCCGTCGGTGTCGGCGCACGCAAATCGGCGGCATAATCAATCAGAGTCGTATCGGTTTCATGCCCCACAGCGGAAATCAGCGGAATAGCACTTGCCGCCGCCGCACGGACAACCGCCTCGTCATTAAACGGCATCAAATCCTCCAGCGATCCGCCGCCGCGCGCCACAATCAGCACATCGGGACGGTGCGGAGAATTTTCCGGCAAGGCGTTAAAGCCCTCAATCGCTTTTCTGACCTGTTCAGCCGCGCCCTGCCCCTGCACCATCACCGGCCAGACCAGCACGCGGCGCGGAAAGCGCTCCGCCAGACGGTGCAGAATATCGCGGATCACCGCACCGGTCGGCGAGGTCACAACACCGATGACATCCGGCAAAAACGGCAGCGTTTTTTTACGGTTTTCGTCAAACAGGCCTTCCGCCGCGAGTTTTTTGCGCCGATCTTCCAGCATTTTCAGCAGCGCGCCCTCACCTGCCAGCTCCATGCTTTCAATAATCAGCTGATAATTCGAACGCGCGGGATAGGTTGTCAACCGCCCCGTACAGACGACATCCAGCCCTTCCTCCGGTTTCACGGACAACCGCGCCATCGTGCCTTTCCAGCAGATGGAATCAAGTACGGCATTTTCATCTTTCAAAGATGTGTAAAGATGTCCCGATTTGGCCACTGTGACCCGCGACAGCTCCCCGCGCACACGAACATAGCCGAATTCGTCTTCGATACGCCGCTTCAGTAGGTTACTCAGCTGGCTGACCGTGATTTCCTGCGGCGCATTTGCGCCGGATGTCTTTTCCGGTGCGGTTTTTTCCTGTTCCGTCGCATGATCGAAAAGAGATTTTTCCATGAAAAAATAATTCCTTAAAAGACAAAGCGGCAATAAGTTGCAACGCCTACTTGCCCTGATTTCCCTTACCGCGATAGAATAGTACTAAGAAGCGCGAAATAAAAACCAAAAATTAATTTTTTCGGGCTAGAATAAGATAATGAAAACGAAGCCGTATGACGGGAAAAGCAAAGGAAAAGCAAAATGTTAGATTTATCCGCCCCCGCCATTAACCAGTTAAAGGGCGATGATGCGCAAAATCTTGTGGCGTTTTACATGAATACGCCGGGGATTACCAAGGCCCATGAATGGTCTTTGGAACAGGCACCGGAAACAGATGTCGCACCGCCGCAGCCGAATGTGTTGAGAACGGTTGGTGCAGGTGCCTCCGCACCGGGCGCAGGTGGTGGCGGCGGACGCCGCGCAGCCGCACAGCAGCCGGCACAGAAAACCGAAGCGGCATCTGCCGCAGTAGAAGCGCCGCCCGCAGAGGCCGCCCCTACAGAAGCTCCGGCGGCGGCAGAGGTCGTTGACGATAATGATGAGGCACAAGGATAAAAAATATGGCCAATGAAGCGCTTGTTGAAGATTACGAAATTTTCACCAATGACCGTAACGCCGTCGCATTCTTCCTGCTGCGCCATTCGGCGCTGGATGAAAACCGCGAAAAAGGCCCGTTTCTGTTCGCCGTACAGGATAATAACACCGTCATTGTCGGTACCGAGGCACATCATGCCATTTTCCCCAATGTCGCCCGGGATGTGATCAACGCCATTAAAGAGCGTAATGCCATCCTGCTGGTTGAATTCGAGAATCAGGCGCCGTTCCGCTGCACGCCCTGCTATCTGTCACCGAATAGCGGTTGACGCTTTAACAGTTTCCTCCAAAGAAAAGTTCGCCTGTTTTCTTTGAAAACAGGCGGCTTTTCGTGCGCTTTCCTTGACAAAAATATATGATTATGTTAAAAATAACCCCTTGAACGGCGATGTATTTTCCAAGAGGGATTCTAAAATAATGGCACTTGAAAAAGCTGGGAAAGCCCTGAAAAGCACAGGCGGCGGCATTGCCTATTATACGGCACTGGCGGCGATTCCGCTTTCAGCCATTTTTGCCTTGAATAATGATATTGCAGATTACAATGACGGCACCACTGCCGACAGTCAGGCCGCTGTTGCCGAATATACCGCGCAAAGCCAAGATATGATGGGGCTTTACAACTCCATTGCCGCCCTAGAAGAGGCCTCCGCCCGCCAGAACAGTCCTGATGAGGTCATCGCCTTTCAAAACCGCATCGTCGATATCAAGCGCGATCTGATTACGCAAGGCGATGCGTTGGAAAGCAAAATTTTAAATGACGCAAGGCTGACCGAGCAGGATTACCGTTTTCTGGATGAAAATCTTGAAATTGAAGCCACCGACTATGTCGATCTTCCCGCCGGCGAACGCTATTTGGAAGAAGCACGCGCCGCCGCACAGGGAGAAACAGCTGCAGATAAAACGCCGCAAATCATGGAAGCCATGAACGGTTACGACGACGGGCGCTTTGGCTCTGTCATGTTATCGCTCTTGATCGGCTTTGTAACAATCGTCGTCGGCGGCGGCGCTTTTATCAGCTCCGGCACCAGTGAAGATTTACGCAAAACCGCTGCCAACAGCCTGATCAAAGCAGGCCAGAAACGCCGCCGCAAACCGCAGCATTAAGGGATGTATCCACCATGTATAGCGACCATGAATCAAAATCCGGTAAATTTCTGCGCAGTACGGGCGGCGGTATCGCTTATTACGGCAGCTTGGTTGCTGCGCCGATTGCGTTGATTTTCGGCATTTCCTCCATCGGTCCTGATTACAATAAAACAACAAATCCGGACAGTCAGACCGCGCTTGCCGCCTATACGCAGGAAGGACAATCCCTGACACAGCTGTTTGACGAAGCAAAAATGCTGCGCGAAGCCGCCGTCAACCAAAACACGCCGGAAACGGCACTGGATTTCCAGCACAATGCCATTGAGCGTGAAACGCAGCTCCGCGCACTGGGGCAGGATTTTGCCAGCCGCGTCCTGACCGACAGCAAACTAACGGAAGGCGATTACACCGCCCTGCGCGGAAATCTCACGATTGATGAAACCGAATATGTGTCCCTGCCCATCGGTGCGCCGACACTGGAAGAAGCGCGTGCGACCGTCTCCGGCGATGATGTGCAGGCACAAGCCACAGAAATTCGTCAGATGATGAGCGATTTCGACGATATGAGAGATCTACGCTTTGGTACGTCTTTTGCTATTTTTATGCTGTCTCTCATCGGCGGTATTGCTTTTTGTGTCAGCGGCACAGCCGACAACAAGCGTTATGACCTTGCCCGCGGGCTGGACAAGCTAGCTCAAAAACGCCTCAAGCCGAAACATTAAGCTTACAGATCATCTTCCTGTTCAGGGGATTCGAATGCCTCATGGATAACACGGCCGCCGCCCGGCACCAGACCAAGGTCACGCGCCGTGCCGCCGTTTAATTCCAGTACCGCCCAGACGCGCGATCCGGAATGGATGGACGCCTTTGAACGCGGTTCGGCATTTTCATGCAGTTTCGCCACTGTACCGTCACGGTTTAAAAACAGAATATCCAGCGGCAGATGCGTGTCCTTCATCCAGAAGGAACGCTCTTTCACATCCCAGAACAGGAACAGCATACCGGAATCCTTATCCAGGCGGCGGCGATGCATCAGCCCGCGGCGGCGCTGGGCATCATTAGCGGCAACCTCAACGCGGAACTGGGTTTCATGCCCGTCAGGACTCAGCACAACCAGCTGATTTTCCGATGCCGTCAGTTTGGAAGAATCGACATAGATTTCATCACTATCGTCAAAATCAAAGCCGATCAGCTCTTTCAGCGGGAATTCCGGCCCGGTATTGTGACACATGACTTCATTATATTTCGGCATCAGCACGAAATAACCCCATGCCGTCACGCCCGCAAATATGATAAAGGCGGGGATCACAATGAAGACCAGTATTTTTTTCAAACGTCTCATGCATCCATCCTAAAAGTACGGAAGCCTAGTGTAAATAGACAAACCACGCATAGACGGACGCAACCGTCATGGTCACCAACATCAACGGAAAGCCGAATTTCAGGAAGCGCATGAAGGAAATACGCTCCCCCGCACGTTCGGCAAATCCCGCAACAATCAAATTGGCACTGGCACCGACCAGTGATCCGTTACCGCCGAAACAGGCGCCCAGCGACAAACACCACCAAAGCGGCATCAAAGCCTGATCACCGCCCAGATTGGGCCCCATCGCCTTAATCATCGGAATCATCGTCGCCACAAAAGGAATATTATCCACAATCGTGGACGCAATCGCCGACACCCATAAAATCAGCATGCCGGTCATCGCAATATTTCCTTCGGTAAAGGCCAGAAATTTATGCGCAAAAATACTCAGCAGCCCGGTCGTTTCCACACCATAGACGATGATAAACAGACCGATGAAGAAAAAGATGGTTTCCCATTCCACGGTATTCAGTGCGCTATGCACTTTTTTGGACTGTGTTTCCGGAGATTTGCGCCAACCATCCATCAGCAGCAGCAACGCCGCACAGAACAGTGCCACCGTTCCCGGCTGGTAACCCATATCATGTCCGGCGGTAAAGCCCAGCAAAGCCAGTCCCATAGCAATTCCGGATTTCACCAGCAGTACTTTGTCATTCAGCGCCTCTTTCTCGTTATAGGACATGATATAAGCGCGGTCTTTATCACTGGTTTTCAGCTTGCGCCCCCACATGACATCAAAAATCAACATCATCAAAACCATGGTAATCAGTGCCGGCGGCCCGACATTATAGACAAAATCCATAAAGCTGAGATCAACAGCCGATCCGATCAGAATATTGGGCGGATCACCGATCAATGTTGCCGTACCGCCGATATTTGACGCGAAAATCTGCGTGAACAAAAACGGAAAAGCCGGAAGTTTTAACTGATCGACCAGCAGCAGCGTCACCGGCACAATCAGCATCACCGTTGTCACATTATCCAGCAAAGCCGAGAAAACAGCCGTGATGATTGATAACCCGACCATCAAAAGACGCGGATCACCGCGCACAAATTTGGCCGTTAAAATCGCTATATATTGAAAAATACCGCTTTTCTTGGAGACGCCGACAATGGTCATCATACCGACCAGCAGCGCAATCGTATTGAAATCAACACCGCGAATGGCCGCCGACTGGTTCAAAACCCCCGTCAACACCATCAATCCGGCACCGATCAGCGACACCACGGCGCGGTTAACACGCTCGGTAATAATCACCGCATAAGCGGCAACCAGTATCACCGCCGCCGTTATCAACGGATCCAATCCGAAAATCACATCCGGCGTAAATGTTTCTCCGCCGCCACCATGCCCTACAACCATTTTTCTTTAATCCTTTTTTTCTTATTCTTCTTTGAATGCGCGGCGGCGCAACAGCTCTTCGATCAGCGACTGTTTAGAGACAATACCGATCAGTTTGCGCGTATCGGCTTTCAGAACCGCCATCGGGGCATCATATTTATAAATCATATGCACCATTGCCCAAAAAACTTCGTCTTCCCGTAAAACCGGGCGTTCGGTATCCACGACATCGCCGATTTTCATTTTATAAACATCACCCAGCTTATCGACAACCTGTTGGTCAGTGCCGTGCAGAAAATCCAGATCATCCACACCGCCTTCAGCCAATACGGATTTCGGTAAAAGCTGTTTTAGAACCTGACGGAAATGGAACATGCCGATATAGTTTCCACGGCCGTCCACAACGGGCATGGAACGGATCCGTTCTTTCAGCAAACGCTCCATGCCTTTACCGACCGTATCTTTCGGTGATACCGTCAGCGGATTTTTTAGCATAGCGGATATACAGGACATTGTTCAAAAGACCCTTTCTTCGTGACGATGGTTTTATTATCCGTTCACTGCCGCATTTCCGGCAGGGTTCGAAAAAGGAAGAGACTGACGCAAAATACCGCCGGACAAAACTTGCTCGACCCGCACGGCCAGCCCCGTCTTTTCATCCAGTTCGACGAATAATCCCGCCAGCGTTACCCGCTCATCCTCATCGGGATCCATCGGCGGTTTCGGTACTTTATGGCGGAAACGGTTGATCGCGCCTTCCTTGTGAAAACCCAGAACGCTGTCATAGCAGCCGCACATGCCGGCATCGGTCTGAAACGCCGTGCCGCCCGGCAATATCTGATAATCCGATGTCGGAACATGGGTATGCGTGCCGACAACCACGGACACACGGCCATCAAAATGATGACCGAAAGCCTGCATCTCGCTGGTGGCTTCGCCATGAACATCAACGATAATGCTTTGCACATCGCGACCCAGCGTATATTTCTGCAATAAATTCTGCATTTTCACGAAAGGGTCATCAACCATATCAAACATGAACAGGCGCAGCATCATATTCACAACCAGCACTTTTGCACCGCCCGCCGTCTGCAACATCACCGATCCGCGTCCCGGCATCGTATCCGACAAATTCAAGGGACGCAGCAAACGGTCGTCTTTTTCAATATAGGGAATAATTTCGCGCTGATCCCAGACATGATTACCGGTGGTAATGCAGTCCACACCCGCATCATATAAATCCGCGCAAACATCCGGCGTAATGCCGCGCCCCTTTACCGCATTCTCGCCATTGACGACAACGCAATCCAGCGCCCATTCGCGGCGCCAGACAGGCAGCAAACGCGCAATTTCACGGCAAGCAGCCGCGCTGACCACATCGCCCAGAAAAAGAAACCGTATTGTCATTGAAAATTAATCCTTCACACCTCTTGAGAACTAGACCCTGAAATCCGGGGCGCGCAGAGGCTCAGAAACGGTCAATCATACGTTCCGTTACCACGCAATCCAGCACGACATCATGCGGCTCGACCGGCAGTAATTCCACGGATTTTTGAACACTAAAGCCGATACCGACGACTTCCACCGGTTTCTTCGCACGCAGTGCCGCGATCGTCCGGTCGTAATAGCCGCCGCCGTAACCAAGACGTTGCCCGCGGCGGTCATAAGCCACCAGCGGCACCAGCAGAATATCCGGATCAAGTGTTTCAGCCACGGGATCGTTTTTATCGGGAACGGGAATACCGTGCGCCCCTTGCACCATTTTCACCGTGCTTGCCCAGCCGCGGAAAATCAGCGGTTCGTCTTCACGTGCGATGACCGGCAATGCACAGCGATGTCCGCCCGAAGATAGATGCATCAGCACGGGACGGATATCCGCCTCGCCATGGACGGGCCAATATCCGGCGATAACTTTGTTTTTAAAGTCGAAATTATTGAGAACCTTGCTGGCGATTTCAGCAGCATAATGCTGTTCTACAACGGGAGAAATTTTGCGGCGTTCAGTCAAAAAGAGTTCTCTGAGGCTTTTTTTATCAGAGGCAGGCATATGCTGTCGCGCTTCCATTTTTTTATCTTCCTTCCTGCTTTAGAACGATGTCTCCAAAATTAAACCATGTTACGAAATAAATGACAAGAGCGATTGGGCATAAACAATTGCGAAAAAAGACAATTATTTTCCAGAACTTTAAAATGAGTGGATTACGGGCTGTTTGATCGGGACAGATTCTAACAAAACCGGAGAAGTATTATAAAGTGGTGAGGGTGCCACATATGCCGTGGACTGTCTTATCCGCAAGTGGCCCTGGTCTACCAGGTGGGCACCGCAATAACCGGACCTCGATCCGGCCAGAGGCAGCTCCCGAGCGAATGTTTGTCGGCCTCTGCGATATAGAATCTCACGCACACCGCAGCACCCTCATAAACTTAGACGTAGAATAATATCGGCTAACAAAAACAAAAAGCAAAACATCCTGCGCCTCTAGAGCGCACAGCGTTCAATAGGGGACAGGCGCAAGGAGCGAAGTGTACGTACAAGTACATGAGCGACGCAGCAACGCAGCCCATATTGAACGATGGGTGCTCTAGCCGAAAGCTTCGACTTTGGCCGTCAGACCTTCAACACGCGCCGTCAGCTGTTCAATCACTGCCAGCACCTGCTGCTTTTCAGCTTCCAGACGCTCCAGCGTTTCTTCCAGCTCTGCAATTGCGGCATCATCCGCAACATCGGCACCGGCATCCGTTTCCTCCGGCGCATCCATTTTCAGCGGCGAACCGAGACCGGCGTTTTCGCGTGCTTCCAGTGCCTCATTGGCCAGCAGTAACGCCGCCAGCACCATCAGATGGGAATCGTTATACGCAGCACCCGAACGGCTGATTTCCTTGATGCGCTGATCGACATAAGTCGCCAGATCCAGCACACGGCCTTCCTGCCCGACATCACAGGCGATGTCATAGCCGCGGCCATTAATATTGATGGTGATTTCCGACACGGCTCTTACTCCTCGGCCAGCAGGGTTTCCAAACGCGCGATCGTGCTGTCAAGCTTGTTGGCCAGCGCCTTTTTAAACCGGCGGTCATTTTCATTGGCAAATGCGAACAGTTCGGGCTCCCCTTGCATTGTCGCAAGCTCTTTTCCGTGCGTATCCAGATGTTTTTCAAGGCGGGCGACCGCTTTTTCCAGATGCTTCAATGCCGGCAAGACTGTTTCCTTCATGGTGTCAGAACCCCTAAGATGTAATCGCTGTAACAACGATCATAGAAATTTTTTTCGCAAAGATCAAGCGCTCGCACGGTCTGAAACAGATTCAAACCGTGCGATGCCTAAAATCAGTTCCGGTGTTTGGTAAACCATGTCGGTTTTTTGTATTCTTTGACCGAACGTTTTGCTACGCGGTTAAAGGTTCCCAGCGTTTCCGCCGCCATACCGTAAAGCGAACGCACGCCGCGGACGATCACATCCGGCACTGCTGCCACAAGGCCGAAAGCGTAGGCCAGCGAGCCTTTGACCGTATTTTTAACGGTGGCAATACGCTCTTTACGAACATTGCTGCTCAGCGCTTTTTTCGCGGCTTTTTCTTCCGCTTGCGCGGTCTTCAGATCAGCTTTCAGTTCCTTTTCCGTCGTACGGTAGGTTTCGGCATTTTCTTTATTCACCGTATCGGTTTCCTGACGCAGCGTTGATTGTGCGCCGGACAGCTCTTTCTTTTCTTCCTGCAGTTTTTGCAGCGCCTGTTTCAGCTGTGCTTCCAGTGAATGGATTTCCTTATAGCGCGAGTCGACGGTTTTTGTGAAACGGTCAACGCTCTCTTGAGAAACGCGCAGCTTTTCCGCCGCCTGCTCATCCAGCTGGGTGCGCAGCTTTTCCAGTTTTACGGGCAGGCCGGTTTTCTTTTCAACGGCCACTTCCTGCGCCTGCTGGAACGGCTCTTCAAACTGTTCTTTCACGGCAATGGTTTTTGCCTTTTCTTCGCGCAAAATTTGCAAGGGCGATTTACGTCCCTTCGGAGCAACCGGTGCCTCTTCGGCGGTTTCAGCCGCAGCGGCAACAGCCGTATGCGCATCATCGGTTTCAGCCGTATCAACCGTTTTCGGCGCTTCCGGTGCGTCGCCCTCAATAAGATCCATATCTTTTTGCGGTTCCTGAACGTCTTTTTGGTCTTTTTTAGCCATGGTCTTTCTACCCTTTTCTAAATATATAATCTGATTTACACTGTTATTTATGTTGTCGCGGCGCATCTTGCTTCGTGACAATGCCTAAAAATTCCTATATTTCCCAGAGCGGCTTTATAACAAACCGCACGGAAATGTCAATCTATCGGGTTTTACTTTTAACATATCGCAATAAAAGTCGCAACTGTTTTTTAACTTTTTCTTAACGATTCATCCTGCAAAATAATGCCTGAAAACAGCGCTCAAATTGACTTTTATAGATATTTATGCTACACTGAAAATGTAGAAATGTTTTTTACGAACAGAACGTTTAGGACAGGATAATGACGGAGATTTTAAGCATAGGCGGGGCCGTATCCCCTCTGAATGTGCGCAACAGCGCACAGGCTGTCTCTGCCCCGGAAGTTTCCGGCAGCGTCCGAAACGAATCATTCATCTCTTCCCGCATTCGTGTTGATAACCTGCTTGATCTGGCTATTCTGGAATACCGCTCCCAGGAAGGCGAAGTTATTCGCCAGTTCCCGACGCAAGGGCAAATTCAGGCATTTCAGCGTGCGGCCGAGCTGGATAACCGTAATGTCACAGCCGAAGACAGCAGCTTCACCCCCGTCAATACCAATGACGGCGCAACAACCACCACGACGCAGTCGGGCACAACGACAGGCGCCGCCTTCTTCGCACAGGATACAGCGACGACAGAAGCGGCACCCGCACCGCAAACCTCAACATCATCGGTACCGGCGCCTGCGCCTGTTACGACATCGAATGTCAGCAGCTTTGTTTCGGCACCCGTTTCCAACGCAACAACACCTTCCACAACACAATCGGTCGTGGTTTAACACCGCACGTCACTTTTCCCTGCCGCACTGCAACATATTTATTTTTCAGCAATTTTAAGCTATCTCTAAACATTCTGTGGTAGAATAAATGATAGGGAAACCGCATGCTTTTTTAGGAGAACAGAGTGTATGGCGGCCCGCCGAAAGAATAGTTTTGTTTTGAATATGGGCGTTTTTGCAACCGTCCTTGCCCTTATTTTTATGCTTTCCGGCTGTATGAAGCTTGCCGACCAGCATGTAAATACCGAGCTGTTTGACAGCAAACAGGATATGCAGACCCGCGTTGGCGAGCTCAAGGCTGGCATGAAGAAAAAAGACGTCTTCACCGCCCTGAATATTCCGGAAGAAAAATTCAACCGCCTCAGCCTTCAGGACATCCAGACGGCGCTCTACGGCAATTCGCAGATGCAGGGCACCCCCGAACAGCTTGAGAAATTCCGCCGTCAGCTTTTGCGCTATGACGGCTATTCCCTGCCCTACCGCTTTATTGAAAGCGAAGGCTCACTCGGTTTCGCCAAGGTCAAAATCCACAAAAAAGGCCATGATCTGATATTGATCCTGATTTTCCACGATAACAAGCTGACGCAGGCCACTATTCAGGGCAAGCAGGAAGTGGACGAGATGGAAGACCAGTATCTGTGGAACACGATTCTGCGCACAGGCGTCAACGCCGCAATGTAATCTCTTAAAAAAGATAAACAGGAATTGTTTTTTTAGCTGGTGGCCGGACGCTTATTCGTCACCGGCAGATCGGCGGCAATCGGTTCGTCATCCACCATTTCGATCAGACCGTTTTCGGTCATCGAAAAACGTGCGGCAAAAAGCGCATCGCCGTAAAGAACCATACCGCTGGCCTGCAATTCGCCTTTTTCATTCCGGCCTTCAAAAGACGCGGGGCGGATTGCGCCTTCCAGAACTTTGCGCATGGCATCATCCATTTTGGCGTGATCGAAAGCATCATCATCCATCTTTTCCACAACCAGAAACGGCCCTTCATCGCCGTGAACGAAATAGCAGAAAAAGCGCAGATAATCGAGGACATTTTCCTCATCAACATGCACAGGACCGGCTTCATTTGCTTCGTGAATCGGCGTACTGGAGCCGTCCAGATGGAACATTTGCCCCTGTTTTGCCAAAAACCAGAAAGGACCGACGCCTTTCGGCCATGCGGAATCACTCACACGCACCATGGCAATATTTTTGTAAAACGGCAACTGACGCCATTCAACCTTGGCTGTTTGCGCGGATGCCGTATGTTTTCCGGCAACGGGATTAACGGATTTCAGGAACGGCTCGGTTTCGGGGCCTTGAACGACCTGCCAGTTATTATCGTCATACATGATGCTGTTCACCCTTATTTAAAAGCTCTCATTTCGGCGTCCATCGTGCCACGTTCAACTTTCAAAATCAAGCCGATAGAAAGACATAAATCGTTAAAACTCTCATTACACCAGACGGGACTGCTTCACCGCCGCCCCGATAAAGGAGACGAAAAGCGGATGCGGCGCAAAGGGGCGCGATTTCAGCTCCGGATGGAACTGCACGCCGACAAACCACGGATGATCGCTGCGCTCAACCGTCTCCGGCAAAACACCGTCAGGCGACATGCCGCTAAAAATCAATCCCGCCTCTTCCAGTTTTGTGCGGTAATTGGTATTCACCTCATAACGGTGGCGGTGACGCTCGGAAATCGTTTCCGCACCGCCGTAAATTTCCGCCAGCTGCGAGCCTTTTTTCAAATCGGTTTGATAAGCGCCCAGACGCATCGTACCGCCTTTATCATCATCCTCGCCGCGCTGTTCCTTTTCGCCGCTGTCTTTCACCCATTCCGTCATCAAACCGACGACCGCATCGCTGCAATTGCCGAATTCGCTGGATCCCGCGCCGGCAATCCCTGCCAGATTACGCGCCGCTTCGATCACCGCCAGCTGCATCCCCAGACAAATACCGAAATAGGGAATTTTCTGCTCCCGCGCGAAACGCACAGCCATAATTTTTCCTTCGGTACCGCGGTCGCCAAAGCCGCCCGGCACCAAAATGGCATCCAGTGACGACAGCTGCGCCCGCAGCGCCGCATCGTCTTTTTTCTCCAGCTCCGCCGCATCGATGAATTTCATATCCACCGCGACGCGATTGGCCAGCCCGCCATGGTTCAAAGCCTCCATCAGCGATTTATAACTATCCGGCAATTCGACATATTTACCGACAATACCGACGGTTACTTTGCCTTCGGGGCTGTTGATCGTATCAATGATCTTTTGCCAGACCGACAGATCGACCGGCCCCGCCTCCATACCGAAATAATCCAGCACCTGCGTATCCAGCCCTTCGGCGTGATAGCTGAGCGGGACTTCATAAATATTTTTCACATCCAGCGCGGAAATCACGCGTTTTTCCTGCACGTTACAAAATAGCGCAATTTTGCGGCGTTCATCTTCCGGAATGGCGCGGTCCGCACGGCACAGCAGCAAGGCGGGCTGAATACCGACAGACAGCAATTCTTTCACCGAGTGCTGGGTCGGTTTTGTTTTCAGCTCTCCGGCGGCCGGAATATAGGGCAGCAGCGTTACATGCGCAAATAAGGCACGCGCCGGGCCGACTTCATTTCCGAACTGGCGGATGGCCTCCAAAAACGGCAGACCTTCAATATCACCGACCGTTCCGCCGATTTCACAGATAATAAAATCCTCGTCATCCTGATCGGAAGCGATGAATTCCTTAATTTCATTGGTGACATGCGGAATAACCTGAATGGTCGCCCCCAGATAATCGCCGCGGCGCTCTTTACGCAGCACACGGGAATAGATACGGCCTGCCGTCACATTATCGTTCTGATGGGCGGAAACGCCTGTAAAACGCTCGTAATGACCAAGATCAAGATCAGTCTCCGCACCGTCATCGGTGACGAAAACCTCGCCATGCTGATAAGGGCTCATCGTGCCGGGATCAATATTCAGATAAGGGTCAAGTTTGCGAATGCGGACTTTGAAGCCGCGCGCCTGCAGCAAAGCACCAAGGGCAGCGGCGGCAATGCCTTTCCCAAGAGAGGACACAACACCGCCTGTAATAAAAATATATCTTGCCGCCATTGAAACGTGTTTTCCTGAAGCTCACGCGTAAACGTAAAAATTATGCGCCGGATCATCCGGCTTATTCCGCGGCTTTATCGCCCGGTTTTTCTTCTGTTGTCTCGTCTGCCGTGTCCGCCGCAGCGCCGTCTTCCGCAACAGCCGCATCTTCGGCAGGCATCTCTGCGGTTTCTTCAACCGCTGCGCCGCCTTCAACCGCGCCTTTTTCTTCCGGCGCATCTTTATTCATTGCCGGTGCCTGCGGCGTTTTCACATCCAGAATGGAGCCGGATTGTTCCGCTGATCTGTGCGTCGCGAGAATCGCCAATGTCAGGCTTGTGATCACAAAAGCCGTTCCCAGCCATGTTGTCAGACGCGTCAATGCATCCGCCGTTGCACGCTGCGAGGCGAAATTACCCATACCGCCGCCGCTGCCGCCGACGCCAAGCCCGCCGCCTTCCGAACGCTGCAAAAGCACCACCGCGATAATACCGAGCGCGACAATCAAATGTATGACCAGAACAACTGCTTCCATTTTAAAAAATCCGTTTTTTCATTGTTTTAGGGATGTCTTATCCCTGTCCGAATAAGGCCTGTTTGTAACGCATCCGTGCAGCGAAATCAAGCGCAAATCATGCCTGCTTTTCCGCAGGCTGCTATCCGGTTTTTACATGCCACTCCACTTTTTCCCTTGCTTTCCCATCAATTCCCATGATATACCATTATATACCATACAGCTGTACAGCGAATCATAAAAAACAACATGCTGACAGCAGAACGGATATGTCAGACCGATGGTTTTGGAGACGCAAATGACGTGCTTATCCGGGACATACAAGACAAAACGGGCAGACAGATAAGGGCGCAAAGCCCCATAGAATAAAGCGAAGATACACTTTTGGAGACGACAAGATTCAGGCCTTCACCCTTCTTTATAAAAGGGAGGGGGCCTGTTTTCTTTCAATAATGCAAAGGGTTAAAGGCAGATAAAGTGGGCTTGTTTCTATCCACATATGTGAACAAAATCGACGGCAAGGGACGCGTTTCCGTGCCGGCGACCTTCCGTGCCGCCCTTGCAGCCAACCCGTTTCAGGGCATTGTCGTTTTCCGTTCGCGCAGCCATCAGGCGCTGGAGGGATTCGGCATGGATGACATGACCGAGATTGCACAGCGCCTTGACCATTTCGACCTGTTTTCCGACACGCAGGATGATCTGGCCAGTATGATTTTTGCCGAGGCGCGGCAGCTGCCCTTTGACGGCGATGGCCGCATCGTACTGCCCGAGGATTTGCGCGGCTTTTGCAGCATGTCCGACAAGGCCGCTTTTGTCGGTATGGGACGGAAATTCCAGATATGGGAGCCGGACGCGCTTGAAAAACGCCTTGCCGATGCGCGCCAAAACGTTCAGGATAAGGGCTTAACCGTACCCCCGAACAAAAACGCGTAAGAAAAACATGTCTTCCTCAGATGCCCCGCATATTCCCGTCCTCCTGCGCGAGGTGCTGGAAGCCCTGTCACCGAAAGACGGCGGCACTTATGTTGACGGCACTTTCGGCGCAGGCGGTTACAGCCGCGCCGTGCTGGATGCGGCAAAAGACAGCATTGTCTATGCGATCGACCGCGATCCGTCCGCCATTGTCACCGCAGAAAATCTGGCCAAGACCTATCCCGGCCGCCTGATTCCCGTGCGCGGCTGTTTCGGTGATATGGACAAACTTCTGGCGGATCAATGCCCTGACGGTGTCGACGGCATCATGCTGGATATCGGCGTCTCCTCCATGCAGATTGATGACGGCGCACGCGGTTTTTCCTTCCAGAAAGACGGAGCGCTGGATATGCGTATGGATCCCGAACATGGCGAAAGTGCCGCCGATCTGGTCAACACAATGGATGAGGAAGACCTCGCCAATCTGCTCTATAAATACGGGGACGAGCGAAAATCCCGCCGCATTGCCCGCCGCATTGTCGAGGCCCGCGCGGAACAGCTCATCGAAACGACAGCGGCTCTGGCGGAGATTATCCGCCGCGCCCTGCCGCCGAAACGCGGCGATAAAATCGACCCCTCCACCCGCAGTTTTCAAGCACTGCGCATCGCGGTGAATGACGAGCTGGGCGAGCTGGAACGCGGCCTTAACGCCGCCGCAAAAATCCTGAAACCCGGCGGTATTCTCGCCGTTGTCACCTTCCATTCGCTGGAAGACCGCATCGTGAAAAATTTCTTCCGCAGCTATGCCGCGCCGAAAACCCATATGTCGCGCTATGCGCCTGCAGAGCGCGCAGCAGAAGCACTGGCGGAGGCAAATGCCTTCCCCTTCCGGCTCCGGCAGCGCAAACCGGAAACCGCAAGCGATGAAGAAATCAAACGCAATCCGCGCTCCCGCTCCGCCAATCTGCGCTGGGCCATCCGGACGGAGACAGCATGGCCATGAAGGATATTTTCAATACGGCAAAAGAGGAAAATCTGTTCCACCGCAATCCGCGCTGGCTGGGCGGTGACGGCGCCTCCTCCGTCGATCTGGGTGATGGGCGGGTTTTATGGTTGTTCGGTGACAGCTTTATCGCCTCTGATGACAACAGCACCCGCGCCGATGCCACCATGGTGCGCAACAGCATCGCCATCCAGACCGGAAACGACCCCGCAACGGCAAAAATGGATTTTTACTGGCGCGAGAATGAAAGCGCCCCGCCCTCCTCCTTTTTCCCCGAAAGCGGTGATGACACATGGTTATGGCCGGGGCACGGCATCCGGCTTGATGACGGCAGTCTGCTGATTTTCGCGATGCGTGTCCGTGAAACCGATCACGCCGCTGATGAACCGCCTGATCCGCTGGGTTTTGAAACTGTCGCGTACCTCGCCATATCCATTGATAATCCTGATGACAATCCTGCCGATTGGCATTTACAAACGCTGACCCCGCCCGACAATCAGGCCGGAATCATTTTCGGCGCAGGCGGTGTCGTAAAAGATGATGCGTATCTTTATGCGCTTGGCGTCCGCGACGCCGCTCCGGAAAAACCGGTTTATGCCGCACGCTGGTCTTTAGACAGTCTCGCAAAACAGGATATGAGCGGAGCGGAATACTGGTGCGGCGATAAATGGAAAAAAAATATCGATGATGCCGTACCGCTCTTTGAAAATGCACAGACGGAAATGTCGCTGCATTACGACCCGGATCGCAAGGAATATCTGTGTATCCAGACGAGCGGTTTCGGCGATACCGCGCTGACAATCCGTTCCGCCGCCCGCCCCGAAGGATTATGGAGCGAACCGGAAACGATCTGCGACCTGCCCAAAAGCGAGAATAAAAACCTTATTTCCTATGCGGGCAAAGCCCATCCGCATCTAACGGCGGAAAACGGCACATTGCTGAGCTACGTTACGAACAGCTTGAATATTAAAGATATTTTTGACGATGAGGCATTATATTATCCGCGCTTCGTCAAATTTCCCGCCAAGAAATATTGACATATGTCACTATATTATGATAAAAGTATTCTCTTTTACATGACAGAGAATGAAAGGGAACATCTCCTTTGGATATGCCCGATACAACACCGCAGCACGAAATGTCCGAAGAGGCCGCCCTCGTCAATCTGAATCTCAGAATGGCCAACAGCCTGCATGACGTCTATGACATTTTAACGGGCGCGTTTTCTGACCTGTCTCCCGCCGATAAAGCCGCCGTTGTGCGCAAGGAATTTTTCGATGATCCGCCCAATGACGAGGCGATGATCCGCGAAGTGCTGGATAACCTCCATAAAGCGGGAAACAGCCCCGATAATGCGCTGCAAACCTATATCATGGCGGAAGTTTTCGCCGCATTAGCGGAAAATAACGACCCTTTCCCACTCATTCCGCCTTTGCAAAAACATCTGGGCCGCCTGACGGATGCCGAATATGCCCGCCCCGCAAAACTGAGCGAAGCCTTTCAGGAAGCCATCATGGAAACGCTGGGAATTGAACCGCCGGATAACCAGAAAATGGCGATTGATGTCCGCAATCCCTTCGCGGCACTGGCAAAGCCGCAAAACGGCCATGATGCGGATAGCGCGCAACCCCCGACACATGCCAATCTGCGCCGCTATCTTGGCCGCAACGGCAAATAGCCCTTTTGTCTTAAGGATATAAATCATGGATATGGATGATGACAGATTAAGCGGTCTTTCCCCCGCGGCAAAAGACATTGTTTTACGTATCGAAACCGTCACCCGTGCGCAGGAAGCACTGGAAATTTTGCGCACCGATTTTGCCGCCCTACCCGCTGACGAGCGTAAAACACTGGTCATGGATTATTTCCTTAAAGAAATGAAACTTGATGATCCGCAATTTCTGACACTCGCCAGTGCCGAGCTGGCCGAACCGCCCCGCAATGATGATGCGCTTTTTGAAGGCTATGTTTTTGCCGAATTTTTTGCCGCCGTTGCCGAGGCCGAACATGACTCCCCCGTTATTCCCGCCCTGCAAAAATATGTCGGTGCGCTGACGGATGAAGAATACCGCCGCCCCGAAATATTATCGCTGGCCCTGCGTCAGGCGTTTCAAGAGGCGCTGCAAGGCACGGAAAGTGACGACAAGAATGCGGATATCATCCCCGGCGATGTGCGCAACCCTTTCCGCGCCGCCGCTGAAAAAGCCGCGCAGGATAACGGCCAGCCTTCCGTGCCGTCTCACGCCCATCTGCGGAACTATCTCGGCAAGAAAAAATGACGCAGCCCGAAACTGCCCCCTAAAACTGTCTTGAAGACGGGACGGCATCCTTGCCGCCGCGGCTTTTTTCACCTATACTGGACTTTAAGGCAATTCTGCCGTTTCTCTTCCGGTTTTCCGGTATTTCACGTTCTCTTTTTTACTGTTGTCAGACCCATGAAAGACTATATTTTTGCCATTTTCTGGTTTTGCCTCGCCGGTCTGTCCGGCGCCGCGCTGTATTATACCAGCGAGCAAACCCATATCACCGCCAAAAATATCGCGGAAATACGGGCGGCAACAACGGAAACAAAGCATGATATCGCCGTATTATCGGCGGAATACTGGCGTTTAACCGCCCCTGCACGGCTCGAAGCGCTGGCGGCGCGGCTGATGCCCGATTTACAGCCGATGACCGGCGCACAGCTTCTGCCGCCCCGTCCTACGGCAAAATCCGCGGCGGCAGGCAAACATCCCGTTGTTTCATCGGTCAAGGATCTGATCGACAATCTTCTTGAAACGAATGACCGTACCGGCCTGTCCGATGCGCAACAACAAAAAGCGGTTCTGGCACAAAATGCATCACATACTCCCTGATAACAGCGGCCATATCACGCTGGACGGGCAGCGTCACGGCTTCCTGCAAAAGGCGCATCTGCGCATGGCAATGGTGACCTGTGTGCTGATGCTGGGCTTCATCGCAATTGCCTGGCGGCTGACGCATTTAAGCCTGATCGGTGTTTATGCCCCCGGTACCGCAGCGGCCGGACAGATGCAAACGGCAGGCATCACGGCTTTGCGCGGCGGCATCACCGACCGTAACGGCGAACATATTGCCGCCACTTTGCGCATGCCCTCGCTTTACGCCGATCCGGCGCTGGTCGGCAATGCGGATATTCTGGCGCGTGACCTGTCCAAAATTCTGCCTGTAACCGCAACGGACATAAAACATAACCTTGCGCGCGGCGGGCGTTTCGTCTGGCTGTACCGTAATCTGACCCCGAAACAACAGCAGCGGATCAATGATCTCGGTTATCCCGAGCTGGGCTTCCGCGACGAATACCGGCGCGTCTATCCGCAGGGCAATCTGCTCTCGCATCTTCTGGGCTATACCGACAGCGACGGCAACGGCATTGCGGGACTGGAAAAACAATATAATGATTTGCTGAAAGAAGGCGATGTGCTGCGCACCACGCTGGATATCCGCGTTCAGAACATTCTAAAGCGCACAATACAGCAATCCGTCACCCGTTTTCAGGCCATCGGCGGGGCAGGCATTATGATGGATATCAAAACCGGCGAGATTATCGCCATGGTCTCCCTGCCCGATTTCGACCCGCATAATCCCGCAGATGCGCCGGCGGAAAAACGCTTTAACCGCAATACAACCGGCGTGTTTGAAATGGGCTCGACCTTCAAGATATTCTCGATTGCCGCTGCCCTGCAAAACGGCAGCACCACAGCCGACGAAGTTTTTGACGCAACGGAGCCCCTGCGCATCGGCCGCCATGTCATTCGCGATTTCCATGCCGAAAAACGCCCGATGACGGTACGCGAGATTTTCCTGCATTCCTCAAATATCGGAACGGCGCTGATTGCGCAAAAAATGGGCTCGGAAAATCTGCAGAATTTCTTCCGCGATCTCGGTCTTTTCACCCGCGTGAATATTGATCTGCCCGAACGCGCCTTGCCGCTTGTACCCCGCCGCTGGGGCGAAGCCGCCACCGCCACCGCCTCTTACGGTCACGGTTTTGCCGTCACGCCGCTGCATCTTGCCGTCGGTGCCGCCGCCATTGTCAATAACGGGCTTTTACTGCCGCCGACGCTGACGCCAAGACCGCGGCTAAAAACAGCCGCGACAAGGATCGTCTCTGCACAGACATCCGCCGTCATGCGCAGTATGCTGGAAGATGTCACGGCAAAAGGCACAGGTAAAAACGCCGTTGCCGCAGGATACCGTGTCGGTGGAAAAACCGGAACGGCGGAAAAAGTCGTCAACGGGCGTTACAAACGCAAGGCGCTCTACTCCTCATTTATCGGCTTTTTCCCTATGGACAACCCGCGATATGTGCTACTTGTCAGTATAGATGAACCGCAGGGACGCAAGGACAGTTTCGGCTATGCCACAGGCGGCTGGACAGCCGCCCCTGTCGTCAGACAGGTTATTACCGAAGCCGCCCCGCTATTGGGGATTGCGTCCGGGAATATGACTTACGGAGGCTTGAGAGATTATGTCGCTGCCATCAGCCAGACAAACACAGACTGAAAACACCCTGCATGACCTTGCCGCCGCCCTGCCCGCCGGCATGATTGATACAAGCGGTGCGCCGGTGAATATGCGTGTTTCCGGCCTGACGCTCGACTCCCGCAAGGTGGAAACAGGCTTTCTCTTTGCCGCCTTAAAAGGCGATAAGCTGGACGGACATGCCTTTATTCCGCAAGCCGTCAAAAGCGGTGCCATCTGCGTCTTGATCGGCACAAAAGATCCCGCCCCGCAGAATGTCGCCGTGCTGCGGGCCGAAAATCCGCGCCGTGCTTTTTCACTGCTGGTCGCCGCTTTCTACAAAACCCAGCCGGAAATCATCACCGCCGTCACCGGAACAAACGGCAAAACCTCGACCGTGCAGTTTTGCCGCCAGATATGGGAACGGCTTGATTTAAACGCTGCCTGTCTCGGCACGCTGGGCGTCACCGCCCCCGCACTCGGCATGACGGAAGACGGCAGCATCACCACCCCCGATCCCGAAAGCCTGCACCGGACACTGGCCGCACTTGCCGCAAAGAATTGCAACCATCTTGCGATGGAAGCCTCCAGCCACGGGCTGGATCAATACCGTCTGGACGGCGTCCGTGTGACCGCCGCAGGTTTCACCAATCTGACGCATGACCATCTGGATTATCACAAAACGCTGGAAAACTACCTCGCCGCCAAAATGCGGCTCTTTACCGATCTGCTGCCGCCCGGCGGCACGGCGGTTTTAAATATGGATGATCCCGTTTATGAACAGCTGGCCGCAGCCTGTGCGGATAAAAAAATCGTGACCTACAGCCTGAAAAACCCGGAAGCCGATTTCGCCGTCACACGGCGCATGCCCAAATCCGACGGGCAGGATATTACGCTGAACGTCTCCGGACGGGATTATGAGCTGTTTTTTCCGCGGGTCGGCGCTTTCCAGCTTTATAACGCGCTTTGCGCCGCCGCATTGGTCATGGCCGAAGCGGATTGCCCGCCCGCGCAGGTTATTCTGTCGCTGGAACATCTCGCCCCCGTGCGCGGACGCATGGAATATGTCGGCTCTCCCGCAGGCATCAATGCCGGAATTTATGTTGATTACGCCCATACGCCCGATGCGCTGGAAAATGTGCTGACGGCGCTGCGCCCGCATACGCAAAGTCGCCTTTACGCACTGATTGGCTGCGGCGGTGATCGTGACCGCAGTAAGCGGCCTATTATGGGTGAAACGGCCGCAAAATTCGCCGATCATGTCATTGTCACAGATGATAATCCGCGCAGCGAAGAACCTGCCGCCATCCGCGTCGAAGTCATGACCGGCTGCCCCGATGCCGAAAATATCGGTGACCGCAAAGAAGCGATTTTTCATGCCGTGTCCCTGCTAAAAGACGGTGATGTGCTGGTTGTCAGCGGCAAAGGCCATGAACAGGGGCAGAAAATCGGCGATGACATCATCCCCTTTGATGATGCGGAAACAGTGCGTGCCGCCATTGCCGCCTCTTGAGTTCCGCCGCAAAAACAGCCATATTAGCCGCCCAAACATAAGGATCACAAACAATATGACGGAACATCAATTTTCCTTGCGCGTTTATTATGCCGACACAGATGCGGGTGGCGTTGTTTATCATGCCGGCTATCTGCGCTTTGCCGAACAGGCGCGCACGGAAATGCTGCGCGATGCGGGGTTTGAACATGCCGCCCTGTTGAAAGAAACCGGCATTGCCTTTGCCGTCCGTCATCTTGAAATTGATTACCGCCGCCCCGCCGTGCTGGATGACCAATTGACAATCGTCACAAAACTGACCCATCTGGGTAATGCCCGCATGGATATGCAGCAGACGTTTTTTAAAGACGGGGACGCGATTGTCACAATTCATCTGACCCTTGTCTGTATGAATGTGCACACGCAGAAAGCCGCGCGTTTGCCCGAAGAATGTCGTGCAGTCTTTGAAAAAATGATGTAGATTTTTCTAAGATAAAAGACGAGTAAAGGAGAAGAATATGGCCGATGCAGCCTCTGATGCCGTCAGCCGCGCCGTAGATAGCGCCAAACTTGCCGGAACCGCCTTGCAGCACGATATGTCGATGTGGGGGCTCTTCATGCAGGCCGATATCGTTGTGAAATCGGTGATGCTGATGCTGGTGCTGGCCTCGATCTGGAGCTGGGCGATTATTCTGGATAAATGGGCCAGTTTCAAAAGCCTGAATGCCAAGGCCAATAAATTTGAATCCTCCTTCTGGTCGGGCGAACCTTTGGAACAGCTGTATAAACGCATCCACGGCCATGCCGCCGACCCGATGGCACGCACCTTCTGCGCCGCCATGAATGAATGGACACTGTCCTCCGATAATGCCCGCACAGGGGCACTCAGCGCCAGTCTGCAGCAGCGGATCGACCGTTCCATGGCGACCTCGATCAACCGCGAGGTCAATTACCTTGAACGCTATATGACCTTTCTGGCAACCGTCGGCTCCACCGCTCCTTTCGTCGGATTATTCGGCACGGTCTGGGGCATCATGAACAGCTTTTCCGCCATCGCCGGATCACAGAATACCAGCCTTGCCGTTGTTGCCCCCGGTATTGCCGAGGCTCTTTTTGCAACGGCACTTGGCCTGATCGCCGCCATTCCCGCCGTGGTCGCCTATAATAAATTTTCAACAGATCTTAGCCGTTACGCCGACAAGCTGGATGCATTTTCATCCGAATTCAGCTCTATTTTAAGCCGCCATCTGGAACAGCAGGAGGCGCGGACGAAAAAAGCCGCCTGAAAGAAACAGGCAGCGCAATTCACCAGAAATTTGCAGGATATGACACAATGACATTTTTAAAAACAAGTCTTTTCGCTCTACTGGCCTGTTGCGTCTTTTTCACGCAACCCGCAAATGCCCAAAACCCCTATGCCGATAAAATCGTTGCACCGAATATGAAACGCGACTTAACCGGAAAATCACTCGCGCAAGGTCTGCTGGACGATAATTTCATCAAAGGCTGGGCGTCATTCGCTGTCACGATGACCTATAATTTCGGCTATAACAATTATCAGCAACAGCTCGAGGCAAGCGCCAAACATTTCACACCGGAAGGCTGGAAGAATTTTCTGGCGGCATTGGATGAAGCAAAAATCCTTGAATTCGTGATTAAAAACAAACAATTCGTCGCAACCATGCTGATCGGAGAACCGATTATTACGCATCAAGGCGTCAATAATGAAAACGGGCTTTACACATGGGAAGTCACCCTGCCTGTGGAAACCGTCTATTCCAACCGCATTGATCTGCAAAAAATGAATCTGGATATCACCCTGATCATCGTACGCACCGCCGATAAAGGCAATGAATCCGGTATCGGTATTCAGCAATGGATTGCCGCTGTCGCACCGGAAGTCGGCCCTAGCGCCCCTGCCCCTGACGCAGCGCACTGATTTTATAAAGGATGTCCAGCGCGGCGCGCGGCGTCAGCTCGTCCGGCTTGATCCCGTCAATCACATCCAGCAATGCCGCAAGCTCCGGATCCGTTTCCACCGCCGATTCCGCAACAGGATCAGCAGGAGTGAAAATCGGCAGATGTTCGGCAATATGATCCAGAATACCCGCCTGTTCCCCGCTTTCCAAAACGCGTAAAACATCCTCGGCACGTTTCACCACATCCGCAGGCAGCCCCGCCAACTTGCCGACATGAATGCCGTAAGAACGGTCAGCCGCCCCGGCAATAACCTCATGCAGAAAGACGATTTTATCCTGCCATTCCTTCACCCGCACCGTGCGGCAGGACATTTTTTCAAGCTTTTCCTGCAATCCCGTCAATTCGTGATAATGGGTTGCAAACAGCGTGCGGCATTTTTTGACATCATGCAGATATTCCATCACCGCCCAGGCAATCGACAAACCGTCAAAGGTGGATGTGCCGCGGCCGATTTCATCCAGAATCACGAATGACCGTTCCGTGGCCTGATTGAGAATACCCGCCGTTTCCACCATTTCCACCATAAAGGTCGACCGCCCGCGCGCCAGATCATCCGACGCACCGACACGGCTGAAAATACGGTCAACAACGCCGATTTTCGCCTGTTCCGCCGGAACATAGGCGCCCATCTGCGCCATCAGGACAATCAGGGCGTTTTGCCGCAAAAAGGTCGATTTCCCCGCCATATTCGGCCCTGTCAAAAGCCAGATTTTATCCGCATCCGTCAGCGCGCAATCATTGGCGACAAAGCCGCCGTCTTCCGCTCTGCTTGTGCTGTTTTCCACCACCGGATGGCGGCCTTTCGTAATAGTAAAACCGCTCCCCATATCCACAACAGGGCGCGTATAATGTCTTTCCTCCGCCAATTGCGCATGCGCCGCCGCCACATCCAGCTTTGCCATTGTCACAGCCAGTGTGGCAATACCTTCCGCCTGTGACAGCACATCGGCAACCAGCGCCGCGAATAATTCCAGTTCCAGCGCCAGTGCTTTATCCGCTGCCTCCATAATTTTCTGTTCCAGCCCCGTCAAATCCGCCGTTGTGAAACGCACACTATTCGCCAGCGTCTGGCGGTGAACAAAGGGGCCGTCATTCTTCAACAGCTTATCGGCATGGGCAGGCGGAATTTCAACGAAATAGCCCATGACATTATTGTGTTTGATCTTCAGCGCATTGATGCCCGTCTGTTTCGCATAGGCAGCTTGCAACTCCGCAACCAGCTGACGGCTATCATCTTTCAGCATACGGTATTCATCCAGCTGCGGCGAGAATCCCGGCGCGATAAAACCGCCGTCACGGCTATGGGCGGGCAAATCCGTCATCAAAGCGCGGCCCAGTTTTTCCGTCAGCGGATGAAAACTTCCCCATGGCTTCATCACTTTTAAAATATCCTGCAAGCGGCGCGGCATATCCTGCGCAAACAAGTCCTTATCCTCGCGCCCTTTGGTGGCGGCCAGCAGGATATTCTGCAGCACGCCCGCGCGGTTTAAACTGTGCCAGATTGCGGCCAGATCGCGCGGGCTGCCGCGCCCGACGCTCAGCCGTGCCAGCGCACGTTCCATATCGGGACAATGTTTCAAGACAGACCGCAATTCCTCCCGCGCGCCGCTCTGCGCCGCAAAAAACGCCACCAGTTCCAGACGTTCATTGATTTTCACGGGGTCGGTCAAAGGCATCGATAAATGCGCCGTCAGCAAACGCCCGCCACCGCCTGTCACGGTGCGGTCAATCGCGTCCAGCAGACTGCCTGCACGTTCGCCCTGCATATTACGCACCAGTTCCAGATTGCGCCGCGTTGCCGCATCAATCTCCATAAAGCTGCCCAAGGATAATTGTTTCGGCGGCGCGATACGCGGCAAATTGCCTTTCTGGGTCAGTTCCGCATAATCGACCAGCGCCCCTGCCGCGGCAATTTCCGCACGGCAAAAACCGCCAAAGCTTTCCAGCGTTGCCACCCCGAATAAATTCTGCAGCCGTTTCAGCGCGTTTTCGGAATTAAAGCGGCTGTTGGGCTGGATGGTCAGACGCGTTTTGTAATCCGCCCATAAATCATAAAATTCCTCATCCTGCGCCAGCGCATCAGGGATCAGGATTTCTCCGGCGGCAAGACGTTCCAGCGCAGCAGCAAGACTGCCGCTTTCGGCGGGCTGCATCATAAATTCACCCGTTGATAAATCCAGCCATGACAGACCCAGAGTCTTGCCCGTCCGCGCCAAAGCGCAGAGATAATTATTGCGGTCACGATCCAGCAGATTATCTTCGGTCAATGTGCCTTGCGTCACAACGCGCACAACCTCGCGCCGCACCAGTGCCTTATAACCGCCGCGTTTTTTCGCCTCATCCGGCGTTTCCGTTTGTTCGCAAATGGCCACCTTATGCCCCTTGCGGATCAGCCGCTCCAGATAGGCTTCATGGCTGTGCCAGGGAACGCCGCACATCGGAATATCATCGCCGCCCGAAGAACCGCGTTTGGTCAGCGTAATATCCAGCGCAGCAGAGGCCGTAACGGCATCATCAAAGAACATCTCGTAAAAATCGCCCATGCGGTAAAACAGCAGGCAATCGGGATATTGCTGCTTTATTTCCGTATATTGCGCCATCATCGGCGTCAGACCGGCGCTATCGGGCGCCGTTTTTTGCTTCTGTTTGGATTTCGTCATAATGCGGAAATGATACGGCAGCACGTCTTATGATGCAAGAGGAGATCAGGCGGAAAGCCTAGCTTTTATGCGCAAGAATGGCATCCATGCAATAGGCGGTTTTTTCAGATGTTTGCACGGCAGAGGGAAGAAATTGCATGCCGTCCGCATCCGCTCCGACATGCCAGTCCGGCACATCCAGCTGGCGCAGCGCATAATAGGCAACCTTGCGGTGATGCGACAATCCTTCATCAGACATCTGCATCTCGCGATAACCGCTTTTGTCATTCTCGTAGAAATAAACATCCAGCACACAGCTGGGCGCACGGTATTGCCAGATTTCCGCAGGCGCCTCGCTGCGTTTCATCGCAGGCGTTCCCAGCAGATAGCTGACCTGCATTTCGGTCATATGCATCAATGCTTCGGGATTGCGGGTCATATAGCGGCGGGCGGTATGCACATAGCCTTTTGCGGGGCTGTAGCGGTAACCCGCATCTGCCGGCGGCAACAATGTCACGGCTTCAGGCCCGTTTCCGGCCAAGTCTGAGGTTTTGCAACTGCCCACCAGAAACAGTGACAGCAGAACCGCTGCCAGCATCATTTTCAAGACGCCGGCGGGCAGCGCCGGATAAGTCCGGCGGCGCAGTTTTTGCGCAATCATCTGTTGGATCAGTTTCCGCATCGCTGTTGCTGTATTTTGTTTTGTCATTGTCAAAGGCGGTTTTTTGGGGCGGGTTTTTGGGGCGGGATTTTTGCGCCCGCGCCTTATTGATCCGTTATCCGGCCATGACTTGCTGTGCGCGGTATTCTTCACCCGCATCCGAACCTTTGCCTTCAAACAGCGTGGTGACTTTGCGGGGGATCATATTATCCTGACTGTCATTCACGCCCGGCGCTTCTGCTTCGACATGCTGTACCGTCATGGTGCCGACAATCGCCGCACCGGGTTCAACGCGCAGGGAGCCGTATTCCACCGTGCCGATAACGCTCGCGCTGCCGCGGATAACCAGACGGCCGCGCACTTTCAGTGTTCCTTCAAAATGGCCTGAAATTTCGGCCTCTTCCACCGTAATCTCGCCTTTTACATGACCGGAGGGCATAATATCCATGCGTTTGCCGTCTTTCAGCGCCGCCTGCACATAACCTTCGACAACCAGATGCTCACAGGCACCGATTTCACCGGACAGAGAAATACCTTCGCCGACAATCAGGCGTTTGCTTTCACTGCGTGTGACGGATTGTTCATAGGTATCGCTTCCCGGAATGTCGCTGCGAATCGTTCTTTTTTCAACGGCCATGATGATTATACTCCCCTTCCGCCGCCCTTCATTGGGCTGGGCGTGTAGATATTAGACACAGGCTTAAAGAATATTCATAACCGACTCTAATATCACGAAGCCGCGCTGCCCTGCAAGTTTTTCTTCAAAACACCGGCGATCAGCTCCTGCGTTTCCGCAACACCGTAAAGGGCTATAAACGACCCCATACGCGGCCCCTGTTCTTGCCCCAGCAAGGTTTCATACAGGCAGCCGAACCAGTCACGCAGATTTTCGTATGCGTAATTTTTTCCGATGGCGTAAATACCGCTCTGGATTTCCTCGGCTTCGGGATGGTCACCAAGCTCACCCAAAAATGCGTGCAGATCGGTCAGCGCATCCGATTCTTTTGTCGTCGGTTCGCGGAATTTTTTCTGCGTCTTCACAAAATCCTGATAGTAATTGACAGCATATTCCGTCAAACGGTCAAGGAAGGGGGATTTTTCCGGCGCGGCATCGGGCGCATAGCGGGTAATAAAACCCCACAGCACCGATTTATCCACCGCATTGGCGGCAGAGGCCAGATTAAGCAGCAGGTTAAAGCTGACGGGCACATCACCGATTTCCGGCATATGGCCGCTATGGATATGCCAGACAGGGTTTTCCACCTGCTTTTCACGCTCTTCCCCGGGAAGTTTCTGCGCAAATGTCACATATTCATCCACCGCTTTCGGGATCACATCAAAATAAAGCCGCTTTGCGGTTTTCGGCTTTTGGAACATATAAAGGCCGAGGCTTTCATTCGGCGCATAGCGCAGCCAGTCTTCCACCGCGATGCCGTTACCTTTGCTTTTCGAGATTTTCTCGCCTTTATCATCCAAAAACAGCTCATAGACAAATTGCGACGGCGGCTCCACACCCAGAATACGGCAGATTTTCGAATAAATCGGCGCATTGGCCTGATGATCTTTTCCGAACATTTCAAAATCAACGCCCAGCGCCGCCCAGCGCATACCGAAATCGGGCTTCCACTGCATTTTGACATTGCCGCCCGTCACCGGAATGGTCACTTCCGTGCCGTCTTCATCGTCAAAGGTAATCGTACCGGCTTTCGGATCGGTGGCTTTCATCGGTACATAAAGAACACGTCCGGTTTTCGGTGAAATCGGCAGGAAGGGTGAATAGGTTGCCTGACGCTCCGCCCCCAAAGTCGGCAACATCACATCCATGATTTTTTGATAATTTTCCAGCGCCTTCAGCAAAACCTCGTCAAATGCGCCTGATGCGTACATTTCGGTCGAGGACATAAACTCATATTCAAAACCGAAAGCATCAAGGAAATCACGCAAACGCTTATTGTTATGATGGGCAAAGCTTTCATATTCATTTGAAAACGGATCCGGCACTTTCGTCAAAGGCAGGCCGAGATATTGCTGCATCATCTCTTTATTCGGAATATTGTCCGGCACTTTGCGCATACCGTCCATATCATCGGAAAAACAGATCAGTTTTGTCGGAATATCGGGTGCCAGCGTTTCAAAAGCGTGTTTGACCATCGTCGTGCGGAAAACCTCGCCAAAAGTGCCGATATGCGGCAGACCCGACGGACCGTAACCTGTTTCAAACAGCACATAGCCTTTTTCCGGCACTTTGCCGCCGATGCGTTTCAGCAGATGCCGCGCCTCTTCAAAAGGCCAGGCCCGCGCGTGATGCGCCAGTTCGGTCATGTTATGTGCCGTCATTTGATGTCACCCTTTTATTTGATTGTCTTTCACCATATCGCGATGCGGAATCCCCGCATCCATATATTCCTCGCCAACCGTCTTGAACCCCAGCGCCGCATAAAACGGAATCGCATGGCTCTGGCTGCCAAGCTTCAGCTTCGCAATATCGCCTTTTTCCGCGGCTTTTTCAATGATAAACGCCATAATACCGCGCCCGATGCCTTTTCCGCGCGCCTCTTCCAGCACCGCGACACGCTCGATTTTTGCAATATTATCCAGATAACGCAGCCGTGCCGTCCCCAAAATGCATCCGTTTTCATCTTCCGCCAGAATATGGGCCGCGCTGTCGTCATGCTCATCCCGCTCCAGTTCGGCGGCACATTCTGCCCTTTCACAAAAACCGCGATGCGGACGGCAAAACAGGCTTCGCGGTCTTGATCTGTCATTGCATATCTGTATGCTATGGTCATTATCAGCCCTTCTTTCAAAAAAAATGGTACTACAAAAAATGGAACAGCTGCAAAAATTTAAAACACTGTTTTCGGATGTCTGGAACACCGAAGCCCTTGGCGCCGATGTCGGCACATGGATCATTGTCGTCCTGATTTTTCTGTTTTTTGTGATGCTGCGCGGTGTCTTTACGCGTTTCTTATTCACCAGATTGGGGAAATTGACCGCCAAAACAAAAACCGATCTGGATGACCATGTTTTCAAAGCCGTCGAAAAACCCGTCAGCCTGCTGCCGGTTGTGATCGGACTCTTTATCGCCACCAGCTATCTTGATCCGGAAGGAAAACTGGCAGGCATAACCTATAACCTCGAAAAATCTCTGATTACAATTGTGCTGTTCTGGTCGCTGCATAATGCGATGGATCCCGTCTCGGCGGGGCTGACCAGACTGGAAAAGATGTTCTCCAAACCGATGGTGTCATGGCTGCGCAAAGGATTGAAATTCCTGCTGATCTTCATCGGTGTGGCAACGGTGCTGGAAATATGGGGCATCAAAGTCGCACCGATTATCGCCGGTTTCGGGCTGTTCGGCGTTGCCGTGGCTTTGGGAGCGCAGGACATGTTCAAAAACCTGATTGCCGGGCTGACGGTGATCGCCGAGAAACGCTTTCAACCCGGTGACTGGATTCTGGTTGACGGTATTGTCGAAGGCACGGTTGAGGATATCGGTTTCCGTTCCACACAGGTGCGCCGCTTTGACAAGGCGCCCGTCCATGTGCCGAATGCGAAACTGGCCGATAGCGCCGTCACCAATTTCAGCGCCATGACCCATCGCCGTATTTATTGGAAGATCGGCGTGACTTATGACACGAGCATCGCGCAATTAAAAGAAATCCGTGACGGTATCGAAAAATATGTTTTGAAAAACGCCGCTTTTGCCGCGCCGGAAGATGTCGCAACCTTCGTGCGTATTGACAGCTTTAACAGCAGCTCTATTGATATCATGCTCTATTGCTTTACCAAAACGACGAATTGGGGAGAATGGCTGGAAATAAAAGAAGAGCTTGCCTACCGCATCAAAGACATTGTCGAGGGCGCAGGATCAGGCTTTGCCTTCCCCAGCCAATCGCTTTATGTCGAGGCATTACCCGGCAACGGGCCGGAAGTTTTCGTGCCGCCGAAAAAAGCAAAAACAGCGAAGAAAGCCGCGAAAAAATCAGCTGCCTAGTGCCGCGCGCTGTTCACCGGCAAGGCGGATATCACAGCCGCGCTTGTTCATTTCCTTGATAAATGACGGGAAGCTGGTGGCAATCGCATCGGCGCGGTCAATCGTGACAGGCTCACGCGTGATACCGCCCAGCACCAGAAAGCTCATCGCAATACGGTGATCAAAACCGGTTTCAATTGTCGCCCCGCCCATCACCGACAGATGACCGCGCCCGTAAACAATCAGATCATCGCCGTCGATTTCCGTGCGCACACCGCAGGCTTTCAAACCGTCGGCGATTTTTTCCAGACGGTTGCTTTCCTTGACGCGCAGCTCCGCCAGCCCTTCCATACGGGTCACGCCTTCGGCAACAGATGCCGCCACCGCCAATATCGGATATTCATCAATCATTGTCGGCACATAAACCGCCGGAACCGTGCAGCCCTTTAAGACCTCGCCTGACCGGATATGCAGATCGGCAACAGGCTCGCCGCCGAGCGATGTTTCGTTTTTCAACTCAATATCCGCACCCATTTTTTTCAGAATTTTATACAGCCCCGCCCGTGTCGGATTCATTGACACCGCAGGCAGAACAACAAAGGATTTTTTTGTGATCAACGCCGCCACGGCAGGAAAGGCCGCAGAGCTGGGATCGGCAGGAACATCAATCCGCCCCGGTGAAACAAGTTTTGTGCCGCCTTTTAAAGCCGCCTCGCTGCCGCCGCCATAGGCCGCACCGGTTTCAACCGCGATGCCAAAAGCTTCCAGCATGCGTTCGGTATGGTCACGGCTGCTACCCGGCTCATGCACGCAGGTTTCGCCTTCCGCATTCAAACCCGCCAACAGAATCGCCGATTTCACCTGCGCCGAGGCGACAGGGCTTTTATAGCGAATGGCTTTCGGTGTTGCCGTGCCCTCAATCCACAGCGGCAAAGCGGCATCTTCCTTTTCCTGCCGGAATGTTGCGCCCATTTTTGACAGCGGTTCGGTAACCCGCGCCATCGGACGTTTTGACAGCGAGGCATCCCCCGTCAAACAGGCGGTAATCCCCTGTCCGGCAATCACGCCCGCCAGAAGCCGCGCCGATGTGCCGCTATTGCCCAGATAAAGCGGTTCTTTCGGTGATGTCAGCTTGCCGCCTGTCACGCGCCAGACGCGCCCTTGCGCCGTATCTTCCTTTTCAATCAGAATACCCATTTTTTGCAACGCATCCGCCGTGTGCAAAACATCATCACTTTCCAGCAAGCCGTAAATTTCCGTCACACCTTCCGCAAGCGCCGCAAAAATCAGAGAGCGGTGCGAAATGGATTTATCCCCCGGCACGGGAAAGACGCCGGAAAGCCCCTGTTTGGTTTTACGCGCGGTTGCCGATGTCATGTTTGTCCTCCCAGAATTTTGGCGGGGATACCGCTGCGGGCTTTCAGAACCTCCAGCACTTTATCCCAGTCCGGCGACTCTTTCTCATAGCCGCCATGCTGCGTGATAATTTTGTCGATAAATGTTTTCAGCTCCGCAGGAACCTCTTTATCCGTCAGCTCCGCCGGAATGATCCCGTCACTTTCCAGCGCATCGCTTTGCCGACGGGTCGGATGCGCCTGCATATACAGCCCGTCTTCCAGAAATGCCAGTTTCACAGGCTGGTCAACAACCGTGACCTTCATATCCAGCTCCGCCCGCGCATAAAGCAGTTTGATATCCTCCGGATACATGCGGATACAGCCTGAACTGACGCGCCGCCCGATCCCCCAGGGCTTGTTCGTGCCATGAATTAAAAAGGTCGGCCAACCCAGATACAGCGCATAATCCCCCAGCGGGTTTGACGGGCCTGACCGCACACGTTCGGGCAGGCCGGGTTTTTCCTCGCGCATACGGTCGGTCGGATACCAGCTCGGCTTGACAAGTTTTTTGACGATTTTCGTCGCCCCTGTCGGGGTTTGCAGACCTTCGCGCCCGATGCCGATGGGAAAACTTTCTACCGATCCGTCTCCGGCAAAATAAAACAGCCGCATTTCTCCCAGATTAATGACAATCCCCTCTTGCGGCGCACGCGGCAGAAGACGCATCGCCGGAATCCTCATCTCGCTGCCGGGCAGCGGCGCCCAGGCATCCACCCCCGGATTGGCGGCACGCAGAGCCACATAACCAAGCCCGTAGGCACGAGCAATATCCATCAGCGTATCTTCCTCGCCGGTGATATGGGTTTTCACCTGTCCCATCACCACCGCATCCTCTTTCGCATAGAAAGGCATATCATAGGAAATCGGCGTATCGGTAATTTCCTCTTTTTCCTCCGCCGCCGTCAGGTCATCCTGCACAACAGGAACACCGGTCGCAGCCACACGCGCCCCTGCCGGCGCCGAAAAAAACAGCACCGCAAATACCGCCAGAAAACCGAGAAAATACCGCATTCTATTCACTCTTTCCAAAAAGGGGGATTTTGTTTACCATGACACCCCATGTACAAAGAATAATACAGAGCAAGCAAAACCATGCCAAGAGATAACAGTATGAGCATTCAATCTTTCCCCTCCCTGAATTTCGCCCTTGGCGATACCGCCGATATGCTGCGCGACAGCGTCCGTGATTTTGCCCAAAGCGAGATCGCCCCGCGCGCCGCCGAAATTGACGAGAAAAACACCTTCCCCAATGAGCTTTGGCCGCAATTCGGCGAAATGGGGCTGCTGGGCATCACCGTACCGGAAGAATATGGCGGATCAGCCATGGGCTATGTCGAACATGTGGTGGCGATGGAGGAAATCAGCCGCGCCTCCGCCAGTGTCGGTCTCAGCTATGGTGCTTTTTCCAATCTTTGCGTCAACCAGATCAAGCTGAACGGCAATGAGGAACAGAAAAAGAAATATCTGCCCGGACTATGCGCAGGCACAAAAATCGGCGCGCTTGCCATGTCGGAAAACGGCGCAGGCTCCGATGTCGTCTCCATGCAGCTGAAAGCCGAAAAACAGGGTGACCGCTATATTCTAAACGGCAATAAAATGTGGATTACCAACGGCCCCGATGCCGATGTGCTGGTCGTCTATGCCAAAACCGACCCCGCCGCAGGCAGTAAAGGCATTACCGCCTTTATCGTTGAAAAGGATTTCAAAGGTTTCTCGACCGCACAAAAACTCGACAAGCTCGGCATGCGCGGCTCCAATACCTGCGAGCTGATCTTTCAGGATTGCGAAGTGCCTGAGGAAAATATCCTCGGCACAACAGGCGCAGGTGTCCGCGTTTTAATGAGCGGGCTGGATTACGAACGCGCCGTACTGGCGGCAGGACCGCTGGGCATCATGCAATCCTGTCTTGATATCGTGCTACCTTACATCCATGACCGCAAACAATTCGGCCAATCCATCGGTGAATTCCAGCTGATGCAAGGCAAAATCGCCGATATGTATGTCGCATTATCGACCTCCCGCGCCTATGTTTATGCCGTGGCAGGTGCCTGCGACCGCGGCGAAGTCGCCCGCAAGGATGCCGCAGGCGCCATCCTTTACGCAGCAGAGAAAGCAACATGGATGGCGCTGGAGGCCATTCAATGTCTGGGCGGAAACGGCTATATCAATGAATTCCCGACAGGGCGTTTACTGCGCGATGCCAAGCTATATGAAATCGGCGCAGGCACTTCCGAGATCCGCCGTATGCTGATCGGCCGCGAGCTGTTCAAGGAAACCGCCTAAATAGAAATCATCTTTAGGGAGTAGACATATGCTGTCACATAACCTCGACACCAGCTTATTTGTTGAACATAGCCAAAAAATTCAGCCTCATAGTGTAAAAGAAGCTTACCGTTATCTCGCAGGTCTCGCGGCTGATTTGCCAGACTTCGAATGTGAACCAAACAATAAGGGAGAAGTCTGCGAGCTGAAATTCTACAGGAAGGGTTCAAAAGACAAACACCCTTATGCACTAATTGTAAACCAAAACTCTTTGCTGTTTTATGTTCGTTATCCGCAAGACGCTTCTTTCAGCAACGAAATGCGAGAAGCAATCAATTCATCCTTTGAAGTGAAGCAAGATGAAAACTCTCGGCAAGAGTTACGTTTTCGTATAGAGAACTTGGAACACGCACAACGCATCGCTAACATCCTGTTCGCGGCATAATATTTAAAAGCAGGCGATCATCCTTCTACTCTCTAAAACGGTTCACAATGTTTGATTCAGAAATCCTGACCCTGATCTATGTCTTCGTGATCGGGCTGCTCTCCGGCCTTGCCGGCGCCACGATGGGCGCAGGCGGGCTTGTCACCATTCCTGGGTTGATCCTGCTGGGACTGCCCCCTGCCACCGCCATCGGCACCAACCGCCTGTCCGCATTAGGGTTGTGGATTACCGCCTTTAACCGTTTCCGCAAAAATGACAAAGTCGTCTGGAAATATGTTCTGCCGCTCTGCATATTGGCCGCTATCGGCGGGCTGGCAGGAGCCTTTATCGTTTTGCAAGTGCCGGAAAAACTGCTGAAAGCCGTTGTCGGTTTCTTCATTCTGCTGACGCTGGCTCTGATGCTGTTCAAAAAAGACGCAGGTATCAGCCTGAAAGACGTCACGCCGTGGAAACGCCGCATCGGCTATTTCCTGTATTTTCTGGTGGCCATGTATGGCGGATTTTTCGGCGGCGGTGTGGTTGCGCTGATGGTCGTGATCCTGATTTTCCTGTTCGGTTTTAAAATCGTCGAGGCCAATGCCACCTGCGCCGTACCGTGGATTGTGCTGTCCGGTTTTTGTCTGGTTTTCTTTGCCCTGCACGGTCTGGTCGATTGGTATTACGGTACGGTGATGACAGCGGGCGCAATATGGGGCGGGCATCTGGGAGCCAATGCCGTCATCAAAAACGGCGATAAATGGATGAAAAAAATCTTCATCGCGGGCATGGCGCTCGCCGCCCTGAAACTGCTTTATGACAGCATCTTGACTTAACATAGCACATTTATCGTTTTTCAAGACTTCTCTTTTACAATAAAGGCGGGAAAGATACCTTTCTCCGCCTTTTTCGTCTTTCACGAACAACAGATTGTTTTCAAAATGTTCCGGATAGACCGTCATATTCCCGCCCTGTTTGCGCTGATGCTTTGCATGATTGTCGCAACACCTGTTTTCGCGCAGAATATTCCGTCATCCGCCGACCCTGCCCGTGTGCAGGGGCATATCCGGCAGGAATGGCTGCCGCCGCTGGAAAAAGAACGCAGCGTCGTCAAAGAAGAAGCACCGGCAGCCACCCCCACGCCGCAAGGTGCAGCACTGATCCGCTTTCCACTGGAACAGATTTTTGTCGATGGTATGACGGTTTATAAGGAAGAGGATATCCGCCCGCTATATCAGAAGATGATTGGCGAAGACGTGACGCTGGTCGATATCTTCGCGCTGGCGGATGCGCTGACGGTCAAATACCGCAATGACGGCTATATTCTGACCCGCGCCGTTGTCCCCGCACAGGAAATCGAAAACGGCACGGTGCGTCTGCAAGTCGTCGAAGGCTATATTGACGCCGTCAAAATCGAAGGCGATACCCGCGCTGCACATAAACGCATCCGTCATTACCTGACTCCTGTTCAGGCGGCACGGCCTTTGAATATGAAACAGCTGGAACGCGCCCTATTATTGATTAATGATCTGCCCGGTGTGACGGCACGCAATATCCTCAGCCCGTCCCTCAACACATTCGGCGCGGCTGATCTGACGCTGATTGTCACGGATACGAAAATTTTCAGTGGCAATCTGCGCGCCGATAACCGCGGCTCCCGCTATCTGGGTCCGTTACAGGTCAGCGCCACCGTCAATACCGAAAATCTTCTGAAACAGCATGACCGCATTTTCCTGCAAAGCGTCACCGCCCTGCACAGCAGCGACACGCGCGAAATGGATTATATCGGCGCGGGATACAGCCAGCCTGTCGGGCGTTTCGGCACGATCCTGTCCATTGGCGGCAATATTTCCTTTAGTGAGCCGGGTTATACGCTGACCCAGTTCAATATCGACGGACGCACCGATACCGTCAATATCGCCCTGACCCAGCCTTTGATCCGCTCCCGCCTGACCAATCTGAGTCTGACCGGCAGTTTTGATCTGATGAACACCAAGCGCACCGATAATATCAACCCCGCCCCGACCGAAGACAGGCTGCGCGTCTTGCGCCTAGCCGTCAGCGGCCACCATTTCGACCGTTTTTCCGGCGTCACCTCCGGCAATCTCCAAATTAGTCAGGGCTTGGATATCCTCAACGCCACCGAAACAGGTTCTGCCAATCTGACCCGCGCCCGCGGCGTCAGCGATTTTTTCAAAGCCACGGCACAGATCGACCGCCTGCAGCGCGTCACTGACCGTATCCAGTTTTACGGCGCGGTCACCGGCCAGAAATCAGCCCATATGCTGCTGTCATCAGAGGAATTCGGTATCGGCGGCGCGGATTTCGGACGCGCCTATGATGCCTCGGAAATAACGGGGGAAGACGCTGTTGCCGCAAAGGCCGAGCTGCGCTTTCTCAACCCGCTGCCGCTGGTCATTAAAAGCCACCAGTTTTACGGTTTCTACGATATCGGCAAGGTCTGGGATCCGGATAACAATATCGTCTCCGCGCAAACGCGTTCCCTCGCATCGGCAGGGCTTGGCGTCAATATGACGTTTTGGAAAGATGTTGCCTTGAATATCGAAGCGGCAAAACCGCTGACCCGTCCCGTTGCCTATAACGGCAGCAGTAAATGGCGCTGGTTTTTCAGCCTGAATGCGTCTTTCTAAAATTGTCCCGACTTTAGAATTGTAGTGTGCGGCACATCATATGCGGACGGGCGTTTTTCAATCCGCGCCCTGCCAGCCACAGGCTGGAATCGACATCCTGTGCCGTCAGGCCGGATTTTTCCGCCAGTTTCTCGCAGGCCACAACCGCCGCCGCACGCAGAACCGTCACTTCTGCCGCGTTTTCAGCAAACAGCTCGCGTTTTTCCAGCTTTTCCGTCAGTGCGGGTGAAAATTCCAGCACGCCGACATGATCGGCATTCAAGACCTGCGGCAAAATGTAATCCGCCGCCACGGTCAGATCGGCCACATCACAGGATACGCCGTGATGATGCACGTTCCCCGATGCCATCAGCGCCGTCAGAATGGATTTTTTGAAAAACGGATCATTGCCGAAACCCTCGGGCAGAATATCCGCCAGTTTTTCCGCAAAATCCATATAAAACACATATTGCTTGCCGTCATAGGCATCTTCCAGCAATTCCGCCACCGCCTGAAAACGGGCGGGGTCGGCAAAGGCTTTGAAAATTTCCAGCCGCTCTTCCGCAAAGGGAACATCTTTCAGCAGCGGCGCGATTTTATCCTCCACCTCATCCGCCGTAATATCGTAAAAAGGTAATGCTCCGGCATCGCGAATTTCCGCCATTTTGGCCACCATCGCCTTGGCCCCTGACCCGTCCAGATTCCATTTCTGCGCCGCGCCTTTTTCATCCGCGTAAATAAAGCCGCCCTGATTGGCTATCACCATCGCCATCTCGTAAAAGGCGCGGGTGAACTCATATCCCGTATCCGCGCCGCCATTCGCAGCGGCGCTGATATAATCTTTCCAGTCCGGCACAAAATCGGATGCCTGCATGGTTTGGGCAAATTCTTCCAGCTTGTCTTCATTGATCGTCACATCGCTTTGTGCGGCCAGAATATCTTCACAATTTTGCAGGAATGACTGATGGGTCGGGGAATAGAGTTTGCTCATAATATATATCCGTATAACAATATTGCTCTAGGGCGTAAACTACACGCCCCGGCCGCAAATGTAAATACGGGAAGATATGAATCTAGAAAGTGTCATTCAGACGAATTGATACGGGAGCACCTCGACTATCCGCCGTGGATTGAATTTTTCCCGTTGCGCCATAACCTGTCTTTTGACTGACGGAGTCACGCGCCGATGAAATAATTTTCTCTACCAGACGGCGTCCGGTCTTGCGCGCCGCTTCGATCACGCGCAGATTTTCCGCCAGAATTTCCGAGAATTTCAGACGCGCCGCCACCAGTTTTTCCTTGTCATCCTGAGGCAGCGTCGCAATATCATCCTTGCGGTCCACCAGTCTTTGAATACGTTTCTTATATTGCCGCGCCATTTCCTGTTTTTGCGGCTGCATCTGTTTGGCATCTTCAAATTTCGCCGCACGCAGCGCCTGCGTTTCCGCCTTCAGTAACAGCGCAAACTGTTCCATGAAATGTGTGACATCGGCAATATCCTCATGCAGCTTATGTTTTGTTGCGGGATTGCTGTCCATTATTTTTCTCCCTGTCCATCCTGTTGTTCCGGCGCATTCTGGGCGTTTTCCTGCGCCGAGATCATAAAGCTTTTCACTGAATCCGCGATTCCCAGCCCGCCGGCCGCCGCGATTTCCTTGCCGTATTCGCCGATCATCAGATCACGATACATGTTTTCCGCATAGCCGCCGCCGAACATGCCGTCGGTTTTGATACCGGCAAACATCTGCGTCAGCATTTGCGAGAGAAAGACGGCTTCAAATTCTTTGGCTGTCTTCTCGATATCACCGATATTCTGCGGTGCCTTCATTTTTCCTGTGGCATCAGCCACGCGGACATTTTGCATCCCTGAGACGGCTGTGCTGAAATTTGCGGCTGCTGTGTCCATCATCTTGCGCGCCCTCCCTTACATCACATCAATTTCGGCCTGCAATGCGCCTGCGGCCTTGATTGACTGTAAAATGGTGATGATGTCACGCGGACCGATACCCAGCGCATTCAGGCTTTGCACCAGCTCTTGCAGAGTGACGCCCTCCTGCATGACGGCGATGCGCTTATCCTGATCGGAGCTGATCGTCACATTGGTGCGCGGCACCACGACGGTCTCGCCGTTTTCCGAGAAAGGCTGCGGCTGTGACACTTGCGGTGTCTCGGTAATGCTGATCGTCAGATTACCCTGCGCAATCGCCACTGTTGAAATACGCACATTCTGCCCCATGACAATCACGCCCGAGCGTTCATCAATCACAACACGCGCAATCTGGTCCGGCACAATCGATAACTGTTCGATATCGGTAATCAGATTCACCAGCCCCGCACCGTAAGAAGGCGGCACCGTCAAACGGATCGAGGAGGAATTTTCAGGGAAAGCCGCCGGATGTTTCAGGTATTTGTTAATGGCATTCGCCACGCGGCGCGAGGTCGTGAAATCAGGATTCCGCAAAGACAAACGGATATTCTCCAGATCCGCCAGATTGAAATCGATTTCTTTCTCGACAATCGCCCCTGCGGCAACACGGCCGCCGGTCGGAATATTTTGCGTCACGCTTTCCCCGTCTCCGGAGGCGGAAAAACCTGCAACGGCAACCTGTCCCTGTGCAACGGCATAAACCTCGGCATCCGCACCCAGCAGCGGCGTCACCAGCAATGTCCCGCCTTGCAGGCTTTTGGCATCACCCATAGCGGAAATCGTCACATCAATGCGCGATCCCTGATTGGCAAAGGGCGGCAAAGTCGCCGTGACCATAACGGCGGCAATATTTTTCGTGTTCAAATTGGCATTACGGACATTCACGCCCAGTCTTTCCAGCATCCCGATCAGGCTTTGCTCGGTAAAAGGCGAGTTTCGAAGACTGTCCCCCGTACCGTTCAGCCCGACAACGAGGCCGTATCCGACCAGCATATTGTCGCGCACACCTTCAAAATCAACGATGTCTTTAATCCGCGTCGCCGCCGCATCAGCGGGTGCCATCAACACCAGACAGCTGAACACAGCCATCAGCATCAGCGTTTTCCGCACGGTTTTGCGCACGGTTTTTCGGGCATTTTTTACGATTCTTTCCAGCATCTCATCTCTCTCTTTCAAACATTTTTATCATTTTATAGCGTCTGAAAAGACTTATCATCTCCCCTTATATCTATGCGAAATTCATGCCAGTTTTACATTTTCGCGCCTTACTATTGAATATAAAGGATATTTTTAAACAACCCCACCCGTTTCCCATGTCTTTTTACAGGCATGCGGGCAGTTTTTGCCTGTTGGTCTTACCCTGAAAGCGCGTTATACTGGAAATATAGGGAGAAACAGCCATGAAAGTCGAAGGACCGCGCCGCGGCGCGGATAAAACCAGCAATAAGAAAGCCGTTTCCGGCAAAGATAACGGCGCTTTTTCCGCCTTGGTCAAACAGGCCGCCGATCTGCATAAGGCGCAGGATACCGGAGAAATCGGAAAAATCGCGGCTTTGCCGGTTCTTGAAGACAGCCTGTCCGGAAAATCACCCGAACAACAGGCCGTCGCAGAGGCGGATACGCTGCTATTGCAGCTGGAAACCCTGCGTCTGGGACTGCTGAGCGGCTCCCTGCCCGTCAAAGTACTGCATAACCTTTCCGCCAGTCTAAAAAAACAGCGCCCGCAAGTCAGTGACCCGCAGCTGCTGGAAATTCTGGATGAAATCGATTTACGCGCACAGGTGGAACTGGCCAAATACGACAGGCCATAAACACAGTACATTCGCTATCCGCGGATTTCCGCTTGCGTTAAGCACCGTCTTCACTAAAATAAAAATTGCTGCAAAGCACCAAAAACAAACCGCGAAAAGGATGGCCCGCAGATGGTAGAGAACGCGTCTCTTAGTGAAAGCCGTTTCAATATGTGGCGTGCGCTTGTCGCTCTTGTCCATACTGACCATAAAGTGATGGATGAGGAATGCGATTTTTTTATCAGACGCTTTGACGCCATCCCCTTTACGGAAGACCAAAAACAAATTCTGCGGCAGGATTTGGCGGATGTGCAAGATGTGTCAAAACTCTATGAGCTGATCAGCGACAAGGAAGACCGCGGCACATTCATTTACTTCGCGCGGTTGCTGTTCTGGTGTGACGGCGAATTTCATGCACAGGAAGATGCCATTCTTCAACATCTGCATCAGCAAACCATCAGCAAGCTGGATCTGGAAGCCATTATGACGGATGTCAATGCCGAGGTGCGCCGCACCATGACGGAATATGATATCGACATGGAAAGCAAACAACAAAACTCCGGCCCGTGGTCAGCCTTCCTGTTCGCACTCAGCAGCGGATTATGGCCCGCCAAAAAGATACGCGACTTCCTGAATGATTGACCGCATTGTCATCAAACCGTGTCTGTTATAAAAATTTTCTAAAAAAACAATCCTGACAGCCGTTGGCGTTATTTATTGCGCAGCTGTGTTCCGCCCGTCAGAGATTCCTCGGATGTGTTGAATTTCATGGAAGAGCGTGCCTGCAGAACCGTATTGATCTGCGCCTCCACCTCGGCAATATCTTCCAGCAATATCGCGATCAAGGCTTCATTCACAACCTGATCCTGCCGCAGAGCGCCAAGATCGGTATTACTTTTCAGCAAAGTGTCCAGATTCATGAAATATTCTTTCGAACGTGCCAGAATGGCTTCGTTATAGCTGGGTGACGCATGACGCAATGCCGCCGGAACACCCGCCGCCAGACGAATATCCTGAACCGAAACCTCATAGCCGCTATTCGGAATAGCTGAACGCCGCGCAATAATACCGGCCACCGGTTCAACGACCGCCTGACGCAGGGTCGCATAGTGGTTACGCGCATTGATTTGCTGATGCGCCTGTGCCGTCGCGACAGCGCCTGTGTAAACGGGTTCTGCGACCCGGAAATCCACCAGATTTTTCAGGATTGCCTGCGCCGCCAGACGCTCATTCGCATCATTCATATTAATTGTGTCACGGAACAGGAAGCGTTCCACATCCACATCCGCACCGCGCAGACCGGGAACACCGCCGCAACCGTTTGTTACCCCGCGGTTATCTGCGGGATCGGCAAAGATATTACAGTAATTGGCCCATTCGGTACTGTGATAAGCACGCGTACCGTTCTCCGTTCCCGAACCCGGCAGGTTCAGGGCACGGGAGGCCGATTCATGCAGCATCGCCGTTTTCATGGCACGCGTTGTTTGCAGGGCGCGCTGCAGACCCGGCGCAATTGACGCCATACTGCAAGTGTTCTCACTGGGTTTATAGCGTTCCATGGCCTCGACTTCCAGATTTTGCAGCGTATCCTGCTGCTTCGTCTGGTTCGACGCATCCATGAACTGCCCCAGAGACAGGCTTTGATCCAGAATGGAGGTGTTCCACTGTTTCGTCATATCCTGCATATCGGGCAGGTATTCGTTAAACCACCAATCCTCCATATAAGTCGCAAATTGTTCCCCGCCTTCAAAGTTCTGGGCAAAGGTCAATCCCAACTGATCCATGGTAAATTCACAGGGGTCAATACCGGTCACCAGACCTGCCAGAAACCCGAATGCCGATAGATAGCTGCTACTATCACACAGTCCGGGAAGCAGTCCCGAACCCGGACCCGTCATACAACCCGCACCAACACAGGCTCCCGGACCCGGCGGCGGCGGAATAATCACCCCGCCCGTACAGGTCGGATCAACGGTGTAATCACAAACCGGCGGCAACGCATCCATATATTCCTGCATCGTCAGGCAGGTAAAGCCGCCGACCGCATCATATTGGCGCGCCACAAAACCGGGCGGGCAACCGATATCATAAGTCGGCGCACATGTACCGCCCGGCGGATTCGGCGGGCAACCCATCGGCCCCAGCACGATATCACCGGGATTAATCGTCACAGTCGGATTTGCCGGTGCATAGGAGGTACAGCTTTCACACAGACAGGTACCGAAATCCCAGGCGATACAGCTGCCCCACCATCCGGGCGGGCCAAGACCGTCCCATGCCGTACATAAATATTGCGAACAGGTCGTGGCCTGACAGAAACTGACACCTTGTTGCGTAAGAACACTCTGCGTCGCGCCGCTAATGACGCTGGTACCGACCGGCCACATATAGGCGCGTCCGTCCGGCACGAAAACAATCGGATCAACAGGCTGTTGGAAACTATAGGCATGAACCGTACCGCAAGGCACCCAGTTCCACGTGACCGTATCCCAGCAAACATCCTGCCCCATACCGTAAGGTGCGGCATTTTGCGGCGCAATAATCGACGGCAGCGGCGTATTTGACGCAACCGGTCCGACGAAAGAACTCAAGGGCTGGGAAATAACCTGGCCACCACCACCGGCACAGCTATACAGCGTTCCGCCGGGCGCCTGCGAACAGGAACATTGCGGACCGCCGGGGAATTGTTCACGAAAACCGGGCTGAATCGCCACACCGTAAAAATTCCCTGCCGGATAGGCGGATGCGGGCGTTGTCGGCGGCGTCGGCGTTAAGCCGTAAAGATTCATATTCTGCCCGATACAACCCGTTCCCGGGTCCCACCAGCACGGATTCCAGCCTGTCGCCTGATTCCCGATCGGCACAATCGGCTCGGATACCGCATCCAGAGACGCACCTGCCGGCGGCGCTGTCGTGCCGGGCGGGAAAACAGCCGTCACAGCCGGAACTGCCAAACAAGCCGGCGTCATCAAAGGCGGGTTATCCGGAGGAAACATCAAAGGATCACAGACAAGGCGCTGCTGCGCCATGGCCGGATTTGCAAAAAATGTGGAAAAAAGCGTCAAAACGAGTGCGAGGGCGGCCAGCTTCTTTGAAAAAAGCCTCCATTTACCCCGGAAGGAATATTCTAAATTATTTTTACACTCCATACGATACACTGCAACTGCCTAAATCGCGTTCCATATCTTTCTATTATAGCATAAAAAAAAATACCTGTGTTTAAAATCAGGAATTTTTTTCTTCCCCTGATTATGTCTGAACATCCGTCGCGCCGCTATCCTGCTTGCTTTCCGGCGATTGCGGCGCCGTGTTTTTTTCTGCTTTTTCTCCCGCTGCATCCGCCGCTTTCGAGTCTTTGTTTTTCAAAAGACCCGATGCGATATTGCGGTTAATTTCAATCAGCGCCGCGATTTTTTCGGGTACGGGATTCGCCAGCACCGCAATCGTGCGTTTAAAGACAAAAACCGCCAATGTGGCGATATTGTTTTTAATCTCTTGCGGCAAAGCATGCGCATCTTCCCCCGCTTCGCTTGAAAAAACCGTCCAAAGCTTGCGGTTATAGGATAACGCCTCTTCCACTTCCATCGGCGGTACAACTTCGCCCGTTGCGAGGCGCTTGCTAAGTACGTCAAGCTTCTGCGCCGCTTTCATCAAAAGCTGTCCTTCCAGTGTCCGCTGATCCACCACGGCGGTTTTGGCATTGTTGCCATAGACATTTGTGGCGTGGGTATAGGGATTATTATGCGACATTAGATGTCAGCTCCTTTTCGTATTCGATCAGATCGCGGGCACGTTTCAGCGCGTTATAATATTTTCCTTCATAAATCATATCATTGATTTCCATGAAATAAACGGATGTGCTGGGCGCGGCATCCTGAATCATTTTCACCAGATCGAAATACTCCTTATGCATATCCTCCGGATGCGCGGACAGATACATCATCTGCAAAAACATATAGATTTTCTTACAGGGCGTATCCGCATCATCCACACGCATAATGTCTTTTTCTCGCAAAATCGGCGCAGAGCCTTCGATATGCAGACGCGTGCGTGATTTATCATTTGTAATCAGCGCAGATCCGATAATAACGCGTTCTGAGGGTTTTAAATCAATGATAAGGGCCATGAGCTTCTCTCCCGGCTAGACGTTAATATCTGGGACAATTCTTCCCGTCTTTCATCCAGTATGACACGGAAAGGTAAAAGAATGTTAAATATTTTTCGCGGCAAACGGGCGGTTTCCTTTCGATTCCGTCAATTTGTCGCGACAAAGAAGGCTTTCGGTGCGGGGTCGATCACCTTCAAGCCGTTGCTTGTGATTTGCAGAACGGCAAGACCGCGTTCGACCAGATTATCGGGGCGGAAGCGGAAAATTCCGTCAATCCCGGCAAATCCCTGCGGTGTGACAATACGGTCGCGGGCATAGGGGCTGCCGTAACCGTTATGCGTTTTGGCCAGCACGATCGCCAGCGCGGTTGAATCATAAGCCAGCGACGCCAGACGTTCCGGTTCTTTCCCGAAATTCGTGTCGAAATTGGCATCGAAATCGCGGCGCAGGGACGGGTCTGAGGCCGCAAACCACGCGCCGTGCAGAGTTTGTTCATTCACCAGCGTCGGATCATCCCACAGCCCTGTTCCCAACAGACGCACACGTTTCTGCGGCGCATTATAATAGCTGAACATATTGGACACCGATTGCAAGGTCTGCCCGCCGACCGGAATCATCACCGCGTCAAAAGGCGGCACATATTCCTGCGCGGCGGCAGCGCCTTTTTTGCCTTTTACAATGGCGGGCGCTTCCAGAAATTCGCGCACCGTTTCATGCAGATCGGGCTGCGCCATTGAAAAATTGCCGATTTTGGCAATGTGATAACCGTTTTGCTGCAGGCTGTAATGCAGTGTTCTCAGCACAATCGTCGCATATTCATTGCCCGGCCCGAAAAAGCCGATATTGTTATAGCCCTTATGCAGCGCGTAATTCGTGACCCGTATCACCTGCGAAAACGGCAGGAAACCCATCACATACGTATTGCGTCCGGCGGCTTTCCAATCCGTCGTATAGGCGATCATCGGCACGCCGCGCGGCTCCGTGACTGATTTCACAGCCTTCACGGATTCGGAGAACAGCGGCCCCAAAATCAGCTGCGCCCCTTCGGCAATCGCATCCTGCGCCGCCGCTGCGGCACCTTCGGGCGTGCCTTTCGTATCTTTGGGCATCAGGCGGAATTTACTGCTGTCCAGATCAAACAGCGCCATTTGCGCCGCCTGCATCATGGATTTCCCCAATTTCCCGTGCTGACCGGAAAGCGGCAGCAGCAAGGCAACGGCCACTTCATTCTGCCCCAGCGCCGGAACGGCTGACGGACCGCGCTCATATTCCGGACTGCCGGCAGGCGGTTTCAAAATCTCGCTGGACACCGTGCCGTCACGCCCGAAACGCTGTTGATAGCGGCGCTCCTGCTCCAATTGGCGGGAATAATCCCCGCCCTGCTGTGCGGCGGCTTCACGGGCGGCCTCATGATAATAGACTTCCAGACTTTGCCGTTTTTCCGCTGTCTGCCAGTCAATTTCAGGACGCTGCGTAGTCTCCGCCTGCGCATTCTGCTGATGCGCTTCCTGTTTTGAAAACGACCAGGGCGAGGTATAGGGGAAACCGCCATAAGATTGACACCCCGCCAAAAATAACAGGGAAAGCAGTAAGGGGAAGAGAAAGACTCGTCTGAAAGCTTGACAGCGCGGCAAGGGTAGCATAATCATAATACCTTGAAATAAAAGAATATTGCTGTTATCGGAACCGCTTCAATGAACCAGCCCACCTCTTTTTTTACACCGAATCCGTCAGGAATGCCAGAGCCGGGACTGTATATTGTCGCCACACCGATCGGAAATTTGCGTGACATGACGCTCCGTGCCGTCGATATCCTTGCCGCAGCCGATCTGATCGCCTGCGAGGATACCCGCGTCACCGCCAAATTAAAAAGCGCCTATGGCTTAAAAGCGCCGCTTTGCTCCTATCACGACCATAATGAGGAAAAAGCCACCCGCCATCTTTTAAATGTGCTCTCTGACGGCGATAAAATCGTCGCGCTGGTCTCCGATGCCGGAACGCCGCTGATGTCCGACCCCGGCTACCGTCTTGCCCGCGCCTGTATTGATGCGGGATATCCGGTTTATTCCATTCCCGGTGCCTGTGCCTCGGTCACGGCTTTGACCTTGTCAGGCCTTCCGGTCAGCCGGTTTCTGTTCAGCGGTTTTCTGCCTGCCAAAAGCACCGCCCGCAAAAAAGAGCTGGAAACACTTGCCGATATTCCCGCCACGCTGGTTTTTTACGAAAGCGCCAAACGTGTTGTTCCCTGCATGAAAGACATGCTGACCGTATTGGGTGACCGCGAAGCCGCTTTGGCGCGCGAGCTGACAAAACGCTTTGAAGAAGTGCTGCGCGGCCCGCTCTCGGAACTGATTGCCCGTTGCGAAAAAGACGGCATCAAAGGCGAGATTACACTTGTCATCGCCCCGGCGGATAAAAATGCCGCCAAAGACGCGCTGACGCAAGATGATATTGATGCGCTGCTGATCGCCGCATTGGACGGCGGCAAGGAAAGCATCAAAACCGCCTCTGCCGCAATTGCCGACAAAACCGGCCTGAAAAAACGCCTTTTATATAACCGCCTGCTTGAGCTGCAAAAACAATGACAGCCCGCCGGACAGAAAAACAGCGCGATAAACGCGGCTTCTGGCGCAAAGGATATTTTGCCGAGGAATTTTGCCGTTTTTACCTGCTGCTGCACGGTTATAGAATTCTGGCGCATCGTTACAAAACCCGTCTGGGCGAAATCGACTTGATTGCGCGGCGCGGCGGGCAGATTGCCTTTATCGAGGTTAAAGCCCGCAAAACATCGCAAGGTGGCAGCGAAGCGGTGCAGGAAAAATCCATGCGCCGCATCGACAATGCCGCAAAAATTTTCCTTGCCGCCCATCCCAAACACGGTAATTGCGATATGCGCTTTGACGTCATGGTGGTGACGTCGTTTTTGAAACGCCCCGACTGGTATAAAAATGCCTGGCAAAGCCGCTGACGCGAAAATCATTTGGGTTTTTCCTGAAAATAGAATAGAATCAGGAGTGAAGAGACAATCCGGTGCGGTGTTCTGCCGTCGCCGTTTTCACAGAATCTTTTAAAAGGAGTGACGCTTTCATGCCACGCAATGTGATAAAGAAATGCGGTAAAACTTTTTCAAAAACAGGCAAAGCCCTGTCCCTGTGCCTTATTGCCTTTACCCTGTCGGGCTGTACGCCGACCAGCCTTGCCCTGTCGGGCGGCACCGCCGTTGGCGTGGCGGCCGCACGCGAAGGCGGGTTGAAAGTTGCGGCAACCGATGCCGCCATCCGTCTGCAGATTCATGATTTATGGTTCCGCCATGATTTCGACATGTACCGGAAACTGTCACTGACGGTGCGCGAAGGCCGCGCCCTGATTACAGGCACCGTTCCCGACCCCGATATGCGCGTTGATGCCGTGCGCCTGACTTGGCTGGCTGACGGTGTCCGCGAAGTGATTAACGAGGTTAATGTCGATGACCCAAGCGGCGTCCGCGGCTATCTCGGCGACAGTCTGATCACCGCAGGTCTTAAAACAAGGCTGACTTTTGACAAAGATGTGCAATCCATCAATTACACCGTCGATACGGTTGATAACGTCGTTTATCTGATGGGCGTTGCCCAGAATGAGGCAGAGCTGAACCGCGCCATCGATCATGCCCGCCGCACAAAAGGCGTCAGCAATGTCGTCAGCTATGTCCGGCTGCGCGGCGAAATGCCCCCTGCCCTGACGGCAGCCCCCGCCAAACCGCCTGAATTCAGCTCCCCCGCCCGTCAGGAGGCCGGTTTTGAACAGGCACAAGTTAATGAAACTTTTTAAAATTTCAGGAGTATAACAAGCATGGCATTGGTCACCGGTATTTGTCTGTTGGTTCTGGCCGTTTTGTATCTGGGCGAAAGCATCAAACATGAAAGCTTTCAGAATTTTTACAAAAAGCTTGCCGCTTTCCGCGATACGATCGGCTATTGGAGCTTTCTCTACGGTATTGTCGGCAGTTTTCTGTCGATCTTTTTTGCCGCTTCGGCAAAAAGCGGATTTCTGGTCTTTATCACCAGCTTCCTGATTATCTTCCTCGCCTCGCCGATGGCCTATCCCAAGCTGCAAAAATACATCAAAGGCGATAATCCGGTCTTAAAGGAAGAGCTGGAAAAAATGGTCAATGCCGCCAATAATTACGGTTATGTCATGTCCGGCATCGCCGTCATCCTCGCCGGCGTCTGCCTCAGCACGATTTTTTAATCGCTATTATTGTGTTTTTTTGTTTGCGCGGAAGACTTTTTCGGTGCAGGCCGACACAAGTCTTTCTCATACAGCTTTAGGCTGTCACGCCCTTCGGGGCAGTAGCATGTCCCCAGCCCATACCATGGAACGTCCACAAATATTTTCTCAAATACATTCGGCGGCGGCACATATGACGGATGCCCCGTTGAAATCGTATAGGACTCAGAACGTTCATATTTTGCACACCCATAATTCTTCACAAACATCGGATAGTAATTGAACTGTACCGTCACCCTAGATGTTATGGCCAGCACATAACAAGCAGCCAAAAAATAAACGCCGACACTTTGCTGTGTCATAAAACCGTGTTTAAAATAAACGCGACCGAACCATAGAACCAGCCCCATAGGTACAAAAAACCACATCACAACGGTGACAAACCACTCCATTGTTATGCGGTAAATAGGTGTTGCAAATAGAGGAAAGAAAGAACAAATAATTCCCACACATATTAGCCCCAACAAGTAAAAAACAATCGGAAAACGCTGCCGTTGTTCAGTACACTTCTTTCCTTTTATAAAAATCCGTAACCAGTACACAGGAGGCCCTACCAACAAAAGAAGTACGGGTAATAAAATAACCAGCACTTCAGAAAAAATCAGCACGACAATCAGAAGAGCACTTGCAATGACGAGGTGGATTATCAGATCGCTCTCTTTTTTTCTCCATGACTGATAAGCAAGAAACGCAAAAGGAATAAAAACTGCCAATGGCAATGTGATGCCAAAAAAATATTTAGGTTCCGAAAACAACGGAGAAAAAGACGGCGGCTTCTCAAACACATCCAAAATAAAACCCAACATAGTCAGTAGAGCAATATAAATAATGGCCGTTTCACCATACAATTCCGCCGCGACAACAGGACGGCCTTTTCTAATATCCCGCCACATCGCAACGATGCGTATAATCAAATATAATGCTGAAGAATACAGTAACGGAAAAAAATGAGCCCGCAGATGATCGCGACCAAGACAGGCTGTATATAAAACAGCCACCGTCAACATTACACCCAAAATATAAACGTCTTTTTTTGTCCATTCCATCTGATGACGTTTTTGAAAAAACGCATAAGCGCAATACAGCGCCGCGCCCACCGGCACGGCGACCAGAACCACAAATGCTGCGATTTGCGTCAATATCACTTTGCTCTTCCCTGTTCCTTTATTATAACGCGGCTCATCCGCTTTTATGCCTCAGCACGATTTTTTAATCGCCGTCATTCTGTTTTTTCTTCCTGCTTGGACGGCTTCCTTGGCTCCGGCAGACACAGACTCTTTTCATACAATTTCAAACTGTCGCGCCCTTCGGGGCAGTAGCATATCTCTAAACCACCATGCCGTGGAATCTTTACAAATATTTTTTCAAACACATTGGGTGGCGGTACATACATGGGACGCCTCGTTGGAATCGTATAGGAGCCAGAACGCTCATATTTTGCACATCCATAATTCTTCACAAACATCGGATAGTAATTGGACTGTACCGTCACCTTAGATGTTATGGCCAGCACATAACAAGCAGCCAAAAAATAAACGCCGACACTTTGCCGTGTCATAAAACCGTGTTTAAAATAAACACGACCGAACCATAAAACCAGCCCAATAGGTACAAAAAAACACGTCACAAAAGCGACAAACCACGCTATTGTTATGCGGTGAATGGGTATTGCAAGGTTAATAGGTGTTGCAATTAGAGGAGTGAGAGAACAAAAAATTCCCACACATATTAACCCCAGCAAGTAAAAAACTATCGGAAAACGCTGTCGTTGTTCAGTACAGCTCTTTCCTTTTATAAAAATCCGTAACCAGTACACAGGAGGCCCTAGCAATAAAAGAAGTACGAGTACTAAAATAGCCAGCACTTCATCTGAAAAAATCAGCACGATAATCAAAGGAGCACTTACAATGACGAGACGGATTATCAAATCACTTTTTTTCCATGACCGATAAGCAAGAAAAGCAAAGGGGATAAACGCTACTAGAAGAGCTGTAACATGCAATAAAGATGGGGGCTCTAAAAGCAACTTAGAAAAAAGCAATGGGATAGCTTCAAATACATCTGAAATAAAACCCAGTATAACCAATAAAGAAACATAAATAATGGCTGTCTCACCATATAATTCCGTAGCGACAACAGGGCGGCCTTTTCCAATATCCCGCCACATCGCAACGATGCGTATAATCAAATATAATGCTGAAGAATACAGTAACGGAAAAAAAAGAGCCCGCAGATGTTCACGACCAAGACAGGCTGTATATAAAACAGCCACCGTCAACATTACACCCAAAATATAAACGTCTTTTTTACCCCACGCCATCTGATGACGTTTTTGAAAAAACGCATAAGCGCAATACAGCGCCGCGCCCACCGGCACGGCAACCAGAACCACAAATGCTGCGATTTGCGTCAATATCACTTTGCGCTTCCCTGTTCCTTTATTATAACGCGGCTCATCCGCTTTTATGCCTCAGCACGATTTTTTAATCGCCGCTATTTTCTGTTTTATCCTGCCAGTTTTTCCTTGCCTCGGTTTCCGAAAGGCAAAGCTTACTTTCTTCATAGCTTTTCATGTGTGTTCTCCCCTCAGGGCAGAAACACAGTCCTTTCCGTTGGTCATTATTCCGGAATATTCTTTGAAAGACATTCGGCGCCGATGAAGTAATCCGATACCCCGTTGTGATTTTCACATCTCCTCCGTTATATACGACGCATCTATATTCCTTCAAAAACATCGGATAATAATTAAAACGCACTGTCATGTATGACGCGAGTCCCATGACAAAAAGACCGATTAAAAAATAATCTGCAGAACTTCTTCGTTTCGCACGCTCTACATTATCTTTCCAAAAATACGCGCGATTAATCCACAATGTGATTGCTGGCGGTATAACAAAAAGGAAAAGAAAAAATGTAACCTTATCTGCGATACCTTGTTCCAAGAAACAGAGATACATCACAAAAGCAAAGAAAACTGCAACAAAAAATAACCCTAGCATAGCGAGAAAACGCGGTAGGTAAGGCCTCTCTAACTTCTCTATTTCCAGTTTAAACAGCCCCAAAAGAGACATAATCAATAATATGAATGGTAAAAACACCAAACCGAGTGGAAAGAAAGACTTCACGACCTTTTTAAAAATGAATGTATCAAATTTATAAAATATATCATGATGAACGTATAAACCGTAACATGCAGCCAATCCCGCAATCAAAGAAAGGCTGAAAAACAACTTATGATTTTTTGTTCGTTGCTTTGATATACGTATCGAAAACCATGACAAAAATGCTGGCAAACCAACCATTAACAAAAATTCATACCGCATCACGTGCCGCAAAAGAAATAGAGAAGGCTCGTGAAATAAAATAGCTCCCCAGATAAGAATAACCGTCATAACTCCGGCGATAGTAATGTAAAATCTTTTTAGTGTATGTGTTTCCATTTCTTTTTGGTCACGCAAGACAGTCAACAAACGAACCCCAAGATAGGTTGCACCTGCCGAAGCAAACATGAATATATACGCCATGTGAAACAGGATGGATGAATATATAATTACCAACGCGGCAATGACATAGAGATCGACCAATGATCTCCACGCCCATTCTGTTCGTTTTCGTTTTTGAAAAAACGCATAAGCGCAATACAGCGCCGCGCCCACCGGCACGGCAACCAGAACCACAAATGCTGCGATTTGCGTGAATATCACCCTCTGTTCTCCTCGTCTTTTTATTATATCATAATCTTACATGCGATGTGTTTGCTGCGGTTTAATTTTCTGGCCTCGCCGCCGCAGCAATGGTAATTTATCTGCATTATGGCTTCAGACAACACGCAAAAAAAATGGCAGTTCTGGATCGACCGCGGCGGCACCTTTACCGATATTGTCGCCCGTGACCCTGACGGCAATTTCGTCACCCATAAGCTGCTCTCGGAGAATCCCGAACACTATAAAGATGCCGCCGTGGCGGGTATCCGCGCCTTAACAGGGCTGGCGGAAACAGATGACGTGCCGCCCGCGCTGGTCGAACATGTCAAAATGGGCACAACGGTCGGCACCAATGCGCTGCTGGAACATAAAGGCGCGAAAACCGTGCTGGTCACCACCAAAGGCTTTAAAGACCAGCTGCGCATCGGCTATCAGGCGCGCCCCGATATTTTCGCACGTCATATCATTCTTCCCGAAATGCTCTATGGCGATGTCATCGAAGCGGCAGAGCGTTTCGGCGCAGACGGCGCAGAAATCTTGCCGCTGGATGAAAGCGCTTTGCAGAAAGATTTACAAACAGCCTTCAATCAAGGCTATCGCAGTTGCGCCATTGTTTTCATGCATGGCTACCGCTATACCGCCCATGAAGAACAGGCCGCAAAAATCGCGCAGGAGATCGGCTTCACGCAAATTTCCGCCAGCCATACCGTTGCGCCGCTGATCAAAATGGTCAGCCGCGGTGATACCACCGTGGTCGATGCCTATCTCTCCCCCGTGCTGCGCCATTATGTCGATCAGGTTGCGGGGGCTTTGCCCTCCATTCCGCTAATGTTCATGCGCTCGTCAGGAGGCTTAACCGATGCACATCTTTTTGCAGGCAAGGATTGCATCGTCTCCGGCCCCGCAGGCGGCATTGTCGGCGCGGCGGAAACGGCAAAGGCGGCGGGTTTTGACCGCATTATCGGTTTCGATATGGGCGGTACCTCCACCGATGTCGCGCATTACGCAGGCGAATATGAGCGCCGCTTTGACACCGTCATCGCAGGGGCAAGAATCCGCGCCCCGATGATGGATATCCACACCGTAGCCGCAGGCGGCGGTTCAATCTGTTTCTTTGACGGCATGCGCATGCGCGTCGGCCCTGACAGCGCAGGCGCAAATCCCGGCCCTGCCGGATACCGCAAAGGCGGGCCGCTGACGGTGACCGATTGCAATATCATGCTGGGCAAGCTGCGCCCTGAATTCTTCCCGCATATTTTCGGCCCCGACGCCAACCGGCCGCTGGATAAAGACACCGTCGCGCAAAAATTCGCGGAACTCTCCGCGCAGGTTTTTGAAGCCACAGGGGAACGCCGCACGCAGGAGGAACTCGCCGAAGGTTTCCTGACCGTTGCCGTTTTAAGCATGGCGGATGCGATCAAGAAAATCTCCGTCCGCCGCGGCTATAACGTCACGGAATATACGCTGGCCTGTTTCGGCGGTGCGGGCGGGCAACATGCCTGCCTTGTCGCCGATATGCTGGGCATGAAAAAGATTTACCTGCATCCTTTCGCAGGTGTTTTGTCAGCCTATGGTATGGGGCTTGCCGCCACCACAGCCATGCGCGAGAAAAGCGTCGAGCAGAAACTGGATAAAAACACCCTGCCCGCCATCGCAGAAATTCTGGACGCACTCATCACCGAAACCACGGCGGAAATGACGCATCAAAATTTCGCCGCCGCTGACCTGACCCATCACCGCCGGTTGCATATCCGCTATGACGGCACCGACAAGGCGCAGACCGTTCCCTTCGGCACCTATGACGAGATTATCAAAGCTTTCGAGGCGCAATATCTGCAACATTACGGTTTCCTGATGCCCGAAGCCGCGCTGGTGATCGAGGCCGGTGCTGTGGAAAGCATTGCCCGCGCCTATCAACAGCAGGGCGATGCGGAATTCTTTCCCGCCGAAAAAACCGACAAACCGCTGAATACGGTACAGGTCTATATGGCAGGCGCGCGCCGTGACACCCCTGTCTATAGCCGTGACACATTGCCGGCAGATCATGTCATTGACGGCCCTGCCATCATCCGCGAGGCCACAGGCACAACCGTCGTCGAACCCGATTGGCAAGCCGCGCAGGATAAAAGCGGCAATCTGGTACTGACCCGCAAAGCCGCCGCCGCCGCCGCGCAGGAAAAAATCGCCACCGATAAAGCCGACCCTGTGATTTTAGAGGTCTTCAATAATCTGTTCATGTCAATCGCCGAACAGATGGGCGCGGTTTTGGAGAACACCGCCTATTCCGTCAATATCAAGGAACGGCTTGATTTCTCCTGCGCCGTTTTTGACAAGGAAGGCGGTTTAATCGCCAATGCGCCGCATATGCCCGTGCATCTCGGCTCGATGGGCGAAAGCGTCCGCACCATCATCAATAACCGTACAGGTCAGATGAAGCCGGGTGACGCCTATATGCTGAATGATCCCTATCACGGCGGCACGCATCTGCCCGATATCACCATCATCACCCCTGTTTTCGGCACGGAAGACACGACCGCACCGCTCTTCTATGTTGCCTCACGCGGCCACCATGCCGATATCGGCGGCATTACCCCCGGCTCCATGCCCGCCTATAGCACCCATATTGATGAGGAAGGCATTTTGCTGAATGATGTCGAAATCGTGCATGAAGGCCGCTTCCGCGAAGCCGAGATTCGCGATATCTTAAGCAGCGGCAAATATCCCGCCCGCAATATCGACCAGAATATCAAAGACCTCCGCGCACAAATCGCCGCCAATGCCCGCGGCGCGCAGGAACTGCTACGCATGGTCGAGACTTACTCGCTGGATGTCGTCAATGCCTATATGCAGCATATTCAGGATAATGCGGAGGAACATGTCCGCCGCGCCATCACCGTTTTGAAAGACGGCAGCTTTATTCAAAAAATGGATAACGGCGCGGAAATCCACGTCAATATAACCATTAATCAGGAAACACGCAGCGCCAAGGTTGATTTCACCGGAACTTCCGCCCAGCTGACGGACAGCAATTTCAACGCGCCGCTTTCCGTCTGCCGCGCCGCCGTGCTGTATGTGTTCCGCACATTGGTCGATGATGCCATCCCGATGAATGAAGGCTGTCTGAAACCTGTGGAGCTGATCGTGCCGGATGCCTCGATGCTGAACCCGCAGCCGCCTGCCGCCGTCGTCGCGGGCAATGTCGAAACCTCGCAATGCGTCACCAATGCGCTCTATGGCGCGCTTGGCGTGATGGCCGCCGCGCAGGGGACGATGAATAATTTCACCTTCGGCAATAAAAAATACCAATATTACGAAACCATCGCGGGCGGCAGCGGCGCAGGGCCTGATTTTGACGGCACATCCGCCGTACAGACCCATATGACCAATTCACGCCTGACCGACCCCGAAATTCTGGAATTCCGCTACCCCGTGCGGCTGGAGGAATTTTCCATCCGCCAAAACTCGGGCGGCGGCGGCAAACACAAAGGCGGCAACGGCGTCATCCGCCGCTTGCGTTTTCTGGAGAACATGACCGCCTCACTTCTGGCCAATCACCACGAAATCCCGCCTTTCGGCGTCAATGGCGGCGGCGAAGGACAAACAGGCATCTGCCGCGTAGAGCATAGCGACGGCACAATCGAAATGCTCTCCGCCACAGGCCAAGCCAAGCTGGAAGCCGGAGACATCATCCATATCGAAACCCCCGGCGGCGGCGGTTACGGCAAAAATTAGACATTAGTGACAGTGAACAATGCCCGTCTTGTGATCCATATGGCAGCATTGTCCGGGCGGAGAGCTTTTACGGCAACCGCCGCCATGCGCAACACTATCGGATTGCATGACTTTTTGCTGGGCTGACGGCGCGGCGCTTCCGTACCCTGCGCCAAAAACCATCGCGGTGACCAAGAAAACAACTGATAAAAACTTTTTCATTTTAAAATCCTTCTTCAAAAATATGTTAGGGACGCATCCCGCCGTTCTTCGGATTACGGCGTTGCTGCACCTGCGGTTTTTGCCCGCGACCGGCTTCAAACTCTTCCAGTCTTTTCGCGATCTCTTCATGCCCGTTCTGGCGGGCGATGGTGATCGGTGAATATTTCGTATCGGTATAGGTTGCGGCAAGGCTGATATTCTCAACCTTTAACAATTCCTCCACCACATCGCTATGGCCGAAACCCGCCGCATTCATCAGCGCGGTACCGCCCCAGCGCCCAAGCCTGTTCGCGTCACAGCGCGGATCAGCCAGCAGGATTTTCACCGTGCCCAGATGCCCGCCGCGCGCCGCCGTCATCAGCGCTGTCGTGCCGCCTGCATTCAGCGTATCAACATCGGTTTCAGGGAGGGAGAGCAGATATTTCACAACATCCTCGCGCCCTTTGGCGGCGGCCGCCATCAGCGGCGTCATTTTCAGCATGCCGCGCTCATTCACATCCTTGCCTGCCGCAATGGCGCGTTTGACACCGTCAAGATTGCCCTCTTCCGCAAGGTCACACAGTTTCGAAGATCCAAAAAGATTGAACATGCTCTCTCCATCAATTTTATAAAAGGAGAGGTAAATTACAGAGAATAAGGAAATATGTCAAGTTGACGTTTATTTGCGCAAACCGCTTTTGGCCTGCTGTTTCGGTGCCGATGCCGTTTGTTTCGGCGGTTCACTGCCGGGAACGGTTTTTAAGGGGGTTTTGCTCCAATACTGGCCTTCAATCGCCCGCGGCTTACCGTCAGGTAAATCCGTGCCGTGATGCGTCACGGCCTTCGCCAGATCTTTCGCATCCATCACCGTGCCGTGCAAATCATGTTTATCTTCCAGAAAGACGGATTTGCCCTTGGTGGAAAAGAAATTCCCCATACTGTCGTCAAAGGTAAAAGACCAATGTGACATATCAAGGTCTTTGACCGCTGCAATCATCACGCCTTTACCCGCCGCACCGTCTTCAATCGCCTGTTTGACCACTGCGGGGTCGTTGGTGACACGGAAAAAAGTCGGATTTTCCCTCTCGGGTTTAACGCCGTCCGGCGCATTATCGCGCAGCCAGCTATCGGTCTGCTGACGGTCGGCATGATACAGTTGCTGGTCACGATTGCCGTTTGCATCGGCTTCGCCAATACCGCGATGCGGGTGGATTTTCTCCATCAAGGCCACAGCCTCGTCTTTCGGCAAATCCATCACTGAAGACAGCGGGTCGATTTCAGGATCATAGCCGCGGATCACGTAAAAGCCGTCCAGCGCATCCGGCTGCTGCCCGAACTTACTGCCCACCGCACCGTCTTTTTCCTGTGATTGCGAGAATTTTGTCGTCATTCCCATTTCCGACCTGTTGATAAAACTTTACCAATTCTAGCAAAAAATGGTTAAAAAAGCCTGTTATCAAGGCTTTTGCCCGCCGCCGTCTTTGGGATCGCGGCGGGTATATTGGCGGATATTCTGCTGGTTCTGTTTTTGCGCCGTATCGCGGTTCTGGCGGCGTTGCGCACCAAAATCCTTGGACAATTTACGGCGGTGTTTCGGATATTCGCGCAGCAGCGTAATCATCTCGGGCGGGGCATTACGCTTTTTCGCAAATTCGATCAGGGTTTCGCCGGGGATTTTCTGCGTTTTTTCATCTGCGCCGCGTTCCAGCAGCAATTTCACCAATGAGGTCGAGCGGCTTTGTACCGCGCCCGCCAGCGGTGTTGACCCGTCATAGGCACGGCTGTTCACATCCGCGCCGTAATCCAGCAGCTTGCGCGCCAAATCGCCGCGCCCGTTTTCACAGGCCAGCATCAGCGGCGTCATGCCTTTGCCGTCCGGCACATCGCAAGAGGCCCCGTAATGCAGCAGCAAATCAATCGCGGCATCCTGTTTGGGTGTGGAACTGTTATAACCGCCGCGTGCCGCACGAACGGCTTTCAGCAAAGCGGTTTCACCGTCATCACTGCAAATATCGGGATCCGCGCCTTTATCCAGCAAAGCCCGCACAATCGGCAAGTGACCGCCCGCCGCCGCCTTATGCAGCGCCGTCAGACCTTTATCGCGGCATTGGCTGTCAATATCCGCGCCGGATTTGATCAAAGCGACCGCAGCATCGTAAAAGCCTTGCAATGATGCACCGGCATGGGCGCTGTATTGCGGAATGGCCAGATCAAGCACCGACTGCCCTTTTCCGTTCACGGCTTTCGTATCCGCACCATGAGACAGAAGCAGCTCCGTCATGTCTTTATTGCCGTTCCTTGCCGCGACATGCAAGACGCTATTGTGGATATTGTTTTCCGGCTTTGTCGAAGCGCCCTGCTGTAAAAGATATTCCGCCGCCTTTTTACGGTCGCCCGCCACGGCATAATGCAGCGCGGTATTACCCGTGCCGTCCGTCCCGTCAATGCGCGGCTTACTCTTGCCCTCGCACAGGATTTTCAGCATTTCGACATCATTACGCTGCGCCGCCGCATGCAGGGGCGTTGCGCCGCTTGTGCTTTGCGCATCAGGCTTTGCACCTTTTGCCAACAGCATTTCGGCAATCTCTTTCCGCCCCGCCAGCGCCGCATAAAATAAAGGCGTGCCGCCTGCCTCGGAGGAAATAAACTGCTCATAACCCTGCGTTTGCGCACGGTAAGGCCCGCGCCCATCATCACCGCGGCGTTTTTTCGCCACATCCGCGCCTTTGCCCAACAGGAACTTCACAGCAACCGCATCGCCTTTGACAACGGCGCTGTGCAGCAATGTTTCACCATTCGGGGCGTAATCATTCAAAATCGCGGGTTTTTCATCCAGTACGGTCTGCAAAGCGGCATGATCGCCGCGCAATAAGGCATCCTGGGCTTTCTTGACGGGATTTTCGACAGATGCAGGCAGCAGCGGCGCGCCGCCGCCGGTAATTTCATCGGCGACGTTTTTAAAGCCTTTTTTCAGCTTATCGAGAAATGTCTTACGCTGCGGCGGATTATTCCTGCGTGGGGGCATATCGCCTCTTTTTCTTCCCATGTTCTAAAATCAATAAGCCATTGTAATAATCACGCCTCCTAAGTCAAGGCGCAAGCCGCATAAGAAAGACCCGCCTCCTTTTGGGGGAGACGGGTCTTCCAGAGTCTTGGTCTTAAAAGACGGGCGGTTTAACCGGCCACCATCTTCGCGACGATGGCGACCAGAAGAATGGCCACGATATTCGCGATTTTGATCAGCGGGTTCACTGCCGGACCGGCCGTATCTTTGTACGGATCGCCGACGGTGTCACCTGTCACAGCCGCTTTATGGGCTTCGGAGCCCTTGCCGCCATGATTGCCGTCTTCAATGTATTTTTTGGCGTTATCCCATGCGCCGCCACCGGCGGTCATGGAAATCGCGATAAAGATACCGGTTACAATCGTACCCAGCAGCATCGCGCCCAGTGCCTGGAAGCCTGATGTCATGGAACCGTCAATGCCCCAGACAACGAGGAACAGGATAACCGGTGCCAGAATCGGCAGCAGGGAGGGAACGATCATTTCCTTGATCGCCGCACGTGTCAGCATATCAACGGCACGACCGTATTCCGGTTTGGTTTTACCGGTCAGGATGCCTTTGATTTCCTTGAACTGGCGACGGACTTCGATCACGATCGAGCTTGCCGCACGTCCGACAGCCGTCATACACATTGCCGCGAACAGATAGGGCAGCATGCCGCCGATGAACAGACCGATGATAACAAAGGGCTCTTCAAGCGGGAATGTGACCGTGATGTCCGGGAAATAGTGACGCAGTTCTTCGGTATAAGCCGCAAACAGAACCAGCGCAGCCAGACCGGCGGAGCCGATGGCGTAACCTTTTGTCACAGCTTTGGTTGTGTTACCGACAGCATCCAGCGCATCCGTTACCGTACGCACTTTTTTCGGCAGATCGGACATTTCGGCAATACCGCCGGCATTATCCGTCACCGGGCCGTAAGCATCCAGCGCCACAACCATACCGGCCAGTGCCAGCATTGTCGTTGCCGCAAGGGAGATACCGTAAAGACCGGCTGCGTCATAAGCAACGAAGATACCGCCGCAAATCACGATCACCGGAAGTGCCGTGGATTCCAGCGAAATCGCCAGACCCTGAATAACGTTCGTGCCGTGTCCGGTTTCCGAAGCTTTCGCAATCACGCGCACCGGACGGTATTCCGTCGAGGTGTAATATTCGGTAATCCAGATCAGCAGACCCGTTACGGCCAGACCTGTCACAACGCAATAGTAAAGCTGCGTTCCGGTAACAACACCGCCTGACAGCAATTCCATTTCACCGTTCATGCCGATATTTTTCTTGATGATCCAGTAGATCAGACCGGCAGAAGCGATGGCACTGACAACAAAGCCTTTATACAGGGCACCCATGATATTCTCGGTTTCGCCGAGTTTCACGAAGAAGGTTCCCAGTACCGAACCGGCAATACAAAGTGCGCAGATCAGCAGCGGCAGATTCATCGCCATATCCAGCGATGCGGCTGCAAATGTGCTGGTTGCAATCAGCATTGTCGCAACGATTGTCACGGCATAGGTTTCAAAAAGGTCAGCCGCCATACCCGCACAGTCACCGACATTGTCGCCGACATTATCAGCAATACAGGCAGGGTTACGCGGATCATCTTCGGCCAGATCGCCTTCAACCTTACCGACCAGATCGGCACCGACATCCGCACCTTTGGTGAAGATACCGCCGCCAAGACGGGCAAAGATCGAAATCAGCGATGCACCAAAGCCGAGGGCAACAAGTGCTTCCAGCGTGTGACGCGTTTCAAAACCGTAATATTTCAGCGCGATGTAGTAACCGGCAACGCCCAGCAGACCGAGACCGACAACCAGCAGACCCGTAATCGCACCGGATTTGAACGCAATGTCCAGTGCCGGAGCAAGGCCTTTTTGTGCCGCATCAGCCGTACGTACGTTGGCACGTACTGAAACATGCATGCCGATATATCCGGCAGCGCCTGACAATACCGCGCCGATCACGAATCCGATGGCGACCTGCAGACCCAGCAAAATGCCGAGGCCGATGGCCACAATGATTCCGACAATGGCGATTGTCGTATATTGGCGGTTCAGATAGGCACTTGCGCCTTCCTGAATAGCGCCCGCGATTTCACGCATCCGCGCGTTACCGGCACTGGCGTTCATCACCTTGAAGCCGGCCATAAGGCCGTACAGCAAGGCCAGCACACCTGCACCGAGAATGATAACATCCGTTTGTGTCATAACCTGTTCCTTTTGTTTTGGTTTCTAGTGTTTTCGTTTTACAAACTTCAAAACTTTTAAAATTCCCACCGGCTGCCCGCAAAAATGCGGATATGCCGATGTTGTAAAGAGGAAAAAACCCCTTTGAATGCGCAAGCAAGATGCATGATAATTATCTGGAATGCAAGAAATTTATTCCGATCTGCGGAAAAGCGGATAAAAGCTGAGAAGCATTGAGCCTTCCTGCAAAACATGCTAGAAAGAAGGGCTTTATATAGCTTTACAGGTAAGAATCCCAACAAAGGAAGGCGCTCCGCGCGTTTAAAATATGACGACTGAAACAGACATCCCGCATACCGGCAGCAATATCGCCACCATTGCCATTGAAGATGAAATGCAGCGCTCCTATCTCGATTACGCGATGAGCGTGATCGTCAGCCGCGCCCTTCCCGATGTGCGCGACGGCTTAAAACCCGTACACCGCCGCATTCTTTACGCGATGAAAGACGGCGGATATGACAGTAGCAAACCCTATAAAAAATCCGCCCGTATCGTCGGTGACGTCATGGGTAAATACCACCCGCATGGCGACAGCGCCATTTATGATTCTATGGTGCGGATGGCGCAGGATTTCTCCTTGCGTCTGCCGCTGATTGACGGACAGGGCAACTTCGGTTCCATGGATGGCGATTCGGCCGCCGCCATGCGTTATACAGAGGCACGCCTGCAAAAAGTTGCGGAAACCCTGCTGGATGATATTGATAAAGACACGGTCGATTTTTCGCCGAACTATGATGAATCCGTGCTGGAGCCGGTTGTTCTGCCCGCACGTTTTCCGAATCTGCTGATTAACGGCACCGGCGGTATTGCCGTCGGTATGGCCACCAATATCCCGCCGCATAATCTGGGCGAAGTGATCGAAGGCTGCCTGCAGCTGATTGAAAACCCCGATCTGACGATCGAGGAACTGACCGAGATCATCCCCGGCCCCGATTTCCCGACCGGCGGCGAGATTCTGGGTAAAAACGGTATCCGCAGCGCCTATAATACGGGCCGCGGCTCTGTCGTCATCCGCGCAAAAACCAGTGTTGAAGATATGCGCGGCGACCGTCAGGCGATTATCGTGCATGAAATTCCCTATCAGGTGAATAAATCCCGTCTGGTTGAACGGATCGGCGAAGTAGCGCGCGAGAAAATCGTCGAAGGCATCACCGCCCTGCGCGATGAAAGTGACCGCGACGGCGTCCGTATCGTGATCGAAATCAAAAAAGACGCGATTGCCGATATTGTTTTAAACCAGCTTTATAAATTCACGCCGCTGCAAACCAGCTTTGGCTGCAATATGCTGTCGCTGCATCACGGCCGCCCGCAGATGATGAATCTGAAGGAAATGCTGGTTGCCTTCATCGAATTCCGCGAAGTGGTTATCACCCGCCGCACCGCCTATGAATTGCGCAAGGCGCGTGAGCGCGCGCATTTATTGGCAGGTCTGGCCGTTGCCGTCGCCAATATTGATGATGTCATTGCGATTATCCGCAACGCGCCCGATCCGGGCACAGCCCGTGAACAGCTGCGCGCCAAACCTTGGCCTGCCCATGATATCGCCCCCTTGATTGAACTGATTGCCGATCCTCAACACATGTTAGAGGATGACGGCACCTATCAGCTCTCCGAAGAACAGGCCAAAGCCATTCTTGATCTGCGTCTGCACCGTTTAACGGGGCTTGAGCGCGGCAAAATCGGTGACGAGCTGAAAGAGATTACCGATAAAATCCGCGAATATCTGTATATTCTGGGTGACCGCAACAAATTGCTGGATGTCATGCGCGGCGAGCTGTTTGAGATCAAAGATCTCTACGCCAATCCGCGCCGCACCGCATTGATGGAAGCCGAATTTGAAGTCGATATCGAAGATCTGATCCAGCGCGAGGAGATGGTTGTCACCGTCAGCCATGCCGGATACGTCAAACGTGTCCCGCTTTCCGCCTATCGTGCGCAGCGCCGCGGCGGCAAAGGCCGTACCGGCATGAATACGAAGGATGAGGATTTCGTCACACAGCTTTTCGTTTCCTCCACCCATACGCCGATGCTGATTTTCACCTCGCGCGGCATTGTCTACCGCATGAAAGTCTATCAATTCCCCGTCGGCACACCGCAATCGCGCGGCAAGGCCTTCGTCAATCTGCTGCCGCTGGAAAAAGGCGAGAATATCTCCGTCGTCATGCCGCTGCCCGAAGATGAAGAAGCCTGGGAAGCGCTGGATGTGGTCTTTGCGACCTCGCACGGTTCCATCCGCCGCAACACGATGGCCGCTTTCCGCAATATCCGCAAAAACGGCTTGATTGCGATGAAACTGGATGAAGAGGCCGGCGAAAAACTGATTGATGTCCGCACCTGTACCGAAAGCGATGATATCATGCTCGCCACCCGCAAGGGGAAAGCCATCCGCTTCCCGCTGACGGAAATCCGCATCTTTAAAAGCCGCGCCTCCACAGGTGTCCGCGGCATCAAACTGGCAAAAGGCGATGAAGTCGTCTCCATCTCCGTTCTGCATGGCAGCGATGCCGATATTGAAGAGCGTAACGCTTATCTGAAGGCCGCCTCCGCGCTGCGCGGTGCCGATGATGTCGATCTGGAAGGCGATGTCGGCGGCGATCTCAGCCCCGAACGCTTTGCCGCCTTGGCGGAAAAAGAAGACTTCATCCTCAGCGTCACCACCAAAGGTTACGGCAAACGCACATCATCCTACGAATACCGTACATCGAAACGCGGCGGTCAGGGCGTCTGGAATATGAAGCTGGGCAAAAAGAACGGTACCGAGGTCATCCGCTCCTTCTGCGTTGAAGACGGCGACCAGATTATGATGGTCACCGATGGCGGCCAGATTATCCGTATGCCGATCACGGGCATCCGCTTTGCCGGACGCCAGACGCAAGGCGTCACACTCTTCCGCGTTGCGGAGGATGAGGAAGTCGTCTCCGTCGCCGTTGTCCGCGATGACAGCGAGGATGAGGACACGGAAGAAAACCTCGCCGCCGAAACTGACGAAACCGCAGATGATGCGGCGGAAACAGTTGCGGAAGAGAGTGATACAGATGCGGGCGAAACGACAGAAAGCGAAGAAGAATAAATATGCGCTGTGCAGTCTATCCGGGCAGTTTTGATCCCGTTACTTTCGGGCATCTTGATATTATCCAGCGTGCGTCAAAACTGGCGGACCGGATTGTTGTCGGCATTGCCGCCCATTCCGGCAAAACGCCGCTTTTTACCGTGGCGGAGCGCATCGACCTTCTCAATGAGGTGTTGAAAGAAACCCCGCTGCCGGGAAAATGCGAAGTGGTCGTCGAAGGCTTCGATACGCTGCTGATCCATTTCATGAACAAGCATAAGGCGCAGATGGTCATACGCGGCGTGCGGCAATATTCCGATTTTGAATATGAGGCGCAGATGTCGGCCTTGAATGCGAAACTGTCCAACCGCGATATCGAGACCGTCTTTCTGGCCGCCAATCCCGAATATCAATCCATCGCCTCGCGCTTTATCAAACAGGTCGCCCAGCTGGGCGGTGATGTCTCGCCCTTCGTCCCGCCGCAAATCGTTGCCGCGCTGAACAAAAAAGCTTAAACCATATAGCCCGCTGCTGCGAATTGGGGCGGCGTCACATCGGCGAAAATTCTGCCGAAACCACCGCGGCGGTTGTCGCGGTCATATTTATTGTCATCATCGCTGTTATCCGTCATCACCATATCATGGATGGTGGAGGTCATTTCCGCCGCCGCCCAGATCAAAGCGGGGGAAAGCGTCTGCCCCGTCACAGGCCCGCCGCCGCCTGCACGGCCATAGGCGGGGCGCGGCGTATATGCTGCGGCGGAGGCAATTTCGATTGCCTCTGTTCCCGTGCCGTCTACGGCTACGGCACCCGCAGCCGCCGTCATAACGGCGTCAGAACCGCCTTCCGCGGCGAATTCTTTCAAAACATTTTTACTGAATTTTCCGGCCAGCAACGCATAAACATCGGATACGCTGCGCGCCTTGCCGCCGGCGCGGTCGTAAAAGACGGCGCTATTGGCCTTCGCGGCTTCCGGCAACAGCGCATCGGCTTTTTTCTGCGGCGCATGATCCAGCGTTTTTAAAAACTGCGTCGCCCCGCCCGCGCCTAGAAAATGCGCCATATAAAGATCGGCGGCATCAACTTTGCGCCCTAATCTGGCCTCCAGACGGCTGCCGTTTTCCGCCGCCATTTCCGCCGCCATCAGCGAGGCTTTTTCAGGGTCTTTGCGCAAATTCAGAATTTCCTGACGTGTTGCCGCATCCGCCACAACGGCGCGACCGCTTTTTGTCAGGCTGATTTTCTCGGCATAATCGCCCATACCGTGTTCTGCGCCGTATTTTTTGACCATTTGCAGCCATGTCTGGTCTAGAAACTGGAACAGCCCCGTCGCGCTGCTGGATTTTGCGCGCGCTTTCGGGTTAAAACTGCTTTCGGCGGATGCCTGCGCCATCAGATAGGAAAAATCGACCCCTGTTTTTGCGCTGGCATTTTTAATCGCGCCCAAAACCGCTTTGGGTATATTGGCGTGGATATTGGCTGTCATCTGTGCGGCACTGTTTTGTGTCATGATTTTTGCTCCGCTTTTTTGTCATCTCTCTGACAAAGAAACCTTGCAAGAAGCGTGCCAAACTCCCCATTCGCCCCCTTATTCGTCATTGCGAACGACCAACGGGAGTGCGGCAATCCAGAACCTGCTGTTACCGCTGTTCGTATGGATTGCCGCGTCGCGACCGCTCCTCGCAATGACGGAGCTAGTTACACGCGGCGATCATCCGTTGCCATTTCGTCACGGGTGAACTGCACCGATTCTCCGCAGCCGCAGGCCGAGGAAACATTCGGATTATCAAAAACAAAGCCTGATTTAAAGCCGTCATCGGAAAAATCCATGACGGAGCCGAGCAGATACATCAGCGCGCTGCGGTCGATATAAATCTTAACGCCGTTCTGTTCAACCAGCGTGTCCGCCTCCGAAACGCTGCCGCTTTTCGCATAGTCAAACTGGTATTTATGACCGGAACATCCTGCCGAAACGATGCTGACGCGCAGCCCTTCCGCCGCTTCCGGTGCGGCATCCAGCAGCTCTTTCACATGTTCCGCAGCTTTTTCCGTCAATGTAATCGCGTCTTTCATGCTTTTATCTCCTGTTATCACAATTAGATCAGTCAGTGTTCATGAGGGGCTAGGCGCAAGGCGCGACATGTACGGATATACATGAGCAACGCAGCAACAACGCCCATCTTGAACGATGGGTGATCTAAAACATGTTCAGTTGCAGCTTAGCGGTCTCTGCCATCATGCCCGGATGCCACGGCGGATCCCAAACCAGATCAACCGTCACATTCTTTTCCTGCCCGATCTCTTCCACGGTGCGTACGGCCTCTTCGACCATACCGGGCATTTCTCCCGCAACGGGGCAGCCAGGTGCGGTCAGGCTCATTTTCACAGCAACATTATTATCCTGATCAATATCAACGCGGTAAATCAGCCCCAGCTCGTATAAATTCACGGGGATTTCCGGGTCATAAACTTCGCGGATTGCCGCTTCGATTGCGGGCCACAGCGCATGCGCCTCCGGCACATCGGCAAATGGCGGTCTTGCCATCTCTTCCATCTCGTCGCCCAAAGCGTCCTCCAGCATTTCCTTGCTTGCCACGGCTTCTCTTCCCATCATGGTTTTCTACCTTATTCTCTTATTATACCATATTAACCGAACATTTTCCGCGTTTTGGCGATCCCGTCCAGAAAGCGCGTCACATCATCTTCCGTATTATACATCCCGAAAGACGCCCGCAGCGTCGCGGAAATACCGCGCGCCGCCATAAACGGATCGGCGCAATGTTTCCCTGCCCGCAGGGCAATCCCCATTTGATCCAGCACGGTTGCCGCATCATGCGGATGAATCCCGTCCAGCGAGAATGACACAATACCGCCCTTCTCCGCCGTTTTATCGCCATAGAGCGTCACACCGCCAAGATCGCGCAGCCCCGCTGCCGTCATGTCCGCCAGCGCAATTTCATGCGCCAGCACGGCATCACGGTCAAAGCCGGAGAGATAATCCAGCGCCGCACCCAGCCCATGCGCTTCGACAAAGGCCGGTGTTCCCGCTTCGAAACGCATCGGCGGCTTTTTATAGGTAATTTTTTCGAAAGTGACATTCTCGATCATTTCGCCGCCGCCCTGATAGGGAGGCATATCCGCCAGAATCTCGGCTTTCGCCCATAGCGCGCCAATCCCTGTCGGACCGTAAAGCTTATGCCCTGTCACGACATAGAAATCACAGCCCAGCGCCGTCACATCCACCGGCATATGCACGGCGGCCTGACTGCCGTCCAGCAACACTTTCGCGCCAACGGCTTTTGCAGCTTTGATAAAATCCTGCACGGGCGGAATTTCGCCCGTCACATTCGACATATGGGTCATTGCGACCAGCTTCGTCTTATCAGTGACAAGACCGGAAAATTTTTCCGTGTCCAAACCCAAAGACGGGTCTTTCAGCAGCGGCAGTACTTTAATGGTGAAACCCAGCTCCTGCGACAATAAGTGCCACGGCACGATATTGGCGTGATGTTCCAGCTCGGTGAGGATAATCTCGTCACCCTTTTGCAGATTTGCACGCCCCCAGCTGGCAGCAACCAGATTGATGGCTTCCGTTGCATTGCGGGTAAAAACAATTTCTTCCGCTGATTTTGCGCCGAGAAAATCCGCCAGCTTTTGCCGCGCCTGCTCATAGGCCAGCGTCGTCTGCTGGCTGAAACGGTACAGCCCGCGATGGATATTGGCGTAATAGGATGACATCATCTCCGTCATCGCTTCCGTCACGACATGCGGCTTTTGCGCACTGGCGGCACTGTCCAGATAGGTCAGCGGGTGGTTATTGATCTCCTGACCGAAAACCGGAAAATCCTGCCGCGCCGTTGCCGCATCAAATAAAACCGCGTCTGCTTTGCGCTGTCCCGCCATCATGCCGCATCCTCCGCTTGCATCTCGTCCAAATCCTGAATTTTGATAAAAGCGTCGCGCACGGCCTCATTGGCGATGGCTTCCAGCGCCTCGCCGAGAAAGCCCTTCACCAGCATGGCTTTCGCCGCGGCTTCAGGGATACCCCGTGATGTCATGTAAAACAATGCGCTATCGTCAAGCTTGCCTGCCGTTGCGCCATGTGCACATTTTACATCGTCTGCATAGATTTCAAGTTCGGGCTTTGCGTCGATTTCCGCTTCGGCGGAGAGCAGTAACGCATGATTAAGCTGATGTCCATCTGTCCCTTGTGCATGACGATGTACGTGTATCTTCCCTTGGAAAACTGCACGAGCCTGGTCATTGATGACTCCCTTATATATTTGCTTCGATGTAGACCGGGGTTCAAAATGCCCCATTTTTATTGTCGTGTCGCAATGCTGCCGTTCTCCCAAACGGTAAGCACCATTTACTATACACCGGATATCCTCCCCGAGTAAATCCGCAAATATTTCATGGCGCGACAAACGCGCCCCTGTCGTCAGGGTAAAGCCGTCATATTCCGCACGGTCAAAGCAGGACAGTCTTGTTGTGGTCATATGATACCCGTCCTGCACATCTTCATCCTGCCAGCGGTAATGCCCCAGTTTTCCGCCTTCCTGCACGATAATGGTTGCGGCGATATTGCTGAAAGATGCGCCGCGTCCCGTCAGATGCTCCAGCAGCGTCAGCTCTGCGCCTTCTTCAATCATGACCAGCATACGCGGCATTGACAGCAGCGTCTCACCGTCCTCCGCATTATCATTCAGGAAAGACAGCACAACCGGCGTGGAAATTTTCACATCTTTACGCACACGCAAGACAACGCCGTCACAAAGACAGGCGGCATTTAATGCCTCCAGCGGCGTATCGGCAAAATTTCCCGGAACCGCCAGCGCTGTTTCCACCCATTCTTCGTCCCAGACATCTTTCAACGCCGTAATTTCCAGCCCTTCGGGCAAGGCCGCACTATTTTTTACCAGCTTGCCGTTTACAATCTGAACGCCGTACGGATTAGGCAGGTCAAAAACCTGTGCATAGGCAGGAACCGTTGTCAGATTAGGGCTGCGGGTAAATGACATGCCGTCCAGCACACGCAGCGGTGTGTATTTCCAATCTTCCCAGACGGGTGTCGGCAGTCCCGTTGCAGTAAAACTATCTTCTGCCGTTTCACGCAAAGCCGTCACCCAGCGCGGCGCATCATCCCCTGCGGGATGCACACATCCCGCCAGCAACGGATGCAGAGTATCTTTATTATCTTTTTTGCGTGTCGCCGTCATGGTTTCGCCTTACGCCGCCTTTCCGTTTGTCTCATCCGTAAACGCCGCATAGCCTTTTTCTTCCAGCTCCAGCGCCAGTTCAGGGCCGCCACTTTGCTGAATACGGCCATAGGCCAGCACATGCACCACATCGGGTTTGATGTAATCCAGCAGGCGCTGGTAATGGGTAATCACCAGAAAACCGCGATCCGCACCGCGCAGGGAATTCACCCCTTTGGACACGATTTTCAGCGCGTCAATATCAAGTCCGCTATCGGTTTCATCCAGCACCGCAAATTTCGGTGCCAGCATCGTCAGCTGCAACACCTCGTTGCGTTTTTTCTCGCCGCCCGAAAAACCGACATTCAAACCGCGTTTCAACATTTCCGTATCAATATCCAGCGCCGTGGCTTTCTGCTTTTGCAGTTTCAAAAAGCCGATCGCATCCAGTTCTTTTTCACCGCGTGCGGTACGGATGGCATTCAGCGCGGTTTTCAAAAAATTCGTCGTCGTGACACCGGGAATTTCCACCGGATATTGAAAGGCCAGAAACAGCCCTGCCGCCGCACGTTCCTCCGGCGCCATTTCGGAGATATCCTTGCCGTCAAACAGAATGCGGCCTTTGGTGATCTCATAGCCTTCACGCCCGGCAATCACATAAGACAGCGTCGATTTCCCCGAGCCGTTCGGCCCCATAATCGCATGGACTTCACCCTGCGGAATTTCAAGATTAATCCCTTTCAGGACTGTTTTTCCGCCAACGGTCGCATGTAGATTTTCAATTTTCAGCATAATCTTCTCTTTTTTCTTTTTCGTTTTTTACCCGACACTGCCTTCAAGGCTGATGCCGACAAGTTTCTGCGCCTCAACGGCGAATTCCATCGGCAGATGCTGCATCACTTCGCGGCAGAAACCGTTGACGATTAAGGTCACCGCCTCTTCCTCGCCAATGCCGCGTTGACGGCAGTAAAACAGCTGGTCAGCGCCGATGCGTGAGGTCGTGGCCTCATGTTCCACCACTGCCGACATATTGCGGTTTTCGATATAAGGCACGGTATGTGCGCCGCAATCCTCGCCGATCAGCAAACTGTCACATTGCGTATAATTGCGCGCACCTTCCGCTTTCGGTGAAATCCGCACCAGACCGCGATAGGTGCTGTTCGATTTTCCGGCGGAAATCCCTTTGGCGATAATGCGTGACTTTGTATTCTTGCCCAGATGGATCATCTTCGTGCCGGTATCGGCCTGCTGGTAATTATTGGTGATGGCAACCGAGAAAAACTCGCCGACACTGTCATCGCCCTTCAAAATACAGCTGGGATATTTCCACGTAATCGCCGAACCTGTTTCCACCTGTGTCCAGGAAATTTTGGAGCGGTCACCTTTGCAAATACCGCGTTTTGTCACGAAATTGTAAATCCCGCCCTTGCCGTTTTCATCCCCCGGATACCAGTTCTGCACCGTTGAATATTTGATCTCGGCATCTTCCAGCGCAATCAGCTCCACCACAGCGGCATGAAGCTGGTTTTCATCGCGCATCGGTGCCGTGCAGCCTTCCAGATAACTAACATAGGAGCCTTTTTCCGCGACAATCAATGTCCGTTCAAACTGCCCTGTTTTCGCCTCGTTAATGCGGAAATAGGTGGACAGCTCCATCGGGCAGCGCACCCCTTCGGGAATATAAACAAATGTGCCGTCGGTAAAGACCGCCGCATTCAGACAAGCATGTTTGTTATCGGTCATCGGCACGACGGAGCCGAGATATTTCTTTATAAGTTCCGGATAATCATGCACCGCCTCGGAAATCGAGCAGAAGATAACCCCCGCCTCTTTCAGATTGGCACGGAAGGTCGTCGCAACCGAGACACTGTCAAAGACCGCATCCACGGCGACACCCGCCAGAATTTCCTGCTCTTTCAGCGGAATGCCGAGCTTCTCATAAGTTTCCAGCAGTTTCGGATCAACTTCGTCCAATGATTTGGGCGCATTGCCGCTTTTCGGCGCGGCATAATAATAGGCATCCTGATAATCCAGTTTCGGCATTTTCAGCTTGGCCCATTCCGGCTCCGGCATTGTCTGCCAGTGCTTATAGGCTTTCAAACGCCATTCCAGCAGCCAGTCCGGCTCATTCTTTTTGGCCGAGATAAAACGGATAATCTCTTCACTTAAGCCCTTCGGCGCCAGCTCCATCTCAATATCGGTGACAAAACCCGCATCATAGCGGTCACCGATTTTTTTGACCTGTTCAACGGTTTGTTTATCAGCCATGCGCCACCGCCTTTTCCGCCTCTTCCGCAGCAGGCGGCACAACCTGCACAGGATGCATATCCGCCAGCATTACGCGGTCAAGCACATCACAAATCGCGGTATTCACCACCGTCCACCGCCCCTGCACGGGACAACAGGCAGAGATCGCACAGGCCGTTTTAACCGGCGTTTCGATACAGGTGGTCAGCGCAATCGGGCCTTCCATCGCCTCGATAATCTGTTTAACCGACACGATGCGGCCTTTTTCCTTCTCCAGATAATAACCGCCGGTGCTGCCGCGCCGCGAGGAAACCAGCCCCGCCCGTGCCAGTGTTTTCAGGATTTTGACAAGCGTCGGCTCCGGCAGGCCGGTATCCAGCGCCAGTTGCGTGGCCGTTTTCTGCTGCGGGGCATCCTGCCAAAGGCGGAATAATGCAACAACGGCGTAATCTGTCAGACGGCTTAATTTCAGCATTTTCGCCTCATTTTCCCCGGTCTTTTTAAAAAGGACTAAATCACTCCCGCTTTGTATCGCGAATCCCCCCTCGGGTGCAAGTCTTTTTGGCGATTTTTCGCCCTTGACTTTACAGATACCCTGCTTATTATGGCGCTTTGTTGATAAACTGATTCGATAACCCGAACAAAGGATAAGAACAATGGCGAAAAAAGGCCCCCGCCAGACAGTGAAGCTGATGAGTTCCGAAGGAACCGGCCACTGCTATTACACGGAAAAAAATACGCGTGAAACAACGGAAAAACTGGTTCTGAAAAAATATGACCCGGTTGCCCGCAAACATGTGGAGTATAAAGAAGGCAAAATGAAGTAAATCATATCGCCGCTTTATAAGCAGATATAAAAAGACCGCCATTACAGCGGTCTTTTTTTTTAGACTGATTCTTCGGGCCTTACTGTATGGCCAGCGCCTGATAGTAAATATAAGGCCCTTTGCGCCCGTTGCGGAAACAGGAAAATGCGCGTCCCGGCGTTGCATAGAACGTCGTTGCATTCGCCCCCGCACGAATGGCGGCGCGGTGATCAAAGTCCAGCTTCACCTCCTGCACTGGTATTTCGGGATCAAGCCCCCATCCTTTGCGCATCTGACTGCAGATTGCAGGTTCCAGCCCTTCAAAATACATGACCACCTCGCGGCCGCGCACAGCGGCATCACTGCCCAGACCGGAGACCAGAAAACCGTCCCGCGCATCAGAGACATCAAGAACTTTCCATGCCGCCATATATCTGCCCGTCCCCATAGGTTCCTCATAAATCATGCCGCCGCCTGCAGGAGAGAACAAAGCCGTTTCATCATCCTCCGCCGCTGCGGGATCAAAATTAATGCGGGACAGCGCAACACCGTCAGCCTGAAGTTTTTCCACTCTTTTTCCGGCCTCGATTCCGAACTGGATCACTTGCGAGGCAATCATCAGATTGCGCTCATTTTCCTTGCTTCCCCCGTCACGTCCGGATTTAAAGACACCAAAAGACAAAGCTGCAAAAATCGTCAAACCGACCAAAAACAGTATCGCCATATTATGATTGCTGAGTTCTTCCTGCTGCGGAGCTGCCGCAGTTGTTTTCTTCGGCGCTGTTTTTTTAGAAGAAACTTTCTTCGGCGCGGCTTTCTTTGCGGCGGCCTTTTTAGGAGCGGCTTTCTTCGGCGCAGCTTTCTTAGGCGCAGCTTTCTTAGGAGCAGCTTTCTGGGGCGCGGATTTCTTCGATGTTGCCGTTTTTTTAGAGACGGTTTTCTTCTTCACTGCCGCTTTCTTTACCGCAGACTTCTTCGGCACGGCTTTCTTTGCGGCGGCTTTCTTCGGCGCAGCTTTCTTTTCCGCCGGTTTCTTTACGGCAGCTTTTTTTGCCGCCGTCTTTTTCGGTGCAGCCGTCTTTGCAGCGGCGGATGTCTCTTTCGCAGCGTTTTTTGCGCTACTCTTTGTTTTTTTATTTTTATCTGAAACACTTGCCATGAATTTAAATCCCGATCTCTTGCCTATTGCGGTTTTCGTTTCCCCATTCTAAACAAGACCGCGCGGGATAAAACAGAAAACTTATTTTCATAATGTTATTGCATGACTATGAAAAATATGATATACAGGTACGGAGTTTTTAAAGCAGATGCAGATCAGCATTGTCATCAGCGCCTAAAACGGCTAAAAAGACACTGCATACCGGCATTTGTGAAAATATTTATTATCACCGCACCATATCTTTAAAGGGGGATGTGACCATGGGATTGAAAGACATCTTGAAAAAAGCAAAAGACAGCGCAAAAAAAGCCGCAGACGATTTGAAAGATCCGGATAAAAAAGAGGAACTTGATATCGAGCGCACGCAAAAAGCCCTTGAAATGGCGCAGCGCGGCATGGCCGCCTATCAAAACGCCGCGGAAAAATTCGACGCCGCCAAGGAAAAAGCCGCAAAAAAACTGGAAGATCTTGAGCCCGTCGCCGAAGCGATTGACGAAAAAACCTCCAAAATCGTGAATGGCGGTAAAAAAGCCGTCAGCGGACTGGCTGACAAATGGAAAAAACTGCGCGGCGGTAAAAAACCGGCTGCCAATGAAGATACGCCGCCGCCCGCACAAAAAGACACAGGCAATAAAGGGCCGAAAACAAACGGCAACACGCCTTAACGCAAAAAAGAATCGCTTTAAAAAAGCCCGTAGAACCTATGGTTTTCCGGGCTTTTTCTTTGCCATAAGCGCAAAACTTATCCACAGGCGCGGCACCTATTGTGAAATTTTATTGCTTTCAGGCATAAAAAATGTTCAAATTAATCTAGGACGTGAGTTCTTTACGTTCTTTTAACAAATCCTCTCCAATAATAACCCACCAAGCAAAAAAACAGCCGTTCAGGCGATCAATAGAGGAGTTATGCCCGTGTCTTACGTTCGTAGAAGACCCAAAAGCGCTTTTTATGCAAAGAGCAAACCCCCGCATATCGTACCGGTAACACCTGCCGGACGCGACAAGGACCCGCAAGGCGGTTTCGGTGACTGGACCCTGCGTGCGGGTGATAAAGGCCAGTATCTTGCCCGCCCCCCCGTCACCGTCAATTTCAAAGGGACACTGCCGGAATTCCGCAATGACTCGCGATTGAGCAAAGCCCGCAATGACTTCATTAAAAAAGCCATGGCCGATGAAAAGGCCAGAAATGAAGCGGTTTTTGATCAGGCGCTGATGATTCTGTCACAAAGCCCGACAGGACGCGACCTGCTGGAACGTATGACCAAAGCAGGCTATGAGATCGTCTTTGATGACGGCCGCACGCGGTCGCTGGGCGCAGGCGGATTATGCGATCCCGCCAATAAAAAAATCATCCTCGGCTCCACCGATGATCCGGAATATCTGGCATTGGTGCTGGGTCACGAGGCCGTGCATGCGGTACAATATACGACGAATAACATCTTCCCGAATTCGTCGCATACGCCGCAAACCGCCATTAAACTGTCTTTTGCGATCGAAGCCGATGCCTATGCCCAGCAAACGCAAATCGCGCTGGAACTGGCACATGGCGACCCCGCAGGCCCGAAAAGCCAATGGACCATGGGCGGCCCGCTGGAACAAATGCGCAAACGTTTCAAAAACATCGTCGCCGCGGCGGAAAAAACCCTGACCAAAAAAGAAAATCTGACAAATGGTGCGGCTGTCGCCGCCGCCTTTGAAGGGTTCTACGATAATATCGTGCTGCGCAGCTTTTATGAAGATGCGCATATGAACTGGTCGGAAAGCCTCGCGCCGCAAATCATGCGCAAACCGGAAGACCAGAAGCAGCATTTCTTCCGCGATCTGGCCTCTGACGATATCGCCAGCAATCTGAAACATAAAGGCGTGGCCTATCTGAAACAGCATACGCCGCATATTGATTTCGGTGATGCGCGCCATTCCGGCCTGACGGATGAAACGCAGAAACGCGTCAACGGTTTCTATACCGGATTCCGCCCTGACGACCCGCAACCGAAGATGAAAACCTTCGGCGTGCATGTCAAGGATGCCGCGAAATGGATGTTCGGCCGCGATGCCGACACCAATGTCGTCATCCTGAAAAACAACACCGTGGTGCGCAACAAAAAGCGCGGCGGCCCGAAAATCTGATTTTTCGCTCTGACAAACTCAAGATGTTTCCCCGGCAAATCCGCCGGGGAAACATCCTCCTTTTTTTCCCGCCTAAAATCCGTCATAATACAGTCTCACAATACCGGGGTTTTGCCAGAGTTTCATATGACACAGGTAATTACAGATCTGCGCCTTTTCCGCTTTCGCTGCTATCACGATATCAGCCTGAAGCTGGATAACCGTGCCGTCGTCCTGACGGGGCCGAACGGCGCAGGCAAAACCAATATTCTCGAAGCGCTCAGCTTCCTCAGCCCCGGCCGCGGATTGCGTCAGGCGGCACTGGACGAGGTGACGCAGAACAGCGCGACGCCCGGCAGTACATGGGCGGTATCCGCGATGCTGGACGGGATGCGCTACGGCAAAATACGGATCGGTACGGGGCTTGATCCCGCAAGCATCGCCAAAGGCGTGAAAAAGCGCATCGTCAAAATCGACGGCGATGCCCGCAAAGGGCAAAGCGGCTTGACGGAATATCTCTCCGTCGTCTGGGTCACGCCGCAAATGGACAGGCTGTTTCTCGACGGCAGCGCCCTGCGCCGCCGCTTTCTCGATCAGGTGATTTTCAATTTTGACGGCGCGCATCTGGGACGTTTGAACAAATACGAGAAAGCCCTGCGCGAGCGGTCGAGACTGCTGCGCGAACGCGGCGCGGACGGTGCCGATCCGGCATGGCTGTCTTCACTGGAAACCGTGATGGCCGAAGCGGCGCTGGCCATCGCCGCCGCAAGACTGATTACTGTTGAGCGGCTGCAAAAAGCCGCCATTGAAAACCATCTGCACACCGATATTTTCCCGCTGCCGGTCATCCGCATCGAAGGCTGGGTCGAACGCGCTTTGGAAAACGACCCCGCCCTGAAAGTGGAGGAGGATTTCAAAGAAATGCTGCGGCGCGGACGCCCGCGCGATGCCATGGTCGGCGGCGCGGAACACGGCACGCATCGCAGCGATTTCATGGTCTGGCACAAAGGCCATAATTTGCTGGCCGATCAATGCTCGACAGGCGAACAAAAAGGCCTGCTGATGGCCGTGACGCTGGCACATGCCCGCCTTGTCGCGGCAGAGCGCGGCTTCCCGCCGATTCTGCTGCTTGATGAAATGGCCGCGCATCTGGATGAACACCGCCGCAAAACATTATTTGAAATGGTGTTTTCCCTCGGCGGACAATGCTGGATGACCGGCACGGATAAAGAGCTTTTCGCACCGCTGAAAGGACAGGCGCAATTCCTTGATATTGAAAACGCCGCCGTGACCGCCTCGACCTCGCCCGCAACAGACAGATTCATTCCCGCAACAGAAAAGCAAGAAAAAGAAGAAGACGGTACATGTCCACAGACGCGCTGATATGGGTCAGTTTTGCAGTTTTCGCCGGTGTTTTTTCCGGCGCCAATATGCTTATCAATCAATATTACAAAATTCCCGGCCTCTTGATGGTGCTGGGGTCGCGTTTGCTCAGCGTCGCCGTTATGCTGCCTTTCGCGCTCCTGATTGAATGGCCGACCGCACCCGTTTATTATCTCGCCGTTGCCGCAACGGGTGTTTTCGCGGGTTTCGGCGATATCCGCATGTATAACGTCACAGCAAGGCTGGGCGGCGGCGTTGTCTCCCGCCTGATTCCGCTGCTGGTGCCTGTGACATTCTTCAGCTGGTTTCTCTTTGCGCCCGCGCAATTGCAGGACTATCTCGCCGCGCCGGTGCAGTCTTTGCTGATTATCGCCGCGCTGGGCACCTGTGTTTATTTTGCCTCCCGCCTGCAAACCAGCTGCGCCGTCAGCCGCGAAGCGCTGAAACTGATGGCACCGACCATTCTCTGTTACGGGCTGAACGGTGCCTTTGCCAAGCTGGCGCTGCAAAATGCCGATCTCCATGCCGGTGTTTACGGCTATATGATGATCCAGACCGTCATCGCCATCGGCTTTACCGGCGGCTATTACCTGTGGCAAAAGCAGCGCAAACACCCTGCCGAAATCATTACTTTCCGCAAACATATCGACAAACGCATCTGGCTGGCCTGCGGTCTGGCATCGTTTTTCTGGCTGTCGCATATGATTTTTAAAATTTACGCCTTCAGCTTTATTCACAACCCCGCCTATGTGAACGCCGTTGTGCTGCTGGCACCGCTTTGGGTGATTTTATTCTATAAGGCCGTCGGCCATAAGGAAAACGCCGATATCAAAGCCGGAATCGGCATTCTGGCAAGTATCATCGCACTGGTTCTGCTGACAGCAAGATAAGCGGCACAAAACGCGAAATTTTCTTGTTCGCAAGGGGGCGGACGTGCTAAAAATTTGGGATGGAAAAGAAACAAAAAACGAGGAAGAGTCCCGTGCGCTATAGAATTTTGACATTGTGCCTGATGCTGTGCCTGACACTGACCGCCTGTACGGAAGGCAGCGTGAAGCGGGAAGCCTCTTATCCCACGCGTTACGATACCGGTGAGGACATCGTCTATAGCGATCAGAAGCGTGATACGATCTGGGGCGAAGGCTCCACATTCAGCGACAAGCTTTTCGGACGCGACAAACAGGATGACAGCGGCTCAGGTATCGGCGTCAACAGCTTCCTGTGGCGCGCCTCTCTGGATACGGTCTCCTTCATGCCGGTGCAAACCGCTGATCCTTTCGGCGGCGTTATTCTGACCGATTGGTATGAGAACCCGAACGTTCAAGGCGAACGTTTCAAGGTCAATGTCTATATCCTCGACCGCCAGCTCCGCTCTGACGGCGTCCGCGTTGCCGTTTTCAAACAGACCCGCGACAATGGCGGCACATGGCGTGATTCAGCTGTCGGTGACAAAACCGCACTACAGCTTGAAGACACGATTCTCACACGCGCCCGCGAGCTACGTGTCGCACAGCGCGCCAGCGAATAAGCAATATTTAAGGGCCTCTTTTTAAGCGCCCGCCTTAAAAAAACATGCAGGACTGAAAAATGACGATGGAAGACCGTTATAATATCCGTGATACCGAACAGAAATGGCAAAAAATCTGGCGTGACAAAAAAAGTTTTGAAGTCACCGAAGACCCCGATAAGGAAAAATACTACGTTCTGGCCATGTTCCCCTATCCGTCAGGGCGTTTGCATATGGGGCATGTGCGCAATTATACGCTCAGCGATGTTGTCGCCCGCTATAAAAAAGCCGCAGGCTTTAACGTTCTGAACCCGATGGGCTGGGATGCTTTCGGTCTGCCGGCTGAAAATGCGGCGATTGAAAATAACGCCCATCCGCGCGTCTGGACGGAAAACAATATCAAAGCCATGCGCGAACAGTTGCAATCCATGGGTCTGGCGATCGACTGGTCGCGCGAAGTGGCGACCTGCACCCCCGAATATTACAAACATGAACAGAAAATGTTTCTGGATTTCATGGCAGCCGATCTGGCCTATCAAAAAGAAAGCTGGGTCAATTGGGACCCTGTCGAAAACACCGTTCTGGCGAATGAACAGGTGGTTGACGGCTGCGGCTGGCGCTCCGGCGTTCCGGTCGAACGCCGCAAACTGACGCAATGGTTTTTGAAAATCACCGATTTCGCCGATGATCTGCTGGATGCCTTAAAAACGCTGGAAGGCTGGCCCGACCGTGTCCGCATCATGCAGGAAAACTGGATCGGCAAATCCAACGGCTTGCAAATGCGCTTCCATATTGTGGAACAGGATGCCCCGGCAGACTCGATTGAAATTTTTACCACCCGCCCCGACACGTTATTCGGTGCATCTTTCGTGGCACTGTCACCCGACCACCCGCTGACAACGGCACTGGCGGAAAACAATAAAGCCGTTGCGGATTTCGTCACGGAATGCCACCGCCAAGGCACCAGCGAAGCGGCGCTGGAACAGGCGGAAAAACGCGGCATTGATACGGGGCTGACGGTGAAACACCCGTTTGAGGATAAAACCATCCCCGTCTATGTCGCCAATTTCGTGTTGATGGATTACGGCACGGGCGCGATTTTCGCCTGCCCCGCCCATGACCAGCGCGATCTGGATTTTGCCCGCAAATATGACCTGCCCGTCCTGCCCGTCGTCCTGCCCGAAGACACGGGTGCTGCAAACTTCACCATCGGCGATGAAGCCTATACCGGCGAGGGAAAATTATTCAATTCCGGTTTTATGGATGGGATGAGCGTCGAAGACGCCAAAAAAGCCGCCATCAGTAAAATCGAAAAAAGCGGCGACGGCAAAGGCACGGTGACATGGCGTCTGCGTGACTGGGGCGTCAGCCGCCAGCGTTACTGGGGCTGCCCGATTCCCGTTGTCCATTGCGATGATTGCGGTATTGTTCCCGTTCCCGAGGATCAGCTGCCCATTACCCTGCCCGAAGATGTCGATTTCAGCAAACCGGGCAACCCGATTGCCAATCACCCGACATGGAAACAGTGCAAATGCCCGGCCTGCGGCAAAGATGCGGAGCGCGAAACCGATACTTTCGATACCTTCTTTGAAAGCTCGTGGTATTACGCGCGTTATTGCGATGCGCAAAATGACAATGCGGCCTTTGACCGCGCCAAGGTCGATTACTGGTGTCCGGTTGATCAATATGTCGGCGGTATCGAACATGCGGTCATGCATTTGCTCTATGCGCGTTTTTTCAACCGCGCCTTGAAAAAATGCGGCTATCTGGGTTTTGACGAGCCCTTCACCGGCTTGTTTACGCAAGGCATGGTCACACATGAAACCTATAAGGACGAGAAAGGCAAATTCCTGTTCCCGACCGATGTCAATCTGGCCGACGGCAAAGACAAAGCGACCAAACTGGACGATGGCAGCCCCGTCAAAGTCGGGCGCATCGAGAAAATGTCAAAATCGAAAAAGAATGTCGTTGACCCCAATGAAATTCTGGAGACTTACGGCGCGGATGCCGCACGTCTGTTTATCCTGTCCGACAGTCCGCCCGACCGCGATCTGGAATGGACGGAAAGCGGTATTGAAGGCGCATGGAAATTCATCCACCGCTTATGGCGTATGGTGACAAACCCCGCCGGAAAGCTGGCTGCAAGGGGGGCGGGTCTGCCCGCCAATCCCGACGCCGCCGCGCAGAACCTGCTGGAGGAGCTGCACAAAACCGTGCACAACATGTCCCAAGAGCTGGAAAAACTGCATTTCAACAAAGCCGTCGCCCATATCCGCGGCTTTGCCAATGTGCTGAGCGATTATGACGCGATGGGACGCGGTGACGGTTCCGTGCTGCGCTGCGGTTTTGAAACGCTGGTCAAACTGATTGCGCCGATTATGCCGCATCTGGGGGAAGAGCTGTGGCAAAGCCTCGGCCATGACACGCTGGTCGCGGACGAGCCCTGGCCCGTTGCCGATAAAGCCTATCTGCAATCCGATCAGGTCACGATCGGCGTACAGGTCAACGGCAAGCTGCGCGCCACCATCACATTGCCGCGCGATGCCGATAAGAAAATCGCCGAAGCCAAAGCCATGGATGATCCCGGCGTGAAAAAAGCCATCGGCGAAAATCAGGTGCGCAAAGTGATTGTCGTGCCGAACAGGATTGTGAATGTCGTTATTTAAACGCTTTTCTGCGGTTTTTCTTTGCACCCTGCTGCTGGCGACGGCGGCGGGTTGCGGTTTCTCGCCGCTTTACGCCGTGCGCACGCAAACAGCCATCGAGGCCTTCCGCGACATCACAATCGCCAATATTCCCGAACGCGCAGGGCAGCAGCTGCGCAATCTGCTGATTGATAAACTCTATGGCAGCGCCGGCCCGTCGGGGCAAAACCGTTACCGCCTTGTCGTGAATGATCTGCAGGAACGGGAGACATCTATGGGTGTCCAGAAGGATGCCACCGTCACCCGCATCCAGCTGCGCGTCAGCGGCGAATTTATCCTGCATGATCTGCACAATACGGATGCCGACGGTAATCCCGCCGTGGTTCTGCAGCGCCGTCTGCGCACATTGAACAGCTATAACGTCCTTGATAATCTTTATGCCACACGTATCTCGCGCCAGAATATTCTGGATATCAGCTTGAACGAACTTGCCGATCAGGCCGTCACGGAACTCTCGCTTTTCCTCAAAAGACAGGAAAACGGACAGCAATGAAAATCCAGACCCGCGATATTGACCGTTTTGTCCAGAAACCCGATCCCGGATGCCGCGCCTTTCTGGTTTACGGCCCCGATGAAGGGCTGGTGCGGGAACGCGCCGCCATCCTTGGCAAACATGTGGTGGAAGACCTCAGCGATCCGTTTAATGTGATTGATCTGCCCGGTACGGTCGTCGAAGAAGACCCGGCGCGGCTTGCCGACGAACTCGCCGCCATGTCGATGATGGGCGGGCGGCGCTTGATCCGTATCCGCGACGGCGCGGAAAAAGCCGCCGCCATGATCGAAGACGCACTAAAAACCGTCCACGCAGCCGGTAACGGCGGCGATAATGTTCTGGTGATCGAAGCGGGCGATCTGAAACCTGCGGCAAAGCTGCGCAGCCTGTTTGAAAAAATGAAAGACGGTGCGGCCATTCCCTGCTATGTCGATGATGCCGGTAATCTCTCGCGTATTCTGGCGCAGGATTTTTCCGCGCAGGGCTTGCAGATAGACCGTGACGCGCTGATGTCTCTCTCCGCCAAGCTGGTCGGTGACCGTGCCTTGGCGCGCAGTATGGTAGAAAAAATCATCACTTATATAGGCCCTGACGGCGGCACGGTCACATTGGATGATGTGCTAGCCTGCACAGAAGACAGCTCGCTGCTTTATATCGATGATATGACCCGCGCCGCTTTCGCGGGCGATGCCGTCACAGCCGGACAAATGCTGGAGCGGCTGTTTCAGGAAGGCACGCATGCCGTCGGCATTTTGCGCGGCCTGCAAAATCACTGTAAAAGATTATTGTTTGTGAAAGCCTTGGTTGCAGCGGGAGAAAACCAAACCGGCGCCATGAAAAAACTGCGCCCGCCGGTTTTCTTCAAAGCCGAAAAAGCCTTCACCGCACATCTTAACATCTGGGCACCCGCAGATTTAAAAATGCTGCTGGAACAATTGACGGACACCGAAGCCGCATGCAAAACCACCGGCGCGATGGATACCACCATTACCGACCGTCTGGTCTTCCGCATTGCGTTACTGGCAAAAAAATCAGGAAGCCGCCGCGCGGCTTGACGCACTGGTTCAAACAACAGGAAGACATAGCGTGATCATGAATGAAACCGGATTTTTTCGTCTCCTTTGGCGCTTTAATGCCATCGGCATAGCTGTCGCCCTCTTAATCGCTATCGCTCTGTCATTGTTTGCAGCCTTTATGATTGTAAAAGATATAACAACGAGGAATGTGACTGCTGTTATTAATGTCGAGAGTGATGAAAAAGATACGAGTACGAAACAATTCTACACTTTAGGAGATCCAGCCGGGATAAGCGGCCATAACATCGTATATATGCATCTATACTTTGCCCAAAAATATGAGCAGTCTTATTTCTCCAAAAATTCATCCAGCAATGTCGTTAATTATGTCTTTTTTGACTTTAACTCAAAGGAAACGACTTGGCTTTTTGACCACAATAACTTTTTAATACTTCAAATGCGTGAACTCTCTACAGGTTCATGGGATAAGAAAAATAAAGTCACAGACGCCTTTATCTATGCCTTGATCAAGGACGACACAAATAAAGATGGAAGACTGACATCTTCTGACATTGTGACTGTTTCTATTTATAACCCTGCTGAGAAATCCTATGCCGAGTTACTGCCGAGCATTAAGAAGCTCATGGGTATCGCACAGCCCAGTCAATCTGAGATAGCGCTCACCTTTGAAGATGATGCGGGGGTACATATCGCCGTAATATCCCTGGATACGCACCAAATACTCTATAAAACCGATATCCCTTTTGGGGAGGCAAAAGAGGCAGAGTAAACGCCCTCTTTTGCCTCACCCATTCAGGCACAAACGCGCAGAAAATTTACATCAATTAGGCCGCTTCAATACGGAAGAACAATTCCGTTTCGGAAATCTGGCGCAGGGATAATGTCATACCGAAATGCTTCATAGCGGCTGTCTCCGTCACTGTCATTCCCGTGCAAACGGGAATCTATGCGTTGTTGCAGTTTGCGGGCTGTGTATGGACTCCCGCTTTCGCGGGAGTGACGGTGATGTTGTAAGAATTTATTCAACCTGCCATACAACACATTTCGGTATTCTAATCCTGTGTTGCTGTGCCGCTCTCTTGTATTTTTGTGTGGCGGTATCCTATTTCGCATGTACCAAGATATCCGTTCTTCATCAGCACATCTATCTCGGCAGCATAATCTTCAAATGAGGGAATAATTTTTTCTTCCACGGCAATCTCCATACATTTTGGAGACGGCGTGTCATTGATACATTCTGCAAAAGGAACCGATGAATCCACGACAAACGGAATAAAAGAATACACATATTGCTCAAGCGTCTCTCCGTCCTCTTCAAGCAATATTCCGTTGCCACTATTGTACATTGTGATAATGAAAAGGTGGCGCAAATACGAAATGAAGTTCTCCGAGGCTGGCGGACGAACAATCGGCATATGTATCATGGGAACCGTCCGCGTCCATAACAGCGCCCGCGCATCCATATTGCCTTTCTTCACCCACGGCCAGACAATCTGCCAGTAATCGTCACAATTATCGGTTTCAAACAAAGCTTCGGCGCGTTTTTTATCGGCCATCCATTCGGGGTCATCCGCACCTTCAAAAACAGGCCAGGAATCATCTGCGACAGCAGGAGTGAACCATAACAGGCTCAGAAGAATAAAAACAACATAGCGCCACATATGGATTTAAGCCGCTTCGATACGGAAGGACAATTCCGTTTCGGAAATCTGGCGCAGGGATAATGTCATACCGAAATGCTTCATAAATGCGCCTGTCACATAGGCATGCACCAGCCGCGCATCAATGCTGTCGACCGCAAAATCCATTTTCAGGCACTCCTCCATCCCCGCATGCAGGGCGGGACGTTTTCCAAGGGCATGTACGGAGGCCGCAACCGCGTCTTCATCAATATACACATCCAGACGGCTGTCACCGGGATTGCATTCCTCGGCCAGTACCAGCACATTCAGCAGCACTTTGGCAAAACCTTTGGGCATATCGGAAAAATCCGTCCGTCCGTTCCAGTTGACGCTGGTACGGCTGGCGGAGACCCATCCTTCAAAAGTTGCTTTCACATCCTGAAATCCGGCCAGCGCTTCACTGCCCGCCGCGCCATAAGCCAGACGAAACAGTTTCAAACGTGCTGCGGCCTGACCGATACTGCTTTCAATCAAATCCAGCGCATCATCCGCCATATCGGCATCCATTTCACGCATCAGCTCGATACCGTTATTGACCGCACCGACAGGGCTGACAAGATCATGACAAATGCGGGAGGCCAAAAGCTCCAGCACACGGGGGTGCAGCATCGCAGCGGAAGCATCGCTGCTTGTCTGAATATCGGTTTGCAAATTACTCTGTGTCATCGGGAAGCTCCACCCCTGTTTTTTCAAGTTGTTCTGACAGCATTGTCTTCAGCCGCTCCAGACCGGCCTCATCAAAACCTTCGGCACGCGCCGTCAACACGCTTTCGGTATTGGAGGCACGCAGCAGCCACCAGCCATCCGGCGTTGTCAGACGGATACCGTCAATATCACAAATATCCCATGTATCCTCCTGCACTGCACGAAGATTTTGCAAAATTTCTTTCGGAATATCGAATTTGCGGGCTTCATCAACATGGAAACGGATTTCCGGCGTATTGTGCATTTTCGGCAGATGCGCCGTCAGCGCCGAGAGTTTCTTGCCGCTATGGCCGATCAAATTCAGCAACCGCACGGCACAGTAAGGCGCATCATCAAAACCGTAGAATTTATCGGCAAAACAGATATGCCCGGCAAGTTCCCCTGCCAGCGGTGCTTTCAACTCTTTCATTTTCGCCTTAATCACCGAATGACCTGTCTGGCACATCACCGGCTGACCGCCCAGACGTTTGATCTCGTCAAACAAGACGCGGCTGGCTTTTACATCGGCGATAATCGGCGCGCCCGGATGGGTTTCCAGCACCTCCGCCGCATAAAGCGCCATCAGCAAATCGGCCCAGAGAATATCACCGTTTTCATCCACCGCACCGATACGGTCGGCATCACCGTCAAAACCGATACCGACATCACAGCCATGCTGCTTGACCGCTGCCTGCAAATCCACCAGATTTTTCGCAACCGTCGGGTCAGGATGATGGTTCGGGAAGGTGCCGTCCACTTCCGGATATAGCAGCGTATGTTTACCGGGCAGTTTTTCGATCAATAAATCAATAATCGCGCCCGCCGCACCATTACCGATATCCCATGCGATATTCAGCTCGACACCGCAATCATAATCCGCAACCAGACGATCGGTATAAGCTTCGTAAACATTCACATCAAAACGGGCGCCGTTGCCGCTTTCCACATCTCCGCTTGCCGCCATCTCGCCCAGTTTCTGAATATCCTCGCCATAGAAGGGACGGTCAGCCAGCGCCATTTTAATACCGTTATGGGTCACCGGACTATGCGATCCGGTGACAACAACCGAGGCATCAGCCTGAAGGTGATGCAAGGCAAAATAAACCATCGGGCTGGGGCCAAGGCCGACCACATGCACATCAATCCCCGCTTTTTGCAGACCGGCAATCACGGATTCTGCGAAAACCGGAGAGGTTTCACGCCCGTCATAGCCCAGCGCAACCGATTTGCCGCCGTTGCGCGCGACAATACTGCCGAATGTCCGGCCGATGGCATAGCAGTCATTCTCTTTCAATGTCGTGCCGATCTCGCCGCGCACGTCATAGGCGCGCAGAATGCTCGGGTCAAAAAGATGGGTGAAACTGTCCATGGCGGGGGCGCCACTGTCTTGGGGTATCGGCATATGTCTTTCCTTAACACAAGATTTACTGGTAAAATATCAGGCACTATACACGGTTTCCGCCATTGCTTGCAAGAAAGTAAGACCGCCATGACAAACACCGCACCGTTAAAATCCGCGCCGCCGCTTCTCGCCGTTGCCGCCGCCATCCTCGTCAATACGGATGGCGAAATCCTGCTGGCGCAGCGTCCGGCGGGAAAAGCCATGGCGGGCTTGTGGGAATTTCCCGGCGGCAAGATCGAAACAGGCGAAACACCCGAAGCCGCGCTGATACGCGAAATGGCGGAGGAACTCGGCATTTCCATCGCTCTGCCGGATCTCTCCCCGTTCACATTTGCCTCGCACAGCTATGACAGCATTCATCTTCTGATGCCATTATATCTTTGCCGGGTATGGGACGGTATTCCAATACCGCAAGAAGGGCAGGAACTGGCCTGGGTACATCCCGAAAATCTCGGCAATTATCCGATGCCTCCCGCCGATTTGCCGCTGATCCCGCTGCTGCAGCAAGGGGTTTTTCTATGACCAAACCCGCCAAAAACCGCGGCATTCCGCCGTCTTTCTTCGCAGAATTCTACCAAACCCCTTGCGGATTATTCACAGCCGAACAGCTGACGCAACAGATTGCGGCATTATGGCCGGATTTAAAAAATTTACGCGTCCTCGCCCTCGGCTGGCCCTTCCCGTATCTGGCGCCTTTGCTGGGCAATGCTGAATCCGTTGTCGTCGCGACGCCGCATGGTACGGCAGAAGATACCGCGCTTTTGCACATGCAGAATTGTGCCGCCGCACTCGTTGAACCGGATGTTCTGCCTTTTTACGCCCGCAGCTTTGACCGTATTCTGATGGTTCACAGCGGCGAATATGCCGACAGCCTTTCCGCTTTTTTTGAACAGGCCGAAGAGCTGCTGCGCGATGACGGACGCATGATCAGCGTGTTGCCGAACCGCAGCGGTTTCTGGCACAGCGGTACGGATATGCCCTTTACCGGCGGACATGCGTTAAGTGAAAACCGCCATACCGCCCTTCTGGAAGATGCGGGATTTTCCGTTGAATACCGCAACCGTTCCCTGTTCATGCCGCCTGTCAAAAATCCGCTCTTGCTGCGATTTGCCGCGCTGTACGAGAAAGTCGGCAATATCTTCTTTCCCTTCCTGTGCGGCGTTCATTTGTGCGAGGCCCGTAAGGATATTTTATCCGGTGCCGCCGTCCAACCTGTCAAACGGACCGCCATTGCCGAAAACGCAGAGCTGGGTGCGGTTGCCGAGTAAATTTTAACGATTTTTTAACTTTTTCGGCTTTTGGTGATTGATTACCAACCCCAATCACGTTTATACTGGAAACGTAAGTCAGGTTTGCGGGTGTTCTGCCCGTTTTCCAAAAATTCCCTCCTTTTAGGCGACAAAAAACCAAGAACGGTACGGATTCCCATGATCGGAAAAGAAATAGACACCCTGATTCACCTCTTGTCGAAACTTCCGGGTATTGGCCCGCGTTCTGCGCGGCGGCTGGCCTTACAACTTCTGAAACAAAAAGACCATCTGATACTGCCCCTGTCGGAAGCATTGAAACAGGCGGCGGAAACCGTCAAGACCTGTGAGATCTGCTGCAATCTGGATACCACATCGCCCTGCGGCATCTGTCAGGATACCGCCCGCGATGACAGCACCATCTGCATTGTCGAGCAAATCGGCGACCTTTGGGCGCTGGAGCGCACGCGCGTTTACCGCGGCCGCTATCATGTTTTGGGCGGCACACTATCCGCTCTTGATAATATCGGCCCGGAAGACCTTGCCATCCCCGGGCTGGTGAAACGTGCAAAAGACGATGGCGTCAAAGAAATCATTATTGCCCTCAATGCGACCGTTGACGGGCAGACAACAGCACATTACTTGATAGACCGTCTGCAATATTGTAATGTAAAAGTCACGCGGCTGGCACATGGTGTGCCTGTTGGCGGTGCTTTGGATTACCTTGATGACGGAACTCTGATTACAGCCTTGCAGGCACGTTCCGCCTTCGCTTAAAGCCTTAAAGGAGTTTTGCGGCCATGAGGGAGTTGAACGGTCTATCTCGCTGTTTGCACAATTTTTCCGCGTTTTGCGGCGTTTCCCTGATTTTACTTGCTACAATGCCGCAACCTGCCATGGCGCAGGCAGATCCTTGCGCGCCTTACGCCAATAACGCCCCCTATTATCAACGCTGTCAGCAAATTCACCAACAATCCGCCCGCATCCGCGAAGAACAGGAACGACAAGCAAAGCACGCTGCGGAAGTGCGGGAGGAACGTCTGGGCAGATTCTACGACCCCGAAAATAAACCGCCGTCGCCGACACGCAGTAAAAAAGATGCACGTGCCGCCGCCTATGAAAAGATTGCCCCGACCCCTGCCGCGACGACAACAGCAACAACAGCACCCACAATACCGGTGACACCATCAACAACAGCAACGACGGCGCAGCAGACGATTGACGCCTCGCCGGCGACCATTGATGCAAGCGGCCCCGCACCTGCCATGCAAGGTGCCGGTTACATTGTCATTGACCCTGCGAAACTGACAACCGAACAATTACAGGCCATACTGACGATTCTGAAACAATCCTCGCCGCAGGCAAATATGACCCCTTCCGCCCAGCCGATTATGGTTGCCCCCGCCGCACAAGCGCAAGCCTTACCTGCTGCGGCAACGGCGAATGCACCACAGCCTTTTTCGCAGAGCTATCCCGCCGTCACGGGTAAGGAAGGAACAACCGCCGTCACCCTGCCGGATGTCGGTCTGGGAAGCGGCGAAATTATGGAGATCGAACCCGTCGATCCCGCAAGCCTGCATATACAACCTTAAAAAATTCCGGATACTGAAAATGGAAAAGCGTCCGCAAAACGGACGCTTTTCTCTTATTGCCTTAATTCTTTACAGCGCAGTGACCGGCTTTAAGCTTTTGCCAGTGCATCCTGTGCCTGTTTTGCCAATGCAGCAAAACCTTTCGGATCTTGAACAGCGATATCAGCCAGAACTTTACGGTCCAGCTCGATTTCCGCTTTTTTCAAACCGTTCATAAAACGGGAATAGGTCAAACCGTTCAAACGGGCTGCCGCATTGATGCGCTGAATCCACAAAGCGCGGAAATTACGCTTGCGGACGCGACGGTCGCGATACGCATATTGCAGAGCCTTTTCGACACGTTGTACCGCAATACGGAAGCAGTTTTTGCTGCGACCACGGTAGCCTTTGGCCATTTTAATAACTTTTTTGTGACGGGCATGTGCCGTCTTTCCACCTTTAACGCGTGCCATTATGATGCCTCCTGCCGTGCTGTCGTGTTAACGTTTTTCTTACGCTTCCGCGAATAGGGAAGGAAGTTCCGCAAAACAATACGCGCATCAGCCGCACATAAAAGGCGGGTTCCGCGTGCATGACGCTTCATTTGTTTGTCTTTGTTTTGCAACATATGGCGCTTATTCGCATAATTCGCCTTTACTTTGCCACTGGATGTGACAGAGAAGCGCCGCTTAGCGCTTGATTTCGTTTTCAGTTTTGGCATTTCTAAACTCCGATTTTAGGGTTTTTTCTACAAACGCTACACAAGGCATGCCATTTTGCCCGATAACGTAAAAAGCCGCGCCTGCCGCAAAGCAGACGAAAGCAAGGGGAATTATTAAGGCCGAATCGCTTTTTTGTCAAGAAAAGAATAAAGAAGCGGCCTGCAAAGCCGCAGGCCGCCTGTTACCTTTTACGCATGAACGGGTTTTACATCGCCCCGATCACCGCACCCAGTGTCGTATTCAGCGTCAATGGCGGCGCCGTTTTATAGGCCGGAATACCGCCCGGCACCAGACGTGTTGTCAAATCATTCAAGACATTCCCCAGAATCGCCGCATTCGGACCTGTCTGGTAGAATTTCTGCACATAAGCACATAAGGGCGGACGCGGTGTCGCACCACAGGCCGCCGGTGTCGGCAAGCCCGGAATAGCGCCCGTCAGAATATCCATTTCAGAGGGGTAAGCACGGCGGTAATCCCCGCCGATACCGCCTTTGGGACCTGTCCTGACCACAGGGTAAGCATTTGGATCCGTCAAGCCGCCTGTGGAGTTATCCCAGCCATCCATCATTGTTTTACAGTCAAAGACCTGACCGCCCAGTCCGGCACCGCCAAACCAGTTTGACAGCAGGCCGCCGGCCCAACCTGTCAAAAGCCCGCCAAGCAGGCCGCCGACCAGACCGCCGAATAAATCAGACAGCATCCCGGTTACGGCATCGGAGAACATACTCATCAATTCCCCCAACACACCGCTGGAAACAATGACGTTCTGAAAATCCTCGAGCAATGTGGTGCCGCGGAAACCGGGATTAGTCCCCGTATCAACACCCAGCAGGTTCAAACCGATACTGATAATACCGTTAAAACCCGCAGGAAAACTTGCCGGCATCGTATCCGAGAAAATCGACCCGGCCTGTGCCGACTGAATCAGCTGCTGGTCAAGACAGGTCATTGCCTCAACCGAATCATTCTGTTTGGTTAGTTCCTGCGCCACCGCCTGATCAACGATCTGTCTGAATTGCGCATGATTGGTTTGAATATCGCGGATATCCGGATCACAACGCGGATCAAGCGCCTGCGCCGGATGTGTGGCAATCGCCAAAGCTGCAAAGACCGTAAAAACGGCAAAAATGAAAAAACGCGTATATCTGTATTTATACATTCCGATTTTTCTCATCTTAACCCCTTATCCTTCCGTCCTTCATCAATCTTTCATCATGGCCTTTTGCAAGGCATCAACTTACCCGCTCTTACGGGCAACCGGGCGGCATAGCGCCTGTATTCCGGAATTGCACCTCGCAAATCGTATTAGCACCGGTAAAGTTCGGAATCGGTGTCGGCGGTGCCGTAATCACAGCCTGAATATTTGCCGCAACCGGTGCGATGGCACCAAGGTTGTCATCAATAAACGTACTGGCCGAACCGCCGCCAAGTGCCGTCGCGATCATGCCGTCAACATCCAGAAACTCTGCAGACTGGTTAATACCGCGGGTCACGACATCATCCCACATATCCTGCATATGCGTACAGTTAAAACCGCCGCCAAAGCCGAACCAGCTACCGATGATACCGCCAAGCGTTCCGAAAGATTCCAGAAAACTACCGACAAACTGGTTTAACAGCTCATCCACCATATCACTGATCACATTGTTCAATTCGGCCTCAAAACCGCCGGAGAAAATCGCACCGCCTTCATTCGCCGAAATCTGCGCCGCTTCGGGCCAGCAGGTCAGCGCAATCACCGTATCCATTTTCTTGACAATTTCCTGTGACGCACCCAGATCGTTCGCGACCTGCAAGGTCGCACGGTCCTTCATGTGATCCAGTTTGTTGGGATCACAGCCGGCGACTTGTGCATGGGCAGGTTTTGAAGACATAAAGACGAAACAGGATAAAACAGTTGCGATCAGTAAAGATGCAAATTTGATTCGAAACAATTTCATGCTATGAACACCCCTTCAGGTCTTGAAACCCAGATATTGCGACTTAACTACACAAGCAATGCCCGCATTACTCTCTACAAAGACGGGAATCACCCGCCCTCCGAAATATGCGCGCAGCTAAAAACAACACGTTCCTTTTATTTTAACAAATTTTTCCGCAAATGTGTTAAAAAATTAAAGGCAAATAAAATATCCCCTTCATTATTAACGGAAAAAACTAGACATAACTATGCGCATCATTGCCGGAAAGTTTCGCGGGCGGCTCTTATCCGCCCCTCAGGATCAGGAAACACGCCCCACGACAGACCGTGTCCGCGAGAATTTATTCAATATCCTTGATTCTTTTATTGAAAAATCGCTGCTGCCGCCCTGGAATGCCCTCTCCGTTCTTGACGGTTTTTGCGGCACCGGCGCCCTCGGGCTGGAAGCTTTATCGCGGGGAGCGGCACAGGCGGTTTTCATCGAAAAAAGCCGGAATGCCGCCGATATTTGCCAAAAAAACATCGCAGCCTGCAAATTACCGCCGGAGCGCGCGCATTTGCTGACACAGGATATTCTGCAACTGCCGCCGCTGAAAAAAGATACGAAAAAAGCCGATTTACTCTTTCTGGACCCGCCCTACGGAAAGAATCTCGGCATTCCCGCTTTGCTGCATCTGCGTGAAAACGGCTATCTGTCCGCACAACATCTCTGCGTTCTTGAAACGGATAAAAAACACCCCGAAGATACTCCCGGTGCTTATCAGGAGAAAGATATGCGCCTTTACGGACGCGTCCGGCTTACCATACTGCTTCCGGCGGAAAATAATTACATATCTTCGTTATAAAGACGGTTCAGAGACGGGTTTTCTTCGACGAATTTATTCACCCGCGCCATAATTCCCTGCAGCTTCTGGTGATCCATACGGTATTCCATTTTTCTGGCTTCCTTATCTGCCACGCGTTCCCCGGATGCCTCGGCAATTTTATACCAGAAATAGGCCGTTTCCGGCTGATTGAAATCCCTGTATAGCCTGCCGAGTTCAACGCCGACGGCGTGAAGACCCTTTTTCGCCAGATATTCATAGAGCTGGATGACTTCGGCCAGATATTTCGTTGCATCCTGTTCCAGAAGATATTCAGCCAGCAATTTGGTCGCGACCAGATCACCGCCTTGCGCGGCACCGCGCAACCATTGTTCCCCGACCATAGGATCCGCCTTTACGGTATCATGTCCGCGCAGGCGCATAATTGCCGCCTGTCTTGCGGCACGCATATGCCCGCTTTTCGCGGCTTTTTCAAACCATTGCAGCGCAACGGAAGACTGACGGGGGAAACCGTTCAGCCCGCGCAAATAAAACATGCCCAGATCGAATTGCGCCGGTGCATAGCCGTTATTCCCCAGATGCAGATACAGATTACGGGATTTTTCCTTGCGTATGGAAATGCGTGCACGCGTTCCGTTACGGTCGGAATAAAAGCTCTGTGCCAGAATATAAATCGCATCCAGACTACCCAGATCAGCAGCCCGCTTTAACAGGCCTTCGCCTTTTGTCACATTCGCCTGATAACACAGCCCCAGACGGTGTTCGTCAGCCAGCTCGATAATAGACTCAACATCGCCTGCCGCTGCGTTCGCTTCCAGCTTACCCAGATAATCCTTGTCTTTCAGACATGTCGAAATAATCTCCTGCGCTGCGGCTCTGCGCGCTGCAAAAATTGAAAAACACAGCGCCGACACAGCCAAGGCCAGCATAAAATTACGGGAATAATGCATCATTTTAAAAATCCATCCGTTTTTCTATTCGTCTTTTTACTTTACCTTTGCGTTCAGATATTGATTTGCAGGATAAACGCATCCATTTCTTCCTGTTTCTTCCGCATGCGCTCCGTTGCGCTTTCTATGTGTTTTTCCAACTCTTCCAGCAGGTTTTCTTCCGTATCAAGCCGTTCAAGATAACGTTTTTGCGACGAAGGATTACCCGACAGGCTACGGATATTTTCCCGCAGCCGTTTTTGGTTTTGAAAGGCGTCCTGTCTTTTGCGGTTCAGGTTATTGACCTCTTCCTGCTCATTATGAAGGCTGGCACGCATTTCCGCAAGCTTTGCAAAAACCGCCCGCGTCTTCTTGTCCAGCTTGCCGCGCCCTGCCGCATAAGAAGACATCTGTCCCGCAGACAAATTGGCGATATGCACCGACTGATAGCCGTCGCGTTCCAGCACCACTTTCAGATTAGCGACCTCACCCGCTTTGACTTTGGTCTTCAGACGGTAATGCGTGGCCGTCACTTCTACTTCTTTCGGGTCGGGGCTGACCAGCTTGTATTCCGGCATGCGCGGATGCTCCACCAGAACCGTACGTCCTTCCGCAGCAGGCGCCTTGATCGTATAATCGGTTTCCGCGCGGTATTGGATCGCGGTACGCATGATGCCTTTGGCAATCGTTACCCTACCTTCGGTCGAATGATTGGTTGTTTTGCGGTCGATTTGGGTCTTGGAATCCAGCGCATAGCTGATCAGCCGGTCTTCGCCCTGCGCCAGAATCGGCAGACTGGCATCACCGACAAAACTCGACCCTTTCAAAGCGGTGTTTTCTTCGTAAAGCGTCAGGATGCCGGGCGGAAAGCCGCTATCACTGTCGTTTTTAATCCGCACCGCCGCCAGCGGATGCGTGGCATGGGTATCAGGTTGGTACAGCGCCAGTTTTTCCATTTCCAGCTTGCGGCTGACAAACGGCAGCATCATGGTCTGTCCGGCGCGCAAATCAAATTTATGCGGAAAACGGAATAATACCTGCGTTGTGGCTTCGCTGCTTTGCCCCGCATTTGCCGCCTGCGCGATATTATCCATCTCATAACCGCCCAGTTCCTCTTCCGCCATCATTTCCATCGGCATCGGCGGCGCGCCCGCCATATCCATCATCGCCATTGGTGCGGCAGATGCCGGCGCCATCGCGCGTTTGGCTTTCATCACGCCACGTCCGCCGTAACCGCTGCTGCGGGATGAAAAATTCTGGTCCGTCTGTTCCGCCGTTGCCACGGTTCCAGTATCGGTACGCGGCATCACGCGCCCGAAGACCTCGACCGGCAGTTCCGGCCTGTCCACATAATAGGATTGATAAAGCTGCTGGCGGTACGTCACCGGATTGCCGGAGACAAGCGACAGCGACACATTCTTCCAGTCGCTATCCGTCATATTTTCAACAATCGCCCAGCCCTGCACAAAACCTTCCTGCCCGTCCTCCGACGGCAATACGGCGCGGTAGGCCGCCTTCCACAGCGGCGCATTCACAACATAAGCCACCGTGACATCGCGCGGTTTATTGCCCAGAATACGCAAGGACAAGACGCGGCGGTCACGCGTGGCATGTTCGCGTACGGCATCAAGTGCATCGGCAAGCTGTGCACGGATTTTTTCATCGGCAAAATCAATTGTCGTCAGATCTTCCAGAATATATTGCTTAATGCCCGCTGCGGTCAGCAGGCTGATACGATGACGCGTCACCGATGTTTCACTATCGGGATAGACGGTTTCCTCTTCCGTGATATTGACCAATGCGCCCGACACATGTTCATTGCCGTATTTGGCGTTAATCTGCGCGCCTTTATAAGCATTCAGAAGATTAACCAGTGAATTCAGATCCTGCGGGCGGAACGGCAGATCACGGAAAAAATGCTTCAACGGGCTGCGACCGGGCAGCGTCACCCCGCCAAGCTGTCCGGCAGGGTCAAAAACGACAAGACTTTTCAACACATCATCGACCTGTTCGAAACGCACCGGCAGAGTCATATCGGTATCTTTGCTGATATGGGCGCTATGTTCAAAATGCGCCATACCGCTGGTGGAAAGAATCACGCGGGTAACCGGAAATTCCTGCTCTGCCGCTTTCGCAACGGTACCGCCCGCCAAAGCCATGACAGAGAGCACACCCATAAAACCGATAATCCGCTGAAACATTTTCCGCCCCTTGAAATGAAATATGGTGATTTAAGTAAATGACCTGTTTGAAAATTCTTCCCTGCATCTACCACCTTACAGCGGGCGGGGTAAAAATAGTCTTAATAAGCAAAGAAGATGAGAGCCGCCACGCCGAAGCAAAGGCGGTAAATCACGAAAGGCAGGAAGGTGGATTTTTTTAGCCAGCGCATCATCAAAACAATTGATAACCATGATGCGGCGAAAGACAACAACACCGCCAAAAGCGCGTCAAAGCCCAAAGCGGCATTGCCTTGACGAATAACATCCAGCAATCCCAGAAATCCCGCACCGGCAATAACGGGAACACCGATTAACAGCGAAAACCGCGCCGCCTCCACCCGTGACAGGCCGCAAGCCCGCGCCATCGTCATCGTCACGCCGGAACGGCTTGCCCCCGGTACCAGCGCGCAGATATGCGCCAAACCGATCATCAGCGCGTCTTTTCCCGTCATCGCTTCCGCCGTTTTATCCGTTTTGCCGAAACGGTCGGCAAAAAACAGAAATAGACCAAAGACGATACTGGCCACAGACAAGACCGTGACATCCCGCACACCGTCGGGGAAATGATGATGCATCGCCCAGCCGACAATCAGCACCGGCAGGGCGGCAATACCGATATTCCAGAGTAATGTTTTGTCATTTTTTTTTGCTTTTTTGTAGAATAGTGCCGTTCCCGCCACATGGCCGATATCGCGCCAAAAAACCAGCAAAACAGCCAAAAGAGAGCCGACATGGACGGCCAGATCAATCACCAGCCCTTGATCCGCCGCACCGAAAGCTTTCGGAAAAAGCACCAGATGCGCGCTGGAACTGATCGGCAGGAATTCGGTAATCCCCTGCACGACAGAGAGCAAAAACAGGTGCAAAAATCCCATATTGAGGCTCAGCTTTCTTTCAACACGCGCTGCACAATATCACGGCTGTGCCGCGTATAGCGTTCCAGATTACACAGGGAATCGATCTCCTCCGGCGGCAGATGTTTTATAATATTGTCATTTGCCTTCAGGAAATCGGGGAAAGTCCGGTCCTGCGATTCCCATGTTTTCATGGCGCATTCCTGTACGGCACCGTAAGCCCCTTCACGGCTCATCCCTTTTTGCGTCAAAGCCAGCAACACGGCATGGGAAAAAGGCAGACCTTTCAACTGCTCCAGATTACGGCGCATATTGTCAGGATACAGCACCAGCTTATCCATGACACCGATCAACCGGTGCAATGCGAAATCCAGCGTCACGGTTGCATCAGGCGCAATCACGCGTTCAACGGAGGAATGGGAAATATCGCGCTCATGCCACAGGGTCACATTTTCAAAGGCCGGCGTGGTATAACCGCGGACAATGCGGGCAAGCCCCGTCAGATTTTCTCCTAAAATAGGATTGCGCTTATGCGGCATCGCCGAAGAGCCTTTCTGCCCTGCCGCGAAAAATTCCTCGGCCTCGCGGATTTCCGTGCGCTGCAAATTGCGTGTTTCCGTTGCCAAATGTTCAATGGAGCAGGCCACAAGCGACAGTGCCGCGAAATAAGCGGCGTGACGATCACGCGGAATGATCTGCGTGGAAACAGGCTCGATTTTCAAATCCAGTTTTTCCGCCACATAGGCCTCGACCTCCGGCGAAATCGTGGAAAACATGCCGACGGCACCGGAAATCGCACAGGTGGAAATTTCCTCCCGCGCCGCTTCCATCCGTTTTTCCGCACGTTTAAACGCCGCGTAATGCGAGGCCAGCTTTACGCCAAAAGTCATCGGCTCTGCATGAACGCCGTGGCTGCGCCCGATGCACAGCATATCTTGGGATTCCAGCATCCGCCGTTCCAGCACCGTCAAAAGCTTGCGGATACCGTCCAAAATCAGATCGGCGGCCTGCCGCAGCTGTACGGCAAAAGACGTATCCAGCATATCCGACGAGGTCATGCCCTGATGCAGAAACCGTGCCTCCTCGCCGACATATTCTGCAACATTGGTCAGAAAGGCGATGACATCATGGCGGGTTTCTTTTTCGATGTCATCGACGCGGGCGGCATCAAAATTGCCGCGTTCACGGATGGCTGCCGCCGTTCCTTCCGGTATAACGCCCAGTTTTTCCTGCGCCTCGGATGCCAGTGTTTCAACCTCCAGCCAAATACGAAACCTGTTTTCCGTTGACCATATCTCTGCCATTTCCGGACGCGTAAAACGATCCAACATCACCCGTTACTCCCTTTCCGTCTATTTTTCCGTTTGTTTACGGGCCGCTTTTTTCTTTGCCCGTGTTGCCGCCGCCTTGCCGCGTGCCGTTTTCTTGCGGCGTTTTGCCGTGCCTTTCACCGCCGGCAAAGCAAATTTTTTGACCGTTGTTTTTCCCAATGCCGTCCGGCCTGCCGCATCAAAAGCCTGACGCACAGCCTCCACATCCGACCCGCGTTCCAGAAAAGCCATATTCACGCCCGGTTTTTCACCGTCGCTGCGTACAGCCGTCAACACATCCCATAATGTCGTTTCTTCAAACGGCTTGCCCGGAATAAAACCGGGTGTACGTCCGTTCGTACGTTTCAAAATACCGTCGCTTTCCAACGCGTCCATCACCCGCGCGACCGATTTTGCCGGCACTTTCAGCGCCCGCGCCAGCGCCTCGACATTCAGCACGGGTTTATCATGGTAAAAATTCTCGGCAATCATCCGGCAAACGGAAATCGCAACGGTTTCACGCATCCGGATACTGAGAATCATATTCTGCCCCGCCGCCGCCTGATTGCTGGGGTTCTGGCAATAATAAGCAATGCTGGCCCCGACAAGCACCACCATCCATGCCAGATACATCCAGATCATAAAGAACAGCAGCGTCGCAAAAGTCGAATAAATCAGCGTATAATTGGCGGATCCCGCAATGAATTTTGCAAACAGCACCCCCAGCGTTTTCCACAAAGCCGCTGAAACCGCCCCCGCAACCAGCGCCGGAACAAGCCGTACACGCGTATTGGGGATAAAAGCATAAATAAAGGCGAAAGCCGCGGTCAAAATCAGATAGGGCAGCAGCACACTGAAATGCGTTGCCACGGTTTCCACCGTTTTGGCACCGAGCATTCTGTCAATCCAGCCTGCACCGCGCATGGACGCCGTCATACCGATGGAAATAAAAATCAGCAGCGGCCCAACCAAAAGCACGCTTAAATAATCGCTGAAACGGGCGGCAAGGCTGCGTGCCTGCACAACGCCCCAGATATTGTTAAAACTGGCCTCGGCCTTTTGCAGCAGCGACAACACGCTGAACAGCAAAAACAACAACCCGACCGTTCCCAGCACACCGACCTGAATATTATCGACAAAGCCGATGATATTGGAGGTAATCTCGATCCGTTTTTCGCCCAGCGGTTCCAGAAAATTCAGCAGCGCGGGTTCAATCTGGTTATGGACACCGAAACCTTTCAACACCGAAAAACTGATTGCCAAAAGCGGCACCAGCGACAGCAGCGTCGTATAGACAAGGCTCATCGCCCGCAGGTTCAAATCCCCCTGACGTATATCCGCCTGTACCGCCGCGCAAAGACGCAACACACGACGCAGCCAAAAGACAGGAAAGCTTTCTTCACGCGGATTGCGCCACAGCCATTTTTTGAAATCCGCAATTTTTTCCGTCAATGCAATTGCCATTTTCCTCTATTGCCCCAGCAGACCGCGAAGCAAATCCTCCGGCTTTTCGATGTTTTTCAATTCTTTCTCAATGCCTTTCAGATTTTCGAGATTTTTCTCGACCTCTTCTTTAATGACTTTGACATTTTCTTCGATTTTTTCAGGGTCGCGCAACGCATCCTGAATCACCGCCGCATAATCGGGTTTGATTTTCAGCGCCGTCCAGGGCCCGTAAATATCCACCGGCACGGCAATCCCTGTCGTTTTCAGGGTCTTCTCGCCGGTTTCAGCATTTTCCTGCATCGCCTGTTTCAGGATCATCTGCGGGGTGATGCGGAATGTCATCGCCTGCTGCGGCAGATCAACCTGTCCCTTGCCTTTCGCCTCAACCAGCGGCCCGCGCAGATAAAAATCCTCGTTTTTCATCACACCGTTCTGAATCGCAAATGTCGCATCGAAATTGGCAAATTCCGTACCGCCGTCGCCCAGCCCGACATTGCTCAGCTTTTTTTGCACCATTTTGGTGATATCGACAAAATTCACACCGTGCAGCATGCCGTCACGCAGATGAAAACCCGCTTTGCCGCCCAAAGAAGAGACCAGCGCCGCCTGCGTATTGCCCTTGGCCGTGCCGTTGAAATAGGCTGTTCCCGCGCCTGTCAGCTTATCGATATCGGCAAAAGCGATCAAAAGCGGCTGCACAGGCATGTCTTTTGATTGCAGATCAATTTGCAGCATCGTTCCCGCGCCCGCCTCTGTCAGCGCGGCATGTGCGGAGAGCGTCCCTTTATCCAGCCCCGTTTCCGGCATATCAAAGACCAGCTTACCGCCCGCCAATGTGAGTGTTACCTTCCCCGCGCCGCTTTTCAGATTTTTATAAATCAGCCCCTGATGCGACAAGACGAATGTTCCGTTCAGGGAATGCAGGGCGGACAGATCCATCACGTCACGCGACCAGCCGGCGGCTTGCGTTTTTTCCGCAGGCTGTTCCTCTGCCGCATCTTCCCCGCCGGCAAAACGCGCCATCAGCGCCGGAACATCCAACGGCACAGGCAGGGCGACATCCGCATCGATATGCGGCGGCGCACCGGCTTTCTGGCGGAAACTGACAGCGCCCTTCATTTCAAAATCATCCAGTTTCAACGCCACATTTTCAAGACGCGCCCCGAAAACCACATCCGGCGCTTTGCCCAATTGCAGCTTTCCGGTGGAAAAGCCGAGAGACGTAAAAGGAATTTCACCGCTATGCGTCGGGCTCAGCCATTTCAACAAACCGTTGATATCGCCGATCTGTGTTTCGGTTGCCGCCGTCAGGTAATTATCCGCAGATTGCAGAAATTTTCCTTCCAGCGATGTTTTGATAAAAGGCGCGACGTCAAAAACCGCCTTTCCGGCAAAGGGCTTCCCTGCGATCACAGCGCTCAGCTTGTCGGCCTGAAAGTTAAAGTTCAGCTGTCTTGCGCGGTATTGCATTTGCCCCTCTACCGCAACGGGGGCGTCCATATTGCCGGCCGCTACGGTGACGTTAATGCTGTCAAAGGCATATTTTTCGGCTTTGCCGTGATCTTCAAAATGGACAACGCCGTCCACGATCTTCAATGCGCCGAAACTTAGAGAAAAATCCTGTACCGCTGCAGCGCTTTCGGTTTTTTGCGGCTTATCCTGTTCCTCCGCCGTTTTTTCCGCCGGCGTGATATCCCAGTTATTTTGACCGTTTTTCGATGTCTCCAGATAAATACGCGGCGCACGCAGGACAAAACGGTCGATTTCCACACGTTTCTCAAATAGCGGCATCAGTTTCAGCGCGACATCCATCTCGTCCAGCGATACCATCTGTTCCGCTTTACCCCATGCGGCGTTGGAAATGGCGACACGGCCGATTTTGACACCGATATCCGGCCAGATTGTCACACGCATACCGCCCGTGATGATCAGGTCACGCCCGGTCGCAGCATGGAACGTCTCCTGAATTTTCGGTTTCAACGCCTCCAGCGGCACCATTTTTACAGCCGCAAACAAACCGCCGCCGATGAGTGCCAGAAAAACCACGAGAAAAATAAGAAATTTTTTCACTGCCCTTTAAAACCTTTCGCCAAAACTTTTTCCAAGAAAATCATATGCTGTTTTTTTATCGATCCAATGTGTTATATAGCTTAGTCGCCGCCGTCTTGAAAGACAAGAATGGTTAAAACGACTTGACATAAAACGTCAAATCCGTTATAAAAGTACATGCTGTTTTAAGGCGCCTTTTGCGCAATGTCTTTTCCTGCGACGGAAAGCAGCAACAGGGTTTATTTTTAATGTGAAAAAGACGATTTTTTCTTTAGACAACAACGGAGCATCAGAGTATGAGCAAACCGACAAAAAAAGCCGCCGCACCGGAAAAAGAACCGCTGGAAAAAGACCCGAAGGTCACAGATGATTCGAATCTTGATACCTCTGATGAGGATATTGCCCGCATTCTGGAAGGCAGCGATGATGATGATCCGGAAGTGGATGACAGCTTTCTGGATGATGAAGACAGTTTTTTAAGCCAGCTTGATGATTCCGGCCTGATGGGGAATGAATCGCTGGACGGCGACGATATGGAGCCGGAAGATACCGCCCCCGCAGCGGAAGAGGAAAGCGCCGATGTTGCCGCTTTGAAAGCCGAAATTGCAAAACTGCAAGACAAGCTGAGCCGCGCCGACAAGAAAAACGAAACACTGGCCCTGCAGCTGCATGATGCCAATACCGCGCAGGAGCGCCTAAAGGAGCAATTCACGAAAAACGCCAAGCGTCCGCTGGAAAATGCCGTGAAAAAACTGCTGGATCCGATTGATAATCTGGAACGCGCCTATGCCGCTATTCCGGATGCGGAATGCGAAGGCAATGACTTCCTGAAGAATACCAAGGAAGGTCTGCGCATGACGATTGAACAAATCTCGCAAACTCTTGCCAGCGTCGGTATTACCAAAGTCGACGGTACGGGTGCGAATTTCGACCCGAATTATCACGAAGCGGTCTCCGCAGGGCAGGATAAAGGCAAAGACGACAATACCGTGCTGCATGTCGTGCAGAACGGTTACAAAAGCGAAGAGCGCCTGTTGCGCCCCGCCAAAGTCATCGTCAACAAACTGTCCTAAACGACAATCCACGCATTTCGAAACCCGCCTTTCTTTTGAAAAGAAGGTGGGTTTTCTTTGCCTTTTAGGCGGTTTCGTTGTAAAAAGGCACGGCACAAACGACCCAACCCGTAATTTTTTGAGGTATCGCCATGCAAGACAACACGCATCCGAAAGAGCGCGCGGAAAATATGGATAACGACAAAAACAAAAATCAGAACACGCCGCCCGCCGGTGAGAGTGCCGAAACGGAACAACCCGCCGCCGCGCAGGATGAGCAAGCGCAGCGCAGCGACGCCGACGTGCTGGAAGCGCTGATGGCGGAAAATGCCGATCTGAAAGACAAGATGCTGCGTGCGCTGGCCGAGGTTGAGAATATCCGCCGCCGCAGTCAAAAAGAACGCGAAGATACGGCGAAATATGCCGTCACCTCTCTGGCCCGTGAACTGGCCGGTGTCGCGGATAATCTGGGGCGTGCCCTTGCCGCCGTACCGCAGGAGGAGCTGGAAAGCAATCCGCAGCTGCAAAATATCTATACAGGCGTTGAGGCCACGGAAAAGCAGTTGATGCGGGCGCTGGAAAATGCGCATATCAGCAAAATCACACCGCCGCTGGGCGAGGTCTTTGACCCGAATTTCCATGAGGTGATGTTTGAAACCGAAATCCCGGGCAAGGCAGGCGGTGAAATTATCGAAGTGATGGAGGCCGGCTATCTGATCCATGACCGCTTATTGCGCCCCGCGCGTGTCGGCGTGGCCAAGCGCGGCAGCCATGCCAAACCGCCGGAAGAGAGCGAAAACTCTTGACATATCACAGGAATTTATGAGATAAAGGCCCACGCAAACACCGATAGATAAATGAAGGATGCCAAGAGCATGAGCGACGACAGCACCGTAAAAAACACAGATAAAACCGTGACGGAACCGGTAACAGCCCCGCAGGATGCGGCGGAAAACACGGTCGGTAAAGAAAGCGGCGGACGCCGTTTCTGGAAAGGTTTCAACAAAACCACCAAAAACATTCTACTGGGGACGCTTGCCGTCATCGGCGTTGCGGCGCTGGTTGTTGTCGCACCGAAAGTTCTGTTGATCGGCGCACGCCTGTTGCTGCCGCTGCTGGTTCTGGGTGCAGCCGCGACCGGCGTTGTTACCATCGGACGCGCCTTGTTTTCCAATAAAAACAAGCCGGCGCAAGACGTGAAAATCGATGACAGCCGCATCCAAAGCACGCGTTCCGCCCCGGACCAAAGCCCGAAACCCTCGGTCAGCCCGAAAAACGGTTTTAATGCCGGTGCGCAAAATGATGCGGAGCAAACGGTCACGACAGCGGAGAATAACAACGAAAAACAGCCCGCAGCCCGCAAAACCGTGCAAAACAAGCTGCAAAAATAGCCCGCATTTACACACGGCAAGAATCACCCGCACGACATAAACCGCCCCGAAAACGTTGCGTAAACCGTTGATTTTATTTTAATTTTATCTGTTTTCCTTGCGCGCCGTCGTTTTCTATGTTAAAATTGATAAACAGGGTATGTCACCAAACCAAGGAGTATTGACTCTATGCCTCTTCCATTTATCGCCGTTGCCGCCGCTGGACTCGCTAAAGGTGTTGCTGCGACTGTCAAAGCTGTCGCCGCTACGGCAAAAGTTGCAGCGAAAGCAGTTGTTAGCGGCGTAAAAGCCGCCGGAAGCAGCCTGAAAGCAGCAGGACAAGGCATCGTCAAAGTCTCAAAAGCCGCAGCATCAAAACTTTCATCCGGTGCGCGGACCGTTGGCGCAAAACTGAAAAGTGCAGGCGTACAGGTCAAGCAACGCGTCAGCACATCCATCCAGAATCGTGCGTCAAAATTCGGTGACACGCAGAAACCCAGCATCCGCCAGATCAGACAGGCGTTGCAGGACAGGAAAGCGGAAAAGGCGGAGGTTGATACGCAAACAAAAGGCGAATTGCAGATGCAGCACGGTAGCGGGCAGACATTTGCTGAAATGTCCGGCATGGATAAAACCCTTGCAGCTGTTTCCAACGGCAACTACGTAAAACCCAAGCCGTCCGCCGAGCCGCAACACGATGTCGCGCCGGAAGCACAGCCGGATGCCAAACCGCAAGCCAAGGCACCGAAAATGAAGATGGGCTGATAACCGCCCCGTTTTTTGTGCGATATAAAATCACACTATCTGTTTCACGTAACCGTCACGCCGCATAGAACGGCGTGATTTTCTTGCTACTCTTTCCGGAATTTGCTATCTGTAAAGTCATTTTACAGGAGAGCAAGACAAGATGGACAAAAAACCGGAAAACGGCAAATCCCGCCCCAATTTGCGTCATTATTTCGGCAAAACCGTTCGCCACGGCGCGACATGGGCGGCAATGCTGATGGCAACGACCTTCACCGTCGGCACATTAACAACGGATGCGCTGCGCGATGATCTGGATAGGAGCAAATCCTCCCCCGAGGTTGTGCAGCAATTTGAACAGCGCATGGCGGATTTGAAATCACAACGGGCGGAGCTTGATTATCTGCAGACTCTGTCCGATGCAGGCAATTTGCCCGCTGATGCGGATTTCTCCGCAAAACAGCGCAGTTACCAAAATACGGTCTATGATTTCCTGTCCGATATTATGATTGATGATGAAGAGTCACGTCTGTCGGAGATTGAAAAAGCCGATCTGATGAACCGCTTCCAGTTCGAGGTCGATGATTTGCAAAAATTCGGCTTCTATCCCCTGACGGAAGGCGCCGCCGCCAATCTGGACCAGTTTCGCGCTCCGGAAGGCCGTTATGATACCGGCAATGAAATCAGCCGTATTGATATGGCGCAGGACATCAATAAAAATGCCTGGGGCGAGGAAAGCAGCAATATGACATGGGGCTTTCTGGCCATGATGATGTGGTCCATGCTGTTCTTTCCGAATTTGCGGCAGTGGAAAAATATGTCCGGCCCGAAGCGGTTGGCGGAAGAGCCGCCGCGCAAACCCTCTCCCCCGAAATTTAAGCATTAAATGCTTGAAAAAACCGCCGCGAATCTATAGTTTAGGCGGCGGAGAGGTGGCCGAGTGGCTTAAGGCGCACGCTTGGAAAGCGTGTATACAGCAATGTATCGTGGGTTCGAATCCCATCCTCTCCGCCATAATATGCCTGTGTGGCAATATTTAGAGAGACTGTTGCAGCAGCATTCTCAAAGGCTTTACATGAACCGTATATTTTTTTTAAAAACAAATTTTCTGACCGCAGTTTTTATTCTCGCCCTCATTGCCGCCGCCTGTTTTTTCAGTACAGAGGTCTATGCGCAAGAAGAGGGGGATCAAACCTACACAAATTCCACCTATTTCCCCGAAGTCCCGCCGCCGCCGGAATATAATCCGCATATTTTAAACTGCATTGACAAGGAAGGTTATTACATCCACGTCAAGGAATTCAGCTGCCCCATCGACAAGGAAGGTTTCCTTGCGCCCGAACTGGGGCTGCACATCACTTTCGGACGCAATCTGGATTGGGAGCCCGAGGCTCATATCGGCTATCCGCCGCCTATGCCCGTCTGCCCGACCAGCGGTGCCGTCATTACAAAACCGGTTTATGATGAGGACGAAATCGAGCTGTTGCAAATGGCCGTCAACACCGATGAGTACAAAGCCCTCTACGCAGAGAAACATGCGAGCTACTTTCTGCGGGCGGAACTGAACAGATTACTTGAAACCGATGCCGAAAACCGCTGGTGGTATTTGCTGCACGCCACATGGGAAGCCGGCCATTGCAATGCAAAAGACAAATACCGGCTTTATGCCTTAAGAACAATTGACGCCGCCAAGGCGCGTTTGGCGCAGGTTTCCGAAACCGATAACGAATATTGGGTTCTGAATATCATTATTCCAAATTTATACCGCAGAACCGCGAACTTCACTGCTGCCAAAGAATGGCTGGATGAATTGGGCAATAAACTTCCCAAAGACAAACAATCCAGAGAAAGCTTTGCCACTGCCTTTGAACTGCTGCGGACAGCTGTGGCGAAGAAAAGAACGGGACAAATCCCCATGCGTGCCCCCGGTGATGATTAAGAAAATGCAAAAAAATGCCAAAAAAAATGATTGAAAACCCCCTCCTTCTCTAACAGAATGAAGGGATGACTATCTCCTCCGCTCAAAAACAGTCTTTACCCGCCAGCATGTTTTACATGTGGCGCAGCCTGTTGCTTTTGGCTTGGGCGGATGGTGAATGCGGGCGCGAGGAAACAGCCTATTTCGCAAAAGTCTTTGACAATCTGGCACGTTATTACAATCTGACACAGGAACAGAAAGACACGCTGGCCGATGAGCTGGTCGCACCGCAAAACCGTGATATTCTCGATTTCTTGTCTTATATCAATGATCCTGATACGCGGCGGGTTCTCTATGTGTTTGCCTATGATCTGGCGCTGCTGGACGGTATTCTACATCCTGCGGAAAAAGAAATTCTCGACAAGCTGCATATTAGCGCTCCCGCTGCTATGACACAGGAAGAGATCCGCAATGTTGTTGTAGAGCTTGAAGACAAAGCCGAGCAGGAGCGTCAGGAGCTTCGAAAACATATTCGGGGAATGGGGCCGTTCTATGCGGCGCTTGATACCCTGCTAATGCGTCTTGGTATTGATCTTATCAAGTAATTTATTTTTTTCGCGCCGGCGGCTTTAATTTGCTTCTGCGCGTTTTCCGGATATCTTTTGATGTTTTTTGCATGCGTTGTGCGGAGATTTTAAACTCCGTCAATAATCCGCCCTTCAGACAATACAGCGCAAAAGCGCCGACATCCTCGGTCTTGGCACGTGTACGTTTGGCGGCATAATCAAGTCCTTTAAAGAAGCTGTCAACGCCCGCCTCCACGCTTTTATCCGCTGTTTTCTTGGCGGTTTTCGTTGTGATATCTGTTGCGGTATCAATCGCCGCATCTTCCAGCGGTTTGGCCAGTTTGCGCATCAATTTATAAATCATCCGGTATATCCTTCCCTGTTCCTTTAAAAGTCTAAAGATATTTCCGGCATTTGGACAGAGAGAAACCGACAATCCCGCTTTACTTTTTCAAGCAGGCTTCTATAGGATAGTTGCCATGAGATTATCGGAACTGGCCACAAAAACACAGAAACAGATCAGCGACAGCGATGTCAGCCGCAACGCGCAGTTTTTGACGCGGGCGGGTTATATCGGCCGTTTGATGGCAGGGGTTTATTCTTTTTTGCCGCTCGGTATGCGGGTTCTAAGCAATATCGAAAACATTATCCGCGATGAAATGAACGGCATCGGCGGACAGGAAATTTTGATGCCTGCCCTGCAGCCGAAAGATATCTGGGAGAAAACCGGACGCTGGGACAAGGTCGATATTCTGTTTAAACTGAAAGGCGCGGGCAATCGTGATCTGGCGCTTGGCCCGACACATGAGGAAGTTGTCACACCGCTGATTGCGGGATTTGTGCAATCCTACCGCGATCTGCCGAAAGCGGTTTATCAAATCCAGACAAAATTCCGTAATGAGGCACGGGCAAAATCCGGCCTGCTGCGCGGACGCGAATTCCGCATGAAGGACCTTTATTCCTTTCATGCGGCGCAGGATGATCTGGATGCGTTTTACGAACAGGCCACCGCAGCCTATCACCGCATTTTTGCGCGCTGCGGGTTGGGCGATATCACATTACTGACTTATGCGTCAGGCGGTATTTTTTCAAAATATTCGCATGAATTCCAGACGGTCACCCCCTATGGCGAAGATGTGATCTATCGCGTGCCGGGAACAAATATTGCGATTAACAAAGAGATTATCGAAGACAGGGATGTGCTGACCGAACTGATTCCGGGCTATAAACCCGGTGATGAGAAAAATCTGGAAGAGGTCAAAGCCATCGAAGTCGGCAATATTTTCAAACTTGGCACACGCTTTGCCGAATCCTTTTCCGCAGGCTTTACCGACACAGACGGCACGCAGAAATTTCCCGTGATGGGCTGTTACGGTATCGGCCCCAGCCGCGTCATGGGCACAATTGCCGAATGTCTCAGCGATGAAAACGGGCTTGTCTGGCCGGAGGAGATCGCCCCTTATCAGATGCATCTGGTGTCGCTGGTCAATGATGCCGCGGATATTGAAAAATGTGAAAAAATCTACCGGCAGCTTTGCGCGGCAGGAATATCCGTTCTGTATGATGACCGCGATGCGCGGGCGGGAGAGAAGCTCGCCGATGCCGATTTAATCGGCCTGCCGCACCGCGTTATCCTCGGCAAAAAAACGCTTGCGGAGGATTGTTTTGAATGGAAAAAACGCACAGAAACCGATAGCACCGTTCTGCCGCTGAAAAAAATCTGCGCAATCATCCCTGCACGGAGCACGGCATGACAGCGGAAATCTCCTTTGATGATTTTGCAAAAATCTCGCTTTGTGCCGGAACAATCATCCGTGCCGAGATCAATGACGGTGCGCGCAAGCCGGCTTTTAAATTATGGGTCGATCTGGGGGAAGAGCTTGGCATCAAACAATCCTCCGCACAGCTGGCCGCGCTTTACACGGCGGAAGAGCTGGTCGGCAGGCATGTGGTCTGCGTCACGAATTTTCCGCCCATGCGGATTGCGGGTTTTAAATCGGAAATACTGGTAACGGGATTTTACGATTCCGGCGGCGCGGTCGTCCTCGCCGTTCCCGATCCCGCCCATGCGGAAAAAATTGCAAACGGCGCGCGGCTGGCGTAACTTTTTCGTACATCTTTTCTTAATATCCGTCTATTATTATGAAGCCTTGCACCGCTATCCTGCGGTGCGGCGTAAAACAAGAAAATCACGGTAAAAGAGAGTTTTATGGACATACTGCCCGATTTTTTCCAGCAGTCTTTTCTGGGAACGCCCGTCTGGTTCTGGGGCTGTTTCATGGTGCTTGTCGTCATGATTCTGGTTTTCGATCTCGGCCTGTTCAACCGCAAGGATCACGAGATCGGCTATAAGGAAAGCCTGGTGATGAGCAGTATTTATGTCTCGCTGGCATTACTGTTCGGCATCTGGGTCTGGATCAGTAAAGGCAGTGAAGCGGGGCTGGATTTCTATACCGGCTATCTGGTCGAATATAGCCTGTCGATTGACAATATTTTTATGATTTCCGTCATTTTCGCCTATTTCCAGATCCCGCGCATATACCAGCACCGCGTGTTGTTCTGGGGAATCCTCGGCGTTGTCGTGTTGCGCGGATTGATGATTTCGATCGGGGCGGCGCTGATCCACGAATTTAGCTGGATTTTGCTGATTTTCGGCGCCTTCCTGATTTTCAGCGGCGCAAAAATGCTGCTGGCCGGAGATGTGGAAGAAGAGGGAATCGAAGACAGCCGCATTGTGCGTTTTCTTGAAAAACATCTGCGCGTCACGCGTGATTTGCATGGGCATGATTTTCTGGTGCGTAAAAAAAGCCCGAAAACAGGTGAGCATGTTATTTACGCCACACCGCTTTTACTGGCGCTGATTACGATTGAGCTGGTCGATCTGATTTTTGCCGTAGACAGCATTCCCGCCGTTTTTGCGATTACAACGGACAGTTTCATCGTCTTCACCAGTAATATTTTTGCCGTTCTGGGGCTGCGGACGCTTTACTTCCTGCTCGCCGCCATGGTCAATCAGTTCCGTTTCCTGCAGCCCGCCGTATCGGTGGTGCTGGTCTTTATCGGCTGCAAAGTGTTTTACGCACATTTCTTCGGCAAGGTTGATTCCGTCTTCTCGCTGGGTCTGACCCTCGGTGTTCTGGCAACGGGTGTGATCATGTCGGTGCTGATGCCGGCACGGATTGAACATGAGATCGAAGAGGAAGTCGAAGAACGCGTCGAGGAACGTCTGGAAGAAGAACACCGGAAAGAGCGCGCGGCCAAACGTAAAAAATCCTCCGGCAAAAAAGCACCGGCAAAAAAATCCGGAAGCAAGCCCGCCAAGGGTAAAGCTTAAGACGGGCGGCCTAAAACTCTTAGGCCGCCTTCTGTGTTGCTGCCGCGAGTGCCTGATCCAGATCAGCGATCAGATCAGCCGCATCTTCAATACCGATAGAGACACGCAGACCTTCAGGACGGACATCCGCCTTTAACTGCTGTTCTTCCGTCAGCTGCGAATGCGTTGTCGAAGCCGAGTGGATAATCAGTGAACGCGTATCGCCGATATTGGCGACATGACGGAACAGTTTCACATTTCCGACCAGATCAACAGCCGTATCAAAACCGCCTTTAACGCCAAAGGTAAAGACACCGCTGGCGCGTCCGTTCAAATATTTATCCGCCATGGGCTTATAGGGGCTGCCGTCAAGTCCGGCATAGCTGACCCATGCAATATCGGGATGCTGCTCAAGATGGCGGGCAACGGCCAGCGCATTTTTGCAATGCTGCTCCATGCGAAGTCCCAGCGTTTCCAGCCCTGTAAAGGTCAGAAAAGCATTCAGCGGCTGCTGACAGGCGCCCAGATCGCGCAGACCGACCGCATGGCAATAGTAAGTCAGCGCCATTTCCTGAAATTCTTTATGGAAGGCCAGACCGTGATAGCTTTCATCGGGTTTGGACAAAGCCGGAAATTTATCATTCTGCGACCAGTCGAATTTACCGCTATCGACCACCGCTCCGCCCATCGCATTGGCATGGCCGTTCAGATATTTCGTTGTGGAATAGGTCACAATTGATGCGCCCCACTCAAAAGGACGGCACAGATAAGGTGTGGCGATCGTGTTATCGACAATCAGCGGAATACCCGCCTCTTCCGCCACACGCGCAATCGCCTCGATATCGGCAATCGCGCCGGAAGGGTTGGAGAGACTCTCAATGAAAATCGCGCGGCTCTTTTCCGTGACCGCGCGTTTAAAACTGTCAATATCCCCCAGATCGGCAAAACGGCATTGCCAACCGAAACTGCGTGAGAAACTGTTACGGAACTGGTTATAAGTGCCGCCGTAAAGACGGGAGGAGGCAATAAATTCATCCCCGCTGTTCATCAGGGAAAAGAGCAGCATTTGATGCGCCGCCAGACCGGAGGCCGTGCAGGTTGCCCCTGCCCCGCCTTCCAGCGCGGCCAGTTTTTTCTCCAGCGCAGCGACTGTCGGGTTGGTCAGGCGCGAATAGGAAAATCCGGGACGTGACAGGCTGAACTTTTCCGCCGCATCATTGGCGCTGGTAAAATAAAAGGACACATTCTGGGAGATATCGGGAACCAGTGCGCCGGTTTCACTGTCAGGCGTATATCCTGCATGCACCGCCTGCGTAGAAAAGCCTTGTTTGTTTTCTTTCCTGCCCATTTGCCGTTTCTCCTTTTCCGGTTCTGTTTTGATTATGCATTTTGCAAAGACTATACAAAGCCTGCGGGCAAAAGACAATCCGGCGAAAAAACAATCGACGGAAGCCGGAAATCCGTCTATAGATGTTACTGAAATATCAGAATAATACAGGAGAGCTCCTGATGGCAGAACAAGCCGAAACATGGACACCGCCTCTGAATTTTGAGGAAAAGCTGAAAAAATATCTGCTGCCGCCGCAGATTTACATCAAACGTCTGCATGCCAAAGAGCTGCGCCGCGGTGAAAAAGAAATCGGCTTGGTGCCGTTTTTGTGTCACCCGGAAAAGTCCAGCCTTGATATCGGCGCGAATAAAGGCGTTTACGCCTATGCGATGCTGCCGCACAGTTTTGACGTTTATGCTTTCGAGCCCAATCCGAAAATGTTCGATATTCTGACCTCATGGGGGAAAGGTAAAATCAAAACCTCCGCCGCCGCCATCGGCAATGAAAACGGGCAATTTGACCTGCGCATCCCCCGCACCGCTGCCGGATTTTCCAATCAGGGCGGGTCACTGAAGGCCCGCAGTTTCGATGCCGACCACAAAACCGTTTCCGTCGAAACAAAGAAACTGGATGATTGCGGCATCGACAATATCGGCTTTATCAAAATCGATGTCGAGGGTTTTGAAATGCAGGTGCTGGAAGGCGCTGCAAATATTTTGAAAACACAGCGCCCCAATCTGCTGGTGGAAATCGAAGAAATTCATAATGACAAACCGCTATCCGATCTGATTGCGGATGTGTGCAATAATTACAATTATGATTGTTTTGCCCTGCGCCGCGGACAGCTGACGCCCTTCCGCCATCTTGATGCCGCAACGCATTTCAAGAACCGCGCGGATCGCCAAAACTATATCTTCAATTTCATTTTCCTGCCGGCATAGATTTCAGAAATGACATATCACTCCTTTATCGACGGCCTCCGCGCCATTGCTGTTATGGCAGTTATCCTGTTCCATTTTGATTCCCAGTTACTATCGGGCGGATTTATCGGGGTCGATATTTTTTTTGTTATTTCGGGCTTTCTGATTACGGGCGTGTTGACGGTCAACTTCCCTGAGAAACGCGTCTCCATCGCTGATTTCTATGAACGGCGGGCGCGGCGCATTCTGCCTGCCCTGACTGTCATGGCCGTACTCAGCACAATTGCTGCGGTCGCTTTACTGATGCCGCACGACCTTGACCTTTACGGACGCTCCCTGTTCGGCATTGCTATTTTCGCCTCCAATTTTACCTTTTTGGGGGATGTCGGCTATTTTGAAAGCTCGGCGATGATCAAGCCGCTGCTGCATACATGGTCAATCGCGGTCGAAGAACAATTTTACATTATCTTTCCCATTGTGATTTTACTGGCGCAATCTTTCGGCGCGCAAAAAAGGCGCAATCTGATTGCCGGTATTTTTGTGTTGTTTCTTGTTTCACTGGGCATGAACCTTGTTTTCATCCGTGATTATCCCGAAGCAAGTTTTTACATGCTGCATACCCGCGCATGGGAATTACTGGCGGGGGCATTGCTGTGTCTTTACCTGCAGCATGTTTCTTTAAAAAAGACTGCCGCAGAGGCCATCAGCCTGATCGGCTTCATACTGATGCTCTCGGGGATTTTTCTCTATGACCGCACCGTGCCCTTCCCCGGGGCTGCGGCGATCCCGCCCTGTTTGGGGACGGTCTTGCTGATTTGGGGCAATGTGCAATATAAAACATGGCTCAACCGGTTTTTATCCAACCGTATCTTTGTCGGTATCGGTCTTATTTCCTACGGCTTGTATTTATACCATTGGCCGCTTTTGGTTTATGTGCATTATACATTGAACCGTGCACCGGATTTGATGGAAATAACGGTTTTAATGGCGGCGGTCTTCGCCTTGGCGACGCTGTCCTATTTCCTCATTGAAAATCCTGTGCGCCGCCGGAAATGGATTACCTCGCGAAAAGCCGTTTTCCTCACATCCCTTGCCGCGCTGTCCCTGACGGCCGTATGCGGCGGCATCGGATCCAAAACGGATGGATTGCCGACACGTTTCGCAGGCAGCACGCTGCAATATGTCACCACCAATCAGGAGCAGGCTCCCCGCGATTGCATATCGCGCAAAGCCGACCAATTGACCGGACATCCTTTGTGCAAGATCGGCGACCTGTCCAAGGAAAAGCCAAGCTTTATGATTTGGGGTGACAGTCACGGCCGCGCCATGGGCCATGTCACCAGTCTGCTGGGAGAAAAACACGGCGTTTCGGGATGGAATGCCTATTACGGCGGCTGTTCGCCGGTACTTGACTTGCTGCGTGTTGATTTCCCGCATAAATACCGCTGTAAAATTTTCAATGATGCGGTTCTGGATGTGATTAAAGAAGATAATATCAAATACGTCGCTTTGGTCGGACGCTGGGATGCGATTCTGGGCTGGGAGGAAAACAGCATCGAGACAATTCTTGATAATAAATTCGGTCTGACAACCGAAAACGGTAAGGAATTAACGGATATCGCCGCTTTCGCCCATGCTTTTGAAAAAACGGTCAATGCCTTAACCGCGCGCGGCATCCATGTCTATGTCGTCAAACAAGTCCCGCCCTTTCTGTATGATGTGCCGTCCGTTTTGGCGAAATATGACCGTTTCGGCAAAGATATGACAGGGTTAAAGCGCCCTTATGACGAGGTGATCAAAAGACGGGCGGCGATTGAAAATGTTTTTGAAACAGTCCAATCACCGCTTGTCACCTATATTGATCCTTTGGAGGTATTTTGTCCGGATAAGAAATCATGTTTGCCGATGGCGGATGAGCGCTCTCTTTATGCCGATAACAACCATCTTTCCTATTACGGTGCGGAATGGAGCAGCCGCATCTGGCAGAGCTTTTTTCAAGACCTGAAAGAAAACAGCCCTTAAAGAAGGCGTCGCCCAAAATCAGGGTGAGGGTCGTTTTCCGGATCCGTAAGCCCGAGAATTTTATTCAAAATCAAATTGCCCGTCTCCGGCGTATAGTGATTATCATCACGAAACCAGCGCATGCGGGTTTCAAGATCATCGGGCTCCGGCACCGGCTCCATCGTAATGCTGTTTTTATAGCGGAAATCCCATAACGGATACGGCTTTTCGCCGTAACGCAAAGCATTTGCTTTGACAATATCCTGCACGCGGGATTTCCATTCATCCATAAAATCCATACGGCCTTTCGGCTTCATCTGCTTTTCGACGTAAGATTCATGCAAAGGCGAGATGAACATGATGACGTCAATATTGTTCCGGCGCGTAAAATCAAGCATCGCTTCCAGATGCCGGTACGTCTCGCCGCCGTCCCCGGCATAGGAGGTGGTGAATTTTGTTTCCGACATATCCCTTGCCGGCTTATCTGTTGAAAATGCCGATGCCGCACCGTTGATGCCGATACGCCACAGCACGTCATATTGCTGCAAACGTCCGTTCGGCATATAGACGGGCCGCCTTTCCAACTGCTTCATATAGCGCAGATGCCGGAACGAGGCCAATAAAGTATCAAGGGTGGGAATCGTATTATATTTATACAGATAGAATTTCAGTAGCGACAGGTTTTTCGGATTATAACGTCCGGCGGCATCCGCGCCGCGGTCAGGCTGCAATGCGTTAAAGGAAAAAATATCCAGCGTGATAATCGCCTTTTTCAACGGATGAACGGCATGGGCGAATTCAAGCGCCTGCCGCTGTTCCGCAATCGTCGATGCCCCCAGCCCCATATTATAGACGCGCAGACCGCCGAACATTTCCGGCTGCGGATCCATACCGATCATGGCGCGCGATGTTCCGGTAATCAGCACCTCGGGTTTCAGCCGCTTCACGGTTTCCGTTCTGTGAATGCGGGCATAATTCGATGCGGCGGGAAACGCGTCATTCAACCCCTTGATGATTGGCGTATCATACGCCCCCAGCGGGTTCAGGGTATAGTTAATGCCGCTGACCAGACCGAGCAGCAGCAAGACGGTGATGAAAAAAGTTCTGAAATATGACGTGATATTCATGTCTTCCCCCGCCTAGAACTGAAAATAGATAAAGGCGTTCACACGCATCAGCAGCAAAGCGGCAATCGCCGCCATCAGGCCGATGACAACAGCCCAGCTAGGCGATGCCCGCCAGACAAAGCGCGGCTGTTTCAAAGCTTCCGCCACTTTCGTAATATCCAGCGCAATATTTTTACGCATCAGCTCATGTGTTGACGGCGCAAAGAACACAGCCAGCAGTGCCAGCCAGAAAATATACCATTTCTCATTTAGCCGCAAAAGACGCGTGGCCGATTGTTTGACCTCAAAACCGAGCGTTTCCAGAACGGCCGTCATCCAGTTATCCGTATGCAGCAGGGCAATGCCGTATTTTCCGGTCGCACAGTTCAGGATGTGCCCCGCCGTCGCAAAACTGTCGGCGCGGAAAAACACCCAGGCCAGCGCCACCGATAAAAATGTCAGCGCCACAGCCAAAATATGCGGTAAACGGATTGCCGAGAACTTCCGCCAGGCATGGTTCACAATCAGATAGAAACCGTGCAATCCGCCCCATGCCATAAATGTCCAGCCCGCCCCGTGCCACAACCCGCCCAGCAGCATCGTCACCATCAGATTGGCATAGCGGCGCGCGCCGCCTTTGCGGTTACCGCCCAGCGGAATATAAAGATAGTCACGCAGGAAACGCGACAAAGTGATATGCCAGCGCCGCCAGAATTCAATGATATTGCCGGATTTATAGGGCGAGAAAAAATTCAGCGGCAGACGAATGCCGAACAGCGCTCCCAATCCGACCGCCATATCGGAATAGCCGGAAAAATCAAAATATATCTGCAATGTATAGGCAACCATCCCGACCCATGCCTCGAATACCGTCAAGCTCTGCCGCAAGGCCGCGGCGGCAAAAACCGGATCGGCGATATCCCCCATATAATCGGCAATCGCCAGTTTTTTAAACAACCCGATTACAAAGACCGTCAGCCCCATTGCCAGCATACGGCGGCTGGTCAGCTTGCCGAGCTTTTCGATGAATTGCGGGATCATTTCCTTATGATGCACGATCGGCCCGGCGATCAACTGCGGAAAGAACGTCACGAATAGTGCATAATGACGAAAATTGAACTCTTTGGTTTCACCGCGATAGGCATCAACCAGATAGGCAATCTGCTGGAAGGTGAAAAAGGAGATCGCCAGCGGCAGCAATATCTGCGGCACGCCATGTTCAACCCCCATCGCATTGAGCGTTTCAAAAAACAGCCCTGCATATTTGTAATAGCCCAGCGCGGCGAGGTTCGCAGCAATCCCGAAAACCAGATAGGTCTTGCGCTTGGATTTTTTCAAATGCTGCCGCGCCAGCTGTGTGCCGAGCGTAAAATTGAACCCGATCGAGACCAGCAGAATAAAAACATAAACAGGTTTAAACCAGCCATAGAAAAACAGCGAGGCGGCAATCAGCCATAATAATGCGGCCTCGCCCATGCGCCGCCGCTGTAAAAAGCGGAACGTCAACCAGACGACCGGCAAAAATGCGGCCACAAATATCCATGAGCTGAACAACATGGGAGGTTTCCTTTCAGCAGCAAATTACCGCCAAAGAATACGTCTCGTCAACGCTTTGATTATTCCGCTGAAAATTACGCGCGATGCGGCAAATGAAAAGAGGCGGACGGAGGATGACCGCCGCAGCGTTTTTCAATTTCCATCAATTTTTCCTCCCCGATAACTTTCGCAATAGTGTGGAGAATCTCCGTCTTGCCTGTTTGCACAAGCGCCTCGGTCACACCGGGATGAAAGGCATGGAATAACGGTTTTGAAAAAGCGTGCATCGGCGGGAATTCGTCAAAGCCGAAAACTTTATCCAGCGACGCGCCCTGCCGGATGACTTCTTTCATTGCCGCAAAACAGCCGCGCCGTGCCGCACCCATGACGATATTTTCCGACACGACATCATTTGAGACTTCGTCCGGCGTGATTCCTGCGCGGCCAAGAACGGCGAGTTTTTTCGCGTCATTCATATAGGCGGCCATCGCATAAACGCAGTCGGCATTACGGTATCCGGCGGCGGGTCTTGTTTTTTCTTCAACGGAAAACAGATCGAAACGGCGGCGCAGCTTGGCATCGTAATGGCTGTAAACCGCCTCGCGCACATCGTTCAGCACGGCTTTGTCGCAGTTCTTGCTACCCGCATATGCCGCTATATTGCGTAGAATTTTATCCTCATAAGGATTGATGTCAGGCACGGCATGGGACACAGCCAGCACAGCGCCGTCAACATCATGATTTTTCAATGCGACTTTCAGATCATCGGCGGCATTGCAGGAGTCTTTAAAATCTTTCCATGCTTTGCGGCATTTTTCTGTGAGTTTTCCCATGACGGCACTCCTTTATTCAGCTAGATTTTAATAAAACCGGTATTCATATTACATATCTAGAAATATAGCGTCAATAAAAACCGGAAAATTAAAATATTATTGCGGAGTAAACTGTGCAAATCCTTGAAAAACAGAGTACCGGAAAATACGGCAGCGACAAGCGCAATGAAGATGCCGTTGTTGTTACGGCTGATTTTGCCGCCGTTATTGACGGCGCAACCGATATCTCCGGAGCGTTGATTGACGGCGTCACGCCGGGGCGTTTTGCCGCGCAGGCGGTTGCTGCGGCTTTTGAAAAACTGGACAAACATGCCGATGCCGCCGCAACTGTTGCGTTTTTCACGGCGGCGCTGGCGAAGGCGCGACAGGCGCATCATGTACCGCAAACCGTGCGCCCGTTCTGCGTCTTTGCCTGTTATTCAAAGGCGCGCCGGCAAATTTTCCGGCTGAAAGATGTCAAAATCACCATAAACGGCGCGGAAATCGGCGGTGAAATTGCGGCTGTCGAAGCCTTGACCGAAGCGCGCCGCGCCCTGCTGCACAGCCATCTTGCCGCCGGAAAAACCGTGACCGAGCTGCTGGAAAACGATCCGTCACGCGCCGTTTATGCGGCATTTTCCGAACATAATTTCGCGCTGCTGAACAATGCGGACAACGCTTACGGTTTCGGCGCAATCAACGGCAACCCCGTGCCGGACATCTTTATCGAAACCATTGACGTGTCGGAGGGCGCGGAGATTATTCTGGCCAGTGACGGTTATCCGGTTCTGAAAAACAGCCTTGCGGAAAGCGAAGCGGTGCTGGCGGAGATTCTGGTGCAAGATCCGCTTTTGATCGGCGACTATCCGCAACCCCGTGCCATGCTGCAAAACGGCATCAGTTTTGACGACCGCAGCTTTTTACGCTTTTCCATTTAAACTTTACATCATCCCGTACGGGTGCTATTAATCCGGCATCTGAATAAAAACGGGTGTGTCATTGTCAAAGAAAATCGCGGCCTAAACGGCGGGGACGCGCCAAGAAGGAGTCTTTAAAAATGGCAGAACCGCAAAAAAACAACGAATCCCCGAAAATCCATAAAGGTCTGGTCGGTGTTTATATCGATGACAGCAAAATTTCCGAAATTACGCAGGAAACAAGTTCGCTGACCTATCGCGGCTATGCCGTGCAGGATCTGGCGGAAAACTGCAATTTTGAAGAGGTTGCCTATCTGCTGTGGCACGGCGAATTGCCCGATGCCGCACAACTGGCGGATTTCACCAAAGAGGAACGCAGCCTGCGCGCGCTGGATGATGATCTGATTGCGGTTTTGAAAACAATCCGCAAAGATGCACATCCGATGGATGTTCTGCGTACCGCGATCAGCTTTATCGGCACCAATGATTCTGAATGGGATGATGAAACACCGGAAGGCGAGCTGAAAAAAGCCGTCAATCTGCTGGCAAAAATGCCGACGATTATCGCCGCCCATGCCCGTATTTCACAGGGGCTGGACCCGATTGCGCCGCGTGACGATCTCAGCTATTCCGAGAATTTCCTGAATATGCGTTTCGGCGCCGTACCGGAGCCGGAAGTTGCCAAAGCCTTTGATGTCACAATGATGCTCTATGCCGAGCATAGCTTTAACGTCTCCACCTTTACGGCACGTACGATTACCTCATCTCTCTCCGATATGTATTCGGCGGTAACGGGTGCGGTCGGCTCGCTGAAAGGCCGTCTGCATGGCGGTGCGAATGAAGCCGTGATGAAAATGCTGGAAGAGGTCGGCACACCGGAAAATGCTGAAAGCTGGCTGGATGATGCGCTGAAAAACAAAAAAGTCGTGATGGGCTTTGGCCATGCCGTCTATAAAAACGGTGACAGCCGCGTTCCGACCCTGAAAAAGCATTTCAATGCCGTTGCCAAAATCAAAGGCGGCGAAAAACTGGTGAAAATGGCGGAAATTCTTGAAGCGAAAATGCTGAAAGATAAAAATATCCGCCCGAATGTCGATTATCCGATCGGCCCGCTTTACCACATGATGGGTTTTGACAAGGAAGAGTTCACCCCGATGTTCGCCATGGCGCGTATTGTCGGCTGGACATCCCATGTCATGGAACAGCGCGCCACCAATAAACTGATCCGCCCGCTTTGCACCTATAGCGGTGAAGAAGAGCGCAAAGTTCCGCCGATGGACCAGCGCGGTGAAAAAACGCCGGTTTCCAAACCCGCACCCGCCGTGCAAAAACAGCATGGAAAAACACCGAAACGCTAATTGCAGAATCAAAGGAGAGCCCTATGAGCGGCAAAAAAATCACCCGTAACAAAATCGCCTTGGTCGGTGCAGGACAAATCGGCGGCACACTCGCCCATTTGATCGGGCTTAAAGATCTGGGCGATGTCACCATGGTTGATGTTAATGCCGATATGCCCAAAGGCAAAGCGCTGGATATTTCACAATCCGGCGCCGTCGAAGGTTTTGATGCAAAAATTACCGGCAGCGGCGATTTCGCCGACATTAAAGATGCGGATGTTGTGATCGTCACGGCAGGCATTCCCCGCAAACCGGGGATGAGCCGTGATGATTTGATCGACATCAATAAAGGCATCATTGAAAATGTCGGGAAAGAAATCGCAAAAAATGCGCCGGATGCTTTCGTCATCGTGATCACCAATCCGCTGGATGTGATGGTTGATGTGCTGCAAAAAGCCTCCGGTCTGCCGCAGGAAAAAGTCGTCGGTATGGCAGGCGTTCTCGATTCTGCGCGTTTCAAACATTTTCTGGCCGATGAAATGGATGTCTCGGTCGAAGATGTCAGTGCCTTTGTTCTGGGTGGACACGGCGATACGATGGTGCCGTTGACGCGTTACTCGACGGTTGCCGGTGTACCGCTGGCTGATCTGATAGAGATGGGCTGGATGACGGAAGACAAGCTTGAGGATATTGTTCAGCGTACCCGTGACGGCGGCGCGGAAATTGTCGGACTTCTCAAAAACGGCTCCGCTTATTACGCCCCTGCCGCCAGTGCGGTGGAAATGGCGGAAAGCTATTTGAAAGACAAAAAACGCGTCCTGCCTTGCGCCGCACATCTGAAGGGTGAATATGGTGTCGATGACATGTATATCGGTGTTCCTGCCGTGATTGGCGCGAATGGCGTTGAAAAAATTGTCGAGGTCAAGCTGACGGCGGAAGAGAAAAAAGCCTTCGATAAATCCGTCGATGCTGTCCGCACATTGCTGGCCGCCACATTTAACGATAAAGCGGAAAAGCAAAATCAAACAAAACCGTCCGCGCCGAAAGCAAAATCACAGCAAAAGAAATCCGGCCCGCGTCGCTAAAACATTATTCGCTGCGGCGTGACAGCCGGTATTGCCGCCCTGCGGCAAAAGCGCCCTCAATCCGGCTTGTGCCGCCATCCGGCCATGCAATCTCAATCGCGGAGATGCTTTCTGCCGTATCAAGACCGAAATGCGCCAGCGGCTGGTCATAGGATTTATAGCCGCCGCTGCCTTTGATTTCACGCATCTGGCGCTTTTCTTCCCCATTCTCCTGATAGGTGATGATGATTTTTGCGCCCAGCCCGCGGGTGTTGCGGGTTTTGTCATCACGCAAGGCAATCTGTACGGCATTTTTCGCAATGCCTTTTTCATTCAGATAAATCCGCACCGGCGCATCTGTCGGCACCGCTATAATATCCAGCGCCCCGTCATTATTCAGATCAAGATAGCTATAGGCGGCAGTATAACCGTAACCGGTCAATCCGAAATCTTTCCCTGCCTCGGTAAATGTGCCGTCACCGTTATTGTGATAAAACAGCACATGATCCAGATTGGGAGAGGCGGAAAAGCCGTTGACGATAAATAAATCCTGCCAGCCGTCATTATCCAGATCGGCGAAACGTGCATTCCATGTCCAGCCGCCGAAACCGGTACCTGTTTCCGCTGCGGTATCGGCAAAGCCGCCCGCCATATTCCGTTTCAGCAAAATATTGCTGTTATCGTCATTGCCGGCTTTCAGCAATGTTTCCGCACGCAGGGTTTTATCCGCCGCATTTTGCTTTGCCTGATGCGCCTTTTGCACAACGTCACAGAAACGCATATAGCGCGTTGACGCCGCGCCGGACGCACCCGCCATAACATCCTGCGGCAGTTTCTGCACCATGCCTGCCGTATATTCCGCAGGCACACAGCGGGTGCGGTAATTGACCAGATGAGTCAGACAGGCATTTTTTTCATCCTCATCCGCTAACGCGGCGCAGGCATCGGTGACAAAATTCGCGGCACGCACCAATGCGGTTCGGAATGTGACTTCCCTGCGGCATTTCCGCAATGCCTCACCGGAAAGATTCTCCAAAGCGCAGAGACGGTCATGCGTGATGCGTTTTTTGGCGGCGGCGGAAACGGAATCATGCGCCGTCATATAGGCGATTTGTCCGATGTAATATTCAGGCTGCAGATCATTATCAATATCACCGCCGTCAATCACCATCGTTGACCGCGCGCCGGAAAATTTTTGATTGAACTCTTCTCCCGCAGGTGTAAACCCGCCTTTGCCGTCACCCAGCAACACACGGTCGGAAAATGAGTCCATGATATAGTCATGACCGACATACAGATCAAGATTGCCGTCATTGTTGAAATCGGCGAATTGCGCCGTCATGGTTTCCCCCGTCACGCCGCCGAGAACTTCGCTGTCATAGCCGCGCGGATGCTCCGTTGCACGCAGGATCATGTCGCGGGATTGCGGGGCATTGATATAATTCGGCCCCGTACTCCAATTACCGACAAACATATCCAGCCGCCCGTTTTTGGCAAGATCGGCAAAGCTGATATGCATGGTGGTACCGTCTTTATCGGGACCGAGTTTTTGCAGATTTTCTTCTTTAAACGCACCGCCGTCATTATATATGACGTAATTCGCGCCGCTATTGGCCGTAAAAATCACATCCAGCCAGTCATCTCCGTCCAGATCGGCAAGAGCGACCAGCACCACATCCGTCAATTCCTCAGGCAATGGTAGTTCCTGCCGCAGAAATCCTGCACCGCTATTCGCATAAAGCACCACATTCGGAACGGTTTCAGGATCGCCCATCAGCAGTAGATCGGGGCGACCGTCATTATGCACATCCCCCGCCGCAACCGACATCGTGTTCAGGGCAAGATTCTGCGGTAGTCCCAGCATATAAGATAAGCGATAGGGTTGCGCGATACCGATTTCCTCACCGTTAAGTCTTGCGAAAAAATCCTTCCATGGTGTTTTTTCCACCCGGGTAAAATCCGCATAGCTCACAGCCAGCCCGTCCGCATTCGCCGTCATAGCGCTTTCGGGCAATAGATCAAAAACCAGCGGCGTTATTTTCTCCTTAATCTCCTCATAAGACAGCGCTTTGTCGCTGCGCGTGATATAAGGGTCAAAATGCGCCGGCATTTCGGCCCGGACGGTTTTTTCCGCGACAATGCGTGCCGCATTTCCCAAAACTGTCGTGTCAAAATGCATGGCAATCAGTCCCAGCGCCATCCCCAGTGCCATTGTCATCCCGAACAGAAAGCAGGCAACGCGGAATGACACAAAGCGCCAGATAATCAAAAAAGCATAGATACTGAATGTTCCCAGCGTAAACAGCATCACCGCAACATATTGCAGCGGCACACCCGCCTGTAACAACACCGAGGACATAATGACATCAAAGGCAATCGGTGATGGCAGAAACGATCCCAACCCTGCCAGCGCCAGCATCACCAGCAGCATTTTTCCGAAATGCGTTTCATCACCAAGCCCGCTGAACATATCCCAGGGAACAATTGTCACCAGTAATGTGCCGAGAAACCCCGACAGGATCATCAACGGCAAAATCGTTTTTAAAAGGAAGAACAGGCTTTTGAAATAGCTTTTCACCGCCCATATAAAAGCCGCAGACCATGTACGGAATTCGCCGTCCTCCGGCACCAAAAAATCCATCTTCAAGCCTTTTCCCTCTGTCGGCGGTACGACTTCCGCCGCCGTTTCCTTTTTAAAACAAACACGGCAAGCCAGCGGAATCATCACCAGAATAAAAAACAGCGTCAGGAGAATTTTTGCCAGCCCGACATAGAAGGGAAAAATTGTAAACATCATCAATACGACCACCACATTCATGGTCGGCGAGGCAATCAGCACCGCCAGCGCGGTTTGCAGACTTGCCCCCGCATCACGGACGGCTTTGGAAATCGGTACGGCGCAATTGACGCAGACCCCCAACGGCGCGCCGACCCCCAGCCCCAGCAAGCTTCCGGCGAAACCGTTTTTAAAACGGATATTGCGCAGCAGCGGCAGCATCGCCAGCAAAAACGCGCCGAATAAAAAGGCGAATGTCATTCCCTTACGGTTGGTATCCATCCAGTTCAGCGTATCCAGCAGCACTTTTTTCCAAAAAGGAAAGTCAGGTTTGATCTCGAAGACCGGATGAAAGCCGAGACTGGATAAAGGTGCGGAAGCCGCCAGAACAGCCTTGGCATTCAAGGAAGGGTAGCGCGATGTTGTCCAGAAATGCGTCAGCAACAGCAATGCCGCAATCAGCAAGATTAAAAACGGTTTTATCCGTGCCCGATCAATCATTATTTCGCCTTTTAAAAATCATATTTCCGCATATCCTGCATAAAGAGTATATTGCGCCGATATATTTCGGCTGTCAAAAACAACTATTCTTGCATGACGGCGGCCCCCTCCTGCGCTATAATTCAAAAATTGCCGGATATGTCGCCGGCTTATTTTCTCTTGCAGGATATTTCCATGCTGATACTGCCCGAAAGGCTGAAAGAATATTCCGATAAGCTGTCCGATTGTCTGGAAGAAGGGCATTTCGAGGAAGCGAAACAGCTATTGCCGCATATTTCCTATATGCGTGTGGCAACGGCTTTGAACGAAGCACCAAAAATCGTGGTGCTGCCCTTTCTGGAATTTATCGACAAGGCACAGGCGGCGCATATCCTGTCGGAGCTGCCGCCGGAATTTGCCGCCTATCTTCTGGAAGAAGAAGTGCAGGGGAAAAATGCCGCTGCATGGCTGGCACTGATCCCGCCGCGTATCGCCGTTGATATTCTGGCGCATGTGAAGGAAGAAACACGCGATACGCTGATTGCCTCCCTGCCCAAAGAAATTGCCGAAAACGTGCTGGCACTTTCGATTTACGGTGAAGGCATGGTCGGTGCGGAGATGAGCCTTGATTATCTCGCCATTCCGGCGGGAAAAAGCGTCGCAGAGGTTCTGGATGCCGTGCGCACAATTCCGTCCACGCTGACCCATACGGGTTATCTTTATGTGGTGGACAGCAAAAAACGTCTACAAGGCGTTTTATCCCTGCGCGAGCTTTTGAGCGCAGACCCGCAAAAAAAAGTTGAAAAAGTGATGAATATCAATGTTTTTGCCGCACGCGTCAATGACGACCCCGTTGATATCGCCGAACGCATCCGTTCCCGCCATTTGAAAATGATTCCCGTGGTGACGCATAGCAATGTGCTGGTCGGTGTGGTCACGGCGGAAACGGCGATGGAACTGCTCTCCTACGAACTGGCGGAAGACCTCGCGGGAATCGGCGGTGCGGGCGCGATTGAGGAAAGTTTTTTTACACCGCCGCGTGCCGCTGTCGGAATGCGTCTACCCTGGATGGTTTTTAATGTTTTCCTGAATCTGGCAGCCGTCAGCATTATTGCGGGATTTGAAGATACGATTGCCAAAGCCGCCATCCTTGCCGCCTTCCTGCCGATGATTACCGATATGGGAGGAAATGTCGGCATTCAGGCGCTGTCGGTTTCCATCCGCAGCATGGCGCTGGGCGAAGCACGGCTGGGTGATTACTGGCGAGCCTTGCGTAAAGAGGTTGTCGTCGGTGTGATGAACGGTATTGCGCTGGGCTATCTGTTCGGTGTCATCGCCTATTTCATGGAACAGAATATCATTCTGGGCATTATTACCGGTACGGCTCTGGCGGTGAATGTCTTTGTTGCCGGTGTGCTGGGCGGCACGCTGCCGTTTCTGATCAAACGCATGGGGAAAGATCCGGCTATGATTACCGGACCGATCCTCACAACCATCACCGCCATTACCGGTGTCACAATCTATTTCGGGCTTTGCACGGTTTTTCTGTTTGCGATCGTGAAATAAGGTATAGGTGATTATTTCTATGACATTCCCGCGGCTTTTGTTTATAATTGGCAATGTGTAAGGTGTTTAAAAAAAATCTTAATGAACATGACCTTTAATAAGCTGCTTTTTATTGTCATTCTGGCCGTCGGCGTTTTTGCCGCGGGCGGCGGTGCTGCACTTGCGCAGACCGAAGGCAGCGTGTTGTTTATTTCACCGCACCGTGTCGATATTGCGCCGGATGGCCGGATTCAGGAACTGAATGTTGCCAATAAATCGGATGTGCCGCGCCGCTATGATTTGCAGATTATCAATCAGGTGATGACCGAAAGCGGCGTCACGGAACGCCGCGATACCTTTGAATATTCCGCCGAGAAAATGCTGAAATTCACGCCCAAGCGTTTCACGCTGGAACCAGGCGAACGTCAGGTCATCCGTGTCATGGTCAGACGCCCGAAAGATCTCGCCGATGGCGATTATCACAGTCATTTGCTGTTCCGTGAAGTGCCGCTGCGCAATCAGGAGCGGGACGGTAGCGGCAGCGACGGCAAACAAAAGGCCAGTTTTGAAATTCAGGCGCTTTACGGCGTCGCCGTGCCGATTGTCATCCAGCACGGAACCGTCAATTCCTCTATGGATATCGTCTCCGCCGCTCTGGCCAAAAACGAACAGGGGAATGCCGGTTTAGGTATTACCTTCAGCCGCAGCGGCAATGGTGAAGCCGCCGCCCATCTTAGTGTTGTGCACCGCCTTCCCGGAAAAGAAGATGTGCCTGTGACAACGGAACAATGGGTACGCATCTACCGCGAAGTTGACCAAATTCAAAAATTTGTCAGATTGACCCCGCCGGAAGGCCATAATCTCTCCGGCGGTCAGCTGATACTGACTCTGGTAAAAGACCCGCGCTCGCCTGAAGCACAGGTCATTGCCACAACAGAACTCTCCCTTCCCTAACAGCATCACGGCTATTTCTCTCATGCAAGAGCAGGATCCACGCCATCAAAAAGCCGCCATGACGCGTACGCAACTGGCGATGCTGATGCTGATGGGTGCCGCTTTTTCTTCGCTCATGGCAACAATCGGTTTTGCCGTCATCAAAATGTCTTGGATCGGCAATGCCGGATTGATACTGACGCTGCTGCTGGTCTGTGATGCCGTTTTGCTGCTTCGGAACGGGCGCAGCTTTTTCGCGCTGGAGGAACAGCCCTATAGCTGGTTCTATGATTTCAGATATGAGCTGGAACAACGCGGCGCAAAAAATATCCCGCAGGAGATACGGCTTGAACTGGAGCGTAAAAAACATGCCCGCTATATCGTGTCGGCAGGCGGGTTCCTGATTTTCATCCATTTTTCCATTCCTGTTGTCATCTTATCGCTGGCATTGATGGGATATGGCGGATGGCGCTGCATACAGCATTACAATGTGCTGGCCGCGTATTTCACCGCACCGGCGGAAGCGCCGGAAACTTGACAAAACAAACACGCTGCGCCAAGCTAGCCCGATAAAAACAGGGACAAAAAACATGCCTATCACGATGCCGGAATGGATGCTTGTTACTGCGACTTTTGCGGTACTGATCGGCACATTTGTCGCTTTCTCGCGGGAGCGCATGCCGCCGCATATCGTTGCCCTGACGGGAATGGTGGTTCTGCTGCTGCTGGGAGCAATCAGCACAGATGACATGCTCGCCGTTTTCTCCAATTCCGCACCGATTACAATCGCCTGCATGTTCGTGATCAGTGCCGCGCTGGATCAGACCGGCGTTATTGATGCGCTGGGACGTTTTTTGCTGAAGCTTTCCACACGTAACAAATATCTCGGCATTATCTCCATGATCGGTATTGTCATGGTGCTGTCGGCCTTTATGAACAATATTCCGATTGTCGTGATTCTGACGCCTGTGGTCATTACGCTGGCGCATAAGCTGAAAACCTTTCCGTCCAAATATCTGATTCCGCTCTCCTATGCCGCGATTATCGGCGGAACCTGCACGCTGATCGGCACCTCGACCAATATTCTCGTCAACGGTGTTGCGCAGGAATACGGGCAGGATGCCTTCGGCATGTTCGAGATTACCCTGCCCGGCATTATCCGCGCCGTGGTCGGAATCGGTTTTATGTCACTGGCAGGACGTTTCCTGCTGCCTGAGCGTAACCCGCCGCTGGATGAATTTGCGGAAGAGCGGGCGCAAAAACGCTTTATGGCCGAGGCCATTATCCCCGTTGATTCGCCGCTGGTCGGCAAAACGCTGAATGATGTCCGCTTTACCGATAGCGAGGATTACGAGATTATTGATCTGGTGCGTCAGGAAAGCGGCACGCGCATGGGCGTGGGCAAAGCCATCAAAATGCTGCTGCAGCAACTGCGCCCCGGCGCGGATGATGATGAAAATGCGCGTATCTCCACCTTCCGCGATATTCCGCTTGAGGCCGGTGACCGTCTTGTCTTTAAACTGGACAAGGACGAGCTGATCGAAATGAAACACCATATCGGTATTGAATTCGACCCGCAAAAAGCACATTTCAGCGAACCCATGCCGGCACAGAAACTGATGGTCACGGAAGGCGTTCTGGCCCCCGCATCGAATTTTGTCGGGCGGCGGGTGAAAGATCTGCGTCTGCGCCGTGCTTATAACTGCTATGTTATCGGTCTGCACCGGAAAGACAAAAGCATCACCGGTGATCTGGCGCAAACCGCGCTGATGGACGGTGATACGCTGATTCTGGAAGGACCGGAGGAAGAGCTGGAACGGCTGTTTGAGAACGAGCAGATTTTCAACGCCTCGCAAATTCGCCAAAAAACTTTTGACTGGAAAAAAGCACCGCTTGCCCTTGCCGTCATTGTCGGTATCGTTGTTTTCAGCGCGCTCGGTTTTATGCCGATTGCCGGTCTGGCCATGGCGGGGACGGTCATTGTCATTCTGACCGGCTGCGTCACGCCCGAGAAAGCCTACCGCACCATTGACTGGGGTATTCTGCTGCTGATTTTCGGTATGCTGGGCATCGGTGCGGCAATGGAAAATACCGGCGCGGCAAAACTGCTGGTCGACCAGTTTGTCTCTTTTGTGAAATCTTTGGGGCCGTTCTATATCCTGCTGGCGATTTATTTCCTGACATCGCTGCTGACGGAGATTGTAACCAATAATGCCGTTGCGGTTATTTTAACGCCGATTGTTATCGGGCTGACCACCAGTCTGGGCTATGATCCTCGTCCCTTTATCGTTGCGGTGATGCTGGCAAGCTCCGCCAGTTTTGCAACACCGATCGGCTACCAGACCAATACCTTCGTCTATGCGGCAGGGGGGTATAAATTCAATGATTTTCTGAAAGTCGGTATCCCGATGAATATTCTGATGGGTATTACCGCTGTGATTATCATTCCGCTGTTCTGGCCGTTTTCTTAAAAACGGACCGGATTATTTATCCTTCTTCCCGCGCTGATCTGCGGCAAGGGAATTTTCAAACAGCCAGCCCTTGCGGTGGAAATACCAGAGAAAGCCTCCGGCAACCGCAAACATCACGCTCAAAGCCACAGGATAACCGTAACGCGCCCCCAGCTCGGGCATATTCCACGGCGAAGCACCGGGATCAAAATTCATACCGTAAAGTCCGGTGATAAAGCCCAGCGGAATAAAAATCGTCGCAATAATGGTCAGAACTTTCATGACCTCATTCATCTTATAGCTGATGCTCGAGATATAAAGATCGCTTAGACCCGACAGCCTTTCGCGCTGGCTTTCGGCAATATCAATCAGCTGGATGACATGGTCGTGACAATCGCGGAAAAAGGCGCGGTTATCTTCCCGCACAAATTCCTGATATTCGTAAGTCAAGCCGCTGACGGCTTCACGCTGCGGCCAGATGGCGCGGCGCAGCAACAACAATTCGCGCCGCATATCATGAATTTGCGTTAATGTGTCAGGCGTGGGATTGGCGAAAACAATCTCTTCCATATCGTCAAGCGTTTCGCCGTATTCCTCCAAAACAGGGAAATAACCGTCAACAATCGTATCCAGAATGGCATAAGCCAGATAATCGGCACCCGCACCGCGAATACGTCCCTTGCCGTGACGCAGCCGTTCGCGTACGGGGTCAAGCACATCGCCTTCCCGTTCCTGAAAGCTGAGGATGTGGTTTTTCCCCAGAAAAAGACTGACCTGTTCAATATCAAGATTGCGTTCGCGTTTTTCACCGGTAAACCGCGCCATTCGCGTGACAATAAACAAATTCTCCTTATATTCTTCGACTTTGGGGCGCTGATGCACATTAATCACATCCTCCATAGCCAGCATATGGATGGAAAACGCCGCACCCAGACTGCGCAAAAGCTCGATATCGCCGAGCCCGTCAATATTGATCCATGAGGTTTCCCATTTTTTGGTAAAGGCCAGCGCCTCTTCCGCCGTTTTTAATTCCTCTTCGGCATAATTCTCGCCGTCATAACCAAAGCCCGAAATTTTCGTCGGCGCCGTATCATCAAAACTGTGCAATGTGCCGGGAGCCGTACCGGGACGGGCGCGGCGGCGGTAATCATGTTTGGCCGCCTTGTACATCTTCCGGATTCCCTGATACGGCATACCGCTTGTCCCTTTCCTGTCAGACAGGTTATTCGCTAACCGTGACCGTGATAATATCCGATGTCACGGAGGGGTTATGCACGATATGGTCGCCATCGCCCATCACCAGTTGCAGCGTATATTCGCCGGGCTCCAGCGTCAGCTCGGTTTCCGTCTGGCCTTTGCCGAAATGGATGTGATTATCATCGGCGGGAAGCGGGTCTTCCAGAAACTCTTCATCCAGTTTCGTATTAATCAATAGATGAAAATGCCCTGTCCCCGTCTCATAAGTTCCGGCGGGGGCGATTTTCATGCCCTCGATACCGAATTCAATTTTGAACGGGCTTGTCACCACATCACCGTGTTTCAAATTGACGAAATAGGCGCGCGGCAAATCATTTTCAATGACTGCCAGCTCTTCTTCACTGGGAACAGGCTCCTCCGCCATTGCCGCCGCTTCGCCGGCAGGCGGCATAACGAGATTCTCAGCCGCGGGTGGTGCTTCTTCTTCCTGTACTGCGATACGGTTCTTGTCGGATGCCGCTTCCATGACATCCGATACGGTTGCTTTTTGCGTGCTATACAGAAAAAATCCTGCGGCAGCGATAATCAGGGTACCAATAAGAACGCGGTACATAAGGCAGTCTCCTTTATTTCTCTTTACTTATTTGTTTTAAATCGGTTTTTTCCGGCAGTTCCGTTGCGCCGGTTTGCCCGGTTGTTCCGTTTTCAATTTTAGCGTCATTTTCCCGTTGTACAACAGCTTCCTGCGCGACAGCGGAATCAACGCCCCAATACCATAGAATATGTCCTTTTTCAGGCAGTGGGATGTCAAAAGACAGCGGCATCACCATCTCACGTTCCCGCCCCGGCGGCAAACCGCCTTCAAGAACGGTTGTGCCGACTCTGCTTTCAACAAGGCCGCATTTTAAATCAACATTGCCCAGAAAAAAGGATTGTGTCTTTATTTTTGCATGTTTCAGCACATCAGCGCGGTTCTCGCGGCGCGTATCTATAAAGACACCATTCTCCAGAACCCGCGGCTTTGTCTGCAGAAGTGATTTTTCATCATTAGCTTCCTTGCCGGTATCGCGCAAAACATCCCGTTCCGCTAATGCGGCTATCGCGGCCTGAAAATCCTCCGGTTCCATACAGGCCACCACCGCGATGCCGATACCGACCTCGCCAAGATGGTGGCGTGAAGAATTACGCACACGCCCGTGAAAGGACGAATCCGCCCCGTTCCATTCCAGCACCGCGTCGAAAACGGCAACTTCGGCCTGCTTAATCCGTTGAAAGGCCGTGCGCTGTTCACGGATATCGCTATCCGTCGTGAAATAAAGCAGCAGTCCGATCAGCACCGATCCCCCGACAATGTGAAGACGGTATTTCGGGAATGCCAGTAAAGATATGATAAAAATGACTGTGATGACGGCAAAACCGTGCATATTTCACCCTCCTCCCCGGAATATCCGGCAACCTGTTTCGCAACCTGTTTCATTGTAAGGATATGGAGGGTTTTGTCTAGGGAGCGTGTTTAACCTGTCTCTTTGCCGAAACTGCGCCAGTCTCCCGATGCCGCACGTTTTAAACCGGCAAAACAGCGCCCGCCATAAGGGGCCAGAATCTTTTCGCCCAGCGCCATCACCGGCGCATAATCACGCCCGTAGGCCGCGGTAAAAGCCTGTTCGAATTCCGCCGCCAGCGCGGCATCTTCACGGCGCAGTATACGCCCCAGCGCCTTGCCGTGCCCCGACCACTTGCCTTGCGCCCGCAGATAGAAATCACCCAGCTGGTTGTAAAGATTGGCCAACGTACCATACATATCTAGAGCAGCTTTGCAGGTATCCAGATCATCCAGCGTGTCGGTAATGAAATAGCGGCGGTCTTCGATTTCCGTTTCGGTCAACGGGTCAGGCCCTGCCGCTATCAGTTTTTCGGCTTTTGCACGCTGCGCCAGGGCAAGCGGTGCATTTTCAGGAAGAATCCGTCCGTTTGCGATCATATCCATCATCACACACATGCCACGCTGACGGTCACGATCCATAAAATAATCCTGCGCCTGCGCATTATGCACGAAAAATTCAAAAGGCCATCCTGCGACCACAGCGGAAAAACGGTGGATATCGGTGAAATCATCCCCGTAGAGCACAACCATATCAATATCGGATTTTTCGGTGGCTTCACCGCGCAAAACCGAGCCTGCGGCAATCGCACAGACACAGTCAGGATAATGTTCTTCCAGCGCCATCAGCGCCGCAGCTTCAAAACCGGGTTTTTCTGCCGTCATTTTTTCAGCGTGGTACGTTTTGCGGCATCAGCGGCTTTCTTTTCCTCCCAACGCTGATTGCGATGGGTTTCAAAGATTTTTTCCGCCTCTTCCAGCTTGGCTTTATCGGCATAGTCGTTAAAGCTTTGCAGGCTTGGCGCACTCGGCACAGGGTTTTCGGGAACCGACGCCGTGACCGCCACCTCATTGGCGAAGAAACTGAAGATTGTTGTCAGCGACGGCATTTTCTCACCATTGCCGGTACTGTGCGCGACTGTGAAATCATCAATCACGCGCCAGCCGTCCTGTGTGCGCATTTTCAGCGCCGTCATAGCGAATTTTTCCTCGCGCAGCACGGCATGTTCCAATGCTTTATCAATATCCGCACCGGCTTCCAGCAGTGTTTTCACTGTCCCGGCATGTCCCGCAGCAGCAGCGCGGCGCAGCGCGCCTTCATTATCGGCATGCACATCCGCACCGGCGGCAAGAAAAACCTTTACGGTATCCGTATGGCCTTTGGCAGAAGCCCAGCGCAGCGGATCATCATTTTTGACATGCACATCCGCACCGGCGGCGATCAGTTTTTCAGCAATATCGGCGCGGCCTTCCGTGGCGGCAAAGCGCAAAGGCTGGTCATTCTCCGAACGCGGATCGGCACCATGTTCCAGCAACAGATCGACAATTTCGGAATGACCTTTCAAAACCGCCATATGCAGCGCATTGTTTTCCATTGTCCCGATATCGGCACCGGCATCCAGCAGAATTTTTGCAATTGCGGCCTGACCGTTTGCGGCAGCGGTCGGCAGCGTCCAGTCAAGCGCATCTTTCCACAAACGCCCTTTTGAGCCATCCTGTTTTTTCTTTTTACTTTTTTGCGGCTTATGGTGTTTCAAATAACATTCATCAACCATCAAGCGGACATTTTCGGTATGCCCCAATTCGGTATTTTCGCGCAGCGCCTTCATCAGCGACAATCCGTCAATGCCGCGCAGCAGCTTGCGGTAAGCCGCTTCCTTTTGCTTGGGCGTTAGCGGCTTGTCATTTTTCACAGTTTTTTTCTCCGGCTGTTTTCCTTTGCCGGATTTTTTATTGACTGTTTTCTTTTCGGGCGTTTTTTTCTTCACGGTTTTTTTGGGGGCGCTCATCACTCTTCCCTTTCGCGAGATGGATATGCAGCTTATTTTTATAAAACAAAAGCCATAATACTGTCAATGTCGGAATCGAGAACCGTCTTGCGGAGAATGTCAGCCGGCGGCTTCTTCAATCTCGAAAACAGGCGGCAGCGTTTCCGGTTTTTTCTCTTCCGTGACATTCTGCTGTTCGTCTTCCAGAATTTTCAGATAGCGTTGTGATTTAATCGCCTGTTCCATCATACGCCGCGCATGGCTGGCGGCATCCAGCAGTGCCGACAGTTCGGACACGCTGACGGCCTTGCGGACGCCGGCTTTCAGCAGGGCATCTTTCAAAGAACCGCCGTCTTTTTTCAACAGCGCCAAAGCCGTTTTCGGCAAAGGTTTCCGTTCTTCCAGCAATGTCAGGAATTTTATACAGCGGTCAAGAAACTGACGGTTTTCCTTCAGCAGCGACGGCGGCAGTTTCTTTTTTTCCTGCAAAGGTACAAGCGCCTCGACCGCGCCGGACAAGCGGACAAATTCATGCAGGTAACGGTTAACGCGCAAAGCATATTGCAAACGCAGCAGCGTATCATCTGGCAGACGCTGCTGTGCCAGCGCATCGGCAAAACCGTCAATCCGCGCCGATAATTTTGCCAAAGCGGCGCGGTAACGGATCGCGGCCTGCACATCTGCGTGGAAATCATCATCATGCGTATCGACGATCACAGCCAAAGCGGCACGGGCGGCGATATTCTGCAACCGTCCCAATTCACGCACCAGCGCATCCAGCGCCATAGCGGGGATATGCAGCGTCGTATCATCCAGATAGCGCGGACGACCCTCTTCTTCCTCCGCACTCATGAAAGACCGCTCCAGAAAACGCGTCAGCATCGGCACGAAGGGAGAAAGCAGCATCACCCCCATCACATTAAAAACCGTATGAAATAAGGCAAGACTAACCGTGTCCGATGCAGGCAGATCCAATGCCTGTGTGATTTCGGCGATGAATTTCAGCATCAGCGGCAGAATCGCCAGCGCGACGATACCGGTAATCAGATTAAACAAGACATGGGCGGAGGCCGCGCGGCGGGCATCCGGCTCCGCACCGATCACGACCAGCACCGCTGTCGTACTGGTGCCGAGATTTGCACCGATCACCATCGCCGCGCCCTCCGGCAAGCCGATCAATCCGCCCGCCGTCCCCGTCAGAATCAAGGCCACGGCGGCGCTGGATGATTGCGTTGCCACAGTGGCGGCAAAACCGACAAGAAACATCATAATCAGGTAAAAACCGCCCTTGCCGTTGATGTCTTGCAGATTGATCTGATCGGCATATCCGGCAAAAGCATCTTTTAAAATATCAATCCCCAGAAAAAACAGCCCGAAACCCGTCAGCGCAAGCGCAAATGCATCGGCGCGCGGCGATTTGATGAAGACCTGCGCCAGCATACCGATACCGATCAGCGGCAGCGCAAAGGGTTTGATATCAAAATCAAGGCCGACAACCGTGACAATCCAGCCCGTCAGCGTCGTGCCGATATTACTGCCCATAATGACCCAGATCGCCTGACCGATGGTCAGGATAGCGGCATTGACCAGCCCCAGCACAATCACCGTCGTGGCGCTGGAGGACTGCAAAATCGCCGTTACGCCCAGCCCCAGCCCTAGCCCGTGCAAAGGCGTTTTCGTCCATTTTGCCATCATGCGGCGTAGGAACTCGCTTCCCGCCGATTTCAATCCGCGCGTCAAAAGCGAGATCGCCAGCAGGAAAATCCCGATGCCGCCCAAAAGATGCCCCAATGTCGCGAAATGCTGCATAAAATTCCGTCAATTCTTTTAAAACCGAAACACAACATCATAATCATATCATCGATTTGTACAAGATTCTCCTGCATCACATGCTTAGACCATGATTTTCCTTGCTTTTTATGTTATAATTATGGTAAATATTATAAGGGGCGTTTTTAAGCCTCACGGTGCAAAACAGCAGGAGTGTGCATGGCTTTCAGAACAAAAAACGGTTTTTCGAAAATGCGTCTTCGCCACCGCTTCCGCACGAGTATTATTATGGGGCTGCTTGCGATGGGGCCGATCGGCTGCATGTCGCTTCCGGAGAAGCCATCAAACGGGCACGGACGGGAGCCGATTCCGGCACAGGCACCGATCCCGACGTCACGCTGGGCGGAAGAAGATCTGGAATTCCGCAATAACTGTCTTGATCCGTTAAATGGCGACAGCCCCGAGAATGAGGCGGAACAGCGTCTAGCGGATATTCTTGACAATATTGAAGAAAAAGGCGGCGCCGCAGGCAAGGCCTTGATTGAATTTATCCGCGCGCAGAAAGATCTGCGTTTCTCGCTGGAAGAGATGCCCGCCGGTCTGCACGGCTATTACGATTCGGAACTGGAAGCCGTTCATCTGGATAAAAACAATAATGATGCCGAATTGACCGCCACACTGATACATGAGCTGGTGCATGTCTATCAAAACAAAACCGGCGCCCATAGCCGCGCAGCGATCGGGAAAGATATCCATTACGCAATGGCGATGGAGCTGGCATCGGAGGCAGGTGCGGAGGCGATTGCCGTGCGTATCGCCCATGAAATGAAACAAAACGCCGCGCCGGAAATCTGGGATGCCTATCAGAGCAACTTCCCCGATTACGCGGATATGGGCGTGGCCTATCAGGACACATATGATGAAGACATCAAAACAAAAACCCATGAAGAGGCGGCGCAATTTGCCGGCGAAATGGCTTATGAGCAGTATTTTCAGGCACAATGGCGGCTGGATTTCTACAATCTGAAAACCATGACACAAGTGATGCGGCATTATGCCGCGGCCGACAGTATCGCCGCCTATGTCGACCGCGACCAAACGGATATTGAAGCGCAAAAAATGGCCAACCTTCCGGGCGGCATCAGTTTTTCCCGCAACAGTGACGCGCTGGATAATGACGAAATTTTCGGTTTTGGCAAAAATGCGCAGATTTTGCGTTACCTTGCCGATGCTTTTGAAGCGCACCGCAAAGGCGAAAACAGCGAAACCAATGCGGAAACGCTGGATAAATTCGGACTGCTTGCAGGGGTGGATTTCAAAGCCGCCGTCAATGATCTTCTGGATAAGGAAAAAGCGCCCAATATCGTTGTCGCCCTCATCATGCAGGCACAGGCGCAGGGAATTCAGGATAAATTACTGGCGCGTCAGGCCGAAAAAATTCTGGAGCAAGCGCCGGTACGCGTTATCACCGAACCGCTGATTATCAGGATTACCCCTGCCATGAAGGAAGATGCAGGGCATCGGCACAGCCATATGCCCCGCAACACGCCGCCCAAAAAAGACCGTTAAATCATACAGGCCGGTCTTGCCTTGCCTTTGAAACAGGGTAAGATGCTTGTGGCATGAAAAACGACAAGACAGAAAAACAGAATTCGCAATGGCGTACATTAGGGACGCTAATTCCCTATCTGTGGCCGAAAGGCGAAAACGAGATCAAGCTCCGCGTCTTGCTGGCGATTATCGCGCTGATTTGCGCGAAGGTCACCAATGTCTATATGCCGCTTCTTTACAAAAAGGCGGTGGATGCGCTGACCGTCACCCCGACCGAAACCCTTGTTCTGGCCGTGCCGACGGCATTGTTGCTGGCTTATGGCGGCGCGCGTGTGATGACGGTGGTGTTTCAGGAATTGCGCGAGGCGCTGTTTGCCAAAGTCACGCAACGCGCCATGCGCCGTGTGGCACTGGAAACCTTTCAGCATCTGCATGCGCTGTCGATGCGTTTTCACATTACGCGGCAGACAGGCGGATTGAGCCGTGTCATCGAACGCGGTGTCAAAGGTATTGAATTTTTGATGAGCTTCATGCTGTTCAATATCGTGCCGACACTGGTCGAAATTTTCATGGTCTGCGGCGTGCTTTGGTACATGTTTAATTTCTGGTATGCGCTGGTTACCTTTGTGACGATCTTTGCCTATATCGCCTTTACGCTGGTTTCCACGGAATGGCGTTTGAAATTCCGCCGCAGCATGAATGAACGCGATACCGAGGCCAATACCAAAGCCGTGGACAGCTTGCTGAATTACGAAACCGTCAAATATTTCAGCAATGAAGACCATGAATCCCGCCGTTACGATGTCGCGCTGGCAGGCTATGAAGAGGCCGCCGTGAAATCCATCACCAGCCTGTCGGTCGTCAATATCGGGCAGGCGGCGATTATTTCCGCAGGGCTGGTCATCGTCATGTATATGGCAGGCGGCGGCGTGGTGGCAGGCAATATGACGCTGGGCGATTTTGTGCTGGTGAATACCTATTTGATCCAGCTCTATCTGCCACTGAACTTTCTCGGCTTTGTCTATCGCCAGATCAGGCAGTCGCTGACGGATATGGAGGATATGTTCTCGATGCTGCGTATCGACCGCGAAATTAAAGATGCGGATAATGCGAAACCGCTGGCGGTGAATGGCGGCAAAATCGAATTCGAGGATGTGCATTTCAGCTATGATGCCAAACGCGACATTCTCAAAGGCGTCGGCTTTACGGTGGAACCCGGAAAAACCATCGCCGTTGTCGGCCCCAGCGGCGCGGGCAAATCGACCATCAGCCGCTTGATGTTCCGTTTTTATGATGTCAATGACGGTGCGGTACGGATTGACGGGCAGGATTTGCGTGATGTGACGCAAGACAGTTTGCGTGCCGCCATCGGTATTGTGCCGCAGGATACGGTGCTGTTTAATGATACGATCCGTTATAATATCGCCTATGGCCGCCCCGGCGCGACGGAGGAAGAGGTCATTCGTGCCGCGAAGCTCGCCCATATTGACGAATTCATCCGCAAACTGCCCGAAGGCTATGATGCGCTGGTCGGCGAACGCGGCTTGAAACTCTCGGGCGGGGAAAAACAGCGCGTCGCGATTGCCCGCACGATTTTGAAAAACCCGCCGATTTTGCTGTTTGACGAGGCCACCTCCGCCCTCGATTCCGCAACCGAGCAGGATATTCTCAAAAGCCTGAAAGAAGTCTCCGAAGGCCGCACCACTTTGGTGATCGCACACCGCCTTTCCACCGTCACCTCCGCCGATGAAATCCTCGTCCTTGACGAAGGCGGCATTGTCGAGCGCGGCTCCCACAAACAACTGCTCAAGAAAAAAGGCGTCTATGCCGATATGTGGCAGCGGCAGCAGTAAGGCATTTTGCAAAAGGCGGTTTACTGACCCGTCAGCAGCATTTTTAAAATCGTGAATATATTTTAATTCTTTTAGGTGAGGGCAAGATGAAAAAATTGGCAATTATTGCTCTGATGATCATCACAGCTTTTGCCAACACGGTGTTCCTCTACGCCGCAAATAGTGATGAGCCAAACGAAATATATGCATTAACTGAAGCACAGAAAGCAAAGATCGACAAGGCTTATAACGCAGCTGACATTGTTGTCTTGGGAACTGTGCACGATTCTTCTGTGCCAGAGGATGAGTTTAGACATCCGGCAATAGAGGTCGAAGAGATATTCAAACTTCCTGCTGGAGCAACAATCTTAGTTTCACAGCAAATGCCGATTTTGTTTAACTATCCGGATGGTGTTGATTACTTTAGAGAAAAAGAAAGTTTTGGAAAGAAATATATTATTTACGGTCGTGGCACATCTTCGATTGTGGTTGACAGAGCCTATGAAGTAGCACGTCAAGAATACATACAAAAAGCCAAAGCTGACTTGGTCTTTCTTGGCAGATTTGTATCTAGTTTTTCATGGAACGACAAAGATAAAGACGATGATGGTCATCTTTTTTACACTATGCCTATCACGCCGATAAGAATCCTGAAAGATCAATCAAAAGACTGGCAAACAGTCAAGAAAGACCAACCCATTCTTGTGAGATTCAGCCGACCTCACGGCAAAGAAAACAGAATCTACAAGTTGGCATGGTGGAGAATTTGGCATGAACATGTAGTAATAACCGATGCTAGGGAAACATTCTGGATCTCCGCAGATAAAATTCCGGGAACGGATTATTACGATGCAGAATTTCTGGGCACAGAGATGACTGCAACGATTGACTATCTACGCCAAAAGCACGAAGAACAATAGAAGCAGTATGAAGGGGGATAGGGTATGTTGCGCGGGGATAACTGAAAAGGCCGTATAGGAAAATACGGCTTTAACGGGTGACGGTTTCCGCCGCTTCGGAAAGTTCCAGCCAGCGCAGCTCGTAACGCTCCAGCTTGGCCTCCGTTTCCGCCAGTGCTTTGACGGCGGCGTGGAACTTTTCAGGGTCGCTGGCGTATAAATCGGCATCCGCCAATAACTCTTTTAATTCCGTAATGGTTGCTTCGGTCTTTTCGATTTTTTTCGGCAGTTGATCGAGCTCGCGCTTGTCCTTATAGGTCATTTTTTGCGGTTTTTGTTGCGGGGCGTTTTCCTGATTTTTATCTGCGGCGGCTTTTTTCTGTGCGGGTTTTTGCGGCGCATCCAGCAGCTCGCCTTTTAATGCCGCGAGGTAATCGCTATAGCCGCCGATCACACGCATCACCTCACCGCTGCTGTCAAAGGCCAGAATTTGCGTCACGGTCTGGTCAAGGAAATCGCGATCATGCGACACCACCAGCAGCGTGCCATTGTAATTGACCAATGCCTCCTCCAGCATATCCAGCGTATCCATATCCAGATCATTGGTCGGCTCGTCCAGCAGTAGCAGATTGCCGGGATTGGCGAGAATTTTCGCCAGCAGCAAACGGTTTTTCTCCCCGCCCGATAAAGTGCCGACGGCGCGGTGAATATCGGAGGGGTCAAACATGAAATTCCGCAAATATCCCGCAACATGGCGCGGCTTGCCGTTGACATCGACATATTCGCCGCCCGACGGGCACAGCGTTTTCCACAATGATTGCGTGGGCACAAGGTCCTGCCGTTTCTGATCGAAATAGGAAATTTCCGCCGTTTTTGACAATTTCACACTGCCGCCATCGGGCTGAATCTCCCCTGTCAGAAGTTTCAAAAATGTGGTTTTGCCCGAGCCGTTCTTGCCCAGAATACCGATACGGTCGCCGCGTTTTATTTTGATGCTGAAACCGTTCATCACCGGAATGCGCCGCCCGTCTTCCGTCCGGAAGTTTTTCGACACATTGTAAAATTCCGCCATCACCTGCGAGGTTTTTTCGATATCCGCCAGCGGTGCCAGCGTCACCTTTGCCGTGGCGCGGCGGTAGGAGCTTTCATCCGCTTTTAATTTCGCGCGCATTTCCTGCACCCGCGCCATGCGGCGCATATTGCGTTTCACCCGCGCCTTCACCCCGCGCGAGGCCCATTCGATTTCCTCGGCGACAAAGCTTTTGCGGTTCCGCAGTTCCCGCGCTTCCTGATCCAGCAGCTCCGCCGACCATTCATCAAAATATTTAAAGCCGCGCGGCGAGACTTTGACCGCGCCGCGATCCAGCCAGAAAACCTTATCGGTGACATTGCTCAAAAATGCCCTATCATGCGATACGCACAGCACCGTGCCGCGATAGGCGTTGAGATAATTTTCCAGCCATTCGATGGTGGCAAGATCAAGATGGTTGGTCGGCTCGTCCAGCAGCAGGATATCCGGCTCCTCCACCAGCACACGCGCCAGCGCGGCGCGGCGCAGCTGCCCGCCGGAGAGCCGCTCCATCGGTGCGGTTTTATCCAGCTCCAGCGCCTCCGTTACGATGTCGATTTTATATTCATGCGCAGCTTTTTCATCTGCCGTAATTTCCTCAAGGATATAGTCAAAAACCGTTTCTCCGGCTTTGGGAATGATATCCTGTTTCAGATAGCCGACAGCGATGCCCGGCTCCTGCCAGCGCTCGCCTGCATCCAGTTCCTGCTCGCCGGTAATCATCCGCATCAGGGTTGATTTGCCTGCACCATTTGCGCCGACCAGTGCGATTTTATCTCCGGCATGAACATGGAAAGACAGCGATTCAAAAACCGGTTTGCCGGAAAAGGCAACGGCGGCATTTTCAACGCTGAGGAGAAGAGTGGAGGCCATCTTTAATAATCCCGCTTCCAGAACACACCGACACCCGTTGTGCCTGTCGTGCCGGTCTTGCTTTCTACCGTAATATCAGGGGTGACTTCAATCTGAATCTTGGCCGCGCCGCCTGTTTCTCCGCTTCCCGTCTCTGCCTCGACATAAACTTTATCCGTCACATATTTCCCTGCACCGACCGTGACCCCGCCTTCCGCATCGCCGCCGACGCGCAAATCATCCAGCCCTGCCGCGCTGCGAATATCACCGACCGGATCAAAACCGCTGCGCTCCCCCGTTGTTAAACGACGGATGGCCGATGCCAGCTGCACCGCCTGAAAGGGCGAAATCGCGCCCGCATCCCGTCCGAACAGCAATTGCGCAATCACCTCATCCTGCGGGCGCGGCGGATCGGAGGTAATGGTAATTTGCGGCGCTTCCGCCGTGCCGGTAATGCCTATACGCGGCTTGATATCGCCTGCTTTGGTTTCCGTCAGAATATCCAGATAGGGCGATGGCGGAATTGTGCCTTGAAAGCGCAGATCGGCGCGCAAAATATTGAAATTCTTGCCCAGTTCTTCATAACGGCCGCGCACAAGGCCCAGCGTGCCGCGCACATCCGGTTCTTCCAGCGTGCCTGTCACCGCCAAAGCGCCTTTCAGTTCCGCATCCAGACCCCAGCCGCGTATAAAGACCTTATGATCGGCTTTCAGCGTTAAATCCAGCGCGACGCGGTCAAGCATACCGGCTTTTTTTTCTTCGTCCTTTGTCACGATATTCAGCGCAGGAATGGATTTTTCAAACCGCTCCGGCAGCGTAATCAGAACCGTATCCAGCAGCACATTGCCTTTCACAAGATACAGATACCGCCCGCGCTGCGGCAGAACGGAAACATCACCGCTGAGTATGGAGCTGGCATGTGTTGCGCGGACAAGATGCATGCCTTGTAAATTCACCTGCGCCGTGACATCCGGCACATCGCGCCCCGCACCCATGCCGATTGTGCCGGTCATCGACATCTTGCCTGTGCCGCCATCCGTTGCCGTCAGGCTTTCCAGCACCATTCCCGCCTGATCAAAATGCATCGCGCCCTTCATATCCTTTAGCAAAATACCCGTTTCGGCATCACGGAACGCCGCTTTGGCTAAGGTCAGACCGCCGTCATAAACAGGCTCTGCAAGGCTGCCGGATAAGGAAGCATCCAGCTTCACCGCGCCGGATAAATCCTGCCCCGCCGACAGGAACGGTGCGATCACCTGCTCAAGATCAAAATCACCCTTGGCGCGGCCTGTGATTTTTGCCGCCTCAGGCAGATCAAATGCAAACGGATACAGCGATAAAGACACCGGCAGCGATGCCGCCGCTTCAAAACGGCGCACGCCCTGCCCTTTTCCGGTTAGCGCGATTTCCGCCGCGCCGTTTTTATAATGCCCTTCCGCGCTCAGTCCCGCATCGCGGACAGCGCGCATCCGTCCGGTGATATTTGCCGATACCGCCAGTTCCGGATTTTGCGGCGTACCTGTTAATGTGATCTTCCCGCTTGTGATTTTCGCCGGATAGTTTTCCAGCGCGACAAAAGGCACAGCATCGGGGGAAATATTTTCCAACACAGCATCCAGCGCCAGCTTTTCCATGCCGAGACTGCCTGAGAGAGCAACGCTTCCTTTACCGAGCATCAAATGCGCTTGTTCCAACATGGCTTCCCGTGCCGTCAAATCGGCAACCAGCGCCCCCTCCGCCTTGAAGGGCGCCCGATCATATCCCTCAACTGTAAAAGCGGCATGATGACGTCCGTCCTCCTGCGCGGTCACATGTATTTTGGCGTTTTTAAGAGATGTGCTGCCATATTTCACATCCCGCAAGCTGATATCCCCTGCGATTTCCTGCCTGTCCTGCGGGTGGGTCAGCGTTACGGCGAAACTGCCGCTGCCTTGCAGGTTCTTGACACCAAACAGCGCTTCCGCCAGCCCGAAATGCGCCGCTGTCAGTTTGACCTCTCCCTCTGCCAGCTGCGTTTCGCGGTTCAGTCGTAATGTCCCTGCCGCCTTTATACCGGGAAGCTGTGCCGCAAGTGACGGCAATTCCAGAAAATTATCCCGCAGCGCAAAGGGCAGAACGGCAGAGATGTCCTCGCCCGCCATCTGTCCCGCCAGTTTCAAAGCACCTTCCGCCGCATCTGTTTTTCCTGCCGCATTCAGCTCAACGCGCACTTCCTGCCCGATTTCGCTGCGTATCTGCTGACGGAAGGCTCCTTTTGCCAAAACATCAAAAACCTGCTCTGCGCCGTCATATCCGCCTGCCAGATCAAACACGTACAACCCGCGTTTCTGTACGCGTGCATTCTCCAGTTTCAGTTTCGTGCCGCCCCATTGCCCCGCCGCCTTGTAAACAGCCTGTTCCGGCAAATACTGTGCCGCCGTACCTTGCGGGTTATCCAGCACAATAACAGCTGTCAATTGCGGCGCGTCACCCAAAGACAGTTTCTGTACGCTTTCCAGCCCCAATATCAAACCACCCGCCACGACCTCCGGCGACAGCCTCAAATGCGGCAAACGCAAATCCAGTGACAGGGTGTGAAAATAGATATCCGGTTTTTCCGGCAACTTAAATGCCGCGCTTTCTCCTGCATTTTCCTGCACTTGCGGCAAACGCAGCAGATCAAGGGAAGCGGCATCAATATTGACGGAGATGTGACGCAAGGCCAGCGGAAAAACATTCAAACGCAGATCAAGGTTTTTCGCCGTTGCAAAAATACCCTGCCCGTCCGCAATACCCAGATAAGACGCACGTACACCGTACGGCCCGTGCAGACGAAAATCCTGCAGCGTTATTTGATAACCCGTATTGCGGGATGCCGCCGCCAGTTTTTGCGCCAGCCAATCCGCACCGCTTTGCGAATTCAGCCAGAACAGAAACAGCTGTAACGTGACACTCGTCACAATCACTATCAGCAAGCATAGCGAGAATATGCCCCAGACCAGCTGACGGAACAGTTTCAACCCGCGCTTTTTTTTCGGTACGGCGACTGCGCCGCCCTGCTTCCGTTTTGCTGTCATATCCTTTTGCTTTATCATCAAAATGCCTGCCCGATACTGATATAAAACTGCCAGTTGCGCTGCGTCTGGTCGCGGTTATTCAGCGGCACGGCCAAATCAAAACGCAGCGGGCCAAAATCCGTGTAATAACGTGCGCCTACCCCTGCACCGATATAATACCCCCCTTGAAAATCAGGGAATTCCGCATCATAAGCGCCGCCGCCATCGATAAAAACCGCGCCGCCGATTTTTTCCTTTAATTTAAAACGCAGCTCTGCCGATGTTTCCAGCACCGAGCGCCCGCCCAGCGGATCACCATTTGCCGCAACAGGCCCTGCCTCCTGATAACCGAAACCGCGTACCGAGCCGCTACCACCGGCATGGAAACGTTTGGACGCGGGAATATTGCCCGTACCGCTGCCCAGAATACTGCCGAGCTTACCGCGCACCGCCAAAATCGTATCCCTGTCCTGATCCAGCCCGAAATATGTCGCGGCTTCGATTGTGCTTTTTAAAAACGGATCAGCTTCCCCGAACAGATCAAGATTCGGCTCGCTCCGTAATTTAAAGAACATGCCTTTTTTCGGGTCAAGCTTGTCATCACGGTCATCAAAAGCCAACTGCCCCGAGAGAGAAAACAACGCAAAATTCCGTGAAAGAGTCGTTGTTTCATCACGGATGCGGCTGATTTCAAACCCTGTACCCAGCGCCGCCGTCATTTTTCCCGACAGCTTGCGTTCCACATCCGCCGTATTTTTAAAACTGAGCTTTTCATAAGCATCGGTATCCTCCCGCCCGAGTGTCGAGGACAGTTTCAGCTTTTGATCATCCCGCATAAAATAGGGTTTTGCAAAAACCGCACTGGCGGCCTGTTCCAGAAAATTCCCGTTCACGCCAAGGGATAATTCCTCGCCGCTGCCGAAAAAATTCCGGTGCCGCCATTCCGCTGTTAGACCGGGGCCTTCATCTGTGTAAAAACTGCCGCCCAGCAGCAATGTCCGGCGCGCCGTTTCGCGCAGGACAAAACGCACCGCCACTGTCCCGTTTTCATCCGGCACCTCCGGCAGAACTTCATTCACCGTACTAATCAGCCCCGTGCCGATCAATGCCGCTTTTGTTGCTTCAATTTTCGCGGCATCCCAGCAATCACCCTGCTTATATTTCACAAAACGGCGCAAATGTTTGTCATCTATAAAGGGCGCACCTTCAAAAACCGTGTCGCCAAAAACCGCAGATTGTCCCGCATCCGCCACAAAGCTTACCTCCGCGCTCCGGCTGTCATGGTCCAGCACGACCTCATTGCGCAGCTTTAGACGGAAAACACATTTTTCCTTTCGAATCGCCGCCGCCAGTTTTTTTTGCGCCGCCAGCACTTTTTCCGCTTCCAGCGCATCCCCCGCCGCGATGCCTTCCACGGTCACGCCGTCTATTCCCTCCAATTTGATCGCCGCAATCGTGTAAAGCGGTCCTGCATCAATCTTCAAGACATTTTGCGTTGCGGCGGTAAAACTGATTTCGGGACGGTAATAACCTTTGGCATGCAGCGCCTTTTCCGCATCGCGGCGGATACCGGCATAGCGGATGGACGGTTCCGCCCCTTCGGGCAGTTCGCGGTTTTTGTATTTTTCAATCACGGTTTCGCTGAGCCACCGGTAAAGCGGCGTATCCGGCGGCACACCGTCAAGACGCACAGGCTCCTGTGCCAATGCCACAGCAGTTAAGACCCAGACAAGCAGAACGGGCAGAACAAGAATGTACAAAACCCTCATTTTCATCGCTTTTATTTTATAGCACAGCGGAGTGTGCTATCTATAGACAAAAGGCACAGAGTTTAAAGGAGAACCGCCGCGTGTTGCGCATTATTATCGCCCTTCTTGTCACATTTAACCTGACCGCAGGCGCGGTCTATTTTTTCAGCAAAGACCGTGTGATTGCAGAGGTCATCGCCGCCGCCCATGCGCGGAACGCCACCGCTCTCTCCGCCCGCATTGACTGGGAGGGTTTGCGTGTTTTTCTGAAAGAGGATATCAGCAAAATGAAGCGCACACTGGGCAGCAAAGGCGGCAATGTCGGCCCGTCATTGTCACAGGTGGATGCGGTGGTCGATTACTATGCACAGCCTGAAAATCTCGGTTTGCTGTATCATTACCGCGATCTGCTGTTTCCGAAACTGCCGGAAGAAGCCTTTATCGACAGTATCGGTTTTTTTCCGCCTTACGGATTTTATATTGTGCTGGCCTATCCCGCCGCGGGCGGCCCCGCTTTAGGTGATATGGGAGCCCTCATGAAAGACCGCCTGAAAGCACGTGTCGTTTTTCGGCTGGACGGGCTGACATGGAAGGTCAGCGAATTGCATCTGCCGATTTTCCTTGTCCCGCGCCAAAGTTTCTCCGTTCCCGCCATCGAATATTTCGGACGCGGCGTGCATTTTGACAAATACTGGCCGGAAGAAGCGGAGGAATAAGACCTATTCCGGCGCCGCGCTGTTCCCGAGGCTGTAGCTTTTGAAAAAGCGCCACATCATTTCATTGGCATCGAAATCGCGGCTGGTTTTGCCGACAATGGCGCGATGCGCCTGACAGAATTTCTGTACCGGCAAACAATCTTTCTCCGGTGAACCCGGCCATGTATGACCGCCTTCATAGATCGTGCAAACCGCAACGGCACTGCCGCCCGTGCAGTCTGATGAACGGCGACACAGCGTATCGCCGTTTTTGAATGTTACTGCGGCCTCCGCGCTGCAGCCATTCACTTCGCGCCAGAACATATCCTGCTGCGCGACCCCCATACAGGGAAAGGGCTTCTTTTTCGGTGTCAGCTTTGTCGCGCCTGCAATGGCATCTTCCCAGCAACCGCCGCAAGCCTCGCCGCCTTCATAAAGCGCACATTTATCTGCCGTGCCGTGAATAATCATCACCGGAACCGGACGGGACGGCTTGCATTCCGGCGGCATACCGGGGCCGCCGACCGAAGAAATAGCTGCAATTTTATCCGCTAATTTGCAGGCCAGCACATTGGCCATTAAACCGCCATTCGAAATACCTGTTGCATAAATGCGGGCAGGGTCAAGCGGGTAGTTCTGCGCTGCTTCCTCCAGCATTTCCGCAATAAAACCCGCATCATCAATATTTTCCTCTGCCGCCGCACCGCAGCAAAATCCGCCATTCCATGTCGCCAGTTTTTTCCGTAGCACTTTCTTGGCCGTGCCTTCGGGATAAAACACCAGAAAACCTTCGCGCTCCGCCAATTCTTCAATCTGTACATGATCGCGTATCTGCAATGCGTTACCGCCGCCGCCATGCAGCATCAGAACGGCGGGATAAGTTGCGCCGTTTTCTCCCGTTGCCGATTCAGGAACATAGACGTAATAAAGCCTTTCCAGCCCGTCTTTTGTTTTGATGAGATTTTCATGCAGACCGGAGAGGTCTTGTTCTTCCGCCGCCGCCTCTTCCATAGCAGTAGCCTCAACAACTGTATCACCGGCAACATCTTCCGGCATTTGCCCCCATATTGCCGTTGACGGCAGGCAGAGTGATATAACAGAGAAAAAACATAAAAACAGGGCTGTGCGCAGCATCAGAATCCTCGCTTTATTTTTGTCACAGGATAATGTGCCGACTATAACATTCCGGTCAAAAGATGAAAAGAGTGCTACGCTTCACCCGGATTTCAGCGCCGCTTTTTCCGTACAGATGAACAGTTTACGCGCCCGTTTCAGCCGTGCCTCGATAATGCGGGTCTGCGCCTCCAGCGCCAGTACCGGATTACCGGTTGCCAGCGCTGCGATTTTTTGCGCCGCCGCGTAATAAGCCTCATCCGCGTCAATATCCGCCAGCTTTTCTTTCAGGCTGGGTTTCGGCAATTGCCCCGTTTCCCGCATCACATCTTCAAGAAAACCGAACAGTTCTTGCGAATCTTCCGGCATTTCAATGGCGCGGACGATAAATTCCTGCAGCAGGTTCCCGACAAAAACCTGATGCAGAGGCGATTGCTCGGCCACTGCCGCCAAGGCGGCATGCAGATGACGCGCTTTCAGCCAGCCGCCGTCATTGATACGGGCGAAAATGCGGGCAAATTCCGCCGTATCGGCACGACCATCGCGGATCCCTTCGGTCAAAACAGCCACAGCCGTGTTTTTGCGCCGCCCCTCCGGTGACAGCAGTGCCGCCGCGAGGCACACCCGCGACATTTCCGTCCATGGGCGGTTAAATTCAAATAACGGACGCAGGAATGCGCCATCCGCACCATTGCCGCCGCTATTGATGCCATCCATGATATTGCGCAAGCCGACGGTAAAATATCCGTCCAGATTAAGCGGCCACAACATCGCCAGCCACGCCACAGCCCAGCTGCATGTCAGATCGGTGCCGCCGTCTTCATCCCGCAAAATACGGTGCATCGTTGCGGTGGGGATGCGGCGGTAATCCGTCGGCAGATCCCCCAGAATCATTTTCTTGGTATTGCGGAACAGCGATTTCGCCACACCGGCAAGCAGAGAGCCGGATTGATAAGCATCCCAGACCCGTTTTGCCTCATCCGGGCTGATATAGGGGTCAATATGTACATGAATACGCGGGATCGTATGGGTTTCACCGTCTTTGTCAACTTTACCGGAACCTGCCCGCCAAGAATATTTCGCATGTTCAAGACTGTCCGGCAGTTTGTCTTCCAAAAGCAACCCGGCAAAATCATTTTGAAAATCCCCTTCCGGGTCGCGGGCGCGCGCTGCTGCAATCCAGATATCATAATGCAGCGCATCTTTTGGCTGCGGTCCGTCTTCCGCCCCCAGCGCCCAGCGCAGAACACGTGCCTGATGCCCGGGTAAATCCTGCAGCTTTTCCAGTGCCGCAACGCGGCCATCCGGTGCAAGCCGCAATAATGCCTGCATAAAATCCGCCCGTAAAATAATCTGTCCGTTTTTGCGCGCCTCTTCCAGACGCTCCACCATTCTTTCCGGTGCAATCCAGCCGTATTCATGCGTCGGCAGCGACAGCAACGGCGCGGGCTGCTTCTTTTCAACCATTTTGCGGATTTCATGTATGCGGCTGATAAAGAACGTAAAAGGAACGCTTTCCCGGCTTTGGCGCTGTTCATCGCTGTGATGGTGCTTGCCGTCCAGCCATGTCAAAAGCAAATCCGACAATGCCGCCGATAATCCGGCATTTTGCGCCAGCAGGCCTTTACCGTCAGCCTTTGCGGTTTTCTCCTGTGCGATTTTGCGGCGCAAATCACCGGTGCGTCCGGTCAGATTCTTGACATCCGCTGTGCTGCAAAACCGCGCGATACCGTCAAGAAGACGTTCCACATCCAGCGGATTTTCGACATTTTCCAGCGCATCTTCCAGCGCCGCCAGCACATCATCAATATCTTTAAACGGCTCTACGGGGCGGATATCCGACAAAACAGCGACATCCGTCAGCCGGTATTGCAGCGGCAGAATATCGGAAGACTCCTCCGGCGGATTACCGATCAGGCCAAGCCCGATCATTTCACGCACCTGAATTTGCAGCCCCGATAATTCCTTGAAAATTTTTTTCTGAATATCTTCTGTCGCCATTTTCTTCGCTCCCGGCCTTTAAACGATTAAGCGTGTTCGCCATTCTCCGTCGTTTTTCCTCTCCTTCCCCTGTGAAGTTACATAGTAAAGCCGCTTGGTTAACATTCCATTAAAAATTCAGTAAATAACTAATAATAAACATATTTTTAAATTATTTCTCTTTTTGCTCATGGAGAACGTAACCTATTGTTAACCTGTTGTTGCTAAAATAAGGATAGTGTAAACTATCTGCAGAAGTGCATTTACGACAGCACATGTGTTCAGAGTTATTCAAGGAGTGTAATAAGTCGATGATGACAGAAAAGGGGGAGGACTGTAGTCGCAAAGGCTTCACCCGTATAGAAGGCTTCACCCTCATAGAGCTGGCAATCGTTATCGTGATTTCCGGTTTCATTATGGCATCACTCTCGGCGGGCATATCCATGTACCGCAAGCAAGCCGTATTAGATAAAACAGACAATAATATCGACTCGGTTTCCCTGGCCGTCAAACAGATGTTTAATGAAGGTCTGGGCGGCCGTTACCCGCGCCCGGCCGGACGCAATCTTGATCCGACAGACCCTAATTACGGTGTTGAAATCAGCGCAGCGGCTGCTGCGGCGCTTGCCGTCGGTGACTGCACCGCCTCCATGGTTTGCAAAGTGGACGGCGCGCGTGATGCGGATGGGGACGGTAACCCCGACCCCGTTCTGATAGGATCCGTTCCCGTCAGAACGATGCGGGACATGCTGTTAACCTTTATTGGTCAACAATATCAGCTATATGAAGGTGCAGGATTGCTGCACAGTTTTACGGCAGGTATTAAAGTGACGGAAAGTGCCTCCTATGATTTCAATATTGACGGATGGGGACGCATGTTCACCTATGCCGTCACGGAAAATCTGACCGACACAACAACCTATGATGACCTTTACGGCTCGATTGCCGTTGAAACGGAAAACGGCGACAGTCTGCTGGGTGAACCGGGTTCAGCGCATGTGCTTTTCATTTCGCACGGGCCCGACGGCAAAGGTGCCTACACGCCGGATGGTAAGCTTTACAAAGCATGTAACGCAACCGCAGGCAGGGATCAGGAAAATTGCAATGATGATTCAACTTTTATCAACGGTCTGATTTCTCTTGGGCGCAATGCCGACTACTTCGATGATTTTCTACGCTTTTTCACCCGCGGTAGTTCCACAATATGGCGTCCGTCATCAAGCGTTGGTGCCGGTATCTACAATACCAATCCGGGAAGGGTCGGCATCGGTACCGATGCCCCGACGCAGAAGCTGCATGTTATCGGTGATGCGCAAACGGGGAATGCCCATGCCAACTCCTATTGTGACCAGACAGGATCGGACTGCCTGATACCTGCGACCATTGGCGGTGCCGGTATCAACTGCAGCAGCGGAAATACCATGACCGGCATTTCCTATAACAGCGCCGAATGCGCCGCATCTCCAACTGCGCCTGTTGTTCTTTCAACCACCTGCCCCGCAGGGGAGATTCTACAGGGCATCAATGCCGACGGCAGTTTGAACTGCGGAGGATAAGCCATGAAAAATTATAAACAGCGCCTTCATATCAACGATACCTTCCGCAACGGCCGCGCGGGGTTTTCGCTGATTGAACTGGCTGTATTGATGGCGATTGTCGGCGTGATTATGGCCGGTCTGCTGCAGACATACCGCGTCCATGCGCGGGCATCGGAAATTAATAATACCAAAGGCCGTCTGAACGAAATATCTTCGGCCATGCAGATTTATTATTATAAAAACAGAAGACTTCCCTGCCCCGCCTATCGCACAAAAGCGCAAGATGACCCGCTTTACGGCCACAGAGCCTGCCCGGAATTCAGACCGGGTGAAATGGATTTTTGGCCCATTCCTACTTGTGTTGAAGGACTTTGCCGCGTTGCGGGTCAGCGCTCTATCGACCATAACGGCGCGGATAATGCCAGTGGAACGCACCAGAATTTCAGCGCCGTCCTGATCGGCAGTGTCCCGTTCAAAGAGCTGAATACGGTTCTTAACTTGTCACGCCAGAATGTTTTTGACGGCTGGGGGCGGCAATATACTTATGCCGTGACGGAACGCCTGACACGCGAAGAAGGAGATGCTAACGGAGGTTACGGTCTGACTCTTGGAACAGTCGGCTTGAATATCTGGTCTCCGAAAGCAGGTGATGAAGATGACCCGACGCAAGATATTCCCGGCACAGTTCCCAATCCGCCCGGCAGTCATACGGCGCTTGTTATTTCCCATGGTCAGGACGGCATGGGTGCCTATACATCCAATGGCGTATTGGTGAAACCATGTGCATCGGGAGCAGATACAATGCGGGATTCGGAAAATTGTGACGATGACAGCCAGTTCAGTATGGTCACAACCGGCGGGAGATATACTTTGATGTCGCGTCAAGCTGGCCCCTATCACTTTGATGATATTGTACTTTACCAGTTTAGCGCCAACACCTCTTCCTGGCAAACTTCGGATGTTAATCCGGACAATATCCTTACCAATCCGGCCTATAACGCGATCGGTATCGGCGAGGAAAGTCCGCAGGCCAATATTGACGTAGCCGGCAATATTTTACTGGATGATGATGCAGGTACCCAGACAGGGCGTCTGCGCACCGACCAGCTTTGCAACACAACAACCGGTTTCGGCGCCGGAGACTGTTTTGACCCGCATCTGATTGGCGGTACGGGAATGGGCTGCACTCTTCCCGGGCAAGTCATGGTCGGCATCGCCAATGGCGCACCGATTTGTCAATATGCCGCCATGCAGGGCGTCAACCCCGGCACATGTCCGTCAGGGGAATTTATTACAGGTTTCAATGCTTCAGGAGATATCATATGCGCACCACCCGGTTTATAACAAATTGTTCAAATGGGCGGCAAAATCTTAGCTGCGGCATGCGCGCGGGTTACACGCTTGTAGAACTTGCCGTTGTTTTGCTGATTGCGGGTATGTTTGTTGCTTCCGGGCTGCAGGTCCTGAAGCTATATAACAAGCAGAAGGCTTTCAGGACGACGGACACGAATATGTCTGAAACCGTCAACCAGATACACGCCTATCTTGAAGCAAACGGCCACTATCCTTGTCCGGCGCGCCTTGATGCCCCGCGTGACAGTGCGGAATACGGTATGGAAGGCGACTGCGATGACACATCCGTCGCGGTCGGCACCTGCGCAAACGGTATTTGCGTGGAGGAAAGTGTTGACCCTGTCGATATCGCCGGCACCCCGACATACGTACGTGTTCGGCGCGGTGCCGTACCGTTCCGCGTCTTAAGCTTGAAAGGTAACCCCGAAGCGGTCGCCTATGACGGCTTTGGCCGACGTATTGAATATGTTGTTACGGAACGTCTGGCATCACAAACACTCCTTGCAGATTTTGACCCTGCCGATGGCGGTATTAGCGTCGTGGATTCGGAGAACCGTCCGATTATTCCGGAAATGACGCATATGCTGCTACTGAGCCGCGGCGAAAACGGTGTCGCAGCATGGTCACGTGACGGCGTGCAGCTTTCCGCCTGCCCTGCAACAGGTAAAGAAAAGGAGAACTGCAATACGGACAATACGGCACCTGAAAATCAGGCCATCTACATGTCGGATGTCCGGAACCTTTCAGCGGCAGATTTCTTTGATGATGTCGTGTCCTACCGTGCAACGGTTGACCGCCCGCTTTGGAAGGCAACGGATGCCAGTAAAATCGATATTACCGACCTTGTCGTCGCAGGCGGCGGTGTCGGCGCGGGCGGTGACCCTGATCCCTTTGCCGGCGGCGGTATTCCCAAACTGAAAACATCCAATGCCAGTAACGATATCCGCGCACAAGGTGATATGATGATTTCGGAACTGTGCGATGAAAATCAGGATGCTTGTTTCCCGACACGGTTGATCGGCGGCTCCGGCATGCAATGTCCGGCCGGGCAATATATGATCGGTATTCAAAGCGGGCTTCCGCAATGTATCAATATTCCGGCGCCGACCTGCCCCGCAGGGCAGTATATGTCCGGTATTGACAGTAATCTGCGTCCGATTTGCAGTGACCCGCCAAACTCGTGTGATGCGACCAATGTCACATTCTGTAGTGTCACACAGGCATTGCCTTCGGCATTTCAAGGCACACAGATTTACCTTTATGCCGGTGATACGCGCTATCAACGTTACCGTTGCGGCAGTTCCGGCTGGTATCAAAACGGCTCCGGCGGTTCTTGTACCTGTCCTGCCTGTACACCTGACACATGGACAAATATCGCAAATTGTCCATCTTACATGACAGGACAGGATACAACAGATTGGGAGCGGGCTTGTTTCCCGAACCTACCGCCCGCAGCCTCATCCACGGATTGCTCATATACATGGCAGACCGGTGGTACAAACACCTGTGAATGTGATTGTGCGGATGGTGGCATGGACGGCAACGGTTATCTGTGCCGCATTAACGGCACAGGCATGACTAGCAGCACAAAAAATTGCCCGAGCGGTTTTAATATCGGACAGCAAACCCGTCAATGTCCGCGAATCTGTAACAGTTCCGGAAGCGGCACACGCAACCCCGCCTGTTCCTATTGGCAATCCTCTTATGGCGGCTATGGCTGTGAAGCGCTTGGCTGCACACCTTGGGACGACAGTGCCTGCCAATGTGGTACACAAGACGAACAAGTTCAGCAGGACAGTTGCCCCTGGGGTTACGCCGGTACCGGCGAACGCCGTGAGAAATACTGGAACTGCCCCGGCGGACCGTCTGCACCCGGATCATGGGATGCAAGCTGGACAGTCGTGTCCCCCGCCAACTGTACCTGTAATCCGCTGTCGGAAGAACGGGATATCAGTTGCGGTTCCTCCGAGGCAAGCAGTTACGGCTTCGGTTCAGGCTATGGCGGTACCATCCGTCTGCGCCGCGAAACCTCGGCCTGTCCGAATCCGACATGGGATCCGTGGTTCGTGAAAAACCATACCTGTTACACGCTGCAATGTAACCGCCAGCCCGGTGCCAGTGGCTCCGAGCAAGGTACGGACTTCGTCGGTGTTCCCATTAATACACCCTGTACCTGCGGTACCGGTACGTCAGCTTGTTACCGTATTAACGGCCAGAACGACTACACGAACTACTATGCGTGTCCTTGTTCGCCGGTCAACTAAGACGGTAAGTATCACTTAAACAACAACGAAACGCCCCGTTCTTTTACAAGACGGGGCGTTTCTCTTTATTGTTTTAAACTATCCAAAATATGCGAAATGGGTTAGAATGAAATTCCTCGCCTATGGGCGGTAAACCCCTAACGAACCGTTCCTTTTCTATGCCTGAAAATCTGCACCTTTGGAGCATTCTTGAAGACGTCATGCTGATTCTAGCCTTGGCGGGGCTGGTTATTCCCGCCCTGCAGCGTTTCAAAGTCTCTCCGGCGCTCGGCTATCTTGTTTTTGGCCTGATTATCGGCCCGCACGGTCTCGGTCTGATGACCGAACGCTATCCGGCGCTTTCCTCCTTTGTGATCGAAGATAAAGCCCTCATCCATCTTTTGGCCGAACTGGGGGTTGTTTTCCTGTTGTTTATGATCGGGCTGGAGCTGACTTTTGCGAAATTATGGCAGCTAAAACGCTTCGTGCTGGGGCTTGGCGGGCTGCAGATTATTGTCACGGCGGCGGTGATTGTCCTGATTGTGCTGAATCTCGGTTATGCCCTGCCTGTCTCCGTCGTTCTGGGGGCGGCGCTGGCGCTCTCTTCCACCGCCATTGTCATGCAGATTATGATGGAACGGCACATGATTTCGCGCCCGACAGGCCAGATATGTTTCTCCGTACTGCTGATGCAGGATCTGGCCGTTGTTCCCATTCTGGTCATGGTCGGCGTGCTGGCCGGACAAGCCGATGGCGGTGTAGCACTGGTGCTTGTTAAGGCCGTTGCGACCGCAGTTGTCGTGATTGCCGTGATGTTCTTTCTGGGGCGCACGCTGTTACGGCCCGCCTTGCAGCTTCTCAGTTTCGCCAAAAACGCCGAATGGCTGCTGGCGATTACATTATTCTGCGTCATCGGCGCGGCAGGGCTGACGCAAGCCGCCGGATTGTCGGCGGCGCTGGGCGCTTTTCTGGCCGGGCTTCTGATCGGCGAGACGGATTTCCGCTATGAAATCGAGGTTTTGGTGGAACCCGTCAAAGGCTTGCTGATGGGGATTTTCTTCCTCTCCGTCGGTATGTCGATTGATCTTGCCGCTTTCCAGCAATATCCCGTCATGCTGCCTGCTGCCGTTGCCGGTATTTTTCTGGTCAAAGCCGCGATTTTCTTTCCGCTGGCACTATTGTTCAATATCCCGCGCAACCAGGCCATCAAAGCCGCCGTGATGCTGGCGCAATGCGGTGAATTCGCTTTTATCGTTATCGGCCTTGCCGTCACAGGCGGGCTGTTGCCGCAGGAAGATGCGCAGTTTTTCCTGATGCTGGCGGCGATTTCCATGCTGTGCACACCGCTTTTAAGCCGGCTTGGCCCTGTTTTGCAAAATCTTTTGCGTGAAAAATATCAGGAAACCGACCCGCAATACACGGTGCCGACGGAAAATACCGGCCATATTGTCATTGTCGGATTTGGTCATGTCGGACGGTCACTGGCCGATATTCTGGAGCGCCAGACAATTCCCTATATCGGCATTGATATGGACGGGGAAAACGTCAAGGAAATGAAAAAACGCGGTTATCCGGTTATTTACGGCAATGGCCGCCATGTCAAAATGTGGAAGGCGCTGAATGTTGAACATGCCGGAGCGATTGCCGTCACCGTTTCCGCATATGATGACACGAAGGCCATCATCAAAATGCTGCGCAAATACCATCCCTATATCCCGATTCTGGCACGCACGCAGGAAGATAAACAGCCGCGTTTCCAAAGCGGCGACAACACCGTCTTCATTGCCGAACAAAGCGAAGCCACGCGGCAGATTGCCCGTGTGTTGCTGGATTATGTCGGTCTGGAAAAGGATATTATCAATTCCATCATCGCAACCCATCGTGAAGGCGGCGACACCCCCGAAGAGGCTTAAAAACAGCAGATGGATTTTTATAAAAATATCCCTCCCGTTAATGATTTCCGCGCCGTTTTAAATGACAGTCATTATCACAATGTGCCGCAGGACTGGCTGATTGCCGTCGCGGATGTCGAAGGCTCAACCAAGGCGGTTGCCGCCGGGCAGTATAAACAGGTCAATGCGCTCGGCGCAGCGGCGGTCACAGCCGTTTTAAATGCGCTGGGCGATCTGGAAATCCCCTTTGTTTTCGGCGGCGACGGCGCAAGTTTTGTGTTTCCGCCCGCAGCGGCAAATGCCGTCTGTGCCGCTTTATCCGGCGCGCAGGACTTGGCGGCAAGCGTTTTCTCGCTGGAGCTCAGAGCGGGAATTCTCCCTGTGTCCGCCGTCACTGACAGCCGCCACAGCGTTAAAATCTGCAAATTTAAAATCAATGACAGCCTTTATCTGGCGATGTTTGCCGGCGGCGGGCTGGCGCGGGCGGAAGATATGATCAAAGCCGACCCCGCCCATAGCGTCCGCCACTTTGCCGATGCGGATTACTTAAAGAAAAACCCTGCCGATTTTACCGGATTTCAATGCCGCTGGCAGAATGTCAAAAGCGAAAAAGGCGAGAATGTCACATTGATGATCAAAGCGCATCCGGCAAAATCCGCCACCGCCGCGCTGATTTATGATGAAATTCTCTCCGGCATCCGGAAAATTTACGGCATGGATGAGGCGGAAACGCATCCGCTGCCGCTAAAAAACCTGAATCTGACACAGGATAAAAAACTGCTGTTTTCCGATATCGGCATCAATAATTACCGGAAATCAGCCGTAAAGAAAGCACTCTATGCCGCAGGCATCCCGCATGCCATGAAAATCGGGCAATGGCTGATGGATAAAGGCAAAAAAATGGGAGATTTTGACGGCGCCCAGTACCGCGCCGCCGTGCGCCGCCAAAGCGACTGGCGCAAATTCGATGACACATTGCGCATGGTGCTGGACAGCGCACCGGAACAAACCGCCCGGCTGAAAGCCTTTCTGGACGGGCGCAAAAACGAAAACCGCATCTTTTACGGTATTCATACCGCCAAATCCGCGCTGCTGACCTGTATGGTCTTTGACCGTGCCGAACGGCATTTGCATTTTGTCGATGGCGCAGATGGCGGCTATACGCTGGCTGCCGCACAAATGAAAGAACAAATGGCGCAGAATATGCGCGATAGCGGTTGAATCGGCACAGAATTTTCAATATAGTGCTGCATTGCAACAGAACAAACACCGGCATGTTATGACCGCAAGACAATCAGACCTAAAGCAGGCATTGAAAACCCGTATCCTTGTCCTTGACGGCGGCATGGGAACGATGATTCAGGACTATAAGCTGACGGAAGAAGACTACCGCGGCACCCGTTTTGCCGATTGGAAAAGCGATCTAAAAGGCAATAATGACCTGCTGTCGCTGACACAAGGCGAGATTATCGGCAAAATCCACGAAGCCTATCTGGAGGCCGGTGCCGATATCATCGAAACCAATACTTTCAACGCCAATCATATTTCCCTTGCCGATTACGGCATGGAGGATCTGGCCCGCGAAATCAATTATGAATCCGCCCGCATCGCACGCGCTGCCGCTGACAAGCTGTCCACAGCCGAAAAACCGCGCTATGTCGCCGGTGCATTGGGACCGACCAACCGCACGGCGTCGATTTCTCCCGATGTGAATGACCCCGGCGGCCGTAATATCACATTCGACGCGCTGACCCGCGCCTATACGGAAGCGATTGACGGGCTGGTCGATGGCGGCGCGGATATGATCCTGATCGAAACGATTTTCGATACGCTGAATGCCAAAGCCGCCATTTTCGCTTTCAAGCAATATTGCGAAGACAAAAAAATTGATCTGCCGCTGATGATTTCCGGCACGATTACCGATGCTTCGGGACGGACGCTTTCCGGCCAGACCACCGAGGCCTTCTGGAATTCCGTTCGCCACGGCAATCCGCTGAGTGTCGGTTTAAACTGCGCATTGGGTCCGAAGGAACTGCGCCCCTATATCAGCGAAATGTCGCGCATTGCCGATTGCTATGTCGCCGCCTATCCGAATGCCGGATTACCGAACGCCTTTGGCGGTTATGACGAAACGCCCGAGGAAATGGCGGAGGAAATGCGCGAATGGGCGAAAAAAGGATTTCTGAATATTATCGGCGGCTGTTGCGGTACAACACCCGACCATATCCGCGCCTTTGCCGCGGCTGTTGACGGCCTGCCTCCGCGCGATATTCCCGAAATCCCGCCCGCATGCCGGTTGTCGGGTATGGAACCTTTCAATATTGTCGACGGATCGCTGTTTGTGAATGTCGGTGAACGCACCAATGTCACAGGATCGGCACGGTTCAAAAAACTGATCAAATCCGGTGATTTTGAAACCGCGCTTTCCGTTGCCCGCGAACAGGTGGAAAACGGCGCGCAGGTGATTGATGTCAATATGGATGAAGGGCTGATCGACTCCAAACAGGCGATGATCACCTTTCTGAATTTGATTTCGGGCGAACCGGATATTGCCCGCGTGTCGATTATGATTGATTCCTCGAAATGGGATGTCATCGAAGCCGGATTGAAATGCGCACAAGGTAAATGCGTTATCAATTCCATTTCTATGAAGGAAGGCACGGAAGAATTCATCCGCCATGCCGAGCTGGCGAAAAAATACGGTGCCGCCGTTGTCGTGATGGCTTTCGACGAAGACGGTCAGGCCGATACGCTGGCACGCCGCAAAGAGATCTGCAAACGCGCCTATAAAATTCTGACGGAAAAAGTCGGTCTGCCCGCCGAAGATATTATTTTTGACCCCAATATTTTCGCCATTGCGACAGGGATTGAAGAACATAACAGCTATGGCGTTGATTTTATCGAAGCCGTGCGCTTTATCAAAAAGGAGCTGCCGCATACGCTGGTTTCAGGCGGCGTTTCCAATGTGTCTTTTTCTTTCCGCGGCAATAATAAGGTGCGGGAGGCCATTCATGCCGTCTTTCTTTATCACGCCATCAAGGCGGGGATGGATATGGGGATCGTCAATGCCGGACAATTGGAAGTTTATGACGATATTCCGGCGGAGCTAAAAACCCGCGTTGAAGATGTCGTGCTGAACCGCCGTCCCGATGCCACAGACCGGCTTTTGGAAATTGCGGAGAAATACCGCGGCGACGGCAAGGGTATGGAGAAAAAAGAAGACACGTTATGGCGCGGATTATCGGTGGAAAAACGTCTGGAATATGCGCTGGTGAAAGGCATCACCGATTATATTGATGACGACACGGCGGAAGCTTATAAAAACGCCGACCGCGCTCTGGATGTGATTGAAGGCCCGTTGATGGACGGTATGAATGTTGTCGGCGACCTGTTCGGGTCGGGAAAAATGTTCCTGCCGCAGGTTGTGAAATCCGCACGGGTGATGAAAAAATCCGTTGCCTGGCTGCTGCCGCATATGGAACGCGAAAAAGCGGAAAACAAAGCCGCAGGCATCAAAACAAAAAGCGCCGGCAAAGTGCTGATGGCCACCGTCAAAGGCGATGTCCATGATATCGGCAAAAACATTGTCGGCATTGTTCTGCAATGTAACGGCTTTGACGTTGTTGATCTGGGCGTGATGGTGCCGTGCGAAAAAATCCTGAAAACGGCGAAAGAAGAAAAGGCCGATATCATCGGCTTGTCCGGTCTGATTACGCCCTCGCTTGATGAAATGGCGCATGTCGCAAGCGAGATGCAACGGCTGGAAATGGATCTGCCGCTGCTAATCGGCGGTGCAACCACATCGGAAATGCATACGGCGGTCAAAATCGCGCCGCATTTCAGCTCTCCCGTTGTGTATGTGCCCGATGCCTCCCGCGCTGTCGGCGTTGTCAGCAATCTGCTGAGTGATGATCTGCGTCCGGCTTTTCTGGCAGGGGTGGAGGAAAAATACGCCGCCGCCCGCGCCCGTTTTGCAAAAAAAGCGCAAACCAAAACACTGATTCCGCTTGAAGAGGCGCGCGCCAACCGCATGGTGACCGATCCCGCGGATTACACCCCCGCCTTACCGCTGAAACCGGGCGTGCATGAATTCAAGGATTTCTCCTTTGAAACCCTGCGCGATTATATCGACTGGACGCCGTTTTTCTATACATGGGGTCTGCGTATGCATTATCCGAAAATTCTGGATGATGACAAACAGGGAGGCGAGGCACGTACCCTGCTGGCTGATGCCAATGAGATGATCGAACAATTTATTCGCGATGAACGCATCAGCGCAAACGGCATTGTCGGCTTGTTCCCGGCAAACAGTCTTGATGACGACATCATCATCTATACGGATGAGACGCGCAAGGAAGAGCGCGCACGGCTCTATGGTCTGCGCCAGCAATCACCGAAACTGGGCGGTAAAAAGAATATGTGCCTGTCCGATTATATCGCCCCCGCCGATAGCGGGCTTCCCGATTATATCGGTGCCTTCGCCGTCACCGCAGGAATGGGGCTGGAGGAACTGGTCGCGGAATTCGAAGCCGAACATGATGATTACCGCGTGATGATGGCCAAGGCGCTGGCCGACCGTTTTGCCGAAGCCTTCGCCGAATGCATGCATGCGATGACACGACGCGAGTTATGGGGCTATGCGGCAGCGGAAAAACTGGATAACACCGCACTGATCCGCGAGGAATATCAGGGCATCCGCCCCGCCCCCGGCTATCCCGCCAATCCCGACCACACGCAGAAAATTACGCTGTGGGAACTGCTGGATGTCGAAAACAAAACAGGCATGAAACTGACTGAAAGCCTTGCGATGTGGCCGGCCTCTTCGGTCAGCGGTTTTTACTTCTCGCATCCGCAATCGCGCTATTTCGGCGTCGGCAAAATCGACCGCGATCAGGTCGAAGACTACGCCAAAAGACGCGGCATCCCCCTAGAGGAAGCCGAGAAATGGCTCGGCCCTGTTCTGGATTATAAATAAAATCCGTTATAGAGCATTATTTTATAACGAATGCATTCGCATTTGGCTCAGATTGGAAGCTGGTAATCTTTTTCCCGGTTACGCCGTGAATGATGTACTCCATCCTATCATAGCCATATCCGCATTTAACAGTATTGGTGAAATTCGGTCTCTGCCAGGATTTATCATCGCGCCTATAGTTACGAAGCAGGCCGTAATTATACACTTTCACCCCTCGCGCTAAGCCTTCTACATCCTGATTATCCGCCCCGCTAATAATCACTGCGGCAATTTTCGTTTCATGCTCATTTTTAATACGCCAGATTGTTGGTTCATTGGTCGAAACCACCAATATGATAGGCACACCCGTTTTCTCAATAATGACCTCAACGATTGCTTGTTTGGGCACTCTATTATCTGCCCGCTGTTTATTCGTATAGCTACGATCTGTCGCAACCCCGTAGATCTCAGCACTGAAAGGAAGGCCATGAATTTTGTTGAGGAATAGAACTTCCGGGTCAATGTGCTCAGTATACTTTCTTCTGCTATAAGGGTTTACTTTCAGCATACCATGCTCATCAGGGTCAAATCCCTCTGGAAACAAGGTGCTTTCATCATAAATCGCTTTATCAAGATTCGCGTTATCAAACCGCGTTTCTAATAATCTGGCAGAACGAAAATCCGCGCTTGTAAGGTCTGCATTGGTGAAATCTGCCCTATCCATCACGGAATTCCACAAAACAGCATTGTTTAATTTCGCATCTTTAAAGTTAGCTCCCACAAGATATGATGCACCTATAGCCGTAGAGACTAGATTAGCGCCGGAAAAATCCGCCGCCGGAAGCCATGCACCGAAAAATATATGTTCCGATAAATCTAAATCACGGGCTATCAGTTTATAAATGTCATTGCCATCAGCTAATAATTCCGCCGAAGCGGGCCCCTTACGGTTTAACCATGTACAATTACCTATTTCATCCGCAGAGAAACCTCCTCCAAATGGAATAAATTTGTGGTCATTATATTTAAAATCGGCAGGGAATTTTACATTTTGTCCCAGTAACGCCCAACCAAAATTGGCATCCTCCAGCTTGGCTTCTGTGAAGTCCGTCTTATCCAGAACTGCACCAGAAAAATTAGCGTCGGTCAGATCGGTTTGTTTAAATTTGACGCCTGATAGCTTACAAAAAGAAAAATCCTTCTGAGGAGGCGCATTTACATCGGGTGCGTTTTTACCTATTGCCCAGATTGCCTTTTGATCCAACTTACATTTCGAAAAGTTGCGCAACCGATATATATTCGCGGATTTGACTGACGCATATTTCTCTTGCTGTTTTTGATACTCTCTAAACTTATTGTGTGAAGAGCATTCTTCAGTACGCCAGTTCTCTCCCGCAACCAAACCCTCCCCTTCATAACCATTGGGGAGTGATAAATTTGCGAGAGAGAAATCCGTATTCACAAAAAATGAGTTTTGAACCCTATCCAGCTGCGTATGCGAACATTTAAATGAGGCCGCAGAGAAGTCACTCTCATAAAATTCTGCTGTCAGCTTCGCATCACGGAAATTCGTATTATCCAACTCTGAATTTTTAATAGAGGCGTGACCAATTTGTGCGCCTCTAAAAATACCTCCTGTCAAATCGGCCTTCTCTATAACCAAGTGATCGATAACAGCATTCGAAAAATTCGCGTTTCGTAATTTCACATCTTTTAAATTCAGTTCTTTGATTTTGTAGCCAATAAAACGATAGGGGATATCCGGCATTTCTTTATACCCCAATTGAAGAAGCGCCAATATCCGCCACGGCACTCCACTTTCCTCTGTCGCAATCTTTAAGACTTCCTGATAGTCCCCAAGATTATACAATACGGCAGACAGCATATTACGGATTTCGTCATAGTTTTGGCCGCTCTTAAACAAAGCGTCATAAACCTCTCTGGCTTCCTGAAGTTTGTTTTCTTCTTCAAACAGTTTTGCCTTTTCAAGCATAAATGCCGTATATTCCCGCGTTCCGGCTTTCAGTTCCTGCATATAATATTCGTACCCTTGCAGAGTATGCTCCAACCGTTTATCTTCATCCGGAATCAGCTTTGCAGATAAATATTTTTCTAATTCAAGAATATCGGTTTGCCCTTTATTCTGCACCACATAGCCCGCCCATTTCGATGAAAAAGGTATAACCCGCGAACATGCTCCGCTGTTCTTATCCTTCCCAACAAAGACGATATATTCTTGGCCGGCCTTAAATCTTTTTCTTGAAGAAGATACGGTAAAATATTCTCCGATATCTCCCTTATAAACTTTAGACACACGGAATGTTACCTTTGCGGAGGCATGACCATCCCCCAGCCATGAATCCCATAAAGCCGCGATTGAGAACATACTCCAGACAGCCTCACCTCTGAAAATATATGATGAATCTGAATTTAAATACCTTTCGACCGGAACAATCATGCAAGAATTAGCATATGCCGTTGCCGGGTACATGCTGAAAACATGAAAAGTAATAATAAAAACAATGATAGCTTTTAGCTTACAAACATCCTGAATATTATTCATTGAGCGAGTATCCTTTGCATCACCTTTTCAGAGGTTCAGTTTCAGAATTATAATGTACCGCTTATAAAGTACTTAAGGAAGACGGGAAGGAAGTTGGGAAGCCCAACTGGAATAATCCAGACAAAAAAATGACAGCAGCACTTAAAGTCCGTGTTTCTTGCCTTTCGGACGTACAGGCACGCGTACGGGCGGGGAATTCTGCGCTGCAAAACGCGCGTTTTCATCCAGCTCCGTTTTCATTTTTTTCAGCATTTCATAGCTCGGTGTCCAGGGCAGTTCGCCGACCATCTCCTCCACTGCCGCTTTGGCTTTGGCGTGGTCTTCCGCGCTGGCGTTTTCAAGACATTCACCGCCATAGCGGCGGGCGATTTCATCTGCGGCATGGCTTTCCGTCACCGCCAGCAGCACGCTTTTGATTTTTTTGACATCGGAATCGTCAATCCGCACCGCTTCCAGCTGCGGGTTTTTCTCGCGGTAAGCATCCCACAGCTCATAAAAACTCAACAGGTGGAAAGTATCGAATTTGCGTTCATCCAGCGCGCTCGCCGTCTGGAAAATCGCGGTCAGTTTCTGTGCCTGCTGCGATTCTTCGGGAAAGACGTCATGCACAGGAGATTCAGGATTACCAAAGACCGACAACGCATGTACGCCACGGACAAAATTAGAAATTTCAACCGCCGTCAAACCGTCAGGCTGCTTGTAGCTGTCATAAGCGCAATCAAGAAAATTTTTCACGGCAAATTTCCGCATGGACTCATCCACCGGTTCAAAGAAGTCCGCGCCGCCGCCGCGTTCAACGGTTTTCAGAAAGTTTTTTACCCGCGTTGCCAGATCATCCATGATTTTATCCGTTTCGCCTTATTTTTTCGTTCCTCCTTTATATCATGTTATTTGTCATTATGTCAAATATTATGACGCCTTGCACCTGACTCTGGAAAAATGATAGCATGGAAAGGCACAAGTTGCTTTTCACGGTTAAAAAGGCTATTCTCCAGCCGTTTCCAAGAAAAACATAAAATAAAAACAGAAATAAGAGAGATTGAGCAGCATATGACGCGTCAGTATTTTGGAACCGACGGCATCCGCGGCACCGCGAATGTCGAACCGATGACCCCCGAAACCGCCATGCGCGCGGCAATGGCCACCGCACATATGCTGCGCGGGGGCGACCACCGCCATAAAGTCGTCATCGGCAAGGATACGCGTCTGTCCGGTTACCTTATCGAACCGGCAATGATGGCGGGCTTTATCTCTATGGGGATGGATGTGGTTCTGCTGGGCCCCGTGCCGACACCCGCTGTTGCTATGTTGACACGCTCCCTGCGTGCCGATCTTGGCGTGATGATTTCCGCCTCGCATAACCCGTTTGAAGATAACGGTATCAAGCTTTTCGGCGCGGACGGTTATAAACTCTCCGATGATATCGAACTGCAAATCGAACAGCTGATGGATGACCCGCTGCTGACATCTTTCCGCGCCGCGCCGGAAAATCTGGGGCGCGCCGCACGTCTGGAAGATGAAAGCGGCCGTTATATCGAACATGCCAAAGCCACCTTCCCGAAAGATCTGCGTCTGGACGGGCTGCGCATCGTTGTCGATTGCGCCAATGGTGCCGCCTATAAAACCGCCCCGAAAGTGCTGTGGGAACTGGGCGCGGATGTGATCGCGCTATCAACCTCCCCAAACGGTTTCAATATCAATAAAAACTGCGGTGCGACCGACCCTGCCGCCCTGTGCAAAGCCGTTGTCCAGAACCGCGCCGATATCGGTATCGCGCTGGACGGTGATGCCGACCGCGTTATCATGTGTGACGAAAAAGGCGAGGTTATCGACGGTGATCAGCTGATGGCGCTGATTGCCGCAGACTGGCACGAAACAGGCGTTTTAAAAGGCGGCGCCGTTGTCGCCACCGTCATGTCCAATCTGGGGCTGGAACGCTATCTGAACGATCTGGGCATTGCCTTGAAACGTATGCCGGTCGGTGACCGCTATGTTGTCGATCATATGCGCGGCAACGGCTATAATCTGGGCGGCGAGCAATCCGGCCATATCATTCTGGGCGATTACGGCACAACAGGTGACGGTACGCTGGCGGCTTTGCAGGTTCTCAGCATTATGCGCCGCAAAAAACTGCCTGCCAGCAAAATCGGCGGTGTCTTTACCCCCGTTCCGCAAATTCTGAAGAATATCCGCTTTCAACACAGTATTGATCTGGATACGCCGGAGGTTGCCGGATATCTTGCCCATCAGGAATCACTGCTGAAAGGCGCAGGCCGCATTCTGGTGCGCAAATCAGGGACGGAAGCTTTGATCCGCGTCATGGCCGAAGGTGATGACAATGCGCTTGTCACCCGTATGACGGAAGAAATCGCCGCATGGCTGCTGGAACGCGATATGCCGAAAAGCAGCGAAAAAAAAGGTGAAAGCGCCAAAAGCACAGGCGCAAACAGCTGATAAAAACCTAAAATCGCCGGAATAGCGAAAAAAGCGGCAAAAAGCCGCTTTTTTTAATGATTTGACGCATTTTTTTCTGGATTCTGTGCCGTGATTATGTTAACTTATATTTAACAATAAAAAGAAAAGAAACAAGACCTTAAAAAAAACGCTATCAGGGGAGGAAAGACCATGGCATCCAAGCTTTTGGAAAAATTCAACGCGCGTGTCGAAAAGGCAACAACCGCTGTTACCGGCATAAAACGCCAATATGAACAAAATCATCCGATGAAAAAACGTATGAGCTATCGCGACAATCTGCGCCTTGCAAATGCCGCGCAGGATGCCGTACAGGAAAACCGCGTCAAAAACACATTGCCGGTTTTCTATGATCTGGCAGATGAGCTGGCAACAGCGAAAGGCTGGGCCTTTAAAACCGAACATATCCGTGACGGTGCCGAAATTTCCAGCACAACATTGACCATGCGTTCCGCACGTTTTGACTTGCCGCAAGATCATTACGGCGAGGACAATATTTTCGCCCTGCAAATCAATCTGGCCTTTGACGCAAACGGTAAGCCGGATGTCACGGCAATGATGACCGTGCAAAAAGGTATGGATCCGGTCTTTGATGATTTCAATGCCAGACCGCGTATCAAATGGCAGGACCGCGTCACCTATGGCGTGACGCTGAAATGTGAAGAGGATGCCGTTGCCCTGCTGGAAAAATGGACGGCATTGCAATCCACTCCTGATTACGCGGAAGAGAAATCCCGCCTGAAAAAACTGCAGACCGGAACACCGAAACACGCCTTTCAGGACAAGCCGCAAAATATGCGTTTCGGCAACTGGGCCTAAGCCTCTTTAGGAAATCTTAAAACAACCGTCCTATTCTGAAAGCGGGGATACGCTTATCAGACAGGACGGGATGTTTTTTATGGGATTTTTATCAGCACTTGCCGGTTTTTTCGATACATCCACTGCCGCAACCGGCCTTGTTGCCGCCGGATTAACGGTCTGCCCCGTCCACCCGATCCCGCAGGTAGAAGTGCATTTTGCCGCGCAGCAGCCTTTTTACAGCGAGGATATCTCCGCCCGCCGTTTAACGGAAAATGCCCTGCAAGACCCCGATTCCACCATGACCCGCCATCAGGGCTGGACAGTACACGGTACAACCGCCCGTCAGATCAGTCACAAATTTTTTCTCAATTTCACGACCAGAAGCGACAAAGCGGGGAATATGTGTCTCTATTTCTCCCATGCCACATTTGCCATCACTTATTATCCCGCCGTCTTTATCGCGAGAGAGGCTTTGGACAAAAAATGCTATGCCGATGTCGTCCGCGCGCATGAAATGCAGCATGTCGCCATTGATATAGCGGGTATTCAGGAATATCTGCCCCATATCAAATCGGATATGCTGCTTTATCTGCGCTCCCTCGGTTATCAGGGTTTCGGGCCGATGAAACTGCAAGCCGCACAAGCCAAACAGAAGGAACTGCAAAAACAGGTGATGCAGGCGACAATTCCGATGATCGAAAAACTGCGTGTCGCCGTCAGGGAACGGCAAAGCGCCATTGACACACCGGAGAACTATCTCCGTGAACAGGCAAAATGCCCGGGAGACTTTCCCGAGATCGATTTTGAGCTGCTCAAAAAACAGCTCGGGCTCTCAACCTCTCCGCAGGCGCAGTAAATGGGGGTTCTTTCCGCAACCGCCATCCTTCTGAAACAACATGCCGCCAGCGGTCTGGTTGCCGCCGGACTGGTTGTCTGCCCCGTCAAACCGCCGCCGCAGGTTTATGTGCATTTTGCCGCTGAAAAGACCCTTTATAATACCGATTTCTCCGGTGCGCAGCTGGCACAGGGGCTGACAACACCCTCCGGCTCCTCCTTTGCCAGCCATAAAGGAACTTCCCCGGGCACGGACACGCTGCATGGTGTAACGATGCGCCAGCTGGGGCATCACCTGCGCATGGGGTTTAACACATGGACGGATCAGGACGGCAAAGCCTGTCTGTATTTCGAACATGCGACTTTTACCATCACCTATCAGGCCACTGTTTTTATCGCCAAGGAAATTCTGGATGATAAATGCTACGCCGATGTCGTCCGCGCCCATGAAAACCATCACATTATCATCGATCTTGATACCATCCACGAACATATCCCCGCCATCAAGACCCAGCTTTTACAGCATATCCGCAATATCGGCTATCAGGGGGTCGGGCCGGTGACGGCTGAACAAAAAGCCGCCAAGCGCAAAGAGATGAAAAAACAGCTCGCCGCTGCGGCAAGGCCGCTTGTCCGTCAATTGCGCCTGCAGGTAGCGCAGCGGCAGAATAAAATCGATACGCCGGAAAATCTGGCGCAGGAAGAAGCACATTGCGGCGCGAAAACCGATACGCCCGAAAACACCCCGCCTAAATAAGCGGATCCGCCCGTTCCGCCGAGGAATTGTTACAGCGGAACCAGCCCGCGATACTGCGGCGCACACGGTTTGCGGGTGTCACCTCATGCGGAATATCCTCGCTGAGGAAAACGGCGATGCTTCCCTCCTCCGGCAGCACAACATTCACAACACGGTTGTGATCATCACGGTCGAACAAGGTCAGCATCCCGCCGTCTTTTTCCCGCCATTCTTCATTCAGATAGCAGACCGTCGAGACAATGCGGTTTTTGCCGCCCTTCAGCGCATCAATATGTTTCTTGTAAAAACCGCCTGCGGGGTACATTGCGTAATGCGCTTCATATTCAAACAGGCCCAGAAACAGATCACGGTTCAAACACAGGCGCAGATTTTCCATCAAACCCGTATATTCCCGATCCGTGCTATGTGCGGGGTCCAGCCAGAATGTGCGGTCCCGGCGGATATCTTCCGCAATGCGGTTTTGATCCTCCCGCCCGATTCCGGCCGGGGTGAGTGCTTCCGCCTCTTCCAGCTCCGCCATCCGTGTCTTCAAAGCCGCCGCGAGGCCGATACCAAGATAATCGGGCTGTACGGACCAGCCTTTTTCAAATAGATCCTCCGCAATCCGCGCATGGAATATGGCGGCGGCATTATGCAGAAGCGGAGGTATCGTTACATTATGTGTCATGGATGCCAGTATTGCGCCCGAATATTAAAAAGCACAAGCAGGAAAATACACAAGCCGCAACAACGCTTCTTTAATAAGATTATTATATAATATTTCCATGGGAAAAAATGTCTTAAAAACACTGAAAGAGACGTTTCGCAAACTGTCGATCTCGCCGCTACAGCGGCGGATTGAACAGGCCATGCAGAACATGCATCCCGAGGCAGGGGCGCTGATGGAAAAGCTCGACCATCCGCGCCTGCACAGCCGGATCAAACGCAACGGTCAACAATGTTATCCCGAAGAGGATCGCATCCGTCTGGTGACCAATGAAAAAGCCGCCATCGAAACGGAGGCGGATATGGTCTATGCCGCCATGGTTGATATGGCAGAGAAAAAAGGGCTGGGCAACGCGGTTCTCGCAGCTGAGCGGCGCGAGATCAACAGCCGGATTTATACCGATTGGCAGGGGGACTGTACGCGTTTTAAATGCAGCGATCTTAACCATGGCGCGACGGGACGGAATGCCGCGCTGCTGCGTGCCTGTATAAGATTTCTGGAAGAGTCGGAGCTGCCGCAATGCGGCATGGTTGCAAAACTTCTGAAAGAACATGACATGACCGTCAATCTGCGCCCCGCGCAAAACAGCGCCCTTAGCGGCAGTTTTTCGCCCGACAGCAAGGAACTGACCCTGTTCTATGACCCCGAAATGGATGATCTGGATATTACCGGCAAACTGTGCCTGAACATTGTCCATGAAACCTGCCATTTCTATCAGGATCAAAAAGGTATCATGGCTGACAGTATGAAAGATGTGAACGCGTACAGGGAGATTTTTCATTTAAACGAATTGCAGGCACATACGGCGCAGTACAAAACCGCCCTCCAACTCTTGACCCAAAGCAGCCATTATCAGGATTTTGCCGCCCGCCAAACCGATATTGACGCCTTGTCGGAAAAACTGGGAACATCGCCGCAATTGCAGGATCGCATCTGTTTCCAGCATCTGTGTCAAAGCCGGGCCGGCACAACCATTCTGCTCAACCTGCAGCAACACAGCCTTGCGGAAGTCATACCGCCCGATCCGGTTTTTTCCGAAGCGCTGGTCAAGGAGGCACTCTGTTTCGGAGAAATTACCGCCATCACCGAAAACGGCATCCAATATGAGACGGATCAGCTGTCCCGCATGCAGCGCTATGCCCATTCCCACATTGCGGTTTTGAATTACACGGAGGCGCGCGGTGACGGCATGGATTTTGAAACAGCCGTGCAGCAGCATTTTCAAACATCTTTAGGGTTGGAAACAACCGGAAACACCGTCCCCTTTGCAGATAAGGACCTGTCTTTCGTCAGTCCGGTCACACAGCGCGAGATCAGTGTCGGCGCGATTGAAATGCTGTGGGAAAAGACCGGATTTGAACAAACGGGTTTCGGTAATCTGGGGCAGGCCAGCGAGGATGTCCTTGCCAAATCAACACCCGAAAAACCGCAAAAAACACCAAAAAACAGTCACCGTTTCAGCGCCGGTGCCTGATAAAATTTCTCAGCGATGTCTGGCGTACGCGTACTGCCGTATTTTGTTCGGCGCGTAATTCCTCCCGCGTTTTCGGTACCAAATGGCGGTATTTTTCCTGCTGGTCTTCCGGCAGGGCTGCAAAATTTGCGCCGTGCAAAATCAAGACGCCCACTGTTTCTTCATGGTCATTCTTTGCCGCGCATTTCAATGCTTCGTCTTCCTGCGCATGAATATCCAGCCCCATCTCAAGCAGCAGTAAAACCGTGGAGGTATAGCCTTTTCCCGCCGCCGCCTGCAAAGCCACATCTTTATAGGCGCGCGGATTCGCGCCCATGCGCACCTGTTCCCGCAAGTCATCATCCTTGCCTTGAACCGCAGCCATAATCATATGGTTATCCAGCTTTGTCTGTGAGGGCAATGCCGTGTCTCCGCCTGTGTTAGAAAATTGGTTTTCCGTTATTTTTCGATGCGTTACCCTAACAATTATTTTCCGTAATGTCAAGGTTTTCCTGCTACGGAAAACAACCCGAATTGCCGCTCCAGATTCAGGATGCTTTGCGCGATGATATGCGCGTTGCTTTTCTGATAGCCGCCGCCCAGCAACATCACGACAGGCACGTCATGGTCAAAGGCCTGCCGGAACACCATTTCATCGCGTTTTATAATTCCCTCCGCAGATATAGCCAGCGCCCCCAGCGGATCACCTTCCAGAATATCGGTACCGGCAATATAAATAACGATATCGGGATGAAATTCCGCGAAGGCCTGCGGCAATGCCTTATCCAGCAGTCCGAAATACAGTTTATCACCGGAAAAGGCGCGCAATTCGACCGCCTGATCAATTCCCTGTTTGGCTTTTACATCATGCGGATAGATTTCGGTATTATAGGCATCCAGAATATAAACATCCTCATCCTCTATAAAATCCGTTCCATGACCGTTGCCCTGATGTGCATCCAGATCAATAATCATCGCCTTTTTTATTTTTCCCTCGCGGCGCAGATATTTGATCACCATGCCGATATCCGCCAATGCGCAAAAACCTTCCCCCCTGCCGGCGGAGGCATGATGAAAGCCGCCGCCCAGATTAACAGCCCAGCCATGTTCCAATGCCGCCAGCGCCGCCAGCAAGCTGCCGCCGGTCTGGTATTTCATCGGCTCCAACACCAGATTATTTACCAGCTTATCCGGCAGGATGCGCAGGAAACCCAGCTCGGTAATCCGTGCAATGGTTCGTGCATATTGTAATGAGTCCAGATAATCAGCTGTATGCGCCAAATTCAGCAATGCCGTATCAGGCTTGGCTGCTGTGATGAAATACTGCACGACATCAGGCTTTTTCTGCTTCAGCTCTGCGTAAATCCGCCCGTATTTTTTGCTGTCAAACGGATGCAGATTTTCCAAACCGCGAAAGGAGATATTATAGTGCGGGCTGTAAACAACCGGGATATTATCCTTAAAAGACTGCGCAGGGTTCAGGAAGTTGTCCTCCGGTGTCACGAACATCCCCACCGCCACATTGATTAGCAAAGCCAGCAGAACGGGCAGGTAAATATACAGCGCCCTTTTACGGGTGTTTTGATTATACAGCCTGTCCTTCCAGAATTTCTTACCCATGTGATCTTCCTGTTCTTTTACACCGCCTTTATCGTGAAAGATAATCACCTTGCCGTAAACACTCTTTTTACCTTTTTCATATAATATGTATTAAACCACGAAAAATAAGATATAACGGGACGAAGGACGGTATCATGGCAGGCACGGCACCAAAACACAGGCGGGGATATTTGATCGCAACATTCGCAGCCGTTCTGCTGGCAGGCGGTTACGGATTAACGCATAAAAGCGATAACGCCGCCCCTTCCGCAGAGCGCGATGAAAGAACCGTCCTTGATATGCAGGAACAAGTGCGCAGCTGGAGCGAAGGTTTTGCCCTGCAAAAACAAGTTGAAACCGCGCTGCAAAACCGTGACCCCGATCAGGCCGCCGCGTTACTGGCTGATGCCCCTTCTTTTGCCGAGGATGCCGACGCTTTTGCCTTTAATATCCTGAATACAGCTGCCGAAGACGGGCTCAGCGATATCGCCCTACTGACCATGGAAAAACTGCCTTATAATGCCGAAGCGGTGCAAAACGCCGTTGAAACCGCGCTGCAAAACGGGCATCCGGATTTTGCCGAAAATGTTCTGGCCGCCTCCAAAGCTTTTCCCGATGACGAATATGCTTTCGCCTTCAATATTCTCAGCACCGCCGCCGAAAACGGGCTGGAGCGCATTGCCGTTCTAACGACGGAAAAACTGCCCTATGATGCGGATTCCGTACAGAATGCCGTTGAGGTCGCCCTGCAAAATGAACAGCCGGATTTTGCCGAAGCTTTGCTGGCCGCCTCCAGATCCTTTGCGGATGATGACGGCGCTTTTGCCTTTAACATTCTGGCCATGGCGGGGGTGAACGGGCTGAACCGTGTCGCCGTTCTGACCACCGAAAAACTGCCCTATGACGGTGATGCCGTACAATATGCCGTTGAAGCCGGTTTGCAGAATGACCATCCCGATTTCGCCGCCGCATTACTGACGGCCTCCCGCTCTTTCGCAGATGATAAACGTGCTTTCGCTTTTAATATTCTGGTCACAGCGGGGGAAAACGGGCTGAATGATATCGCCCTGCTGACCATGCAGAAACTGCCCTATGACGCCGATACGGTCGAAGCCGCAACCAAAGCCGCCAAAGAAAACGGCCATCCCGACACGGCGGATACCATCAATCAGGCGGCAAAAGCTACCGCGGGCGCAGAGCAGAAAATCGTGCAAAATGCCGCTCCCGGCAAGCCGCAGAACCTGCGCGGATAACCTTGCCTATTCCGCAGGCCGGAACGCCGCAAAGGCCCGCACCATATCACGGTTACAGTCAATCCGCGCCCGTGCCGGTTTCAGGCAGGGCGTTTCCGTTGTCACAACGCGCGGAATACCCTTGCGGGTTAACAGCCCCTCGAAGGTCGCATCAAAATCATTATGCCAGATGCCGTTTTTCAGCTTGGGATCAATCAGCGTATCGGCACCGCCGTCTTTGATAATGCCGACATGCTCTCTTAAACAGGTCAGGAAAATCTCGGCAAAGGGGCTGGGTTGTTCCGCATCTTCACTAAGAAAAATAAAGCCTTCATTCAAACCGTCATCTTCATGCTGGGTGACGAAACCGTCCCGCGCCAATGCCGTAAGGCGGTCGATATGTGCCACCAATATCTTTCCCTCGACGGACGGTTCCGTCCTGTTTTTATAAATGTCCTCGCTGTTATCACTTATCAATTCGGGCACAAAACTGCGGTTCGGATTCTCGCCATACAGATTCAGCCGCGTCCCTGCGGCAAATCCCGTCGGATTGACCAGCGGCAAAAAGGAATGATTCACCGCAGTCAGCTCCGCCGCTGTTGCCGTTTCAAGATATTCAAGAATGCCCCACACGCCGGCAGGTTCTTCGCCGTGAAAACCGCCCGCCGATAACAGCGATAATTTTTCCGGATCCGGTGTTTCAGGAAACAGCAGGAAAATATCATAACCCTCAACCTGCCCCAGCGCTTCCAGCACATAAGGGCGGATCGCATTCATACGGGCCGCCGCCGCATGCAGTCTTTCATAAAACAATCCGATATCATGCAGATGCGGGAAATCCGGCGGTGATTTTTTATCAATCTCTGTCATATGCCCTCCCTTGTCAAAACCAACAGATAAATGATGGCGTAAAACAGCCTGCCGGACAATGGTGATGTGCCGGTATTGTCATCAAAGTTCGAATGTCACTGTTTTACCGCAGCAAATCCCGTCGATATCTTCTGGCGTCCGGCGGGAAAGCCGTGTAACTTTTACACATGATGAATGATCGTTACAGCCGTCAAACAGTCTTGCCGGAGATTACGCCGGAAGGGCAGAACAAGCTGTCGCACGCAGATGTGTTATGCATCGGTGCCGGCGGGCTGGGCTGTCCTGCCTTGCTGTATCTGGCCGCGGCAGGGATCGGGCATCTGGGGATTGTGGATTTTGATATTGTAGAGGAAAGCAATCTGCAACGGCAAATCCTGTTCAGTACCGATCAAACCGGACAAAATAAGGCCACCGCAGCACGCGATAAACTGCGCGCGTTGAATCCCGCCATTCACATCACCGCCCATGCGGAAGAACTGAATGAAGCCAATGCGGAAGATATTTTTTCCGGCTATGATATCATTATTGACGGTACGGATAATTTCGCCGCCAAATTCCTGATTAATGACACCGCCGTCAAATGCGGAAAACCTCTTATTTACGGCTCCGTTTCCGGATTTGAAGGACAGGTCTCCGTCTTCAACCTGCAGGACGGGCCCTGCTATCGCTGTCTTTACCCTGCGCCGCCGCAATCCTATATTCCCAACTGTGCCGAGGCCGGTGTGATCGGCGCGGTTGCCGGACTGGTCGGCACGCAACAAGCCCTGCAGGCCATTCAGATCATTGTTGCCGATGAAAGCTTTGCGCCGCTGACGGGGAAATTATGGATGATTGACGCGCATGACATGCAAACGCAGTGCCTGACGCTACCGAAAAATCCCTCCTGCCCCGTCTGCGGCCTGAAAAAAGAGCAGATTGTGCTGGAATACAGCTCCCCTGTCTGCGGCTTCATTTCGGAGGTTACACCGGAGCAGGCTCAGGAAAACAAAGAGGCTGTTTTCATTGATGTGCGCGAAGCGCATGAATGGCAGGCAGGACATATTGCGGCGGCACAACATATCCCGCTTTCCGCACTGTCGCAAAATAACATTCCCGATTTGCCGCGCGATTGTGACCTTATTCTCTATTGCCGCAGCGGAAAGCGCAGCATAACAGCGGCGAGAATTCTTCTGGCGGAAGGCTATCTGAATGTTTACAGCATGTCGGGCGGCTATGTGGAATGGTCACGCCTAGAAAACCATAGCTGACCAACGCCACAGCAAACGCAAAGCAACATATAAAATCAATATGGCTGTCAGCAAAGCAACCAGCCGCTTTTCCATTTTTACCGCGCCCAGCCATGAGCCGATCTGTCCGCCGGCCAGTACGGCCAGTCCCAGCGGCCAGTAACCGGCAAGCTGTGATATAAGCGCCGTACCGTAAAGCTTCACGGCATGCCCGCCCAGACCTGCAAGCGAGTTACACAAAATAAATACGGCGCAAGTACCGGCAATGGCTTTGGCGTGATCCCAGCGCAGAATATAAAGAAGCGGCGCAAGAAAAATACCGCCGCCAATCCCGACAATTCCCGCCAACAGCCCCAGACATAAACCGGCAAAACAGGGCAGCAATACGGGAAAGCGCTGTAATATGTTTTGCATGTGCTGCGCCGGAATATCCTTCTTCCGGACTTCAAAATGCATCATATGACCGCCCGCAACCAGCAGTGACATGCCGAGAAGGCCGGTAAAGAAACTCTCGGAAACCTCCCACACACCTCCCAGAAAAGCTGCCGGAACGGATGTCACAATCCACGGCAGCACGCGCCGCAGACGGATATGTCCGGCTTTTGAAAACCGCCACACACCGCCGGAGACGACGATCAGGTTGCACAGCAGCGCAATAGAGGGAAAAATGCGGTAATCCGTTTCGGCCAGCGACAAAAGAGCATTATAAGTCGAGCCGCCGCCGAACCCTGCCGCCGCATAAAATAATGCGACAATAAAAAAACACAGCGTCAGGAAAAACACCTTTACGACCCCGTATGTGTTTTACGTGCATCCACAAGCAGCCGTACGGTCGTGCCGCCATCGGTGACGGCAATACCGTCACGGCTTTTTCCCATCGCCTTCAACTGTGCCAGCTTTTCAGCGCCGACCGTCAACCGCAGCGTTGCGGAGTCTTTGTCCATCTGATATTGCGCAGACATCTCCTCAGAAAAATCCGGTTTAAGATCAATCATCACTGTCATAGAGGCAGCACCGATTGCCAGTTGATTAACCACCGGATTTCCTGCCAAAAGCTCTTCCAGCTCGCGATCCGTAATCTTAAAGCGCAAAGATGCCCCATCCATTCTTACATTCATTTTCCGACAACCTCTTTCCATTCCTCCGGTGTATTGGCATTCAGCATGTCATGCGCATATTTCGCCGGAAGTTCCTGTGCGGCGATTTTTTCTGCGTCTAATAATCCGCGCATTGATACGGCACCGGCATCCCCGCATAAAGGAAGCGGCACATAAAGCGGGAAAGGATGACCGGAAAAATACGCCCCCTTCTCTATACCGCATAAATACCGCAAGGCTTCGGCAGAGAGCAGCGGCATATCCACCGGTACGCAAAGCACACCCTGATAGACCTCTCTCTCTGCCAATGTCTGCAGCACATGGCGTAAAGCCACCGCCGGACCCGCATATTCTTCCTGATCGGGAATACAGTCATAGCCCGCGTAACGGCCGCTGACAAAGATATCCGCCGCGCCCGCCTCCTGCAACAGAGCCGTCATATGATCCAGCAGGCTGCGGCCTTCATATTGCAGCAGCGCCTTATTCTGCCCCATGCGGGAGGATTGCCCGCCGGCCAGAACCACACCGGCAATTTTCCGTTCCGTATCCGTCATGCCCGCCTCTCGATTATGAGCATTTTCCGCAACAGATGCTATCTGCGGCCGCGTCTTCTTTCAGAGAATGGCCGGGAAGCCAGTCGCTTTTACCATCCGTATAATGTTCCTGTTTCCAGACCGGCGCCCGCAGCTTCAATTCTTCAATCACATAACGGCAGGCTTCGAATGTTTCCGCACGGTGCGGTGCGCTGACAGCGATAATAACGCTGATACCGCCGACAGGCAGCTCGCCTTTATAATGAGCAACATAATAGCGCGTTTCAGGCCACAAACCCTCGGCCTCCGTACAAATATCGCTCAAAGCCTTTTTGGCCAGATTATCGTGAATATCATAGGTTATGCCCGTGACATCATTGCCTTCGTGGTTATTGCGGACACGTCCGACAAACAGGTTCGTTGCACCGGCCCCCCCATTATCGACAAAATCACAGGCGGTTTCGATATTCAGGGGTTTATCCGTTATCTGAACGCAAATATTTTCCATCATCAACCTCCGCAAACAGGCGGCAAAATAGACAGTTTCATACTGTTTTCCAGCACGTAACCGTCCGGCAATATTGCCTCATCATCCGCAAGAACGGACTCAAAAACCAATGCCGCATCCGTATCTTTCAATTGCAGACTGATCTGCTGTTTTACAGTCCCGATGGTACTGCCGGCCGGAAGGCGCAGCTGCATGTTTTGGCCGTTTTTACGGAACATACCGAAAAGCTTGATCTGAATATCGATATCCGTCATTGTTTTCTCCTTTTTAAAATCCCTGTTTCGCGATTTTATCCAGCGCATTTCCCAAAAACGGAATAAGAATGTCCCAGCATTCTTTTACAGCCTTCGGACTGCCGGGAAAGGCAATCACCAGCGTTGGCCCGATCATTCCCGCCGTCATCCGCGACAGCCAGGCCGTATCGGTATAATGAAGACTTTCAGAGCGCAGCAAATCACCCAGCCCGTCCATCATACGGTCGCTGATCTCCGACAAGACATCAGGGGTAACATCCCGCGGACCCGGCCCTGTCCCGCCGGAGGCAATCAGCAGAGCGGGTTTTTTATCCGCACATATCCGCAGCAATGCCGCAGAGATTGCTTCTTTCTCATCCGGAATAACCTCATAAGCGGACAGCACCGCCCCCTGATCTTCCAATAAGCTGTTTATGACGGCGCCGGATTCATCGCTGTATTCCCCTTTGGCCGCGCGGTCACTCATCACCAGAACACCCGCCTTTTTTCCTTCGAGACTGCGCGTGGAAGGGAGTTGCGATTCAAGCCATTCCGGTATCCCGTCCGGATGCGTCCAGATACCGCTTTTTCCACCTGTTTTCGCAAGCAGGGTGATCTCCCCCATTTTAAGTGCGGGGTCAACGCCTTTGGTCAGATCCCATATCGTCAGCAGCGCCGCATTCACCCCCGCCAGCGCTTCCATTTCAACACCTGTTTTGGCAAAAGCCGCCGCCTGACAATAGACCGTCACGCAATGCAAATCATCATCCAAAACACAATGGATCGTCACCTGATCCAAAGGCAGCGGGTGGCACATCACCAATAGATCCGGCGTTTTTTTCGCACCGGCAATACCCGCCGCTTCCGCCAGCGCAAGCACATTCCCCTTCGGTAATGTGCCTGTTTTTATTTTTTCGAACGCCTCCGCGCTCATATAGATGCTGCCCGCCGCAACGGCGCGGCGGCGTGTCGGACGTTTGCGCCCCACATCAATCATCTTGAATTGCGTTTCCGTTGCCGGAAATGAAATCACCTGTTCTGTTTTTGCCATGATCGTCAGCCTCCTATTGATGCCAGATGCGGCGTTGCACCGCTATCATTCTGCTGCAGGAAATGTGAACTGCGCTTAAACCGCATCAGCTCCATCATTTTATCCTGCAGCGCTTCCATTTGGTCGTCACTTTGCAAAAGCTCACGGAGCGAATACCCTCCCGTGCCGAATAAACAAAGATGCAGCGCCCCCTTTGCCGAGACACGCAACCGGTTACATGTCTTGCAGAAATCTTTTGAATAAGGAGCAATAATACCGATTTTACCGCGGCTGCCGGAATGCGTAAATTCAACAGCCGGTCCCGCGCCCTCCGCCCGTTCTATTTCCTGCCAGCCGCGCGCCGACAGCCTGTCCCTGACCGTCTGTCCCGATAAATGATGCGTACCGTAATATTCCTGATTATCCAATGTCCGCATCAATTCGATAAAGCGCAGCGAAAGCGGCTTATCATGCACAAAATCCAGAAAATCATCCAGTTCATCGTCATTCAGACCTTTCAGCAAAACCGTATTGATTTTCACCGCCTCGAATCCCGCATCAAAGGCCGCGTCGATCCCTTCGAGTATCTCCTCCAGACGGTCATGGCCTGTGATTTTGTGAAATTTATCCGCTTTTAAAGAATCTATGCTGATATTGATCGCCCTGAGACCGGCATTATAAAATTCCTCCGCCCGCTCCGGCAGGCGGTAGCCGTTTGTTGTAAAGGCCAGTCTTTCGATCCCCGGCGTTGCGGCAACGGTTTCGACGATTTCGGTAAAGTCACTGCGTACCGTCGGCTCCCCCCCTGTCAGGCGGATTTTCCATGTCCCCATTCCGGCAAAGGCGCGTGCAATCCGTCCGATTTCTTCGACGGATAAAAACGGCTCACAACCGCTTTTCTTATATCCGTCGGGCAGGCAATAGGAACAGCGGAAATTACACACATCCGTCACGGACAGGCGCAGATAGGGAAAGCGCCTGCCGAAACCATCCGTCAGTACTGTTTGGTCGTCCTTCATCTTTACTCCTTTCCAAACACGGGAGGCCGCAGCGTTTCCACATACGACCCCGGCCAGACAACCATATTTTCCGGTATTGAAAAACTTAGGCGGCAAGGCTCGGAGTTGCCAGATTTCCTATTTGGTGGAAACATGGCAATATCGTTATGATTCGACTATGGAGGAAATATCACCTTTGTCAATTGATCCAAATCAACCCGCAGGGGAAATTATTCCAATTGTTGTGACTTTATAAATAAAAAGACCACAGCAACAAAGCCGTTACAATGCTTTTTTATAGCATTTACAGCTGTTTTCTTGATATAACTCCCTTATAGTTTTCAAAGGAAGAAATATGCAGAATATTGTCTCCACACTGCAAAAAAACCCGCTTTTCGGCGGTATGCCGTCTCCGGTTCTGGAGGGGCTTGCCCGTCATTGCCGCATACGGGAATTCGAAAGATTACAGGATATTTTTGCCATGGGGGATCCCGCGGATTCCTTCTTTATTATCGCCGATGGCTGGGTCAAACTTTACCGCACATCACGGGAGGGCGAGGAAACAATCATTCACGTCTTCGGCCCCGGAGAATCTTTTGCCGAAGCCGCCGTTTTCAGTGAGCGCAATATGTATCCCGTCAATGCGCAGGCGATTGAACATGCCCTTCTTGTTGCCGTGCCGCGCGCAGCCATTCTGCACAATATTGAAGAAGACAGTCACTTTGCCTTGAATATGCTGGGCACTATTTCCGCACGGCAACGCTATCTTGTCCAGCAGCTGGAACAGGTAACAACGCGCAGTGCGCCCCAGCGTATCGGTGCTTTTTTATTGCGCTTCTGCCGCATGCATCCGGAAGGCGAGAACGGCGCCATGGTCGCCAGTCTTCCCTATAATAAATCCATCATCGCGGCCAGATTGAATATTCAACCGGAAACTTTTTCACGCGCCCTGTCAAAGCTTGCCCAGCACGGCGTCAAAACCGAGCGGCAGCATATTGTGATTGAAGATGCGGAAGCTTTGGAGGAGTTCTGCGACTTCTCCTATGATGATATTCCCTGCCGCTAACCGTAACGTCAGGCCGGCGCACCGTCCGGACGCGCTTTCCAGAGCATCGGCGCATAGACCGGCAGATAACATGCGAAACAAACCGCCCATAAACAGGCGGTTGCCGCAATCCACAACACCGCCTGTTCCGGCATAATAATCACACCGCCAACGCGGATAATTGCCGCCAACTGCATCAACACAAAAGACAGCGTTGTCAGTTTTGATGCCGTCAAATCCCGCCCCGTATGCCCCAATGTGACACGGCACATCATCCCCAGCGTCATGGATCCGATTGATCCGACTGTGACCGTATGCAGTGCCACGGAAAACGGGATGAAATCCAGACCCGCGGCCGCGGCACAAAACAAACCGAAAACAAGCCATGCATAACCCAGATGCAAAATCCAGAGCATCGGATCATGCCAGACACGGTTCGTTAAATAATAACGCATACGCCATGCATGGATCATTGCCGCAACAAAAGCTGCCCCCGCAAAAACAACATGTGTTGTACCGAAAACCATCAAACATCCTGCCGTCGCCAGCAGAGAGAACAAAGCGGCAATATCCGTCTTCGGCTGCGGTGTCGGATAAGCAGTTTCACCTTTGCGCCGCAATGCCGCCACGGTAAAGGCCGGTATGATCCGTCCGCCGATCAGCGAAATCATCACCACGATCATCAGCACCGCCAGATAAAGCGGCATAATTTTTCCGGTAAGGAAAAAAGCCCCTTCACAGGCAAACAACACAGAGAGCAGGCCAAGAAAAATAAAATTCCGGATATTCCGGCTTTTTAAAAGCGGCAGCGCCAGACTGACCGCCAAAGCAGGAATAAAGGCGGCTGCAATTCCGTAGACCAGCCAGCCGGGCAACCCCGTATTCAGATTTAAGACAATCCGCCCCGCAACCCATAAACAGACCAGCCCGGCCAGATGCATTTGTCTTGCAGGCGCGCCGCCTGTCCAGTTAGCCACAGCCGTCAGCAGAAAACCGGCCACAATTGCCATTGTATAGCCATAGATCATTTCATGCGCATGCCATCCGACAGGGTCTTGCAGCACAGCAGGGATTTCCGCATAGCCACCATAAAATCCGCCCCAAAGCAGGACGGAAAAAATCGTATAAACAGCACCGCATAAAAAGAAAGGACGGAATCCCCGCCCCAGAAACGGATGCTCAAACAGTTTTTGCATGGCACACCCCGCTTGGAAATTTACTGCACAAGCGGCGTATCCGCCGCTTTCAAACGGAAACCGCTTATTTTTGCGTCTCCCGCCAAAATTTGAATATATTGTGATACGGCACGCTGCCAGCTTTGATTTTTTAGATAATCGGCAATCCAGTCTTGCACGGCTTCATAGGGCAGCTGCCGCCCCTCAGCATATTCATGCACCTGAATAATGTGGTATCCCACTTCCGTCGCCACAGGTTCGTCAGACATATCGCCGGCACGCATTTTCAGAAGCACGGCTTCAAATGCCGGAAGCGTCTGTCCTTTACTAATCTGCCCAAGCCTGCCGCCCTCACCGGATGAAGAACAGCCGGAGTCCTCTTTGGCAATCTGCGTAAAAAGAGACGGATCTTTTTTAATCCGCGTCAGCGCGTCCTGAGCCTTACGGCGTGCCTTTTCCCGCTCTTTTTCATTATCCGGCGGCGCAAGATATAAAATATGCGACACTTGAAACAAGGGAGAGGTATAAAACCGTTTTTTATTTGCCGCGTAATAACGCCGGCATGTTTCATCATCCGGTTCAGGCACAACGACTTCCTGCTTTAATAACCGCGTAATTACATCATCAGCATCTTTAACAGCATGCCCTTTTGAAGAAATACCCAGTGATACCGCCTTTTGCAGTAAAAGCTCGCGCACGACAAGTGCCCGCATCGCCTGATATTTCGCTTCCGGCAATGTTTCCGCGGGGTGATATTGCACTTCATTATTGATTTCTTCGGCACTGATATGAACATCATTCACCTGAATGCCCGGCGTAATGGTTTTTGCGGCCATCATCAGCTTTCCCTCCGGCGTACGATTTGATAGGGACGGAAAAGAAATCCTACCGGGGCGCTTAAGGCGTGCACCAGTCGCGTAAAGGGGAAGATAAGAAGAATAAACATCCCCAGCGTCAGGTGGCATTTAAAGACCAATGCAACATCGCTGACGAATTCATGTGCACCGCTGCGGAATGTCACGATATGCTGCGCCCATTCCATGAATTTCACCATTTCATGCCCGTCCAGATGCTTCATGGAGACCGGAATCGTCAGCATACCAAGACATAGCTGCGCCAATAACAGAAACAGAATGGCAATATCCGCAAAGGAGCTATTCGCACGAATGCGCGGATCCGTCAAACGGCGGTGCAGCAGCAAGACCAGACCGATAAAGCAGAAAAAACCTGCCGTACCGCCGGCAACGATTGCCAAAATCTGTTTTGCGCCATGCGATATGCCGATCGCGTCAAAGACGGCAATCGGGGTCAACAGACCGACCGCATGTCCCAGCAAAATTACAATAATGCCCAAATGGAACAGGACACTTCCCCAGATCAGCTGTTTACGCCTTAAAAGCTGGCTGGATTTGCTGCGCCATGTATAAGGATCACGATCAAAGCGTAAAACACAGCCAAGGATAAAAAACGCAATGGCGATATAAGGAAAAATCTGAAACAAAAAATAATCCATATTCTTGCATACCTCCTATGACGACCGTGTTCCGGCCTGATTGACCGACTCTTTCATGCGTTCCACCAGATCTTCTGCGGCAGGGCAGCCGCCTTCGGGATTGGTTTGCGCAGAATTCTCAAACGCAAACTGCTCGGTCCATTCCCGGTCAAGCTGCTGGTTATCAAGGGGTGCCCCCGCATCTTCAGCAAGTGCCGCGGCGATCGCCTTATCATCAGGCTTGCGCTCTGCCGCTTCTTCCAAAGCGCCAAATATCGCGGCATAAGGCGTTTTTCTGTTTTTCAGTCTTGCACCGATGGCGGCAATCACATCAATTGCACCGCTTAGATCATGCGCCGCCTGTTCGGGCGGAAGGACTGACAGATATTCCAGAAACAGCGGCAGATAATCCGGCATTTCATGAACGGCAATCATCAGCCCCGCTTCCTGATATAAATTATGCAGATCAACAAGTGCCGGACCGCGGTCGCGTGAATCGCCATGCACATGTTCAAATAAGTGCAATGACAGGGAGGGCGTGCGGTCAAACAGATCGACATATTCTTCCTGCAGATCCATAAGATCCTGCCCCTGCATCCAGTCGGCAAGCGCCTCAATTTCCGTTAAAGAGGCTTCCGGCAGCCATGTCTCTTTTCGCAACAGCGCCAGACATTCAGGCAATGCCTTGATCTGTTCACCGGACGGGTACCCCAGCAGCATACCAAGAATTTTCAATGTTCTCATAATTTCATCCTTTCCGCCTTAACTGCAGCTGCCGCAGCCGCCGCTGCCGCAACCGCCGCTTTTGGCAGGAGGTTTTTCATCCTCATTGCGCGTAAATAACGTATTGACGCGATTATCCTTACCCGATGCGCTTCTGCCGCGCCATTTTTTCGGGCTTTCAAAAAGATCGGTTTCGCTGTTGCTATGCGTTGAACAGCCGTTCCCGAAACTAAAGCCGCAACCGCCGCTTTCGCCGTAAGCGTCCAGCGTCTCCTCACGATGTCCGGTCGGAATAACGTAACGGTCCTCATAATTGGCGATGGCCATGATCTGATACATATCCTGCACCATTTCCGGCGACAGCCCGACATCCTTTAGAACGGCACTGTTATCCGTATTTTCGAACATCTTTCCGCGCATGTAATGACGCATCGCCATCATCCGGCGCAAAGCTTTTTTCACCGGTTCTTCCTTTCCGGCGGTCAAAAGATTAGCCAGATATTTTACCGGAATACGCATTTCATCCAGATCCGGCATAATACCGGTTTGATCGGTCGGAATTCTGCCGTCTTCCGCCGCGGCCTGCAAAGGTGACAGCGGCGGAATATACCAGACCATCGGCAATGTTCTGTATTCCGGATGCAGCGGGAATGCGACTTTCCAGTCCATCGCCATTTTATAGACAGGCGATTTTTGCGCGCCTTCTATCCAGTTCTCCGGAATACCGTCTTTTCTGGCCTGCGCAATCACTTCGGGATCATGGGGGTCAAGGAAGATATTCAGCTGCGCTTCGTACAAATCCTCTTCATTCTCAACGCTTGCCGCCTCTTCAATCCGGTCGGCATCATACAGAATAACACCCAGATAGCGGATACGCCCGACACAGGTTTCCGAGCAAACCGTCGGCTCACCGTTTTCGATCCGCGGATAGCAGAACGTACATTTTTCGGCCTTGCCGGATTTCCAGTTATAATAAATTTTCTTATAAGGACAGCCGGACACACACATACGCCAGCCGCGGCATTTATCCTGATCGATCAGAACAATCCCGTCTTCTTCACGCTTATAGATGGAGCCGGACGGGCAGGATGCCACGCAGGTCGGATTCAGACAATGTTCGCACAGGCGCGGCAAATACATCATGAAGGTGTTTTCAAACTGGCCGTAAATTTCTTCTTCGATATCTTTGAAATTATAATCCTTACGGCGGTGTTCAAATTCCGTTCCGAGAATTTCCTCCCAGTTCGGCCCCCATTTGATTTTCTCCATCCGCTCGCCGGATACAAGAGAACGCGGACGCGCCGTCGGCGGTGTTTTGGACTCCGGCGCTTTCTGCAAATGATCGTAATCAAAAGTGAAGGGTTCGTAATAATCATCAATTTCCGGCATATTCGGGTTTCCGAATATTTTCGCCAGCATACGCCAGCGGCCGCCTTGGACAGGCTCAATCTTGCCGTTGCTTTTTCTTTTCCAGCCGCCCTGCCATTTTTTCTGGTTCTCCCAGTCTTTGGGATAGCCGACCCCCGGCTTGGTTTCGACATTATTGAACCACGCATATTCAACCCCTTCACGCGAGGTCCAGACATTCTTGCATGTCACGGAACAAGTGTGACAGCCGATGCATTTATCAAGATTAAGAACCTTGCCGATCTGTGCCCTTACCTTCATTGCGCCGCCTCCATCGCCGTTTCTGCTTTTTCTTCCAGCCAGTCAATATCCTCATCCGCGACCCTGCGGACGATGACAAATTCATCACGGTTGGAACCGACTGTTCCATAGTAATTGAAACCGTAAGACTGCTGCGCATAGCCGCCGATCATATGTGTCGGCTTGACCGTTGCCCGCGTGACGGAGTTGTGAATACCGCCGCGCGCACCGGTAATTTTACTGCCCGGCATATTGACGATTTTTTCCTGCGCGTGATACATCAGCATCATGCCTTCATTGACACGCTGCGACACAACGGCACGCGCCATAATCGCCCCATTGGCATTAAAGACTTCCAGCCAGTCATTATCCTTGACGCCGATTTTTCCGGCATCCGTTTCACTGACCCAGACAATCGGCCCGCCGCGCGACAATGTCAGCATGTGCAGATTATCCGAATAGGTCGAGTGAATACCCCATTTCTGGTGCGGCGTGATGAAATTCAGCAATATCGTCGGCGATTCCTTGCCGTGCTTTTTCATCATTTTTTCCACCGTCTGGGTATTGATCGGCGGACGGTAGGAGACAAGCCCTTCACCGAAATCAATCATCCACGGATGATCCTGATAAAGCTGCTGCCGCCCCGTTAATGTCCGCCAGGGAATAAATTCATGCACATTGGTGTAACCGGCATTATAGCAGACATGTTCCGATTCCAGCCCGCTCCATGTCGGTGAAGAGATAATCTTGCGCGGCTGTGCCTGAATATCGCGGAAGCGGATTTTCTCCTCTTCTTTCGGCAGTGCCAGATGCGTATGATCCCGTCCCGTCATTTTACTGAGCGCCGCCCAGCTTTTGACAGCGACTTCGCCATTGGTTTCCGGCGCAAGTGTCAGCACGACTTCACAGGCATCAATATCGCTTTCGATCTTGGCGCGCCCGTTCTTTTCACCATTCAGTTTTTTCAGGAAATCAACTTCGTGATCGGTGTTCCAGCCGATACCTTTACCGCCGTTACCGAGTTTTTCCATCAAAGGACCAAGCGATGTAAAGCGCTCATATGTCGCCGGATAGTCGCGTTCCACGACTTTCATCGCCGGCATCGTCATTCCCGGAACGGCATCACATTCTTTCTTGCGCCATTCTTTCACGTCATTCTGCGCCAATTCACCCGGCGTATCATGCTGGATCGGTGTCAGCACAATTTCTTTCTCGACACCAAGATGACCCGGAACGATTTCCGAAAATTTCTTCGCAATACCTTTATAAATTTCCCAATCCGAACGGCTTTGCCAGACCGGATCAATGGCTTTTGATAAAGGATGGATAAACGGATGCATATCTGATGTGTTCAGATCATTTTTCTCGTACCAGCTTGCCGTCGGCAGCACGATATCGGAATAGACACAGGTCGTCGACATCCGGAAATCAAGGGTGACGAGCAAATCGAGTTTACCCTCCGGCGCTTTATCATGCCAGACGACTTCCGCAGATGCCCCCGGCCCCTGCTTGCCCAAATCCTTACCCTGCACACCATGCTGCGTTCCCAGCAGGTGCTTCAGGAAATATTCATGCCCTTTCCCTGATGAGCCCAGCAAATTGGAGCGCCAGACAAACATGTTACGCGGCCAGTTTTCCGGTTTGTCCGGGTCTTCACAGGACATACGCAAATCGCCCTTTTTCAGACGGCTGACAACATAATCGACCGGATCCTTGCCTTTCTTTTCCGCTTCGCGCACAAGCGAAAGCGGGTTTTCTTCAAGCTGCGGCGCCGAGGGCAACCACCCCATACGTTCCGCACGGATATTGCAATCAATCAGCGAACCTTTCCATTTTTTCTTATCTGCCAGCGGCGATAAAATATCATGCACGCCCAGCGTTTCATAACGCCATTGATCGGTATGGGCGTAGAAAAACGAGGTCGAATTCTGCTGGCGCGGCGGACGCGCCCAGTCCAGACCAAAGGCCAGCGGCAGCCACCCCGTTTGCGGGCGGAGTTTTTCCTGACCGACATAATGCGCCCAGCCGCCGCCCGACTGGCCGACACAGCCGCAGAAAGTCAGCATATTAATCGCCGCGCGGTAATTCATATCCATGTGATACCAGTGGTTCATTGCCGCGCCGATGATAATCATCGATTTGCCTTTTGTTTTATCGGCATTATCGGCAAAAGCGCGCGCAACACGAATGACATTCTCTGCGGGAACACCCGTAATGCTCTCCTGCCATTTCGGCGTATAGGGAATATTCTCGTCATAATTTTCCGCAACATGATCACCGCCCAACCCCGCACGGGCAATGCCGTAATTGGCGCAGAGCAGATCAAAAACCGTCACCACAGGTGTTTTTTTACCGTTCAGCGTCAGATATTTTACCGGTAATTTGCGATCCAGAATTTCTTCCTGCGCATTCGGTTCGAAATAACCGTGTTCATGATCCAGCCCGCCGAAATAGGGGAAGCCGACCTCCAGAACATCATCATGTGTGCCCAACAGCGTTTTGACGGGGCGGATTTCCTTACCCGTTGCCGCATCCTGAGGAACGATATTCCATTTTCCCTCTTCACCCCAGCGGAAACCGATAGAGCCGGTCGGCACAACGGGATTGCCGCTGTTTTCATCAATACAAATCGTTTTCCATGCGGGATTGTTTTTCTGCCCCAAAGATTTCGCAAAATCGGCGGCACGTATGAAGCGCCCCGGAACGTATTTTTTCCCGCGTTTTTCCAGTCTGACCAGATGCGGCATATCCGTATAGGAGCGGCAGTAATCATCAAAATATTCCGATGTCTTGTCGATATGAAATTCTTTTAAGATGACATGCCCCATCGCCATACCCAGCGCCGCATCCGTTCCCTGACGCGGGTTCAGCCAGATATCGCCGAATTTCGACGCTTCGGAATAATCGGGCGTGACGGTCACGACCTGCGTTCCTTTATACCGTGCCTCGGTCATAAAATGCGCATCAGGCGTCCGCGTCTGCGGGACATTCGACCCCCACATAATAATAAAGCCGGCATTATACCAATCCGCACTTTCCGGCACATCCGTTTGCTCCCCCCATGTTTGCGGGGAGGCCGGCGGCAAATCGCAATACCAGTCATAAAAACTCATGCAGACGCCGCCGATCAGGGACAGGTAACGCGACCCCGCCGCATATGAAATCATCGACATTGCCGGAATAGGCGAAAAGCCGATCACACGGTCAGGCCCGTGTTCTTTAATCGTATAAATATTGGCGGCGGCGGAAATTTCATTCACTTCATCCCATTCCGCACGGACAAAACCGCCCATCCCGCGAAGCTTTTGATAGCTGCTGCGTTTTTTCGGGTCTTCCTGTATCGCCTGCCATGCCTTGACGGGATCATCACCGTTATTGGCTTTTTCCTCACGCCAAAGCTGTAAAAGTTTTTTGCGGATCAACGGGTATTTCAAACGGTTGGCGGAATAAATATACCAGCTGTAACTGGCGCCGCGCGAACAGCCGCGCGGCTCATGATTGGGAAGATCAGGACGCGTCCGCGGGTAATCGGTCTGCTGTGTTTCCCATGTGATCAAACCGTTTTTGACGTAAATTTTCCATGAGCAGGAGCCCGTGCAATTCACACCATGTGTCGAGCGGACAATTTTATCATGCGCCCAGCGACCGCGATAAGCTTCTTCCCATGCACGGTTTTCACCGGTCGTTATGCCGTGACCGCCGGAAAACTCTTCTTTCCGACTGGCAAAATAAGTCATGCGATCGATAAAATAGCTCATGAGATTCCACTCCTTAAGAATTACCGTTTGGGCATCCTGTCATTTTTCTTCATTGTTCAAATTGATCTCGGTCAACTGCCGTCATTTTTTACGGGTTTTTATATGTTGCCCCGGGGCGCAAATAAACCCACCAGTTCAGCACGACACAAACCAGATAAAAACCGGCAAAACCGTATAAAGCGATCTCCGGCGTTGCCGCTTTGATCTGTTCTCCCAAAATTTGGGGAACAATGAATGCACCATAGGCGGCGACGGCAGATGTCCAGCCCAATACCGGCCCGGCCTGTTCCTTATCAAACACTTTTGCGATTGTGCGGAAGGTTGATCCGTTCCCGATACCGCTGGCAAAGAATAAGGCCAAAAACATCAGGAAAAACGGCACGAAATAGTCTTCCGGCGATGCGGATGCATAAGCCGCCTTCATATAATATCCGGCACCGATTGCTGCTGCGACCATCACAATAGAGGTAATTTGCGTCACAAGCGCGCCGCCCATCTTATCCGCAATCCATCCGCCGATCGGACGGATCAATGCGCCGATAAACGGTCCGATCCAGGCAAACATCAAGGCACTCGGCGCCGCCGGATTGATTGTCGTATGTGTCATCGCCCCGTCGACAAGAATATGCTGGTAACCGAAAATGACTTTAATGGATAAAGCGAAAGCCGCCGAATAACCGATAAAGGATCCGAAAGTCATTGTATAGATAACCGTCATAATCCATGTATGGGAATGTTTAAAAATACGGTACTGCCTTTTAAGGCTTTGGCCGATTGTTCCCGGCAGCATTCTTAAGACCGCAACCGTGGTCGCAATAACCGCAGGCAGAATAATCCACTTGCTGATTTCCGTTCCGGCACCGTTTGCCGCAGCCGGCAGCATCAGCCACAATCCGGCTCCCGCCACAACCAGACCGATCAGCAGCATAACAGCCAGTTTCATCATTGACCCCAGCGGCCCGCTGATATCCGGCGACACATGCTCGGCGCGAATATTATTCATGCCAAACCATGCCGCGATCACAAGCGGCACCAAAATGGCCACCCAGATAAATCCCGCATTCTGAATCCATGTATCCGTTCCCGCCGGGATTTTGCCGATCAGCGTTCCGCTTGTATTTTGCAGCGTCATCGCATCGCCCCCGAATAAGGCAAAGGTCATAACAAGCGGCACAAGAATTTGCATTGTCGTCACGCCGAAATTACCCAATCCGGCATTCAGCCCCAGAGACAATCCCTGTACTTTTTTCGGGAAGAAAAAGCTGATATTGGACATAGAGGACGCGAAATTACCGCCGCCAAAGCCCGACAGCAATGCCAGCGCCTGAAACACCCATAACGGCGTATCCATAGACTGCAACGCCACGCCCGTTCCGAAAGCCGGCAAAATCAGCAGCGCCGTTGTAAAGAACAACGTGTTTCTGCCCCCCGCCAGCCTGATGAAGAAGGAGCTGGGAATACGCAATGTTGCACCGGATAACCCGCCGATGGCAGAGAGGGTAAAGAGCTCCGACTGCGCAAAGGGAAAACCGAGATTCAGCATCTGCACCGTCACAATGCTCCAGTAAAGCCAGACGGCAAAGCCGCATAACAGACAGGGAATGGAAATCCACAAATTCCGCCATGCTATTTTTTTGCCATGTGCGGCCCATTGTTTTTCATTTTCAGGATCCCATTCCTGAATATCCGCACCGCCCCAACCGGAGGCCTTCGGCTTGCTCACATCATTTGCAACGTCTGTTTCCGTTTTCATAGCGAAACCTTTCCTTTGATACTATTTCCCCTTTCCCGACAATTCGGGAAGATAAGCCGGTTTTTTCAATTCCGGATGTGCTTTACGTTCCATGATACGGATGGCGAAATGCATCCAGGTCAGGGCAATGGCCACAAGCGCAAACAGCAGCATGAAGCAGCTCGTCCAGACATGCGTCAGATCATTCATTATTCCGAACAGAATCGGCAGAACAAAGCCGCCCAAACCGCCGATCATACCGACAAGACCGCCGACAGAGCCGACATGGCCGGGATAGTAAACCGGAATATGCTTATATACGGCCGCTTTTCCGAGTGACATGAAGAAACCCAGAATAAAAATCAGCGCGACAAAGACGGGCAGTGCCATCGAAATGGTAAAAGAAATATCGCGGTCAATTCCTTCGACAACATAATGCGTTGTCGGATATGACAGAAAGAAGGTGCAGACGACAGACATAATAAATGTCCAATACATCACGGTACGTGCGCCGTATTTATCGGACAGCCATCCCCCCAATATACGGAACAGACTGGCCGGAATGGAGTAAAATGCCGCAAGCATACCCGCGGTTTTGATATCCAGCCCATAGGCACCGGTCAGATAGCGCGGCAGCCACAGCGCCAGCGCGACAAAAGCCCCGAAGACAAAGAAGTAATAGAGAGAAAAGCGCCAAACCTGCAATTTTTGCAGCGGCTTCATTTGCATCCACATCGCTGCCGGTTTTTCGCCTTTTTTACGCCTTTCCACCAAATCAGGGTCATCTTCCGTTGTCAGCCAGAATAAAATCGCCGTCACAAACATCACCCCGGCCCAGATATGTGCCACGGCAATCCAGCCCATCGCCACCATCACGAATGGCGCACAGAATTTCGTGACAGCCGCACCGACATTACCGGCACCGAAAATGCCCAATGCCGTTCCCTGTTTTTCTTTCGGATACCATTTTGAAACATAGGCGATACCTGCCGCAAACGAGCCACCGGAAATACCGACGCCCAAGGCGGCGATCAAAAACTCGATATAGCTATCGGCAAAACTCAAAAACCATGTTGCCACCGCTGCAAGCAGCATGATGCCCGTATAAACAAGGCGTCCGCCATATTGATCCGTCCAGATACCGATAAATATGCGGCTAAGGGAACCTGTCAGAATAGGCGTTCCGATCAAAAGACCGAATTCCGTATCATTCAGTCCCAGATCCGCCTTGATCTGGACACCGATAATCGAAAAAATCGTCCAAACGGCAAAACAAACGGTAAAGGCAAATGTGCTGATCCAAAGCGCACGGGTTTGCCCTTTTTGCTGAACTTCCGACATGATTTTTAACCTCCCTCTGGTCTTTTCTGTCCTTTTTACAGCATTCCCCGCTTTGCAACTTGATCCAGATCAACTCATCTCTATAATGTTTCCTATTAAATAAAATAATAATGCTATTTATTAACAAATTAATTGTGGAAGCTTCGACAGATGCCGCTAACCAAAAGTGATATATGGCCCACCGGCCTCGCGCGGAATAACGGCGTCCCGAAAATTTTTTATAATCTTAGTGAAGAGACGTTTCAAAAGCTGCTCAACCACTCCATTTTGCAAAACTACCCGCAAGGCCGGCTGCTGGTGCAGCAGGGTGACCGCCCGCAATATCTTTATTTTATTGCTGACGGAACCGTCAAAACGCTCCGCCAGGACGAGAACGGACGCGAGGTGACTTTGCGCCTGCTGCGCCCCGGTGAAACCTGTATGGAAGCCGTCATTTTTATGGATGGGGACTCACCGATCGCGGTGCAGGTCGCCAGCGATGCAAAACTCCTGTTAATACCGGTTGAAATTATCCGCAAAACCGTTCTGAGTGATGCGCAATTTGCGAATAATCTTCTGAGTATCGTGTCCTATCACTATAAGAACGCCATGCACCAGATTGATGCCATGCATATCAAAAACCCTGCGCAAAGACTGGGTTATTATTTTCTACTGAAACATCTGGAAAACGGACATGACAATCTGGAATTCACATTGCCGTTTCAAAAATCTGCGATTGCCAATTATCTGGGCATGACCCCCGAGACTTTTTCACGCACATTGAAAAAGCTGAAACAGCAAGGTATCAGCTTTGAAGACAACACCATCAAAATGCGCGATGCCTATGTCTTGTGCAATTATTGTGACAGCGATGCGGAAAGTCTTTGCCACAACAGCGAGAAAGATGATTGTTTTTCCTGTCCGATCGGGAAAAATCAGGGAAATAAAGGATAAATTTCGACAGGGTCTCCCGTTTTAATCTCCGCTGTCTCTTCCGGCACAACCGCCCAGCAATCCGCCGTCAGAAACGGGTGAACCATAAAAGATTGCTGCCCATCGGCAAAAGAGACCCGCAAACGGCTTCCGTCATCAATATGTTGCACCGCTTTCAAAAACATGGATAAGCCGGTTTTTTTCTGAAAACCGGTTGCGGCAATCGCCGTGACCGGTTCTTCAGCCTGCTGACCGCGCATCGCCCGCAATGCGGCGGCAACAAAGAAACGCAACCCCACAGCCGTCGCGGCCGGATTGCCGGGCAGACCGAAATACAGACAGCCGTTTGGCAGGCGGGCAAACAGATTGGGCTTACCGGGTTTCATCTTCACTTTATGAAATAGAATCTCCGCACCGGCTTTTTCCAGACCTGCCCGCACAAAATCAAATTCTCCGGCAGACACCGCACCGCTGGAAACGATCATATCCAAATCCTGCGCCATCAGCTCTTCAAGAGCTTCAACAAACGCCGCTTCTTCATCGGGAATGGTTCTGCAAAGAACACATTCAGCGCCAAGCCTTTCCAAAACCGCCGCACCGTAAGGACCGTTTGTATTGTAAATCTGTCCTGCCGCCAGCGGTTGTGAGAGATCATCAATCAATTCTTTTCCCGTTGCCAGAAAGGCGGCGCGCGGTTTGCGAAAAACGCTGACCTGCCCGATCCCCAGACTGGCCAAAGGCAGAATATGCGCGACAGAAAGAGACTGCCCTTTTGTCAGCACGTTATCTCCGACCTGAAAATCTTCACCCGCCATACGTATATGCGCATGCTGCTGCGGACAGGATTTAAAAACGGCAGCACCGTCCCGCATCTCCGTCAGCTCCACAGGGACGACCGCATCCGCACCGTGCGGAACAGGCGCCCCCGTCATAATACGCACACATGTGCCCCGTTCAACCTGCGATACCGCAACAGAATCGCCAGCGGCAATCATTGCCGCGACCGGCAGCACAGCCATATTGTTTTCATTTGCTTCCGCAAGATCGGCGCGAATAACGGCAAAACCGTCCATCGCCGCATTATCAAAAGGCTGGATCGCAAGAGGTGCCTGCACATTTTCCGCAGCGACATATCCCGCCATAGCGGAAAGCGCCACTGTCTTTTGCGTCATAACATGTGCCTGTGCCGCTTCCGCGACGATCTTCTTTGCCTCGTGATACGAAATCATTTATGTGATCCTTTCCTCTCCATCTGACGCTGAAAATATTGCACGGAAATTGACTTAAATCAAATCTCTTACAGCTGCGGCGGATTTATACTGCGCTGGCAAGATACAGCTAAGAAATGGCCGGTTTAAAAATGATGCAGAGCATAATGCTGAAAAATTTGCCCCGTTTATTGCTGCGCCCCGCACCGGCGCTGCTTTACCGTCCCGTTTTAAACCGGATTGTGAAAAGAATTATCCGTCTTCACCCCGGTATTTTTGAACGTCTGGGCGATAACTGCCGCAAGACGATCCTGATTAACCCGACCAATCTGCCCGTCGTCTTCCTTATAAAGCCCGATCCTGAAAGACCTCTGGTGCGGGCATATAAAAATACCAATCATCTGCATTTCGATGCCTCCATCACCGGCAGCCTTTTAACGCTGCTGCGTATGGTTGACGGACGGCTTGACGGCGATGCCGTGTTTTTTACCCGTGATCTGATGATAGACGGCGATACGGAAGCCGTTGTTTCGCTGCGCAACGCACTTGATGATGTCGATGGCAGTATTGCCGATGATATTGCGGCAAGTTTCGGCTTTGCCGGTCAGGCCGCTTTGAACCTGATGCGCCGCATTGATCTTAAACAAAGGGAACGCACCGCAGGATGATGAACCATAGCAGCATTCCCGAACTTATCTGTCCGGCAGGAACGCCTGCCGCCTTAAGAACGGCGGTAGACGCGGGAGCCGATGCGGTCTATTGCGGTTTCCGCAATGCCACCAATGCCCGGAACTTTCCCGGGCTAAACTTCACTGCCGAAGAGATGGCCGAAGGCGCCCTCTATGCCCACACCCATGACGCCAAAATCCTGTTGGCCATCAACACTTTCCCCCCTGCCGGACAGACCGATTTATGGAAGCAGGCGGTTAAGGACGGCGTAAATGCCGGTGTGGATGCCTTTATCGTTGCAGATATCGGTGTCGCCGCCCATATCGCACAGCATTATCCTGACAAAAGATTACATCTATCCGTTCAGGCCGGCGCATCCTCCCCCGAAGCGATTTCTTATTACTGCCGCGAATTCAACGTCAAACGCGTTGTATTGCCGCGTATTTTGACGGTGCAGGAGATCAAAGACATACATGAACAAATTCCCTGCGAAATCGAGGCCTTTGTTTTCGGAAATATCGGCATGATGGCCGAGGGGCGCTGCAGTCTGACAAATTATGCGACCGGCGTTTCCACCAATATGGACGGCGTCTGTTCCCCCGCCTCCGAAGTGCGGTATGAACATGATAAAGACCGCAATCTGTCATCAAAGCTTGGCGAATTTACTATCGACTGCTTTTCTTGCAATGAAAATGCCGGATATCCGACAATCTGCAAAGGGCGCTACACAAGCGATCTGCGCGAAGAGGGGTATTATGCGTTTGAAGAACCCGTCAGTCTGAACCTCTCCGGTCTACTGCCCGATCTTATTGCCGCCGGTGTGACTGCCTTGAAAATCGAAGGGCGGCAACGCAGCCGCGCCTATGTCCGTGAAGTCGTTTCCGCCTATCGCCGCGCCGTCGATGCGATTGCGCAGGGGCAGCCTCCGGAACTGGATACGCTGCTGGCATTAACGGAGGGACATAAAGAAACGCAAGGTGCCTTTAAAACCAAGGCATGGAGATAGTCATGGCCGCACAGACCCCGCCAAAACTAACAATAGGCCCCATCCTGTTCCACTGGCCTGCGGAAAAAAAGCGCGCATTTTACAGCCGCATTGCCGCAGAAAAATCCGTTGATACCGTCTATATCGGCGAAACAATTTGCGGTAAACGCACGCCGTTTTTTGAAAAACATTATGAAGACGTCACGACAGAGCTGCAAAAAGCCGGAAAAATCGTTGTTTTTTCAACCCTGTCAGAGGTTATGATTCCGCGCGACCGTGCCCTGGTCAAACGCGCCTGCAAAACAAAACATATCGAGGTCGAGGCAAATGACGCATCGGCATTGCTGCCGCTTTCGGGGCAGCCGCACCGTATCGGTTCACTGATGAATGTCTATAGTGAAGATACGATGCGCTTCCTCGCGGAGAAAGGCGCGCATCATTTCTGTCTGGCACCGGAAATTCCGGCAGCAGCGGTTGAAACACTGGCCAAGACGGGACAATCATTAAAAGCCGGTGTGGAAGTGCAGGTTTTCGGCCGCATGTCGCTTGCACTATCCGCACGCTGTTACCATGCGCGGGCGCATGGCTGTGTCAAAGCCAATTGCCAATTTATCTGCGAAAAAGACGCAGACGGTATGGATATCCGTACCTTAACCGGACGGCCTTTTCTATCCATCAACGGTATCCAGACGCTGTCTTTCAGCTACCTGAATTTGATAAATGAACTGGATATGCTTGCGGAAATGGGCATCACACATCTCCGTATCTCGCCGCATACATGCGACATGTCAAAAACAATTCGCGCCTTTGCCGATGTTCTGGACAAGCGCATCACCGCCCGTGAAGGACAATCACGTCTGGAACAGTTGCAGATTCAGGCTCCTTTCAGTAACGGTTTTTTCTACAAAAAACCGGGCCATCAATGGAGGGAAGATGAGAAAATCTCTGCCACCGCCGGATAAAAAACGTCTGGACGCATTACTGAAGCGTACAAAAGATGAAGCCACGCATATGCTAGGCTACCCATCAACGCACCTACTTGATTTTTCACCGCTGCTACCCTTTATGGATACTTCGTTCAACAATATCGGCGACCCTTTCGCGCCGAGTTCCTACAGGATTAACACGCATGATCTTGAACGCGAAGTCATCGCATGGTTCAAAACCATCCTGCATGCACCGGAGGATGGCGTCTGGGGTTATGTCACAAGCGGCGGCACCGAAGGCAATATGTACGGCATGTATCTGGCGCGTGAATTCCTGCCCGGCGGTATTGTCTATTATTCGGAAGATACCCATTACAGCATCGCAAAAATTTTACGTCTGGTCGGCGCGCGCAGCATCATGATCAAAAGCCAACCCAACGGTGAAATGGATTATGATGATCTGGCCGCAACACTGTCAATTCACCGCGACTCTCCCCCGATCATCTTTGCTAATATCGGCACGACCATGCGCGGCGCGATTGATAATCTTGAGAGCATCAAAACCATTCTGAAAGAACGGGCCATACACCGTTATTATATTCATGCCGATGCCGCATTATCAGGTATGATACTTCCATTTACGGACAACCCGCAGCCTTTCGATTTCGATGCCGGCATAGATTCCATCGCCATCAGCGGCCACAAAATGCCGGGATCCCCCATGCCTTGCGGTGTGGTTCTGGCGCGCCGCAGCCATACCGAACGCATCGCCCGCGCCATTGAATATATCGGTACAAATGATATGACGATTGCCGGATCGCGTAGCGGCATCGCACCGCTTTATTTATGGTATGTGATCCAAACGCTCGGTATTGAGGGTTTCCACGACATTATTGCGCAATGTCAGGAAATAGCCGCTTACACAATTACGGCTTTCGCCCGTTACGGCATTAAAGCATGGCGTCACGATAATTCCCTGACCATTGTTTTCCCGCGCCGGAATGAGGATGTTTTAAAAAAATGGCAAATCGCAACACAGGGAAAAGATGCACATCTGATCTGCATGCCCCATGTTACAAAACTGCATATCGACAACTTCCTGCAGGAATGGACAGCCGCATTCCGCAATGCCGAACAAAGAACTGTAAAACAGGCTCATTCCGAATAAGCATTCGCAGCAGCATATCTTTCATGCAAATTTGCAAAGAGAACCTGCATTATTGCCTATACCTTTATGGATAGAACAGTGATATTATGTAATATATAACATCACAATATAAGGAGAAAAGAAAATGAGTACAAAAACAGGCAGCAAATTTGCAAAAAAACTTCTGACAGCATTTCCCGCCGATATTGAAAACAGTAAAACAGTCAAAAATATGGTAAAAACACTTTCTGCAGTTTTCCTTGCCGCCACCGTAGGAGCTTACACAGCTTTGGATACATCTGTGGAGCAGCAGGTTGAACCGCAACAAACAACCCATTCAATCAACCATAAGACACTTACCGCCAGCTTGGGGATTGCAGGTATGTCAACCGTTGCGCTGGAACTGCTGTTACTCAATTTTGTCAGCCCGAACAGCACAACACGCCGGATGGTTCAAAAACAGGTGACGCCGCACATCAAGCACTGACAAAATACGCGACTTTATTTGATCTGGGTCAAGATCAATCCATATGAAGCTGTGATATAATTTGATTATAGAGTGGTTTCTTGAAAAACAGGCTCTAAATATCGTGTATAACCTACGTCTCCTTTAATGACGACATAGTTTTCAGCCCCCGTATCTGTGCTTCGGGGGCTGAAGCTTGTTTTACGGGTAAAAACATCTTTTAAAATTTTGTCCCGATTGTCAGCCAGATTTTTTGCGTATCCGCAAATAATCCTTTGGCATGATAGTCCGAAAATTTAAGGCCGAGTGAATATTTCTTCAGACCCATGCCTTCAGGAAGGTCGAAATCACGGGTGATTTGCGCATCCCATTCGCTGCCGTAAAAACCGCTGCCGCTTTCCGGACCGAAGCGGTGGAGATGGAAATCAATTTTCGTTCCCGCAAAAGCTTTGCCTTTTTCCCCGATTTTATAAGAGATTTTTCCGTAAAAATCCTCCAGCCCCATAACCGGCGTTGCCAGAAACTTATCGGCCCAACCGTTATGGGCATGCAGCGTCGCCAAAGGCGTTTGCAATGCGTTCACACCGTTTCCGCCAAGCGACTCGAAACCGGCCTTCACCGAAAGCCCGCCCTGTTTTACACCCAGCGCGGCATGGTAATAATCCTCGCGGTAATTTGCCGGATTGCGACCGTAATCACTCTGTGTTGCCGCCTCCGCCTCGTAAAATAATGTGAAATCGTGCTTTTGTAACGGAATATCCCCCGTCAACCTCAACCCGTATGTCTTTGATGCCAGACCCGGCAGCCTGTCCATATCAATCAGATAGCCGTAAGCCGTCGCTTTCAGCCATGCGGCATGGTTATAGGAGATTTGTCCCAGATGCGTTTTGCTTCCGCTCTCCCCCAAAGGATTATGACGGCTGAAAATACGGTGAACGCGGTCAATATAGCTGTAAAAAACAGTCGTTTTCGGCAAAGCACTGTTTTGCAGGACAACGGAATCGAAAACCTGATCATTCTGACGCCAGCCGACCGCCCCGACAAAGCGCTGGTTATCAAGATTAATGCGTTGACGCCCGATCTTCGCGGAACTGTCCGGCACGCCTTTATAAGACAGCCACAGCTCATTTAAGTTAAAAATCGTCGGATCGGCGATAACCGGATAGCTGCCTTTTCCGTTCACCATGTCGTTATGACGGCGCGTGCCGATATTCTCGACCCATTCAAGCTCCGCACTGCCTTGAAAATTCTGATATTCCGCCGTCGTATAACCCAGTTTTGTGCGTATTGTCGACGCACCGGAATCTTTGACAAAGGCATCATCATCCACATGTTCGTAACGGTAGCGGATATCCCCGTATAATTTTCCGTCTTTCAGAATCTCTGCGGGAGATGCCTGAGCTGATAACGGGAAAGTCAAACCGGCCAGTACCATTGCAATGGTTGTTATATTTTTTTTCACAGTGCAGTCCCTCCATGTTTTCTGCGTCATAACAGAAGTTTCAGCACATCCTGCCCTTTCAGACGATTCTGTCCTTGACCTTGATCAAGCCCGCAACACGCTATCTTGTATAGGCTGGATGCAGAAGACACCATATCTGGTAGATCATTCATAACACTCATAAAAACAACACAAAGATTCGACGTATAGGAGAAACAGCCATGACAAAAAACACGTCCCGCAAAACGGACCACATCAATCTCCCCCTCTCTGAAAAACACCCCGCCCATCCGGAGACGGATCATATCGTCAAACTGACCGGCGGCGCGGAAATAGACTGTTCCGAAGCGGTGAGCGAATATATCTCCGGCAGTGACTGGCGTATCAAAGCCAATGCCAATACCGGATATTCCAATGCCGGTATGATTAATAACGTGGCGGGAAAAGTGATTGCCAATTTCTGGCTGGATGAAATTTACGCCCCCGAAGAGGGGGAAGCTCACAGAAGCGGCGCCCTGCATATCCATGATCTTGACTGTCTGACGGGTTACTGCGCGGGCTGGAGCCTCCGCGCCTTGCTGAATGAAGGCTTTAACGGCGTACAGGGTCGTGTCTCTTCCCGCCCGCCGCGCCATTTCCGTGAAGCATTGGGACAAATGAGCAATTTCCTCGGTATTTTGCAATCCGAATGGGCCGGTGCGCAGGCTTTCAGTTCATTCGATACCTATCTTGCCCCTTATGTTTTTTATGATTCACTCGACTTTAAAGACGTCAAAAAAGCAATCCGGCAATTTGTTTACAATCTGAATGTTCCGGCACGCTGGGGGCAATCTCCCTTCACCAATATTACGCTTGATATTACCGTTCCCGAAGATTTGCAGGATCAATATCCGACTTATTGTGACGAGCATTTGTTCAAAGACATCGAAAATGAGGAATTACTGGATCGTTTGCGCAAAAGAGATATGGGCATACGCGATCTGGAAGATGCGCGCTTTTCCCATTTCAAGCCGGAAATGGACATGATTAATATCGCCTATTATGAAGTGATGACGGAAGGCGATGCGGGCGGACAGCCTTTTACCTTCCCGATCCCGACCGTGAATATCACCGAGGATTTTGACTGGGATAGTAAAGTCGCGCAGGCTATTTTTGAAAATACCGCAAAAGTCGGCTCTTCCTATTTTCAAAACTTTGTCGGCAGTCAATGGATGACAAATGAAAAAGGAGAGCGTGTCCGCAATCCCGAAGCCTATTCCCCCGGTGCCGTGCGCTCCATGTGCTGCCGCCTGCAGCTTGATCTGCGCGAATTGTTAAAACGCGGCAACGGCTTGTTCGGCTCGGCGGAAATGACGGGGTCTTTAGGTGTTGTTACCTTAAATATGGCACGGCTCGGCTATATTTATAAAGGCGACAAAGCCGCCCTTTATCGGGAAATTGACCGGCTGATGGATATCGCCAAATCAACGCTGGAGAAAAAACGCATCTTTGTCCATAAAATGTATAATCGCGGTTTTTACCCCTATACCGCACGCTATCTGCCGTTTCTGCGTAATCATTTCAGCACGATCGGTGTCAACGGCATGAATGAAATGCTGCGTAATTTCACAAATGACAGTGTTGATTTAACCGATGAAGAGGGCATCACATTCGCGCTGGAAATACTGGACCATATGCGCAAAAAGATTATCACCTATCAGGAGGATACCGGCAATCTGTATAATCTGGAGGCCACGCCTGCCGAAGGCACCACATACCGCTTTGCCAAAGAAGATAAAAAACGCTTTCCCGATATTTTACAGGCCGGATTTGATGACAATATTTATTACACCAATTCATCACAAATTCCGGTCGGCCATACCGATGATCCTTTCGAAGCGCTGGAACTGCAAAACAAACTTCAATGTAAATATACCGGCGGAACCGTGCTGCATCTTTATATGGGGGAAAAACTTTCCTCCGGAGAAGCATGCCGCCGCTTCGTGAAAAAGGTTATCGAGAATTATCAACTGCCTTACATTACGATTACACCGGTCTTTTCGACCTGTGAAACCCACGGCTATTTAAATGGCGAGCAACCGGAATGCCCGCATTGCGGGACGGAAACCAGCGTCTGGACACGTGTGATGGGTTATTTCCGCCCTGTTGAAAGTTTCAATACGGGTAAAAAAGGCGAACACCGTGAACGACTCCATTTCGAAGAAAACCGGATTGAATCAAAAAATCTGCTTTAAAAAAACCGCCATAAGGGAAAAACACATGTCCGGCAAAGTGACGGCCAAAGAAGACATACTGCCGATTTACGGCACCACGCCTTTCACTTTGCTGGACTTTCCCGACCGTACAGCCTGTATCATCTGGTTTTCAGGCTGCAATATGCGTTGCGGCTACTGCCATAACCCGGAGATTGTCAAAGGCAGAGGCCAATATGATATCGGTAAAGTCCTGTCTTTTCTTGAACGGCGCAAATATGTGCTGGACGGTGTTGTGCTGTCAGGCGGCGAAGCATCTTCTTATCCGGGGCTTCCGGCATTTATCAGAAAAATAAAATCCATGGGCTATGCCGTCAAGTTGGATACGAACGGCATACGCCCCGATCTTTTAGAGGTTTTTCTGAAAGACGGTTTACTGGACTATGTCGCACTGGATTACAAAGCCCCGGTCGACAAATTCAAAGCGGTGACGGGCGTAAAGAAATTCGGTTTCTTTTCGGACACGCTGGATATGCTCTGCCGGCAGAAAAATATTCCGTTTGAAGTCCGCACAACGGTTCACACATCGCTGCTGGACGAGGAGGATATTATAACCATCATGCGGGATTTGGAATTGCGCGGATATAAAGGCGACTACTATGTTCAGAATTTCTGCGCCGATAATAACCGCCCGACTTTAGGGAATATTCCGCCGCAAAAACGCCTGCTGAATATCAACGCCCTGCCCCGTCCCGCAGATTACCGGCTTCATTTCCGCAACTTCGCAGCCGTTTCCGCGGCTTGATTTAAGTCAAAGCTTTACCGCAGCAAACATATCAGGATGAAAACAACAATTCTTGATAACAGCGGGATACAGCACCATGTATGAAACAGTTTTGCGGTTTGCAGACCAGCTTTCCGCCCTAACGATTACCATTATTATTTTTGTGATTGCAGCGCTGCTGTTTGAAAAATTACGGCCTGCCGATAAAAACATACCGTTTTTTCACCGCGAGACAAAATTTGAAATTATGACAGCCTATATGATGGTCATGATTTTCTGGCCGCTGGGAAAATTTGCCTTTGATTTTCTGTTGCTTGAAACTCTCACGCATAACTTCATCCATGATACAGGGCTTGCTGTTATCGGCACATGGCCGGCATGGCTGCGTTTTGTCACCTGTCTTGTCGCGCTTGATTTGCTGATCTATGCCCATCACCGTTTTGCCCATGTGTTTTTATGGCCGTTTCATGCCGTACATCACGATGCAAAAAAAGTGAACTGGTCAACCTCATGGCGTTTTCATCCTGCCGAAATCCTGCTGATGATTTTTGATATGGCTATTCTGCTCTGGATCGGCTTTCCGGCAGACAGCATTCTATATGCCGCCTTCGTCGTTAATATTGCGTCGAATTTCAACCATTTCAACACAGATCTAAAATGGAAAGGCGTGATGAAATATATTCTCGTCAGCCCGCATTTCCATCGCTGGCATCATGCATTGGATCAAAAAGCCACTGACAGCAATATGTGCTTTGTTTTCCCTTTTATTGATCTGATTTTCGGCACCTATTACTGCCCCGATGAAAAACCGGAAGAATTCGGCATTTTCCACAAAGAGATGCCCGATTTCTTTTTTTCAAAATGGCTGTATGCGTTCAAATGGGAAGGGGAGCAAATCCGGCAGCTGTTTTCCCGTCATAAAAAATAGCATCACCGTTTTTGACCTGGGTCAATCCCCTGCCCCGCCGCATATGCTCTGATGGCTTTTATATTTTTTAAAAGTCATTTCATATCGGGGGATAAGGCCATGAATACGCCGCAAGGAACCGCTGTAAAAACATATATCGTACAACAAAAACCGCGCCGCCCAAAAACGCCCCTCATACCGTTTCGGCGAAAATTGTGCCTGAACTACGGACACAAAATACGTAACGAAATACCGGAGCTTTCGGAAAAAGAGCTTTACTGCTGTCAGGTCGCGACAGACTGAGCCTGTCCGGCCATCAAGACTGCACGCAGGGTAAGGCAGGAATAAGGAGCCATAACATGACGGATTCCGGCCATAAAGAACCCGGACGCCTTACGCTTACCGGTATTCTTCTCAACCGGAATTACTGGATGTTACACTTCCTGTTTGTGACGGTTGTCAGCATTGCCGGCCTGATTTATATCGGCCGCACCACATATACGGCTGCGCCGCCTCTGGAAAGTTTTGCTTCAGTTCGCGGCGACACGGTCATTACAAAAGACGCCATCAACAACGGACAAAATATCTTCTTGCGCCGCGGCCTGATGACCTATGGTTCATTCTGGGGTGACGGTGCTGAAAGAGGGCCGGATTTTACGGCCGATGCCCTGCATTTGAAAACACGAGCCATGCGTGAATTCTATGCGCGGGAAACGGCAAATGATCCGGCCTATCCTTACAGAATTGACGCCGTCGCGCAGCGCGTAAAAAAAGAACTGCACCGGAACGGCTGGGATAAACAGAATGACCGCATCATCATCAATGATGCGCAAATTTATGCTTTTACCGCCTTAAAAGAACATTACAACCGCGTTTTCCGGGATCCCGCTTATCCGTCTTATATCCGTCTGGGACATCATCTGCCGGATGAAGACATCGCGGATTTATCCTCCTTTCTTTTCTGGGGAGCATGGGTCACAGCCGCCAACCGTCCCGGTGAGTTATACAGCTACACACATAACTGGCCTTATGACCCTGATGCGGGAAATCTGCCGACAACAGATACCTATTTCTGGAGTGCGGCATCCATTCTGGTGCTGTTTCTTGGTATCATGCTTGTGCTTTACGCTTATGGACAAATGAAGGTCATATTCCCCGAACCTTTCGGCATAAAGGATGATACGGAAAAACTTCTGACCACAACGGCACTGGAAGAAAAGCATATTCTGCCGACACAAAGATCCACCTATAAATTTTTTGTGCTGGCCATGATTTTATTCGGCCTGCAGATTACGGCCGGTATTGTTTGCGCGCTGGATTTTGTCCGGCCTTACGGAATTTTTCTGGGCGATATTCTGCCCTTCTCCGTCGCGCGCAGCTATCATACATTACTGCAGATTTTCTGGTTTTTCATGTGCTGGGTCGGCTATACGATTTTCTTTCTTCCCGGCCTTGCCGGTATCCCGAAAAAACAGCGCCTGCTGATTGATGTCATGTTTTCCATGTGTGTTTTTGTCGCTTGCGGCGCGCTTGTCGGCATCTATCTGGGGCAGACAGGGCGTATCACCGGAGACACGGCTTACTGGCTCGGCAGTCAGGGCTGGGAATATATGGAACTTGGGCGTCTGTTCCAGATCATTCTGCTGGCAGCCTTTATGCTGTGGATTTTCATTATCTATCGTGCTGTCAAACCTTGGCTGACCGCTAAAAATCTATGGTCGGTACCGGCATGGCTGTTATACGGCAGCGGCATCATGGTCTTCTTTCTGTTCTTTGGTCTCTTTATCCTCCCGGAAACAAATTTTGCCATCGCCGATTTCTGGCGCTGGATGGTTGTGCATATGTGGGTCGAAGTCACCTTCGAAGTTTTCACCACCGTGATCGTGGCCTATATGATGGTGCAGATGAAATTTATTCCGCGCATCATGGCTGAAAGAGTGATTTTTCTTGCCGTGATGATGTTTCTTTTTACCGCGACAATCGGTGTTGCGCATAATTTTTACTGGATTGCGAAACCGACAGGTGTGATCGCCTTGGGAAGTGTGTTTTCAACATTGCAGGTACTGCCTCTGCTGCTTTTAACCATTGATGCCTGGCAGTTACGGCGAAAAGGTCAGCACGCCGCATATCTCAAATCGGAAGGCCGGCAAAATACCGCCATGGAAGAAGTCTGGCTGTTTATTCTGGCCGTTAATTTCTGGAATATTTTCGGGGCAGGCGTTCTGGGTTCGCTGATTAATCTGCCTATTATCAATTATTTCGAACATGCGACCTATCTGACCAATAACCATGCCCATGGTGCTATGTTCGGTGTCAAAGGCAATATCGCCATCGGCGGGATGCTGTTCTGCTGTCAGCACCTTTTACCTGCCGCGCGTTGGAACGGAAAACTGGTACGTGTGATTTTCTGGTCGTTGAATACCGGTATTGCCTTGATGATGTTTTTAAATCTTTTTCCTGCCGGTCTTTATCAGCTCTTCGCCGTCTTTGAACACGGCTTCTGGTATGCCCGTTCTGCAGAAATTGTGGAAGGCCCGGTTTTCAAAACACTTGTCACATTCAGAACTTTGGGCGGTATCGTCTTCGTCTGCGGCGGCGTCATTCCTTTAATATGGTTTATCCTGTCAAGACGGCGGGATCTCTTGCCGGAAAGTGATGACACGGCATATCGCGACCAAGGCAGTGCGCAAAAGAATTGGGCACAGGATAAGCTGTTTCAGGATTAGACCGCAGGCCGACGTATTCTCAACTATGACGGCCACAAACCGTATTTTGCCCGCAGCCCCCACCGTATTCTCCTTTGACACGTTCAAAACGAGCCTGAAAAAATCGCAGATAAGTATGGAGTGTCAGACTAATTCTGAAATTTGTTCGGTTTAATACCTGCGGGGGATTTTCTTCTATTGATGCTTCTGGGAATTTTTATGAAGGGATGTTTCGCATTTCCCCCGTTAGCCTGTAACCATTCATATGCCGAAAGTATTTCACGGGGATTATCGTGAAAGGCTGAGAAGGGGCTCTCACTTCCCGCGTATTTATCGTCTATGACATATGCAACCGTTTGCGCATAAAAGTCAAATATCCGGGATAATTTCCCCATAGATCCGACACCAAGTGACTTGATCACAACATGCTCGCCCACTCTTCCATAAGTGCCGTGATCCGTTAATGGGGTAATCCGCTTCTGCTTCAAAATGTCGATACATTCCGCCAGATGCCGCTCCTCGGCAATATCCATAGGCGTATGTCCGCTCACGTCTTTCTTTTCAATGTCGGCACCGTGGTTTTTTAGGGTCATCAAGCACACCGCATGCGCTCCCAGACACGCCCAATGCGCGGCAGTCTTTCCATTTATATCGCAGGCATCAATATTGGCGTTAAAGTTGATAAGAGTTTGCACGCAGTCTGCATGGCCTGCTGCGGCGGCATAATGAAGCGGGGTGTGATGTGACTTTAAAGTCACCTGGTTTACACTCATGCCTTCACCAACGAAGTATTCTATGATTGCGCATTGTCCCTCTTTAGCTGCCCAATGCAAAGCCGATGCCCCATAGCTATCGGTATAGCGCAAAAGATAGGGATTTTGCTTAATTGTCTCGGAGATCAGATTAATATCCCCCTCCAAAATACCCAGCTTTAAAATATCTAATGGTGTTGTATGCATTTTTGTCGTGTATTTGCTAATCTAATAAACAGTACTTTATTTACATATATAATATAACGCCCGCGCTGTATACATGCAATTGCGCAGACTAATCCTGCACCATTGCAGTTACCAAACAAAAAGGAGTGTTTCCTCTATCTCTCTTGTCTGCGATATGCCCAGGCTCTTTTGGTGCAGCGTAGATATCAAAAAGAAAACGGCCTATTTTGAAAAATAACAGCCTCTTAAAAAGATACTGGCGTAGAGGGAGGAAAAAGAACGCCGGATTTTAAGTGATTGATCTGATTGAAACTCCCGTTTCCAATGCCTTCTACTGGTACATCCTATGTACTCGTTTTTGTACCGCAGCGCTAGCGTAGTCAAATTGTTGATTTATGGCGATATGCCTACAGTCCTTCTGGCTATTTTTTCTTCTCAGAGTGATGAGCGCAATGGAGATGATCTGTCATTTCTGCAATCTCCGTTCCTCATCAAAATTTAATGTTTTCTGCATATAAATGGCGTAAATCACAGGCAAAAACACAAGTGTTAGCAGCATGGTCGATGCCATACCGCCAACCATCGGCAATGCAATCCGGCGCATAACATCCGCACCGGGGCCGTCGGTCAGGAAAACCGGTATCAAACCAAGAATGACTGTGCCGACAGTCATCAATTTTGGACGAAGCCTCTGGACAGCACCGCGGCGAATATTGTCCAGTAGTTCTGCTATCGTCGTTGGCGGCGCTATGCGCATCTCATGATCAATGTATATCATCATAACCACAGCAGTTTCCGTTGCAATACCAGCCAAAGCAATAAAGCCGACAGCTACGGCCACGGACATATTATATCCCGCAAACCAAACCCACCAGAACCCGCCAATCAGACCGAACGGAACAGACAGCATCAGCATCCATGTACGATCCCAGCGTCCGAAATACAGATACAGCAAGGTTAATATCGTCAGCAGTGCTGCGGGAATGGCTATGCTTAAACGATGGTTTGCCTCCTGCATCTGTTCAAACTGGCCTGAAATTTTCAGACTATATCCCTGCGGCAGGGCAACTGTTTTTAACGTCTTCTGCAAATCAGTGACATAAGCACCAATATCGCGGTTTTCAATATCGACAAAGACCCAGCCGTTTAAACGGGCATCTTCCGAGGTAATCATTGCGGAGCCGTCATTAACTTTAATCTCCGCAATATCCGTCAACGGTATCTGTGCACCCGAGGGGGCTGCGACCAGAATGTTGCTAAGGTCGGTGATATGTTCGCGATACGGTCTGTCATAGCGCAACATCACCGGATAACGTTCGCGCCCTTCAACAACTTCATCCAGCATCATGCCGCCCAGCACAGTCTGTACCGTCATTTGCACATCCGTCATGGCAATGCCGTAGCGTGCGATTTTTTCCCGGTCAGTGATAATTTCAACAAATTTTCCGCCCTGCACACGGTCCGCAACCGCACTTCTTGTGCCGGTAACTTTCAGTGCGACGGCCTCAATTTCCTTTGCCAAACGGTCTATAATTTTTAAATCCTGCCCGGAAATTTTAATCCCGACCGGCGTGCGAATACCTGTCGTCATCATATCCGTGCGGATTTTAACCGGATAACCCCAGACATTTCTCATACCGGGCAGCCGGACATGTTTATCCATTTCGGCGATCAGTTTCTCCGTTGTCATGCCCTTGCGCCATGTCGAGGGCGGCTTCAGCTCAATCCATGTTTCGATCATCGCCAAAGGCGCCGGATCGGTGGCCGAATTTGATCGCCCCGCTTTCCCAAAAGCCTGTTTTACTTCGGGGATATTCATCAACTGTCTGTTGGTCACTTGCAAAATTTCACGCGCCTTTGCGGGGGACACACCGGGCAAAGTCATCGGCATATAAAGCAGACTGCCCTCGTTCAGCGGCGGCATAAATTCCGATCCGATTTTACTGATCGGCCAGGCTGTGCTGATCAACGCACACAATGCCAGCAACAAGGTCGTTTTGCGAAAACGCAAAGCCGTATTCAAAACGGGCCGATAGCAGAAGATGAAGAAACGATTCAAAATATTCTTTTCTTCGGGTTTGATTTTTCCGCGCATAAAAAACAGCATCAGGACGGGAACCAGCGTAATCGACAAAATACTTGCCGCCGCCATCGCATATGTTTTTGTAAAAGCCAAAGGCGCAAACAGGCGGTAAGACTGCCCCGTCAGCGCGAAAACAGGCAGGAAAGAGGCGGTAATAATCAGCAGAGAGAAAAACAGCCCCGGCCCGACTTCTTTCGCGGCCTGTAACAGCGCAGTCCGGCGTGTTTGTTCCGTTGCGCCATCGGGCAAAGCGGCAAGTTTCCTATGGGCGTTTTCAACCATCACGATCGCCGCATCCACCATCGCGCCGATGGCGATGGCAATACCGCCCAGCGACATGATATTGGCGGTGATGCCTTGCGCCTGCATAACGATAAAGGCGGCAAGAATACCCAAAGGCAATGTGATAATAACGACAAATGCGCTGCGCAAATGCAGGAGGAAAAGAAAGATGACAATCGCAACCATCAGGCTTTCCTCCAATAACTTGCGCTCAAGATAACCGACCGCGCCTTCAATAAGCGTATTGCGGTCATAAACGGTCACAATCTCCACACCTTCCGGCAGGCCGTTTTTGATAAATTCCATGCGTTCACGGATTTCTTTAATCACATTATGTGCATTTGCACCGGGACGCATCACAACAAAACCGCCGACGGCTTCGCCTTCACCGTTCAGCTCCGCAATACCGCGGCGAATAGACGGTGCTTCAACCACGCGTCCTATATCGGCGATAGTGACGGGAACGCCGTCCGTCCCGACCGCCAGAACAGCCTGCTCCAGATCCGTCACGGAATCTATATAGCCGAAGGAACGGATCATATACTCGCTTTCCGCCATTTCAATCGTGCGCCCGCCCGTTTCCTGATTAGCCGCACGAATGGCACTTATAACCTTTTGCAACGGGATACCGTAAGCGTGAAGCTTGTGAGGGCTGATGAGTACCTGATATTCTTTTACAAAGCCGCCGACGGAGGCGATTTCGGCAACGCCGTCAATGCTTGCGAGTTCAAAACGCACAAACCAGTCCTGCAGGGAGCGTAATTCCTGCAGATCATGCCGCCCCGTGCGGTCTATCAAAGCATATTGAAAAACCCAGCCGACACCGGTGGCGTCAGGACCCAATTGCGGCCGGACAGCTTCGGGAAGCTCACTTGAAACCTGTGATAACGCCTCCAAAACGCGGCTGCGCGCCCAATATAAATCCGTTCCGTCCTTGAAGACGATATAAAGAAAGCTGTCGCCGAACATCGAAAATCCGCGAACGGTTTTCGCCTGCGGCAGACTTAACATACGCGTGGAAAGCGGAAAGGTGACTTGATCTTCTATGACCTGCGGTGCCTGTCCCGGCCATGATGTGCGGATAATCACCTGCGTATCCGATAAATCAGGAATGGCATCCAGAGGCGTGTTTCTCACGGCGAATATTCCGGCGATTAGCAGTACAAAACTGCCCAGCAAAACCAGAAAGCGGTTGCGTGCCGACCATCCGATCACACCGGCAATGAATGATTGTGACGGATCATGCGGGCTGTCAGTGTTTCTGTGCATGGGTGCCATCCTCTGCGCTCATGGCGGCAAACCCGCCGCGCAACGTGCTTTCCGCATCAATCATGAACTGCCCCGTGACAACAATATTTTGTCCTTCATGCAAGCCTGATGTGATTTCGGTCATTCCTTTGGCGGTGATACCTGTTTGTACACGCACAGGCCGGAAATATCCCTCTCCCATATCTTCGATAACATATGCGGTGTCTTTACCGTATAAAACAGCCTCAGCCGGAACGGCAAGCCGCATTTTGCTATCCGCCTCAAACATGATATGGACGAGCGTATCCGTTTTGAGCCTGCCATCCGTATTATCGAGCAAAAGCCTGACCATCGCCGTACGGCGCAGCGGATCGGTTGCAGGCAAAACCGTTTCTATGGTCGCGGCGAAACGCTCTCCGGTTTCGTCAATCATCACAACCGCCTTTGCATTTTCATGCAGCATTTGCGTATCCCGCAAAGGCACATGCGCCATCACCCAGAGCTTTTGATAATCCTGCAAAACCAAAACGGTTTCCCCCTCTTTCGCAAATGAGCCCTGACGCATAGGCAAAGCAGAGAGGACACCGTCCGCAGGAGCGTGAAACGGTGTTTTTTCCATGGCACGGCCTGATTTTTGCAGCGCTTTAATCGCCTGATTATCCATACCGTATAAACGCAGCCGCCCTTCCGTATCGCCGATCGGGCGACCGGTGCGCCGTCCGACAAGATAGTCGGCCTGTGCGCTCATCAAGTCAGGGCTGTAAAAGGAAAAAAGCAGATCGCCTTTTTTGACGGTATCGCCAACAGCATCTTTCTCCAGCGCCGTAATCCAGCCGGATGTGCGCACAGCGATAACATGCTGGTCACGCGTGCTGGGCGCGATATGACCATGCGCGTCAATCCGTTTTCCGAATTCGTGACGACCGACCGTCTCCGTTTTCACACCCAATGCCTGCCGGTATGTCGGGGAAATTTTTACCGCCCCTTCCGGTTCAGCACTTTTGTCCTCTTTTTCAGTTTCCGTTGCGCTTTCACTCTCTTGCGGGACAAGGAACATACCGCAAACCGGACAGCTCTCCCCCTTCTGTCCGTGAATATGCGGATGCATCGGACAGATATAGGTTTTTGCATCCTCTGCCTGCACCGCCGGGATCGGCAGGCAAAGCAAGAACATGACAGTCAATAGAATAATACGCATAAAACGACTCCTTAAAAATTCCAAAATTATTCACAAATTGGAAAAGAGTCGTTCTTAAAGGCGCAGGCGGCCTGTTTTCAAAAAGACGGGGGATGAGGACGGGAAAGCGGATAGAGCCGCATAGGGCGGCCCGTGACTGTCATAAAAACGCGCCGGACGCAGAAGGTCATTTGCGGCGACAATCATCCACGGGAATGAAATTTTTTCGACCTTCAAATCAGGTTGGGAAAGAACACTGTCCGTATCGGCCTGTTGCAGCTCGACATTGTAGCAGTCTTTGAAAAATTTGAGCCCGTGATCATCAGCGGGTTGTTTCTGTTCATGGCATTGCGCCGACATACCGCCGCCCATACCGTCGCCGGCATGCGCCACACGCATAAACGGCCCGCACGCCATTGCGGGCGTCAGCATCAGGGCAATCAGTATGGCGCATAAAAATCTTCTCACAATTTCATTCTAACATAAAAATCCGTAATACTTCGCATCTATCTGTTATCCGCAAAGCCGTATCGTAACCACCTACCATTATATACCTGAATTCATTAAAATAAGTTTAAATACGGCGTCGATACCCTTGCCGGAGATGTAACGATAAAGGGAGGGATTACTTTGCTGCGATACACCCGCCAATCCTGTCGGCGTTTTATTCTGGCGGAGAGGGAGGGATTCGAACCCTCGATACCGTTGCCGGTATACCGCATTTCGAGTGCGGCGCATTCGACCTCTCTGCCACCTCTCCTCCATGTGAGGAATATACATACAAAAGAATAGACGGCGGCGCAAGCCGCTTTCGAACCGGGCATAAAACCATTTGGGCGCGCCGTTCATTTCTGCTTGAACTCACTCATCCGTATGCCGTAAAATATTTCAAAATACGCCTGTTTTCAAACAGCCTTCAAGGCGCAATATAATGACAATCCTATCTGCTGCATCCCGGCGTTCCCGTATATCCTACGACATACGCCTCCTCGTGTTTTTATCCGGCTTTGCTGCATTGTCATGGGAGGTCGTCTGGCAAATAAAATCCACATTGGCGCTGGGGGTTTCCGCATGGGGAACAGCGCTGACTCTGGCCACCACAATGGGCGGTATGTCACTCGGCGCCTTGCTGACAGGCCATATTTTAAAAGAAAAAAGCCGCCTGCGCCCCGTACGGCTTTACGGCATATTGGAAATCCTGATCGGATTATCCGGATTACTTCTGCCCGTAGCCTTTCAGACGATTAACCAGTTTGATATCTGGGTTTACGCAAAACATCCTGATTATGCGGCACTGGTTCATATTCTTAGTATTACCGCCGCACTTGGCGTACCGACCTTTTGTCTGGGTGCCACCCTGCCGGTGATCGGCCTTGCCGCACAGCAATATAAAATGTCGCTGGCCCTGCTTTACGGATTGAACACGCTGGGCGCAGCCTGCGGTGTTTTGATCGCCGCCTTTATTTTAATCCCGCTGCTTGGCGTTTCCGGCACAATTACGGCAATTGCCGCCATCAATATTCTGGTCGGCATCACCGCAATCGCCGTCATGGATAAGGGTGTCCTGCAACAGAAAAAAGCGAAAACCGCCGCCAAGAAAAGTAATCCCGCCGCCACCTCTTCCATATCCTGGCCGGCTGCTCTGGTAACGGTTTTTGTAACAGGTTTTGCTACTTTCGCTCTGGAAGTTGCATGGTTTCGCTCCCTGACATCCGCTTTCCTTAGCACAACCGATGCTTTTGCCATCATGCTCTCCGCCGTATTGATTGCGCTGGGAATCGGCGCACAACTGGTCGGTTATTGTAAAAGAACAAACATTCCCATCGGAGCGACCGCTGCCTGGGCGGGCATACTGATTTTACTGGCAACACCGCTGATTGAACGGTTTGACCGTCTCAATTTTTTCTTCGGCACACCGGCCTTAGGCGTTCTGAACTGGTTTAACATGACATTACTCGTGGCCGGCGGCCCCATCCTGTGTCTTGGTATTGCGCTGCCCTGGCTGCTGGACGACCAAAGCTCCGCAAAACGCTGGGGATGGCTTTACAGCCTGAACGCCTTTGCCGCCGTTCTTGGTTCCGTCATCGCAGGCTGGGTGCTGCTGCCCTCTTTCGGTTTTGCCCGTACGGCATGGTTTGTCGGCGGGCTGGTTTTCCTGACCGGATTATGGCTGCTGCCGTCCATCCGCCGCAAAGTGTTTCTGGCGGCAGGTGTCGGCGCTTTGCTGATCGCCGTCTTTTGTGAAAGCGGTATCGGCAGAACACGCGTACAGGGCTGGCCGGAGCAACGCGGGTTATCGGGTGAAATTCTCGCCTTTCACGAAGGGCCGGATGCCACGATTTCGGCGATGGATTACGGTAACGGACGGCGCGTCCTGATTATCAACGGTTTTTTGACGACATCGGAAAGCAGCACCGATAACTGGATCGACTCTCTTCATTATATGCCGTGGATGGGGCATCTGCCGATGCTGATGCATCCCGACCCGAAAAAAGCGCTGGTCATCTGCTTCGGCACGGGGCAGACCGCTCATGCCGTTCGCGTGGAAAAACCGGAAGCACTGCACATCGTCGATCTGAACAAAGAGGTTTTAAAGATGGCACCCGTCTTTACCTCCAATAAAAACGTTCTGGAAGATCCTATCGTGAACACCACCGTAATGGACGGACGCGCCTATCTGCGCCGGACACAGGAAAAATATGATGTCATCACGCTGGAACCGATGCCGCCGAATTTCGCCGGAACAGGCGCCCTTTATTCGCGGGAATTTTATCTGGCCGCGCGTGAGAAAATGACCGAAAACGGCATTATCGCACAATGGATGCCGTTTCACCTGATGTCTGATGTCTCCTCCGCCTCGATTGCCGCCGCGCTGCAATCGGTCTTTCCCAATACCGTTCTTTGGGTTGATCCCCCTTCCACAACGGGAATTCTGATCGGCGCCGTTGATGAGACGATTGATCTGACAACAAGCCTGCCCGGATATGACCGCGCGGGAATAGAACGTGATATGAGCATGGAGGACGTTCGCAAAGCCTTCATTCTTGACCGCAAAGCTGTCGAGACCTATAGCCGTTTCGGGGAAATTGTCAGCGATGATAACCAGATTCTGTCCTACGGCAAGGAAATTCTCGCCACACGCCGCGGCGGTTATTTCAATACACAGGAAAATTTCCGCCTGCTTGAAAAAATCACGGGGCGCAGCCTATACCCTGCCGCTGCGGAAAATTGATGTCAAATCCGCCCGCTTTTTATCCGCAATATCCATATTTCTGTTGACATAAAAAATATTCTCCCCTATGATCGCACGATTATTTTTTAAAATCGGTTAAGGAGATTTCATCATGGCAAAACCCGTAAACTCTTTTTATGACGCTTTTGAAAAAGCCGCAAAACGCAGCGAGGTCTTCAGCGAAGACCATCAGACGCAGCTTGATGCGCTGGCCGAGATCGTGGCGGAAATCAATACGGGCGATACGTTCAGCGCCGAAATCAAAGGCATGAGCGAACAGGTCCCCGTCCTGAAAGTCACACAGAAATCCGACGGTAACGGCCAGACATTTTTTATCGGCTTTGGTTATGACGCGTTCGGCGGTTCGGCAACGCTGCTGCTCTCCACCGGTATGGATAAAAAACCGCTGGGCGGAAAAGAGGACGGCTACAGCCTACAATACGACAATGATCGTGAAGAGTTCCTGAACAAGCTCGGCGCGGAAACGGCGCAAAAATGTGCGAAACTGGCTCTTGGCGCGGAAGCCGTCAAATATGCAGGCAGCCGCAAAGCGGCAAAATAAATGCCGCAAGTTATCGGCGAGAGAATTTTAAACCACAGCCGCGAAAAAGTATTCGCCTGCGCCATCGGTATTGAAACCTATCCGCAGTTTTTATCCTATATCCAATCCGTCGATATTCTCTCACGCACGGAGGACTGTATTGCCGCACGCTTTCATATCGGTGTCGGCAAACTGACTTTTTCCTATAACTGCGAAATCCATATGGAAGAAAACACACTGACCCGCGTCACAACGGATGAGGAGATTTTCTCCGCTTTCAAAGCCGCATGCCGTTACGAGGAGCTGGCGGACGGGCGCTGCAAAATCATTTATGCGCTGGATTGTAAATTCGCCAGCCGCACTTTGGAAATGCTGGCACGCGCCGTTCTGCCCTTTAATACGAAAGTGACCATCAATGCTTTTGAAAAGCGCTTGAACCAAATGGATTTATGACGGTTTATTGCCACGCTTCACAAATTGGCGCAGATTGCGGTGGCGGTTATTATGACGCAGGATTTTTTCGCGCTCTTTCGCGCATTCCTCCCATGCTTTTTCTTCACGGCAGCGGTTCCACTCCGCGCGAAAACGCGTTTGCAGCATTTTCGGAATCTCGTCAAAATCCGCACCGTTCTCCAGCAATAAATAAACAACTTCACTGCGGTTATCCTGCGCCGCCCAGCGCAAGGCATCGGGATCGGTCGGATCGGCACCGTGTTCCACCAGGAGTTTGACAACACCGGCATGACCGTTTTTCGCCGCCAGCCCCAGAGCCAGATTATGCGCATGATCAACATCCGCCCCCTGCTTCAGACAGTCTCTCACTTTCTCTTCATCGCCGCTGCGTGCGGCTTTCAAAAAGACGGAGGATAATTTTGCGGGTGACATCTGTTCTTTATCCTGTCGGTTTTTACGCACCGGCTTCCATTTCGCTTTGGATATCCAGCCAGAGTTTTTCCTGCTGTTCGATATCATTTGAAACCGTCTGATATTGTTGCTGCACATCCTGCGATTTTTGCGCATCCGCATACAGGCTTGCATCGGAGAGCAGTGTCTCCAGCTTTTCTTTTTCCTGCTGCAAAGCGGCAATCGCCTTTTCAATTTTTTCGCTTTTTTTCTGCAAAGCGGCAGGAGTCGCTTTTTTTGCAGGCGGCGCGGTTTTGGCGGCGGATTTTTTCGGCGCTTTTTCTTTCTCTTTCTTTTTGTCTTCGTTGCGGGATTTCACCACAAATTTACGGTAATCATCCATATCGCCATCGAATACGCTGCAGCCGCCGTCTTTAATCAGCCACAGCCTGTCCGCCACGCGTTCCACCATGCCGGGATCATGGCTGACCATGATAATCGCGCCTTCATAATCATTCAGCGCCTGCACCAATGCTTCGCGGGCATCAACATCCAGATGGTTTGTCGGCTCATCCAGCAGCAGCATATGCGGCGTATCAAAACTCATAAAGGCAAAGAGCAAACGCGCCTTTTCCCCGCCGCTCAATTTGCCGATCAGATTATCGGCAAGCTCATGCGAAAAACCGAACTGGCCGAGCTTCGCACGGATTTTCGACTCCCGCGCCTCGCCCGTCTTTTCCCGCACCATACGCGTCATGGCCTGTACGGGTGTTTCATTCACATCCAGCTCTTCCGTCTGATGCTGGGAGAAATAGCCGATTTTCAATTTTCCCGACCGCGTCATTTCACCCGACATCGCCGGCAAACGCCCCGCAATCAGTTTCATCAAAGTCGATTTACCGTTGCCGTTTGCCCCCAGCAGGGAGATACGGTCGCCCGGTCCGATATTTTCAAAAATATGCTGCAAAACAGGTTGGCCTTCCGTATAGCCGACCGCTACGTCACGGAAGGAAATCAGCGGCGGTGCCAGTTCTTTCGGATGCGGAAAGCTGAAACGCACGGCGCGGTCGGCAATGACGGCATCAATAATATCCATACGCTCCAAAGCCTTGATACGGCTTTGCGCCTGCCGCGCCTTGGTCGCTTTGGCACGAAAACGGTCGATAAAGGATTGCATATGGGCGCGGTGCGCCTGCTGTTTTTCATGCATTTTCTGCTGCATGCCCAGCTTTGCCGCACGTTCGCGCTCGAATGTATCATAATCGCCTGTGTACATGGTCATCTTCTGGCGGTCGATATGGATAACGTGATCGATACATTTATTCAACACCTCGCGGTCATGCGAGATAATCAGCAGCGTATGCGGATAATTCGCCAGATAACCTTCCAGCCAGATAATCGCTTCCAGATCCAAGTGGTTTGTCGGCTCATCCAGCAGCAGCACATCGGGCTGTATAAACAGCGCCGCCGCCAAAGCGACGCGCATCCGCCAGCCGCCGCTAAAGGAGGAATAAGGCGCGTGCAATTCCTCTTCCTGAAAGCCGAGGCCTTTCAGAAGAATGGCGGCGCGTGACGGGGCGGAATAGGCGTCCAGCTCCGACAGGCGCATATAAATATCGCCCAGCTTATTGGGGTCGGCTTCGGTTTCCGTCGCTTTCATCAAGGCGGACATTTCCTCATCCGCCTCCAGCACCATATCGATCAGCGGCGTATCGCATTCGGGAATATCCTGCCGCACCTGTCCCAGACGGCGGCGCGCCGAAAGCTGAATATCGCCGCGGTCGGCGCTCAGCTCCCCCGCGATCAGTTTGAACAGCGTCGATTTCCCCGCCCCATTGGCACCGACCACGCCGACCTTCCAGCCATCCATGATATTGGCGCTGCACTCTTCCAGAATCGTGCGCGCGCCGATGGTATAGGTGATGTCGTTGATGCTGAGCATGTGTTTTTTTCATTTTTATAGGGTTTGTGCTCTTCCTTATAACGGGTGGATGGCGGGAGGACAAATGGAATGTGGGGGAAGGTATTGCATGTTCTAAGATAAGTAGTTTATCTCATTTCTGATACTATGCAGAATTTCATAACCTATCTGGCGCACGGATACGCACTCGGCGCTCTCTAAAGGTATTTTCCCACCAGGAGTGCTGACAACCCATCCCATAGAGTTGTTTTTCTTAAGGTCATTATATGTAGACCCAATTTTCGGATCTACATGCGCTCCCCCATCTTTATCTGCCATATTTAAAATTAGATCTCTTCTAGTCATTATTCTAGCTTGATTATCTTTTAAAACGGGTTTCGACCACCATGTTTCAAAATCGGTTTCGCTTTTGTAGTTTCCTTCTCCCAACCGAGCTTTATATAATACTTCACCTCTATTAAATGCTAGAACCATCAAAGGATGAGAAGTAACCAAATTATCAGGATCGATATCCTTCGCAGTATCCAAGAATGGTATGCACTTTTCTCCTAACTGAGACAATAACGATTGCGAATTACGAGTATCATGAACAAGCACTCTCACCGCCACAGCTATTCTCTTAGCTTCGCTCATCATACCTTGATCGAACGCGCTAGATGATGCCTCTAAGAAGCCAATTTGCTCTTTTAGATGGTTTTCAAGCTCTACTCTCGAGATTTCTACTTTTTCCACGATATTGCCTTTTATAAAAAAGAGGATGGGATTACTTTGTTGCGGCACTTCGTGCCTGACAAAGTTGCAACCGCTAGGCGCGTTTCACGCGCCAATCTTGTTGTCGAACCCTGTGGGGTCTCGGCCTCATTCTATCCGCCATAACAAAACACCCCCATTTAGGGGGTGTTTTGTTATGGCGGAGAGGATGGGATTCGAACCCACGATACCGGTTTCCCAGTATAACGGTTTAGCAAACCGCCGCCTTCAGCCTCTCAGCCACCTCTCCGGATATAACCGTATTTTATGGCTCTTAAGAAACCAATTTACGGGGGTTTTGTCAAGCAAAAGCGCGGTGCCCCGATCATTTTCCTAAGAGGGTTTTTTCTCCTCGTCCAGATAGCCTTCCGGCAGATGCACAACAACGCGCCGCGCCGTCATATCAACCACCGGAACACATTCTTTGGTAAAGGGCAGGTAAAAGCTGCCGCCCCTTGCGCTTAAAGTTTCGGATTTGCGGATTTCCAGCAAATCCCCCGCGCCGAAATTCTGGACGGAGACAATCTCGCCGATTTCCGCTCCGCCTGTTTCCGCAAAGACGGGAATGCCGATCAGATCGACATAATAGAAACTGTCTTCTTCCTCAATCACGGGCAGAACGGCACGCGGCAGATACAGCTTTTTGCCTTTCAGCGCTTCGGCCGCATCACGGTCGGTAATGCCTTCGATTTCCGCCGTGTAATCATCCTGTTTGCGCCAATGCAATGTATCGACACGGAACAGGAAATTGCCTTTTTCATCCAGCACGCCGTCTTCACGCAGCAACAGTTCGGGGTCATCAGCAAAAAGCGTCAGATGCACACCGCCGCGCACACCAAAGGCGCGGCCAATGCGGGCGACGCATAGCAATGCGTCATCCTGCGCCGCAGTTTTCTGCGGCACGTCCCCGTCTGTTCCGGCGCCGGAGGGCATGCGCCCTCCGCGCTTTTTCTGCGATTTATCAGCGGACATTCCGGTTGCTTTTAAGCGTCTTCTTTCTTTTCTTCTTCAGCCGGTGCGTCTTCCGCAGCAGCTTCTTCAGCGGGCGCTTCGGCGGCGGCTTCCTCAGCCGGCGCTTCTTCTTCTGCGGCAGCTTCGGCAACAGCCTCTTCAGCAGGGGCTTCTTCAGCCGGTGCATTTGCAGCTTCTTCCGCGGCTTTCAGCTTTTCTTCACGCTCTTTCAAACGCTCTTGCGTTTTTTCGCTCGGTTTTGCTTTTTCCGGGTTGTTGAAGACCGGCTTTTCAATGATACCGGCATTACCGAGGAAAATCGCAACACGATCCGTCGGTTGTGCGCCTTGGCCCAGCCAGTATTTGATACGCTCGTCCAGCAGGCGGACACGGTTTTCATCCGTTTTCGGCAGCATCGGGTTATAGGTACCGACTTTTTCGATGAAGCGGCCGTCACGCGGTGCGCGCGCATCGGCAACAACGATACGGTAATAGGGACGTTTTTTTGTACCCGAACGGGTCAGTCTGATTTTAAGCATGGTCTTATTTCCTTTCTGTTTTTTCGTCTTTTATTTTCTGTTGTGTTTTAAAGTTACTGTTTTCGTTTATTGGTTATTTCTTTTTCGCGCGTTTGGCGGCTTGCGCTTTCTTGCGTTTATTCATCGGCTTTTTGGTGCCGCGGGCACCGCCGCCGCCCAGCGGCGGCATTCCGGGCGGAATACCCATTCCGCCACCTAAACCGCCAAGCCCCGGCGGCAAAGCGCCCATTCCACCGGAGTCCGCGCCGTCATCAAACGGGTTCGGTCCCAGCGGTCCGGCATCTTTTCCGGACAGTTCCGGCGGCATATCACCGCCCATACCCATTTGCGCCGCCATAGCCTCCAGCTCCTTGCCGCTGCCGCCCAGCATACCGCCAAGGCTTTTCAGCAGGCCTTTGCCGCCCATTTTGCGCATTTTCTTCATCATGGTCTGCATCTGCTGGAACTGTTTCAGCAAACGGTTGACATCCTGTACGCTGGTTCCCGATCCGCTCGCAATACGGCGGCGGCGCGAGGCGTTGAGAATGCGCGGGTCACCGCGTTCCTGTTTCGTCATCGAAGACAGGATCGCCTCCTGCTGTTTAATGACGGTATTATCCAGATTGGCGTCTTCAATGGCGGATTTCAGTTTCCCCATTCCCGGCATCAATGACATGATGCCCGAAAAACCGCCCATTTTACGCATCTGTTTCAGTTGGGAGGAGAAATCATCAAGATCAAACTTGCCCTCCTGAAACTTTTTCGCCATTTTCTCGGCGTCTTCTTTTTCAATCGTTTCGGCGGCTTTTTCCACCAGTGAAACGACATCCCCCATATCCAGAATACGGTCGGCAATCCGTTCGGGATGGAAAGGCTGCAGCGCGTCGGTTTTCTCGCCCGTACCGATAAATTTGATCGGGCAGCCCGTGACGGCCTTCATCGACAATGCCGCACCACCGCGCGAGTCGCCGTCAATCCGCGTCAGAACAATCCCGGACAGGCCAAGACGCTCATGGAAATTTTTCGCCGTATTCACGGCATCCTGCCCCGTCAGCGCATCGGCGACCAAAAGCGTCTCGCGCGGTTTGGCAAGATCACGCACGGCGGCGACTTCCGTCATCAGCTCTTCATCAATCGACAAACGCCCTGCGGTATCCAGAATAACAACGTCATAACCGCTCAGCTTCGCTTCTTTCAGCGCACGTTCCGTAATTTCGACAGGTTTCTGGCCTTTAATAATCTCCAGCGTATCAACGTCGATTTGCTGTCCCAGAATTTCCAGCTGTTCCTGCGCGGCAGGGCGCTGCGTATCCAGCGACGCCATCAGGACTTTTTTCTTTTCCTTTTCCGTCAGGAATTTTGCCAGTTTTGCCGTTGTCGTCGTTTTACCCGACCCCTGCAAGCCGACCATCAAAACCGGTACCGGCGGCGTATGGGCGATATCGAGGCTTTCATTCGCCGCACCCAGCATTTCCACCAATGCGTCATGGACGATTTTAACGACCTGTTCCCCCGGCTTGACCGATTTCAGGACTTTCTCGCCGACCGCTTCGGCGCGGACATGGTCAATAAAATCCTTGGCAACCGGCAAAGCGACATCGGCTTCGAGAAGGGCAATCCGCACTTCGCGCAGCGCCTGACCGACGGCTTCCTCCGTCAGAACACCTTTACCGAACAGGCCTTGCATGGCGCTGCCGAGTCTTTCCGTCAAACTTCCGAACATCTATCAATATCCTTCAAAACTGTTATCAGCCAACCGCAAAGCACATAACAAAAACAGCCCCCGTGAGCGTAACTTCACCGACGGGGGGGCGCGGAGCGCAAAGAGGACAAATCTGTATTAAGGGAATCTCTTTGCTGCCTGGCTTTTATACCTGCCGCAAAAATACGGAAAACCCGCCGCATTGTCAAGATTTTTCGGCAGCATATAAGAAAGAGCCGTTTCTCCTTGACCAACAGCCGTCAAAGGCGTAATTTCGCAGCCATTCATCAATGATTGGACAGATGAGCATGACAAAGCCCGTTTCACAAAAAAAACAAGAAAAACCAGCTTCTTCCTCCCGGGGCGTTGCCCGCTGGATCTCCGCTTTCAAGAACTCTCTCAGCGCTCTGACAACCGGCTGGAAAACCGAAACCGCCATGCGCGAGGAAATGCTGCTGGTGCTTGTCGCCGTGCCGCTCGCCATCTTGCTGGGGGATACGGCAGGTGAAACCGTCGCCATGATTGTCAGCATCTTGTTTGTCCTGCTGGTTGAAACACTCAATACCGCCATCGAGGCCACGCTTGACCGCATTTCCGAGGAAATCCACCCGCTGACAAAAATCGGCAAGGATATGGGGTCTCTCGCCGTCCTGATCGCGCTGATCATTGCCGCGCTGGTTTGGGGCGTTGCGCTCTTTTAGATATTAGGCACCGTATGAAAAAATATATTACGCATCAATACCGTCTTATTCTGGCTGTTGCCGCGCTGCTGACACTATTTTATAACCGTGTGTTTTTCGCGAAACTGGTCGCGGCTTTTCCGCTGGATCAAGGCAATACGGGCTTCATCATTGCGGCGGGCGTGCTGCTGTTTCTGGCTAATGCGTTGTTTTTCGCACTTCTTGCCGGACGCTATGTGACAAAGCCTTTATTGATTTTCGCCGTCATCGCCGCCGCAGGCTGCAGTTATTTCATGTCGACCTATGGTGTCGTGATTGATGACACGATGCTGCAAAATGTGCTGGAAACGGATGCCGGCGAAGCGGCGGGATTGATTAATACAAGCATGGTATTGCAGATGGTGTTCTTCGGTCTGCTGCCCGCCGTGCTGATCTGGCGGTTAAAGCTGGACTATGCCCCCTTTAAAAAAGAGATCCTCTCAAAAGCCGTAATTCTGGGTGGAACGCTTGTTTTTGCCGCCGTCACGCTGCTGTCTTTCAGCGCAAGCTTCGCCAGCTTTTTCCGCGAATATAAACCGGTGCGCTATTACATCGCGCCGCTTTACGCTTTTTATTCCGGTATTCAATATGCCGTTGCCAGCCCCGCCGTCAACACGGGCCCTGCCAAACCGGTCAGCCCCGATGCGGAAATTATTGAACCGCATGATGATAAAGCCATGCAGGTTCCCGAACGCGAACTGATTTTTCTGGTTGTCGGAGAATCCGCCCGCGCCGATCATTTTCAACTAAACGGCTATGCGCGCGAGACCAATCCCGCATTAAGCAAGATGGACAATATCGTTTCCTTCACGCAATTTCATTCCTGCGGCACGACAACGGCGGTTTCCGTCCCCTGTATGTTTTCCCCCGCCGCACGCAAATCATTCGACAGCGGTGATATTTATGAATATGAGAATGTTCTGGACGTACTGCGCCGCAGCGGTGTCAATGTCATCTGGCTTGACAATAATTCCTCCTCCAAAGGTGTCGCGGACCGCATGGAATATCAGGATTTCCGGCACACGCCGCATCCGGAATGCGGCGAAGAATGCCATGATGATGCCATGCTGCAGGATTTGCAAAACTATATTGATGACCACCCTGACGGCGATATCCTGATTGTTATGCACCAGCTGGGAAGTCACGGTCCGGAATATTACAAACGCTATCCCGAAAGCTTCGAATATTTTAAACCGGCCTGCAAAACCAACAAGCTTGGCGACTGTACGGAAGAAGAGATTATCAATGCCTATGATAACACGATCCGTTACACCGACCATTTTCTGGCAGGTATCATCAATCTGCTGAAAAAGAATGATGATTATTTCGAAGCAGGCATGCTGTATGTCAGCGACCATGGCGAGTCTCTGGGGGAAAACGGCATTTATTTACACGGCATGCCTTATGCCATTGCACCGGAGGCGCAGAAACATGTCGGCGTTATTCTTTGGGGCGGCAAATATTTCGATTTTCCCGTCAAGAAAATTCTTCCTCTCAAGGATAAGGACTACACGCAGGATCAGCTTTACTGCACATTGCTGGCCATGTTCGAGGTCAAGACAGAGGACTGCACAAGCGATATGATGATCTTCCCCCCGGAACTGGCCGCGCATGATGACTGACGCGATGTGCGCCTAACGCCCCGAATAAATGACCAGTCTCAGACGCGGCTCAGGCGCTGCATGGCTGATAATCCTGATCTGCCCCTTATAGCCTTTCGCCGTAAACAACCCCGCCAGAACGCCGGATTGCAGGATTTTGGTTTCCAGCCTGTCGGGCGCACCGAATAAAACAATATCCATGCGGTTTTGCAGATGCCCCAGCGTTCCGGTTAAAAGCGCCATGGTTTCACGACCCGTTGCACTAAGTTCCCGCGGATCATCCGCATCAAACAGGCTGTCATAAGGCAGGGTCAAATGTGTTTCCCGTTCGAAACTTTCGAAATGCGCCGTTGACAAAAGCGCGTTATTTTCCTGCAAGCGTTTCAACACGGCAAAAAGATAATTGGTGCTAAGCGCGGGCTGGCGGCGGATGCGGTCCATATCCACCGTTCCGTAAAGACCTGTGCTTTCCTCTCCTTGCGATGCACTGTTTTCTTTCTGCCCTTGCGACATGCCCTGCACCATTGTGACCCAGACATCCTCGTCGGGTTGGGACATTGCAAACAGCATCACGAAAAAAACCAGCATCAGCGCAATAATATCGGTAAAAGACAACAGCCAGATATTGGACATGCTGCTGTTATACTGACGGACGGAAAGCCCGTCGCCCAGCGACACATCCTGTGCGTTTTCCCGCATATTTTTCATTGTTTCCTGATAAGATGCCATTCTTGCCTGTCCCCCGCCTTACAAAATATGTGCGTGGGGCTGGAAGTAAAGATGCACTTCCCCCCTGATCCGCGGTGTAAACCCGTAGGAAACGACCTCATCCAAAAAGCCGAGATGTTTTAAAGAGCTCTGATATTTTTTCAACGCCTCGATCTCGCTGCGATGCGGTTTGCCCGGATCATCGGTATTGCTTTGCACCGTCATATGATAGCCATATTGCCCTTCGCGCGGCGCCAGCATCACCGAAAGCTGCGTAAACAGTCGCGCATGGCGGGCGTAGATATTTCCGGGTTTCGGCTTCCCCTGCACGATGGCACCTTCGACAGCCTGTGAAAGTGCTTCATCAAAATCACGGCGCGACAGCACGACAATAAAAATATCATCACCGTCAATCTTACGTATTTTAAACGAGATGGATGCGGCGTTAAAAATTCCCGTTACCACATCCAGTGTTGATCCCGGTCCCTCCTGCCCCTGCGCATCCACATCCGACGGTGCCGCACCGGTGCTGAGCTGGAATTGCTGTTCCAGACTGGACATGACAGGACGGACACGTTCCGTATCCACCTCGGAATGCACATTCAACACAACAAAAAAGGCCAAGAGCAGGATAAAAATAGACAGGTTCAGATATTGATGACCATCCGCCGTGCTTGTCGGTGCGTTTTCCGTTGTCACATATAAAACCGCTTCCCGTCCGCCGTTCCTGCGGCGGTCGGATTCCCCGAAATCATCCAGTTTTTTATCATCCGCCATGATGCGTGTTTCCCGCAAATATTATTTCTGGGGCAGGTTCAGTTCCGGCAGTTTTCGCTGTTCGGCCAGCCGTATTGTCACCGCGCGCGCCCTGTCCGGCGTCATATTGGCCAAAATCGGCGCACTGCGGCGTTCGCTCATCCGCCCGATCACATCCAGCAACACACCCATCTCCAGCGTATTCATGATCGTTGCGGCTTCTTTCGGCTTCATATTCTCGTAGATTTTCACAAGACTACGCAGACGGTTTTCCTGCACATCCGTCTGTTTCCCGAGCAGTTTTTCGATTTCCGCCCGCAATGCTTTTAATTCGGAAATTTTATTATCGACCTCTGCCTCGGCAACATTCAGCAGGGCTTCGCGCGTGGCCAGTTCTTTTTCACGTTTTTCCAGTGCTTCGCGGCGTTTGGCCAGCGATTGCAGCACATCAATTTCCGCATCGGAAAAATGGGTCTGCTGCAAAACTCCCGGCGCATCCTGATACGGGCTTTTATAGCTGTCATCCGCCAGCGGATCGGCGTTCTTGACAACAGGCTCTTCAATAGCTGGCGGCTCATCCGTCACGGCTGTCTGCGCCTGCGCCTTTTGCAGCGGCAACGCAAAAGCAGCCAGCATACCCAACAGCACAAACAGAGCCCCGATCTGCCGCATATGCTTCATGAACGCTTGCCTCCGCCGCTTCCCGGTGCGATATAGGTTTCGACATTGACGGCAATACGTCCCTGACGCTGCCCCGTTTTGGCGGTAAACATCGGATGTTCGCCCACACGCAATTCCACGGAATCCTCAACGCGGGTATTGAACATCACCGTCGCCCCCGGCTCCCAGTTCAGAATATCATGCAGGCTGACGGTGGTTTCCCCCAAAATGGCCTGTACTTCGATATCGGTCATATACAGCTCATTCGTCAGGTGATTTTCCCAGATGGAATCCTGACCGAATTTTTCCCCCATAAACATTTGCAGCAGCAGCTCGCGGATCGGCTCCAGCGTTGCATAAGGGATCATCACTTCCACGCGGCCGCTGCGGTCACCCATATCAATGCGCATCCGCACCAGCACACCGGCATTATTGCCCTGCGTAATCGTGGCAAAACGCGGATTGGTTTCAATACGTTCCAGACGGAAATTCACGGGCGAGAGCGGATCAAAAGCCGAGGTCATATCGCCCAGCACCACATTGACCATGCGTTCAATCAATGTCGTTTCAATCGTGGTAAAGGGGCGGCCTTCAACGCGCATCGCCGATGTGCCGCGCCGCCCGCCCAGCAGAACATCCACCACCGAATAAACCAGCGCGGAATCCACAACCAGCAAACCGTGGTCATCCCATTCCTCGGCCTTGAAAATGCAGAGCATGGCAGGCAGCGGGATGGAGTTCAAATAATCGCCGAAACGGACACTGGAAATATGGTCAAGGCTGATCTCGACATTATCCGAGGTCAGATTCCTGAGACTGGTCGACATCAGCCGCACCAGACGGTCAAAAACGATATCCAGCATCGGCAGGCGTTCGTAATTGACCAGCGCCGAGTTGATAAGCTCCATAATGCCGGTGCTTTGCAGCTCATCGGCATCCTCGTCAAAACCGAGGAGCTCGTCAATCTCGTCCTGATCAAGAATGCGGCCTTCTTCATCCGTCATATCCAGATCACCGGGCGCCGGCCCGGCTGCGGATTCAATCTCTTCTGCGCTGTTATCGCTCACGTCACTCATTGCTGTATCAAAATCTCCTGAAACAGAACATCGCGCACATCCACGCCGGGAACGGCGGTCATAACGCGCGCTTTCAGCTCGATCCGCATCCGGTACAGACCGGACGAGCCTTTCAAATCCTCCAGCCGCAGCTCCCGCAAATAGGTCTGGAACTGGTCGACAATCCGCGGCATCGCCGCTTCCAGCTTCGCCTGATCGGCGGCATCAGCGACCTCGATCTGCACACCCAGCTTCAAAAAGCTCGGGCGGCCCGATGAACCGCTGAAATTCACAATAATATTCGGGATTTCAAAAAACGCCCCCGGCGGCAGTGCCGCGCCTGCCTCCCCCTCTTTGCCTCCGGCCAGGCATTCTGCGGGGATATTCATCTCCGCGCCGTCTTCGGCATTACCTTCCTCGATATCCTTCAGGATTTTCTCGCAATTCGGGCCTTTATGCAGAAATCCGTCCAGCATGCCGGTAAAATACAGACCCGCGCCGACACTTCCCAAAAGCAGCACCGGCACGCCGATAAATAGCAGGATTTTCTTTAAACCGCCGGTTTTCGGCGCGTCTTCCGCAACTTCTGCGCCTTCCGCTACAACGGCTTCAAGGTCATGTTCCATTTGCTCTTCGGCCATGGCATCACGCTTTCTTTTTCTCTTTAAGTACCTGTCTTCTCACGCTTTTCCTGCAAAGTAGCCGGAAAGGCGGTCTGCTCCATTTTTAAGAGTAACATTAGATAAGGAGTTTGTTAACAACGGATTGCCCCAAAATGCCGTAATTTTACGGTTTTTCAGGCAATATGGCCTTTTTTGCGCAAAACATATTCCAGACGGCGCAGCGCATTATTTTCCAGCACGTTTTTGGACGCAGCCAGCGGCCCCTGAATGGAAATTTCCGTCAATGTCGCCGTATCCATCGCTGTGACTTTCATCACATTGCCAAGCGGGATGAATTCAAAAATCACTTCACGGCCCTTCATGGGAGAATTCACAGTCATATTCCGGTCTTTACCTCGTCTTCGGCTCTGATGTATGATAGCGCATTCAAAACGGATTGTAACCCAATTGCAAGGATAACGACAATGACAGCACAGCCCGCAGAAAAAGCCGGAAACGCCGCCGCCCGCCGCCCCGATTTCCAATGGGAGGACGCCCTGTTTCTGGAAGACCAGTTAACGGATGAGGAACGCATGATCCGTGATGCGGCGCGCGACTATTGTCAGGACAAGCTGATGCCCCGCATTCTGGAGGCCAACCGCCATGAAAAATTCGACCGCGAGATTATGCGCGAAATGGGCGATATGGGTTTTCTGGGCTGTACACTGGAAGGTTATGGCTGCGCCGGTATCGGTTATGTCGCCTACGGTTTGATCGCCCGCGAGGTCGAGCGTGTTGATTCCGGTTACCGCTCCGCCTTTTCCGTGCAATCCTCGCTGGTCATGTATCCGATTTACGCCTTCGGCACCGAGGAACAGAAACAGAAATTCCTGCCGAAACTCGCCACGGGTGAGCTGATCGGCTGTTTCGGCCTGACAGAGCCGGATGCGGGCTCCGACCCCGCCTCGATGAAAACCCGCGCCAAAAAAACCGATGGCGGTTATATCCTCAGCGGCGCGAAAATGTGGATTACCAATTCGCCGATCGCCGATGTTTTCGTGGTCTGGGCAAAAGATGACGAGGGGAAAATCCGCGGCTTCATCCTTGAAAAAGGCATGAAGGGACTGACCGCACCGAAAATCGAGGGCAAATTTTCGCTCCGCGCCTCGGAAACGGGCGAAATTTCGATGCAGGACGTCTTCGTACCCGAGGAAAACGCCTTCCCTGATATTCGCGGTCTAACAGGTCCGTTCACATGTCTGAACAGTGCGCGTTACGGCATTTCATGGGGAACGCTTGGCGCAGCGGAATTCTGCTGGCATGCCGCACGGCAATATGCACTGGACCGCACCATTTTCGGCAAGCCGCTGGCAGCCACGCAGCTGGTACAGAAAAAACTCGCCGATATGCAGACGGAAATCACGCTCGGCCTGCAAGGCGCGCTGCGTCTTGGACGTTTGAAAGATGAAGGCCGCGGCGCCCCCGAAGCCATTTCGATGATGAAGCGCAATAATTGCGGCAAGGCACTGGATATTGCCCGCACCGCCCGCGATATTCACGGCGGCAACGGCATTGCCGATGAATATCACATCATCCGTCATGTCATGAATCTGGAATCGGTCAATACCTATGAAGGCACGCATGATATTCATGCGCTGATCCTCGGGCGGGCGCAGACAGGTTTGCAGGCTTTCGGATAACCGCGCACCCGTCATTGCGAGGAGCGTCAGCGACGCGGCAATCCATATATCAGGCGATCCGCAGCCGTCATGGATTGCTTCGGCTTTTACAAAGCCTCGCAATGACGCGGGAGCAAACGGCGTTATATCCGCCTACAGGCTTGCATTTGCGCTACGGCTTGATTATTCTGTCTTACAGAATCATCAGACCCCTAAAGGAGAAAACGACATGGCCGGAAGCGTCAACAAAGTCATTTTAATCGGTAATCTCGGGCGTGATCCCGAAGTCCGCACCATGCAGAACGGTGGCCGTGTCTGCAATCTGTCGATTGCGACAGGTGAAAGCTGGAAGGATAAAAACACCGGCGAACGCAAAGAAAGAACCGAATGGCACCGCGTTGTCATTTTCAATGATGCGCTGGTCGGCATTGCCGAACGCTTCCTGAAAAAAGGCTCGAAAGTCTATCTGGAAGGTACGCTGGAAACCCGCAAATGGACGGATAACGACAATGTCGAAAAATACACGACCGAAGTCGTTCTGCGCCCCTATCGCGGTGAGCTGACGATGCTGGATGGCCGCAGTGAAGGCGGCAGCGCCTATGGCGGCGGCAATGATGACAGCTATGGCGGATCACAGCCAATGGCGGCAACCGGCACCGATGGCGGCCCCGCCCCGCAGCTGAGCGATATTGATGACGACATCCCGTTCTAGGCAACGGCTGTTTTAAGCAATGGCTTTACAAAAATTCTCACCCCGAGACGGCGTGGAAATCGCCTATCACAAAACCGCAGCGACGGATGACACGCTGCCGGGCGTGGTGTTCTGCGGCGGTTTTATGTCGGATATGACGGGCAGCAAAGCCGTGTTTCTGGAGGAATTCTGCAAAAAACGCGGACAGGCTTTTCTCCGTTTTGACTATACCGGTCACGGCTCCTCAAGCGGCAAATTCACGGACGGCACCATCGGCAGCTGGACACAGGATGCGCTGGATGCCATCGATAATCTGACCGAAGGGCCGCAAATTCTGATCGGTTCGTCAATGGGCGGATGGGTGTCGATGCTGGTAACGCTGGCGCGCCCCGAACGCATCGCAGGGCTGATCGGCATTGCCGCCGCCCCCGATTTTACCGAGGAAATCTATTACGGCACGCTGACCGATGACCAGAAACGCGAGCTGGATGAAAAAGGCATCATCCATATCCCCTCCGATTACGGCGAGCCATATCCCGTCACCGAAGGGCTGGTCAAGGAAGCCCGCCGCCATCTGCTGCTGGGCGGTGATCTGGTCGATATCCGCTGCCCGATCCGCCTGCTGCACGGCAAAGAGGACACCGTCGTGCCCTGGGGAAAATCCCTGCGCATCAGCAAAGTCGTCGCCTCGAAAGATGTCGAAGTGCGCTTTCTGGACAGCGGCGATCACAGCCTGTCCTGCGAAGAGGGTCTCAAAATGCTCGGTGACGCCGTCGCCGAACTCACCGACACCGCCACCTCCCGCGTTGTCAGCCTGCATAGCGCGTAATATCCTGCTTGCACTTCATAACATGTCTGCTACACTTTGAGTGTTTTTCGGTAAAAAGCACCGTATTACACATCTGTGTTTACTGCGTGCTGTAAAGAAGAACACGGTTCAAAACCGCTATGGAACAGGGGTTCGATTCCCCATTTGCAATGGTATTGTATTGGTTCTGTTCCGAGCGCTATCAATAGAACACGGTCTTGCGGATTTAGATCCCCACCGTCTCTATATGCACTCGGAACAGTTCTTTTCGAAAGGATATACTATGTGGGAATCCGTTCTTTTTCCTCTCATACTTTCTTTGGCACTATTTTGGGGGATTTCTCTTGTCTGGAAATATTTCTTTTCCAGTGTCACCGTCTACGAATACGAAACAGTATTAATGTATAAAAAAGGTCAATTTGCAGGAAAACTGAAAACCGGCAAACATCGGTATAACAAATTCCATACGGAAATTTTTCGCGAAGATAACCGCCTACGCACAATGATTACAGCGGGGCAGGAAATTTTAACCCAAGACCATATCAACGTAAAAGTCAGCTTTGTCATGTCATGGCAACTGGAAGATTTTCAAAAAGCCAGAGAAATCAGTCGTGATTTTTACGGCGATCTTTATACGCAATTGCAAATGGCGATCCGCCAGTCATTGGAAGATTTTACATTGGATGATCTTTTAGAAAAAAAACATGACGCTTCCGAGAAAGTCCTGACGCTGGTTCGCCCCTTTGCCGAAGATTTAGGTTGTTCCGTAAAAACAGTCGGTGTACGCGATATAATGCTGCCCGCCGCTTTGAAACGTGCATATTCCGGTGTCATCGAAGCCAAAAAAGATGCTGCCCGTGAAATGGAAAAAGCGCGGGGGGAACAAGCCGTTTTAAGAAAACTGGCTAATCTGTCCCAAATGGTCAGCAGCAATCCAGGACTGCTGGAGCTGCGCACATTACAAGCCTTTTCCAACAGCGATAATGTCAGTGTTATTCTGGGTGAAAACGCCTTGACAGTTCCCGTCCAAAAGAAAAAAGCTTGACCAGATTAGAAGAGCGCAGAAAACCAATATTCTTAACTATCTCCTCATTTTAACGCGACTTTAACCTTGCTGCGCTATAATTTGCTATGGAAAAAGAAGCCAGCAAATTTCAGTCCCCTTTGGCCCCTGCGGAGATTGCGGAGAAATCCGTGCAAAAGGCCGTCGAATTTGCCGATCAAGGCCAAAGCCCTATTCTGGCATTGGGGGAGCAGCATTACACGTTTTCCCATCAGGTGTCGCAGGCGCTCACCTTAAAGCAGCTGACGGAACAACAGCAGAAAACCACCCTGTTCATGGAATATCCGCATAACCGCATCTCCACCATACTGCTGGATCGCGGCTATGACGCGGGTGACGCGCAAAAACTGGCGGATCATATTCAAAAAAACGACCCGCACGGCCATATCGCCGCCAAGGCGGTGATCGGCGGCAATCCGGAGTCATTGCGCGGCGGCAATTTCCACCGTTTTGAAAGCATGCTGCCGCTGCAGGCCGCCATTCATCACGGCATGGATATCGTTTTTGCCGATGCCGCCCGCGTTTATCCCGATGATTTCTGTATGGATTACGGCGATGCCGCAACGGAAAAAATCGCGCAGGATTTGCATGCGCGCAAAGCCCCCGCAGGTGAATGCGGACCCGATGACATGCTGATCCGCAATACCCATATGGCGCAAAGCATTCAAAATACGCTGGTGAAAAGCGGCGGGATCGGCGTCCTCGCCACAGGCGCCGCCCATACGCTGGGTGTTGAAGATACCGCAAACGGGCAGCATTGCTATCAGGACAGTCTTGCCAAACGCTTTCAGGAAATGGGGCTGCCCGCCATCATCGCCAGATTATGCGGTCACAACGATCTGCCATCCGATTACGAAGCACCGGAAAACGGGCAAATCCATCTTTTTGATAAGCCCGATCCGCAAGTGCTGATTGACGATATGTCCGATAAGGACATCCATGACTGCATGACGAAAAACGGGCTTGACCCCGCCATCTATGACCCGCGCAATTTCGCCGAAAGCTACCGCGCCGCATTCGATACGGTGCTTAGAAAAGCGGAAAAAGATCTGGGCATAAAAACGCCCGCAATGCCGCAAAAAACCGCCACTCACGCCCGTGAAGGCAACAGCCAAAGCGCAAAAGCGGCAAAACCGCTCTCCGTCTAGCATGTCACACCTAAGAAAGCGCGGAAAAGCGCAGATTCTTCTTGATTCCGGCGGCGGGACATACCAAAATAGCCCTTGATGAATGAATCCGTAAAATAGAGGAAAATTACCAATGGCGTCCTACCAATATGTCTATGTCATGAAAAACCTGTCCAAAGCCTATACGGGCGGCAAAAAGGTTTTGACCGATATCTATTTAAGCTTTCTGCCCGGCGTAAAAATCGGCGTTCTCGGCCCCAACGGGTCAGGTAAATCGACGCTGCTGAAAATCATGGCGGGGATCGAGAAAGAATATCAGGGCGAGGCCTGGGCGGCCGAAGGCGTAAAAGTCGGCTATCTGCCGCAGGAGCCGCAGCTCGACCCGACCAAGACCGTACAGGAAAACGTCATGGAAGCGCTGGCCGATATTAAAGGCGTGCTGGACCGCTATAACGAAATCAGCGAAAAATTCGCCGAGCCCGATGCCGATTTTGACGCGCTGCTGGCCGAACAGGGCGAATTGCAGGAAAAAATCGAAGCCGCAGATGGTTGGGAACTGGAACGCACAATCCAGATCGCCATGGACGCACTGCGCTGCCCGCCCGGTGATATGGCAGTGGATAAGCTGTCAGGCGGTGAAAAACGCCGCGTTGCGCTGTGCCGCCTCTTGCTGGAAAAACCCGATCTGCTGCTGCTGGATGAGCCGACCAACCATTTGGACGCCGAATCCGTCGCATGGCTGCAGCGCCATCTCGCCGACTATACCGGAACCGTTGTCATGGTTACCCACGACCGTTACTTCCTGGATAATGTCACGGGCTGGATTCTGGAACTTGACCGCGGCAGCGGCATTCCTTACGAGGGCAATTACACCGCCTATCTTGAAAACAAACAGAAACGCCTGCATCAGGAAGGCCGCGAACAGGCCGCCCGCGAACGCACATTGGCGCGGGAGCTGGAATGGGTACGCCAATCACCGAAAGCCCGCCAGGCCAAAAGCAAGGCGCGTATCACCGCCTTTGACAATCTGGTCAGCGAAAGTGAAAAATACGCCAAGGCCGATAATGCGCAGATTATTATCCCGCCTGCGCCGCGTCTGGGCAATCTGGTTATCGAAGCCGAAAAGCTCAATAAAGGCTATGGCGACCGATTGTTGATCGAAGACCTTGATTTCCGTCTGCCGCCCGGCGGTATCGTCGGTATTATCGGTGCCAACGGTGCAGGTAAAACCACGCTGTTCCGTATGATTACCGGACAGGAAACTCCCGATAGCGGCACAATCCGCATCGGTGACACCGTACAGCTGGGCTATGTCGATCAAAGCCGTGACAGCTTAAATGACGGCAAAACCGTCTGGGAGGAAATCTCCGACGGTGACGACCTGATCTATCTGGGCAAGCGCGAGATGCAGTCCCGCGCCTATGTTTCGGGCTTTAACTTCAAAGGCCCCGACCAGCAGAAAAAAGTCGGCATGTTGTCAGGCGGGGAGCGTAACCGCGTCCATCTGGCAAAAATGCTGCGCAAGGAATCAAATGTACTGCTGCTGGATGAGCCGACCAATGATCTGGACACGGAAACACTGGCGGCGCTGGAAAACGCGCTGGAAAACTTTGCCGGATGCGCTGTCGTGATCTCGCATGATCGCTGGTTCCTTGACCGTCTGGCAACGCATATTCTGGCCTTTGAAGGCAATTCACAGGTTGTCTGGTTTGAAGGCAATTACGAGGATTACGAGAAAGACCGCAAGAAACGCCTTGGTGAAGACGCCGACCAGCCCACGCGCATTAAATACAAACCGCTGCGCAAAGCCGGATAATCTTTATAAGACGTTAAGTTTTCTGCGTTAAGATAAGAAAAAATTAAAGGAGAGAAAAACGATGGCTGTACAAAAACCGCTGAATAATCCGTTGGTTGATAAATCCCCGCACAAGAATGATGTGCCGCCGCTGGATAAAATTAAACCGGAACATTTCCTGCCCGCAATGGATTGGGCAATTGCCGAAGCGGAAAAAGACCTGCAGGCCATCAAAGATGTCAAAGACCCCGATTTCGACAATGTCATCGCCGCATTTGATGATGCGGGCGCGGCATTATCCCGCGTTGCCGGTGTTTTCTTCAGTTTCGACAGTGTTGTTGCGACCGAGGAAATCAAGGAACTGGGCGAGGAAATCAAAACAAAATTCGTCCAGTTTGAAACCAAAAAATCTCTGGATGAGGATTTGTTCAAACAAATCAAAGCCGTCCATGACAAAAAAGACGAACTGCTCCTCTCCCCCGATCAGGAATTGCTGCTGGATGATATTTATAAAAGCTTCACCCGCAACGGTGCGCTGCTGAATGCGGAAGACAAAAAAACCCTCAGCGACATTGACGAAAAACTGGCACAGGCCGGCAATAAATTCGGCAAAAACGTGCTGAATGCCACCAATGCTTTTGAATATTTCGCCGATGAAAAAGAAATGGCGGGTCTGCCCGACTGGTTCAAAGAAAGCGCCGCGGAAGACGCCAAAGCCAAAGGACAGGATGGCAAATATCTTCTGACCCTGCATGCGCCCAGCGTTATTCCGGTACTGACCTATGCCGAAAACCGCGACCTCCGCGAGAAAATCTGGCGCGCCTTTTCCACCCGCGCGAAAGAACCGCCGCATGACAACAAACCGCTGGTCAAGGAAATCGTTGAGCTGCGCCACAAACGCGCACAGCTGCTGGGTTATGATACCCATGCCGATTATGTGCTGGAAGAACGCATGGCCAAAAGCAAAGATGCCGTTTTCGACATGCTGAATAATTACAAAGACACGCTGAAAGATGTCGCCAAACAGGAACATGAAGAACTGAAAGCCTTCGCCCAATCAAAAGGCGGACCGGCTGATCTGAAACCTTGGGATATCGGCTTTTATTCGGAAAAAATGGTGCAGGAGAAATTCGACTTCGACAGCGAAGAGCTGCGCCCCTATTTCCAGTTTGAAAAAGTCCGTCAGGGCGCTTTCGATGTGGCCTCGAAACTTTATGATATCAGTTTCGAGAAAAACGAAGATTACCCCGTTTATCACGAAGATGTCGAAGCCTTTGATGTGATCGACAATAAAACCGGTGATCTGATCGGCACGCTTTATACCGATTACTTCCCGCGCGACACCAAACGCGGCGGCGCATGGGAAAACACCTACCGTTCCCAGGAACGCAATGCCGACGGCAGCCGCAAGCCGCCGATTGTCGGCAATCACGGCAATTTCACAAAGCCGATAAAAGCGCGTAAGCTGACGGAAGAGGAAAAGGCCGAATGGCTGGAAAAAGGTCGGAATCCCGAATTTGACCGCTCATTGAAGGACAAACCTGCGCTGTTGTCGCTGGATGAAGTTCTGACCCTGTTCCATGAATTCGGTCACGGGTTGCACGATCTGATGTCAAATACGCAGTATAAATCACAGGCCGGCACCAATGTGAAATGGGATTTTGTCGAGCTGCCTTCACAGCTGATGGAAAACTGGGCAAAAGACGAGGAAGTCCTCGCCATGTTCGCCAAACACTATCTGGCCGGAGAAACGGTTTATGCTGATGACGGCTCCGACAAACTGGAGACGATCAAAGGAGATCTGCCGAAAGAGTTGATCAAAAAAATGCATGATGCGGATAATTTCCGCGCCGCCTCCGGCTTTATGCGCCAGTTGCAGCTGGCAACGCTGGATATGATGTGGCATACGACCGACCCGTCAAAAATCGACGATGTCGAAGCCTTCGAGCGCGAAGTCTGCAAGGATTTCTATATCCTGCCGCCTGAAGGCGGGCTGACCTCAACCTCTTTCACCCATATTTTCGACGGCGGCTATTCCGCCGGCTATTACAGCTATAAATGGGCGGAAATCCTTGATGCCGACGCTTTTGAAGCCTTCAAGGAAAAGGGGCTGTTTGACGATGACACCGCACAAAAATTTCGCAAGCTGATTTCCAGCGGCGGATCAAAAGACCCGGGAGAACTTTACGAGGACTTCCGCGGGCGGGCCGCAGATCCGAATGCGCTGCTGCGCCGTGACGGGTTACTGCCTGAAAATGATAACGATAACCGGAAAAAGCAGCCGGTGTCTCCTGCCCGGAAGCACCCGAAGCCCTGATTATCTAAATAAGACAAAAAAACACCCGCTATCAAGCGGGTGTTTTACTTTTGCCTTGCGGGCATCTTCACGCGGCACAACCGCAAAAGCGGCTCACTGCGATCTGCCCTTTTCCTGCCCTCTCGCTAGGAACCCGTCAAAAGCTTACGCCTCTGTCCTCATCATCTTCACCGGCATCATCCGCCGCCATTTCTTCTTCAATGGTTTTTTTCCAGCTTTTGATCACCCGTTTTGCATCATCCGCCGACACATTGTCAAAGAAATGGATAATTTTCAAAAGATTGCTTTGGTCAACATTACGCTCTTTCGAGTGCATCGCACCGCTGAGCAAATATAATGTCGCAAATTCCGTTTTCACAATGCCGAGTGACCGGCAGACCAGCGCAAAGGCTTTCCCCGAATCGCGTTCGATAATCCTTTTAAAGACAGGAACATCCATATCCGTCCACACCGACAGAAGTGCCACAAAAAACGGCAACTGGCCGCGGCGCAATGTCCGCGTTAACAGTCCCGTACTCATTTCCTCGCGGTCGCGGAAAGAACGTGCCAGATTCAGCATTTCTTCCGTCACATCCCAGGGACGGTGGCCACCCTTGTGCAATTCGTCCAGCAAGCCCTCAATGGTTTTATCAAGCAGCTGCTGATTAATATTGTAGTCGTTCAGAATTCTTTTACGCAATTCCTGCGATACGAACATATAAAGCGTCAAGGCAATGTCGTTACTGACCTCGGGCCGGTTTAAAAGCGGCATATGCAGCCTGTCGGAGCGCAGTGCCAAGACGCTTAAATCATGCATATTATCCTGTGACAAAGACGCCGTCAGATTACCGACCAATGTGATTGCCGTTTCAATATCTCCCGTACCGATCAGGCTTTCCGCCACAGTGGGGCCAAGATTCTCGCGTTGGGCAATCGTGCGCCAATGTTGCTGGCCTTTGCTTTGCACAACAGCTGCCAAATCCAGCTCACTGATATGTTTGCTTTTCAACAACACATGCGATGCAACGGCGATATCATCATGGGCAACGCGCAAATCAATCTCCGCCTGCTGCAGAAGCAGCATCAAAACATCATTGGCAATCTGCCGTTCAATATTTGACAAATCACCATCCGCATAGATATCCGTGATTTCCTGTGTCAGCTTTGTATAGGATTCTTCGCTTCTCTCCTTGGCGTAATCAAGAAGCCGCTTTGCATCCACTTTGGGCAATTTCTGTTTTACTTCTTCAAAAACGATATCCACATCGTATCCCCTTATGCGTGTCCCGTCGATTTCATTACCTGAAATGCTATAGACCGCATCTCCGGTACACCGATTCTCCTTACACCACTCCTTACAAGCGACTCACAATACTACATTCTCATTATACATAATCTACTTTAAATGAAGATTAAACTTTAACGGTATTTATCTAAAATTTTATCTATTACGCAGAAAGCGTAAAGGAGGGTACGGTCGGCCACTTGTGTTAAAGCGGGGAGCTTTAAGCGGCTGACTGTAAACGTTTGAGAACACGGTCGCGACCGATCAGCAGCAGCAGATCCTTCAGCTCCGGCCCATGATTTTGTCCCGTGATTGCCGCACGCAGGGGCATAAAGAGGTCTTTACCTTTGCGTCCGGTCTTTTCTTTGATGGCATTCGCCCATTCCATCCATGTTTCTTCCGTCCATGGCGTTTGCGGCAGTAATTCCGCAGCAACTGCCGCAAATTCCGTATCTTCGATCACCGGCTCGACAGGACCGTTGGCCACTTGCCACCATTCCTTCACATCAGACAGTTTTTCGATATTCGGACGCACCGTCAGCCAGAATGCTTCATCCGCATCCGTGACTCCCATCGCAGCCAACCGGTCTTTGACATCATCAAATGCCAGCCCGTGCAGAATTTTGGCGTTCAGACGGTAAACATCTTCAATATTGAATTTCGGCAGGCTGCGCGAGAATTTCGAGAAATCGAAATTGGCAATCGCCTCATCCAGCGTTTCCACGGCCTCAATCGGGTCAGAGGTACCGATCCGCGACAGCAGACTGACCAGCGCCATCGGCTCCAACCCTGTTGTTTCACGCAGATCGCGCAAATTCAGGGAACCGATGCGTTTGGACAGCTTCTCGCCCTCTTTCCCCGACAGTAGCGTAATATGTGCAAATCCGGGCGGTTTTGCCCCGAAAGCCTCAAACATCTGGATATGGCAGGCGGTATTGGCGACATGGTCTTCGCCGCGCACAATATGCGTGATGCCGAAATCAATATCATCAATGACCGAGCAGATGTGATAAAGCGGCGTGCCGTCTTCACGCAGCACAACCGGGTCGGACATTGTCGCGCCGTCAAAGGCCACATCACCGCGCACGTCATCTGTCCATGTAATCGGCTCATGCAGCAGTTTAAAGCGCCAATGCGGCTTGCGGCCCTCTTTCTCATAAGCGGCAATTTTCTCATCGCTCAGCGACAAAGACGCGCGGTCATAAATCGGCGGCAATCCGCGTCCCAGCAGGGATTTCCGCTTCAAAGCCAGTTCTTCCGGTGTTTCATAACAGCGGTAAATACGGCCTGACTCTTTCAGGGTTTTAATGGCCTCTTCATAACGGTCAAGGCGTTTGCTTTGATATTCCAGCCTGTCCCAGTCCAGTCCCAGCCATTTCAAATCTTCAAAAATCGCTTCCGTGCATTCATCGCGGGAGCGTTCGACATCCGTATCGTCAATCCGCAATAAAAACGTGCCGCCGGTTTTACGGACATACAGCCACGTAATCAACGCGGTTCTGGCATTACCGATATGAAGAAAGCCTGTCGGGCTGGGGGCAAATCGCGTAGCGGCGCTCATTTCTTGCTTTTCCTGTTCTTATCCTGTAGGGTGCATGTCCTGCGTTGACGCTGGCACCGTGATAGCATAAGCCATTATAAAACAAAAGCAAGATGTAAGGTAAAGTGCCGTTTTTGCACAGAAAACCCCTGCCGGCCGTGAAGCGCACTTAAGCTTTTTGCAAAACTATGCTATAGTGCAAAAGGCGACATAGATAAAACAATGAAAAAATTGATAAAAAACATACGCCACCTCTTCGGAGGGCTGGCATCGAAAAAGAAGAAAACCGATCCGCGCGCGGAGCTGGAAAAAGCCATCGCCCGCCTTCCCGGTCTTGCACAATCCCTGAAACTGCACAATCTTGACCTGTCGAAAGAGGATGCCGTCCATGTTTTCGGCTATGGCTCCCTGCCCGGAAAGCCCCATTATCCGCCCACGGAAATGAATACCGCCTATCTGCCCGGATACCGCCGCGATTTCTGCTGCCGTAGCATTCGCTCCGGCACAAACGAGTTCAGCGGCTTGACGCTTGGCCTTGTCAAAGACAAGGAAGCCGCCGTTAAAGGCAAAATTATGAGCTATCGCGGCTTAAAAACATCCGAACTGATCGATATGCTTAACGAATTCGCTTCCCGCGAAGTGCCCTCCACCGCGATTTACGTCTTCCAAATCAAAAAAACAGTCGATGAAAACGGTCAAAAAGCCCTCGCCATTACCTGCGTTGCCGATACAAAGGCACCGGGATTTGTCGGCGATGCGCTCGGTAAGGAAGTACGCGAAGTCCTGAATGAAGAGGAACGCAAAGAAGCCAGCCTGTGGAGAAAAGCCTCGATCATCTCGCAGGCCGCAGGTTATCTGACCCAGGGCAAGCGCCACACGACCAATAAAAGCTATATGGACCGCTTTGTGCGCTACAATCTTGATAACCATCCGACAGAAATTGATGAAAATGCCGATCCGGTGCAAAAAGAACTGCAGAAAAAAGTCATTCACGGCGAAAAGCAAATGCGTGAACTGATTGATGCCGTGGACAAAATGCGCGGCATGCTGAAACCCGCCACACGAAAATGGCTGGAAAAAATAGAAGCAAAACAATGGGATCACTTCCTGAAAGACCAAAAAATTCTGGATGAAAAAGCCGCAAAACAAGCCGCAGCAAAACAGGCCGCCGCCGCGAAAGCCGCCGCCGAAAAAATCAAAAATGATCCCGACGCCCCTGAAAACAACGTGCCGCCGCCGCTGATCCCCGATGATAAGAAACTTAATCTCAGCACGCGCACGAAGGATTCCTTTTTTCCGTCTTTATAATCCCCCTTTTAAAGGCAGCATAAAAAAAGCCGCGGACAATGCCCGCGGCTTTCATATTCTATTGTTTTTCGGGGCGATCAGCCGGCCATAGAGGCCACTTCCGCTGCGAAGTCATCTTCGCCGCCCTTTTCAACGCCTTCGCCCAGCTCGTAACGGACATAACCCGTCAGCTTGACATCAGCGCCCAGATCTTTACCGGCTTTTTCAAGCACAGCCGAAACTTTGCTTTCGCCGTCGATCACATAGGTTTGCTCCAGCAGAACAACCTGCTCGTAATATTTACGGATACGGCCATCCATCATTTTCTCAACGATATCAGCCGGCTTTCCGCTGGCCAGTGCCTGTTCTTTCAGAACGGCACGCTCGCGATCCAGTGCTTCGGAATCAACATCCGCGATATTCAGTGCTTCCGGACGGGCTGCGGCAATATGCATCGCCAGTTGGCGTCCCAGCTCGGCCAGTTTATCGGCATCGGCTGTGGATTCCAGCGCAACCAGCACACCGATTTTACCGGCACCGGGGATCAGCGCATTGTGCATATAGCTGGCAATCACGCCGTTTTCAACGGACAGTTTTGCCGCACGGCGCAGCTGCATGTTCTCGCCGATTGTCGCAATCAGATCCGTCAGGCGGGATTCAACCGTTTCACCGTCCATATCAGCTGTTTTCAGCGTCTCAACCGTCTCGCCATTCGTCAGCGCCAGTTTTGCCAGCGCCACAACGAATTTCTGGAACTGCTCGTTACGGGCAACGAAATCGGTTTCGGCATTCAGCTCGACAACGGCACCGGATTTACCGTCCGTTGTAATCGCAACCAGACCTTCGGCTGCAACACGGCCGGATTTCTTCGCCGCTGCCGCCAGACCTTTTTTGCGCAGCCAGTCAATTGCCGCTTCCATGTCACCGCCGGCTTCGCCAAGCGCCTTTTTGCAATCCATCATACCCGCGCCGCTTCTTTCGCGCAGTTCTTTGACCATTGCTGCTGTAATTTCTGCCATTTTTCTTTAACCTTCCTCTTTATATATATGTATTGATCCGACTGCCGCGCCTTTAAAATCAGGCGCTGGCGGTTTTGGCTTTCACTTCCTCACCGTCTGCGGCGGGAACGGCAGCTTTGGCATCTGCGTCATCAGCAGGCTTTTCTTCGGAAGCCGCGTCTTCAGCAACCTTCTTTTCTTCTTTTTTCGCCTTTGCCGGAGCTTTCTTGCCTGTCAATACACCACCGTCTTCACGGGTACCGGTATCTTTGCCCGATGTTGCCAGTTCCATTTCCAGACCTTGCAGAATAGCCGCCACGAACAGGTCGCAATACAGTGCAATCGCGCGGGAGGCGTCATCATTGCCCGGAACCGGGAAGTCGATCTGGTCGGGATCGCAATTGGTGTCAACAACCGCAAAAACCGGAATACCCAGTTTACGCGCTTCGGCAACAGCCAGATCTTCTTTATTAATGTCCAGAATGAACAGGGCATCCGGCAGACCGCCCATTTCTTTAATACCGCCCAGCGCACGTTCCAGCTTTTCGTATTCGCGGGTCAGCTGCAGCAGTTCTTTTTTGGTCAGCGCTTTGCGCATCTCGTCATTGGCAAGCTGTGCATCCAGCTCGTGCAGACGTTTGATCGAATTGGAAACCGTTTTCCAGTTCGTCAGCATACCGCCAAGCCAGCGGTGATTGACGAAGTACTGGCCGCTGCGTGCGGCAGCTTCGGAGATTTTTTCCGCAGCCTGACGTTTCGTGCCGACGAATAATACGCGTCCGCCCGCGGCAACGATCGTGCGCAGCGCGGTCAAAGCTTCGTTGAGAAGCGGAACGGTTTTTTCAAGATCAAGAATGTGAATGTTGTTGCGGGTACCGTAAATGTAAGGTTTCATTTTCGGGTTCCAGCGGCGGACATGGTGTCCGAAATGGACGCCTGCCTCTAAAAGCTGGCGCATCGTAAAGGGAGTCTGTTGTTTTGTAGCCATTGTTCGGTTTTCCTTTCTTTACCGGTTCTCTTGAGGGTTTCCCCTCATCCTCTGCGGGAGCGGTTGTCAGTTTCCCGTGCGAATCGTTGATCTTTCGCACAAAAAACACCGGAACGGTCATAGACATTGCCTGTTTTGCAGGAATGTCAGGCCGCTTATGCGCCCGCATGTGTTTTGCTAATATAAAGGAAAGGGGCTTAATACCCCTTGTCCCGTGCGCATTATGTAGCGCAAAAAGCGGTTCTTGTCTAATGTTTTTTAAGGAAAATCACCCTTCCGGCGCGGTTTTTACGCTTTTTACCGGCGATTCTCTCCGCCATATATATCCTCCGGCACGATTCGCCTCTGCCGGGCGGCGGCAGGGGTTATGAATGATTATCGCAATACAATCTCAATAATATCTTGTGCAAGCCGCAGATTTATTATATAAATCGGGCATCTGACCCATTGACTGACGATCCTTTTTCATATTTTTTGTTGACATAATCACAAAAAACATGTAAAACGTTAATAGATCGTTAACAAGACGATTTGTTCGTCGGGATATGGATGTCCATATATTAAGGGCACAGCACCCGCACAGCAAAACGACCTTCAAAAGCGGATGATTCGCGATGCGAGCTGCGGGTGGAGGGGGAGTGAACAAGATTTCTTATTTAAGGAAAAGAGGAGAAGAGTAATGGCTGATAAAGACGATTTCGATTTTGACGAGAAAGACACCGACGCTTTTGATATGAGCGATGATGAGCTTTTCGGTGATGACGCCGAAGAACTGAAAGCGGATACTGACGATGACGAGCCGTCAGGTTCCAGCGATGAAGATTTTGGCGATGATGTCGAAGGACGCCGCGCCGAACAGGAAGCCCGTAAAAATCAATCTGTTCAAGCCCGCGAAAAAATGGGCTGGACGATCCCGAGCTACCAGCAAATGAACACCGAGCTTGCTGAAAAAGAGCCGACCCTGAAAACACTTATTCAGGATTATAAGGCGCTTCAGGCAAAGAAAAACCCGTCTGATGAAGAACAGGCAAAAATGGATGAATTGAAATCCGAAGTTGCCAATATCCGCCGCCTGCAAAAAGACATTCAGGCGATGGATGCGCATATTGATACGATTTTGGCCGCACCGGCTGATTTTGACAATATTATCAATTACGGCAGCTCGGTCACCGACCAGCTTGGCGAATTGACCGACAAGCTTTTGGAAATCCAAAGCAAATCCACGGATAAATTCACCGTCTTTAATGACACAATGTCGCAGGTTCGCGGTATTGTCGAAGACCGTGACTTTGAACAAGGCCTTGCCTTCCTGAAAGACCGTACGCTGACCAACGGTAAGCGCGTTCTGAACCAGGCAGGTGATGCAGCCAAGGAAGTCGGAAAAGTCGGTAGCGGCATTCTGAAAAGCACATGGCGCGCTTTGACATCCAAAAAAGCCGACCGTGAAGAAAAAGAGCGTACGGCAGAACTTGAGCGTGAAAACGCCCTGCTGAACGAACTTCCGGAAAAGCGGAAACAGCTGCAACAAGCTGCCGACGCCATTGAAAAACTGGAAAGAAGCTTGGTGAACCACGCTATTCAGGTTGAAAACCTCGGTAAAACAAACCTGAATGCCGTTAACGAGCTGCGCCTTTACATTGCCGCAGGTGATGAAATCCTCCGCATTTATGACGAGGAACTGATCCCGGCTGCAAAAGACCGCTTCCAACGTGAAAAAACGCCGGATTCGGAAACAACGCTGAAGAACCTGCAGACCTCTGCATCGGATTTCTTCGATCAGGTTCTTGAACTTGAAGTCGTTATGTTCCGTGCACGCCGTGACGTTCTGGAACTGGCACAACAGGCCAAAACGAACCGTGAGTACATCAAAACGATTAAAAAGATGCGCAAAAACGGTATCAACCAGTGGAAAACGGCTCTGGCAAAAGCTGCCCTGCAAGGTCAGTCGATGAAACAAGGCCGCGCAATCCTCGAACATTCACGCTTCGGCGCCGAAACGGACGATCTGTCGATCGAAATCCAGCAGGCTTCGGCAAAGAGCGCGAAAGCAATCCAGGAAAGCCGCCTGAACGAAATCAGCAACCTGCTGGACAACCAGCAAAAGCTGAAGAAAATCATCGAAGGCTCTCTGCAGAACGACGCAGATTTCGAGAAAAAACGTCTGGCCGGTCGCCAGCAACTGAAGCAGGCCGAGGAGGAATTGGCGGAACTGACGCACAAATCCAACAAAGCTCTGGCTTCAAAAGGCGACAATGTCAGCCACAAAACAGAGCGCGATACCGCGAAAACGAAAAAAGACGACGATTTCGATACCACACCGGCAACGGACGGTACGAACGACAACAACGATACGGGCGTCGACGATATCGCAGCTCAGGTTCGCAGAAACCGCAAAACCGGTGCCGGACCGAAGAAATAAGACAGACACTCCTCTGTACCGTAAGCGACCGGTTCTTGCAAAAGAGCCGGTCGTTTTCTTTGAGAGCACCCATCATTCAATCTGGGCTGCGGTGTTTCATCAAAAAGAAAAAACGGACGACATTGCTGCCGTCCGCTTTCTTAATTTTTCCGGATTACACGGTCTTAATTGACCAGAACCCATGTGCCGTCAGCCTGTTTGCAGGCTGTGCCATAGGCCGTTTCAGCCTGACCGTCCACAACGATGGTCTGCTGGTATTTACGGCAGTAATCACCGGCATTGGTATAGCCTTCTTTCACCGGCGTGATCGACCCGCGGTTACCGCTTTCCGGATTTTCCCATGTAATGGTTTCACCCATCGGCGCGGTGTAAGCCTGTTCCGTTGCGCGGCTGGCATATTGCATATCGGCACGGTCCAGAGATTTTCCGACTTCACTGCCAAGGAAGGCACCCAGAAGCGTCCCCGCACCTGTTGCCCAAAGCTGGCCTTTACCGCCGCCGACATTTGATCCGAGGATACCGCCGATCACCGCACCGCTGGCGGCACCGACCGTTTGTTTCGTTCCCATGCCCCATTGGCCGTTTTGCGTACAACCTGCCGCCGGCAAAGCCAGCGCAGCGACAAGAGCGACTGTCATTAAAGATTTTTTCATTCCTTCATTACCCCTTTTTTCAAGACAACACTGAGCATATAGTATTAAACTGATCGCGGTTTCGCAAGGGAATTTGAAAAATGTCACAGCAGACGCATAATGAAATTTTTGAGGCAAAAGGCGCAGAGCTCGACCCTTTTGCCGTCTTTGGTTTATGGCTGGAGGAAGCGAAGGAAAAAGACGGTTTTTTCGACGCCACCGCTTTTGCATTGGCCACTGCCGGAGAAAACGGCCTGCCCTCCGTACGCATGGTGCTATTGAAGGATTTTGACGCAGACGGTTTTGTTTTTTACACCAATACGCTCAGCCAGAAAGGCCGCGAACTGGCTGAAAATCCGCAGGCCGCACTTTGTTTTCACTGGAAAAATCCCGGCCGCCAGTTCCGCGCCCACGGGCCCATCATTCCGGTCACAGAGGCGGAAGCGGATGATTATTTCGCCTCCCGCCCCTATGGCAGCCGCATTGCCTCCGCCGCATCGGATCAATCCGCCCCGCTGGCGCAGCGGCAGGATTATCTGGATAAAATCGCCGCACTGAAAAAGCAATATCCCAAGGAAGACAACAACGTGCCGCGCCCGCCGCATTGGTCGGGCTACCGCATCGCACCGCTGGAAATCGAATTCTGGGAGGAAGGCAAATACCGCGCCCATCAGCGCCGCATCTTCACCCGCAGCGATGTCACCGCCACAACATGGCAATCAACGCTGCTTTACCCTTGAAATAAGTTATGAGCAAAATCTTCCCCGCCACAAAAGACGCGATTGAAAAGGCCGCCACCCTCCTGAAGGATGGTGCTGTCGTTGCTTTCCCGACCGAGACGGTTTACGGCCTTGGCGCAGATGCGACATCGGAAGAGGCTGTTTTGGGGATTTTCGCCGCCAAAAACCGCCCCGCCGTCAATCCGCTGATTGTCCATGTCACGGATTGGAAAATGGCGGAAGACTATGCCGAAACCAATGCCCGCGCAAAATTGCTGGCGGCAAGTTTCTGGCCGGGGCCGCTCAGCATTATTTTAAAACGCAAAAAAGACACAAAACTGGCGCAAGCCGTCAGCGCGGGGCTGGACTCCGTTGCCCTGCGCGCCCCCGCCCATCCTGTCGCGCAGCAATTAATCGCCGCGCTCGGGCGGCCTATTGCCGCGCCCAGCGCCAACCGCTCCGGCACGCTAAGCCCGACAAGCCCGCTGCATGTTGAAAAAAGCCTCGGTGATGCCGTGCCGATGATTCTGGCAGGCGGAAAATGCGCCATCGGGCTGGAATCAACCGTCGTTGATATGACGACGGAGACCCCCACCGTGCTGCGCGCAGGCTTTATCCTGCCCGAAAGCATTACCGCTGTTCTGGGGGAAGAGGTTCAGACAGCTTACGAATATGTCGCCGATGAAAACACCGCTGCGCCGCATTCCCCCGGACAGCTTCTCCGCCATTACGCGCCGGATACGCCGCTGCGGCTGAAAGCCGTTGATATTACAGAAGGCGAAGCCCTGCTCGCCTTCGGATCGACACGGTTTATGAGCCTGCGCGACACAGGACATGTGCCTGAGCAGGATATTTTCAATCTCAGCAAAACAGGTGATTTAACCGAAGCGGCGGCAAATCTGTTTGCCATGCTTCACGAAATCGATCAAAAAGGGTATAAAGGTATTGCCGTCATGGATATTCCCGCAACGGGGCTGGGCATTGCCGTCAATGACCGTTTGCGCCGCGCCGCACGCGCCCAACAATAAGGAAGAGGATGCAGAAAAATGACCATCAAAACACTTGAAGATCTTGGTGATCTGGGCGGCAAAACCGCAGTTTTACGCGCTGATTTCAATGTCCCGCTGAAAAACGGCATTATCGGTGACGATACCCGCATCCGCGCAACGGTGCCGACGATCAAAACCCTGCTGGAAAAAGGCGCACGTGTTGTCATTCTGTCTCATCTTGGTCGCCCTGACGGCAAACCCGCGCCGGAATATTCGCTGAAACCGCTGGTCTCCCGCCTCTCCGATCTTTTGGGCGAAGATGTCGGCTTTACCGCTGACTGCATGGATCCGCCCGCCGGACAAAAAGTCGTGCTGATGGAAAATCTGCGTTTTTACGCCGAGGAAGAAGAAAATGACCGCGCCTTTGCCGAGCGACTGGCCGCGCATGGCGATATTTTCGTCAATGACGCCTTTTCCACCGCGCACCGCGCCCATGCCTCCACCCATGCTTTGGCGGAACTGATGCCTGCCTATGCCGGACATCTGATGGCGGAGGAAATCGCCGCATTGAATGCCGCGCTGGAAGAACCAGAACGCCCCGTTGCCGCCGTTGTCGGCGGTGCGAAAGTTTCCACCAAGCTCGATGTCTTAAACCATCTGATCCATAAAACCGATGTGCTCGTGCTGGGCGGCGGCATGGCCAATACTTTTCTGGCCGCCAAAGGTTTTGCCGTCGGCAAATCCCTGCATGAACCAGATATGCTGGACACCGCCCGCAAGATCATGACGGCGGCACATGCCGCAGGCTGCAATATCGTGCTGCCCGAAGATGTCGTGGTTGCCGCGGAATTTGCCGAAAACGCACCGTCAGAGACGGTCACGGTTGATGCCATCCCCGCCGATAAAATGGCACTGGATATCGGCGAAAAATCAATCACCCATATTATTTCCGTCCTCGAAGACTGCAAAACCGTGCTGTGGAACGGCCCGATGGGAGCCTTCGAGATTCCTCCCTTTGACAAAGGCACGGTCAAAGTCGCGCAATATGTTGCCGAACGCACCGAAGACGGCACATTAACCAGTATTGCAGGCGGTGGTGATACCGTTGCGGCACTGGCGGCGGCAGAGGTGAAGGACAAATTCAGCTATGTCTCCACCGCAGGCGGCGCGTTTCTGGAATGGATCGAGGGCAAAATCCTGCCCGCCATCGCCGCGCTGGACAAAGCAGCTTAATATTGACATAACCATAATATTTGTGTAGTCTCGGTCTTCCCTGACACGAAGAAAAGACCGGACCCGTCAATGGTAAACACCTTAAATATGGCGCTTTTAAGTGCCGTTAAAAACAACGACCCCGCCGCCATTCACACGGCGTTGCAGAACGGCGCCGATCTTGAATTCCGCGATATTTCCTTTTACACGCCGCTGATCTGGGCGGCACGCGAGGGCAATGCCAAAGCCCTGCAATATCTGATTGAGCAGAATGCGGAACTGGATGCCCAGAATGAATATGGCGAAACCGCACTGATTTTCGCCACCACCACCCGCCATACGGATTGTGCAAAAATCCTGATTGCATGCGGCGCTGATCTTGACGTCAAAACTTTCAGCGGCTGCACGGCGCTGATGTGGGCGGTACAGCGCGATGACGCGCCGCTGGTTGATGCGCTGATTGCCGCAGGTGCGGGGCTCGACATCACGGATGACAGCGGCGGCACCGCCCTGACATGGGCGGCGGAGCAGAACAACCACCGCATGATTGCCAAATTACTGACCGCCGGAGCTGACCCGGAAGCGGCATATCCCGAAAAAACCGGCAAATATGCCGCCGTCTTTGCCGAAGTTGCCGCCAGAACCCTGCGCGAGAAGGCACAGAAGCACGAGAATCTGCGCAGCTATATCAAAAGACACAAACCCTCTCCCTGATTTTACCGTGCTAAAAACCGCTTTTTTACCCCCTGCCGCGGCGTTTACAGCTGTGCGCAAATATGATTGAATAAATCTGCTTCAAATCGTCACATGCAACACAAAACCAAAGGCAGGTCATGGCTTCTCTCTATTTCAAATATTCCGCGATGAATTCAGGCAAATCCACGCAATTGCTGCAAGCGCATTACAATTACCGCGAACGCGGCATGACACCGCTGGCCGTCACTGCCGCCATTGATGACCGTTACGGTATCGGCAAAATCACCGCCCGCATTGGTCTGGAGCTGCCTGCGGAGCTGTTTGCAAGCGATACCGACCTGTTTGCGATGGTCGATGATAAAATCACCGCAGGCGAGAAAATCCACGCCGTACTGGTGGATGAAGCGCAATTCCTGAACGAAGAACAGGTCGCGCAATGTGCAAAAATCGTTGATGAAATCGGCATTCCCGTCATGGCCTACGGGCTGCGCACCGATTTTCTGGGAAAATTCTTCCCCGGCTCGGAAGCGCTGATGCGTATGGCGGATAATATTGAAGAGATCAAGACCATCTGCTGGTGCGGAAGCAAAGCCACCCATACCGCCCGTATGGATGAAAACGGTACGGTCTTGAAGGAAGGCGAGCAAATCAGCATCGGCGGCAATGATGTTTATATCGCCCTGTGCCGCAAGCATCACACGGCGGGACAAAGCCATCCGGAAGAAAAACAAAGCGTTTTAAACACCGCTGCCTGATTCCGCAATATATTGACATAGTGGCAATCTATCCTTACAGTAAAACCGCTTTACAAGTAATTTTACGATAGAAGGAGAGAGCAAATGGCTGATAAGCGGGAACGCAAAACCTATACGGTTGCCCAGATCAAAGAGGAATTCTTTCAGGAATTTCCCGAACTGAAAAATACGGTCAAAATTCTCGACCCCCGCGATTATGACGGCATTGACGACATCATCGCCGATGTCCGCCCCGATTTTCAGGAAGAGGCAAAAATGCCCGGCCAAAACCCGATGCTGCCCGCCATGCGCGAAAATATGCTGCGTCAGGTGCTGAAAATGGGCGCGCCCGTTGCCATGATGCTGGGTGTTGACCCGAATGCCGATACGATCGGCGGCACAAAACGCCTTGTTTTCGGCGGCAATGAAGATTTGCATTTCGATACGCTGGTCTGGCGCGGCTTGTCCCCCGGAACAGCCAATCTGATCGCCCAGTTCGATAAGGATTTCGAAGAAAAACTGCAGGAAAAGGTCAAAGGCACCTATCACCTGCCGCCCGAGCTGGATGACCCGAATATCCTGCAAAGCTTCGTGCTCGATCACGAGCTGGGTCACGCCGCCACCGCGCATATGATCAAACAGGATAAAGCGCTGACCCATGACGTGCCGCAATATTGGGAATGTATCGCAGACAGCTATGCGCTGATCCGCCATTACCAGCGTTACGGTGAAGACAGCCAGTTCGGTGAATATTGGGCGGCTTTCCGTTCCTCTGCCGCCGTGATGGTTCCCGACCCCGTGCATTGGACGGCGGAAGCGATGGAGAAAGTCATTGATCTGAACAAACAGGGTAAAATCAAAGACCTGACCCCGAAAGAGGCGATTGATCTGGCGGTGAAAATCGCTGATGAATGCGGTTTCGGTCTGGATGAAAGCCCGAATATTTCCAAAGCTTTCGGTACCTCGCCGTTAAAAGACGCCTTTATTGAAAGCGTCGGCAAAGGTGTTGTCAACACCTTGAAAGATTTGTGGAAAAAATCGAAAAATCCCGAGATCATTCCGGTCGAACAACCGGCCAATGACAAGGAAGAAGGTCTGTTTGACGGTATCCAGAAAAACTTTTTCAAACATTGCACCGACCGTCTGGACAATAAAGACAACACCGTGCGTAAAATCGGTGATATCGCGATGAAGACGCAATCTTCCGTCGTTTACCGCGTTGCGAAGGATTTCGTCAACACGGTCGAGAGAATCTGGCCCGAACTGGATGCGCAGAAACTCGCCGCTGTGAAAAAAGCCGTTAATACCCGTACGGATATCCCGAAAAGCGAACCGGGACGCTCGATGGCGGAACGCATGGCGCATGACATGAAAACGAAACATCTGCGTAACAAGAAATTCGGCAACGGTTCTTAAAAGCCGTCGTTTTTCAACAAGACAAAAAGAAACAAGCCCCGCAAATAACGGGGCTTGTTTTTTTATAATATCACCGTTTTATGCGGCTTTTTTGCGTTCTTCCGGCAGATCGCGCTGCGGCAAGCCACTGTAAAGGCTTAAAGGACGCATCAGCTTGTTATCGTCCAGCTGCTCCATAATATGCGCTGTCCAGCCCGTAATACGGCTCATCACGAAAATCGGCGTAAAGATCGGAATATCAAAACCCATCATGTAATAGGTCGGACCGACGGGAAAATCGAGATTGGGATAAATGCCTTTGCGGTCAACAAAGGTTTTTTCGAGAATATCGGAAATCTGTACCCATTTCTCGCCGCCCTTGATTTTGGCAACATCGTGATAAACCTCCGTCATATAAGGTACGCGGCTGTCACCGTTGCGGTAAACGCGGTGACCAAAACCCATAACGACTTTCTTGTTTTCCAGCGCATCATCAATCCAGCCCTGCGCCTTGGCGGGGTCATCGATTTCCAGCAGCATATGCATCACGGCCTCATTCGCACCGCCATGCAGCGGGCCTTTCAGGGAACCGATCGCCGCCGTCACCGCAGAATAGATATCCGACAATGAGGAAATCACCGTCCGTGCGGTAAAGGTGGAAGCGTTAAAGCTGTGTTCCGCATAGAAAGTCAGGGACATATCAAAGGCTTTGACGATTTCCGGCTCCGGCACTTTTTCAAAACACATATGGAAGAAATTCTCCGCCAGCGACAAATCATCGCGCGGCGCAACCGGCTCTTTACCGTTCCTGATGCGGAAATCGGCGGCAACCAGTGTCGGCAGCTGCGCCAGCATTCTCAGCGATTTCTGCAAATTGGCGGCGCGGCTGTTATCCACCCATGTCGGGTCATTTGCACCAAGAAAGCTGATGGCAGTACGCAGCGTATCCATCGGATGCGCGTCTTTATCCATCAGGCGCAGCACGTCAAGGCAAGCCTCGCTGACAGGGCGCAAAGCGCGCTCTTCTTTTTCCATTGCGGCCAGTTTCCCCGCATCGGGAAGTTCGCCATACCACAACAGATAGGCGACTTCTTCAAAACGGCAATATTTGGCAAGTTCCTGCACGGCATAGCCGCGATAGGTCAGCGTATTGGTATCCATCACAACGGTTGAAACGGCGCTGTAATCGGCATAAACCCCGGCGAGGCCTTTGCAAATAGCATCAAGTTCCGACATGGGCGTTCTCCTTCATATTTTATGATTATTTTGGCGCTAATATCGCAAGGAATCACGGTTTTGTCGAGAAAAAACGCCCCGCCGCTTCTGCGCAAGCGTAACGGAAGTAGATGACGGTGACAAACAAAAAGCCGTCATTCCCGTGCAAACGGGAATCCATCAGCCCTTGCCGTTTTCATACGCCCTATGGACTCCCGCTTTCGCGGGAGTGACGGAGAATATGGTCGCAAGCCACGCAGTCATTCCCGCGAAAGCGGGAATCCATTCGGCAATGGCGGTTTGCACGGAAATAACAGTAAAGCGGAAAAAATTAAATATAGGCGACTTCCAGAGAGATATAACGGTGTTCGCCGTTTTTCGGGAACATATCTTTTGTCATCGCAACGCCGGTATTGGCACTGTTACCGGAGCCGAATGCCTGCGGCTTGCTTGGCCCGCTACCGTCGCAGGCCAGAGATGCCGAGGCGGCGTTGCGGCGACCGGGGAAGAGCGCCTGTTCCGGAACAACATCACAGAACAAAAACGCCGTTTCACCGTCGGCACCGTGTAAAGAAACCGCCGCCTGCCGGAAAAAGACTCCGTTATCGGTGCCTTCATCCTGCGTCAGCGGCATTTGGAACTTTTCATGTTCAACTGTAATGAAAACAGCACCGCGGAACTTTGCCCGCACATCAATCTGCACAGTATCGCGGGATACAGTAATTTTTTGCGGTTGATGCCCTTTGAAATCGGCAGCATCCGTCACATGCGGCGGCAGCAGGGAAAGGAGAATACCCGTTGCCAACGCGAGAGCCGCGATTTTCGGTTTAATTCCTGTTAAGGCGCGTCGCATATTACTTACCACCCTCTCAGTCGGTTAAAGGAAGGACAAGGAAGGCATAAAACCATGCCTTTGCCCTCTTTTAATTCTGATCAAGGATAAACGACCTGAACATTAAACGGTGTACCGCCCGTTGCCGTTGAGTAATCACCATCTGTAAAAGCGACCGCCGCACCACCATCAATCCGTCCACCGAATTTGAGCTGATCCGTTCCCGATCCCAATACGTAAATATGAGGCGTTACGCTGGCAAGCCCATCACAAGCCGTAGCCGTACCAAATGCACCCGCATTATCGGTATCCGTAACTTCCAGTGAATCGACTTCAATCGAAGCACCGGCACCGTTACTCATAATTGCCGTTAAATCGCATGTGACATGAACGGTTTCGCCGGACGTACCCGTTGCGATATCAACACTACCCGCCGTTCCAGAACCTGCGGAGCTGGAAAACACACCTGCCACCGCGATACTACCATCGGTTCCCATACTAACCGTATCAGCACCGCCCGGTGCTGCAGAATATTCAATGGTACCGAAAGCAATTGGTGTCGCATTTGCCAAGGTAATCGTTTGTAAAAACTTTGCCGTCGCATCAATCGTTGTCGAGGCGGCATTTACCGCGAGAGGGAATGCCACGATTCCTGTCGCAGCGAGCATCATCAGCTTCTTGCTGTGTTTCTTGATAAACATTTCCACGGGTCTCCTTTCCGTTATATGGATTTGGTAAGACGTAAAAGACACTATATTTAAAGACTGTTTTGCCGGAAGGGGCTTAGATGTGCTATTTGGTGTCGTATTCTTCGCACCCATCCTGACAAAAGCGGCTTTACCGTCTTGCCTTTTCGGGTACTGCCCTACTATTGTATGCCAATACCCTATCTTCATTCAAGCATGGAATCCCTTTAAAAAGAGTTAATTTTTATTAACACAGCCTAAAAAATATGAAAAATTTTATCTAAATTTCAGGCAATTTTACCGCGTTTTTTATCTATTGGCGGTTTTCCGCGGTTTATAAAGGGTTTCATAACAAATAACCGCCGTATTTTTCACCTGTGTCAGGGCATGCGTTCCTCCGTATTCAGCCCGATAAAGCCGAGTTTTTCACCCGCGGGGCGTTCCGCAGCGCTGCTGCGCTCCATGATTCGCTCGCTTTCGGGAAAGCTTTGATAAAAATCAATACGATGCGGTGCAATAAACACATCACCGTCAAACCAGTCGGGCTCTTCTGACGTAAGTTTGAAAACAGGCCCCGTCCCTTCCCCGACATACCATTTGTCGCGGGTTGTGTTTTTTGGGAAAAACATCTCGTATTCTCCGATGGGAAGGGACGGGAAGACGTAAAATCCGTCATACTCCGTATAGACGCGGGCAACTTCTTCACCCTGCTTGTTTTTCAGGACAATCAGCAGATTTTCAACAGCTGTTTCCTCCTGATCGATATGGTTATAGGCTGTGACCGTCCCGCTGATTTCTCCGGTTTTCACAAGCGGGAAGTCAATCGGGCCGCTGATGCCTTGTTTACCCAGCACACGCAGCTCGTTTTTCGGTGCGCGCATATAAATATCGGGCAGGCTGGCCTCTTTCAGCAAAATACGGTTGATCGCATTGGGGGAAATACCTTTCATCGACAGCATACCGTCCGGTCCCGCCGCCATTTCGATGCCGCGCTGGGCATTGCGGAAGGCCACGCCGGGGATCAGCTCTTCACCCTCATCGCGCACGCCGTTGCCGTTACTGTCAAGGAAGGGCTGAATCATCAGATTACCGCTGGACAGATCGGCGGCATCACCGGACATTTTGTAATCGCCTTTCAGGCTTTGCGGTACAAGATTATAGGCAACATTCACCCCCGTGCGGACATCACCGTCATCATTCAGCGAGGCCGTCACACCCAGACGGTATTTCTTGAAAGTCATATCCAGTGTAGAGCTGAGCGTATTCAGCGGCGTATCACCGAAAGTACTGTTCAGGATCGTGTTCAGGAACATTTTATCGCTCAGCTGGTTTTGAAACTGGATTTCGATACTGTCCAGCGTTTGCGCATCGCTTAAATTGTAATTCAGCCTGCCGCGGAAATTCCCGATCGGCAGGCGGCGGCGGATGGTCAATGTCCCCAGCACATTATCCTGCGCATTGCTGCTGACAATATTATATTCGATTTCATTGGTCAGGCTGAAACCGAGGAACCCCGCAGAAAGGCGGTTGGTCAACACGGTTTCCGTTGTGCCGTTTTCACGCAGCTGGCGGCGGACATCAAAGCCGTAACTGCCGCTGGATAATGCGGGCAGGGAAAAATTATGCGAGAAACCCAGAAAACTCTCCCGCAGAATTTCACGCTGATTCATTGCATAGCCGCGATGTTCGGTATGACCGGCATTCCAGATAATCTGCTTGCTGAGATTCCCTGTCAGAGTAACGCTGGCCGAATGCCCGCCATCCAGACTTTGAAAGAAATTCCCCTGCGCAAACATACTTGCCCCCGACATACGAATACCGCCACCGACCCCCTGCATATCATCGGCAGCGAAAGGACCGGTGAAAAAGCCGAGATTGGCGGACAGGTTTTTGCGGATACCGTATTCGCCGATCACCGAAAAAGTCGGATCGGTATCCGGCTGCGGATTTTTGCTGGGGTCAAACAGCGGGCTGGATGATTCCAGCGCGGACACCTCGTAAACGAGCTTTCCGGGTTCCACCATATTCGCCCCCAGATAAACGCGTTCGAATTTCTCGCGTTTCTGGCCGTTCGGGCCGTAGAAAACCAGACGGAACAGGTTAAAACCCTGCCTAAGCGGCAAGGCTTGAAAACTGTAACGCCCGTCACTGCCGATGGTAAAGAAATCCACCAGCCGCTCATCCTGATAAACCTCCATATCCCAGCCGACTTCACCAAAACCTTCCAGCAGGTAACGGTCAGGGTCACGGACAAAATTTGCCGGACGGTTGCTCAGCGTCACGCCGCGCCCGCGCTGGCTGCCGCCGGCCAGAGGAAAATTATAGGCGGTCGTATCGCCGATTTCGATCTCCGTAGCCTTCAAAGGGCCGAGAAGATTTCCGTCCAGATCGGTTTTTGACAGCGTGAATTCGGCATTCTGCAGCTGGTTATCCCCGTCGGAAGCGGTCGTCAGCCCGATACCGCTGCGCATATCCATATAAAGAAAATCGCCTTGCAGCTGCAGGGAATGGTTGGAATTATGTGTGGACACACCGCCGGTTTTTGCCGCGCTCATATTATGATTAACGCTGATATTCGGCGGCGCGAATTTGCGGTGCGGCAGGCGGATAACGCTGTCATCAAGTTTCAGGGTCGGCGGTGCCGATACCATTCTGGCGCGTTCCCATTTTTCACGGCGGGCGGCTTCCTCCTGAAACGGCAGTGCCTCCTCCGTGGAAAGATACAGCGCCAATTCGTTGAATTTGAAAATCAGATTGATCGGGAACCATTTTTCCAGCAGCCTTTTATTGACGTAAATATCATCTTCATGCAGCTCGACCTTATCCTGCCCTTCCAGCACAATTTCCTGCCCGCCGATCGTGATGCTGCCGAACGGGTATTTCAAGGAAAATGTGTTTTCCTCCCGCACGAACCAGCCTTGCGCCCGTCCCGTTGCGGGCGTGACCTCAATCGGGAATCCGAGCATCTCCGACAAAACACCCAGCGGTATCAGAATATCGTCTTCATCAAGATAAACCAGAAAGCCTTCATTCAGCAGCTGGTCATCCACCACCAGCGCCACAATCAGTAACTGGTCATCGGGCCTTTCGGTAAATTGCAGCTTTCCGGGTTTTTCCTCCACAGCGGTAATACTGTCAAGATCCCGGTAGGCTTCCGTACTGTCATCGGTGTTAAAACCCAGAAAACCGCCATTCTGCTGCTGCGCCGCCGGTGTTTCAGGCAAAAAAGGGTCCTGTGCCGTTGCAGATGTTGCAAAGGCGCAGAACAAGGCTATCATCAGCCCGAATGCAAGGACGGACCTAACGGCGCATGAAACGCGCCCGGTCCCGCACAGATATGTCATCGTCTAAAACAGACTTTGCTTCGATATACGATTTTTAAAACCGCAGAACGCGGCTTTAAGATATTTTTCCCGCAACCAGAATAACAAAAAAGCGAATCGAATACAAATATATGTTTTTTCACAGTCTTTCCGCGAAAAAAACAGGCCGTAAAATATTTCCGCTGGAAGCAGGAGGAAAGCTGCGCTAGAGTCTGCTCTCAAGAGTAACAGCGACAAAAATCTGCGGGAGTGTGTGATGAACAGTAAAAAAGAAATCTGGCGGAATTTATCCGCACATCAGAAAAAAATGCAGGATATCCGTATGGGTGACCTGTTTACGCAGGATTCCGCACGGGCGGAGAAATTCACCATATCCTATGATTCCCTGACGCTGGATTATTCCAAAAACCGTATCACGGAAGAAACGCGCAGCCTGCTGCTGGAACTGCTGGAAGCGTCGGGATTTGAAGAAAAACGCGCCGCCATGTTCGCAGGCGACCGTATCAATACCACCGAAAACCGCGCCGTTCTGCATACGGCTTTGCGCAATGTTGCCGAACGCCCCGTGCTGCTGGATGATGAGGATGTGATGCCCGAAGTTATCGCCGTCTGGGAACAGATGCAGGCTTTTGAAGACTCCGTGAATTCCGGTGACTGGACAGGCTTTTCCGGTAAAAGAATCACCGATATCGTCAATATCGGTATCGGCGGCTCCGTGCTTGGTTCGGATATGGTGATTGACGCGCTGAAGGATTTTCATACCGGAAAGCTGCGCTGCCATTTTGTCACCAATGTCGATGCGACGGAAATCAGCGATGTGATGCAATCCCTGAACCCTGAAACAACCCTGTTCCTTGTCGCTTCGAAAAGCTTTACCACGCAGGAAACCATGGCCAATGCCCGCACGGCGCGGGACTGGCTGGTCGCGCATTACAACGGTAAGGAAGAGGCTGTCGCCGACCATTTTGTCGCCATGTCCACCAATGAAGATGCCGTCAAAGCTTTCGGCATTGATATTGATAACATGTTCCCTTTCCGTGACTGGGTCGGCGGACGGTACAGCAGCTGGTCATCCATCGGCCTTGCCACTTGCCTGATGATCGGTTTTGACCATTTCAAATCATTGCTGGAAGGCGCCTATATGGCGGATATGCATTTCCTGAAAGCCGCTCCCGCGGAAAACATTCCTGTGACGCTGGCGCTGATCGGCATCTGGTACCGCAATTTCTGGGATGCGCCCTGTTACAGTGTCGTACCGTATTTTTCACGGCTGAAAAAACTGCCGCTCTGGCTGCAGCAGGTGGATATGGAGAGTAACGGCAAATATGTCACCGCAGCAGGCAAAACCTCCGAAACCGCCACAGGGCCGATCGTTTTCGGCTATCCCGGCACCGATGCGCAGCATTCCTATTTTCAGCTGATGCATCAGGGTACGGATATGATTCCGGCGGATTTCATCGGCATCCTCAAACCCGGCCATAAAATATCCGCACAGCATGATATGCTGATGGCCAATATGCTGGCACAGGCCGAGGCGCTGATGCTGGGACAGGAAAGCCCGAATGACCCCGCCCGTTATTTCCCCGGCAACCGCCCGACCAATACGATGCTGCTGGAAAAACTGACACCCTATACGCTTGGCCTGCTGATGGCGGTTTATGAGCATAAAATCTTTGTGCAGGGCATCGTGTGGGAAATCAACAGCTTTGACCAGTTCGGGGTCGAGCTGGGTAAGGTTCTGGCCGACCGCATTCTGGGCGAGGTCGCCGCAGATGCGGTAGGGGCGCATGATTCCTCGACAATGGAACTGTTTGCGCGCTGTTTCAAAAAATCGTAACATTTTGCTTTCCGGTTCTCCGGTATCAAAGCCGATATGAAGAAAGGACAATCTATGAGTGAATGGTGGCGCGGCGCAGTCATGTACCAGATTTATCCCCGCAGTTTTTGTGATGCCCGCGGTGACGGCGTCGGCGATCTGAAAGGGATTACCGGAAAGGTTCCCTATATCGCCGCACTGGGCGTTGACGGCATCTGGCTGTCACCTTTCTTTCAATCGCCGATGAAGGATTTCGGTTATGACGTCTCCGATTACCTCAGCATCGACCCGCTTTTCGGGACGATGGAGGATTTCGAGGAAATGCTCGCCGAAATGCACAAGCACGGGCTGAAACTGATTATTGATCTGGTTTTAAGCCATACCTCCGACCAGCATGAATGGTTCAAGGAAAGCCGCCGTGATACGCATAACGCAAAAGCCGACTGGTATGTCTGGGCCGATCCGAAGCCCGACGGCAGCCCGCCGAATAACTGGCTCAGCATTTTCGGCGGCGTGGCATGGGATTATGAAGGCCGCCGCGGCCAGTATTACATGCATTCCTTCCTGTCCTCCCAGCCCGATTTAAATGTCCGCAATCCCGAAGTGCAGGATGCGCTTTTGGATGTTGCGAAATTCTGGCTGGAAAAAGGTGTGGACGGCTTCCGCCTTGATGTCGCGAATTTCTACATGCATGACGAACAACTGCGCGACAACCCGCCGCAAACCGAGTTTGAACCGGGTAAGGTTTATAACGGGCTTTACACCAAGCCCTTCCCTTATGATATGCAGCAGCATCTCTATGATAAGTCACAGCCGGAAAATCTGCTGTTTATCGAAAGGCTGCGCGCCCTGACCGACCAGTATGACGGCAAAATGATGGTGGCGGAAATCGGCGATGATAACAGTATGAAAACCTGCACCGAATATACCAAAGGCGATAACCGCCTGCATACGGCTTATAATATGGAGCTGCTGGGCTGGCATGACGGCGCGGAGGAAATTCACGAGCTGTTCACCCGCTATAACAGCTATGAAGGCGGCTGGCCGGCATGGGCTTTTTCCAACCATGATGTTTTGCGTATTGCCTCCCGCGGCAAACAGGATGATGCGGCGCTGCAAAAACAACGCGTCAAAATGCTGACGGCGCTTCTGACCAGCCTGCGCGGCACGATTTTCCTGTATCAGGGCGAGGAGCTGGGACTAACCGAAGCCGATGTCCCTTTTGAAAAACTGCAGGATCCTTTCGGTATTTTTCTGTATCCCGACAGCAAAGGCCGCGACGGCTGCCGTACGCCGGTTCCCTGGACAAGCGCAGAGAAAAACGCCGGTTTCTCCACGGCAGAGGAGACATGGCTGCCTATCCCGGAAGAGCACCGTCTTGCCGCTGTTTCAGCGCAGGAGAATGACCCGGATTCCGTGCTGAATTTTGTCCGCCAGTTTCTGGAATGGCGTAAAAATCATACGGCGCTGGTCACGGGTGAAATTGATTTTGACATCGCCAAAAACAATTTGCTGGTGTTCCGTCGTCAAACCGGTGATGAAACCGTGATTGCCGGATTTAATCTGGGCAGTGATGTCAAAACACTCGACAAGGATGAAAGCTGGCAATTGCTGGACGGGCACGGACTGCCCGTCACCGTCAATGACAATGCGATCAAACTTCCCGCTTTTGGCGGCTTTTTCGCAAAACGGGTATGAAATATATGAAACGTCTTTTGCTGATGTCAGGCTTTGTGCTGGCCGCCTCATTTTCCGCACCGGAAAAGGCGCAGGCGGAAAGCTATTACCTGACGGCGCAGGAATTACTGCAAATGTGCGGCAGCAGTTTTAATACCGATTACGGCTACTGCGCGGGTTATGTCACAGGTGTTGCCGATGAATTGCTGGGAAGTGCGGCCTCCTGCCATAAGGTCAGCGTCAAAAGCCAGCAGCTGCGCGATATTACCGTGCGCTATATGGAGAAACATCCGGAAAGCCTGAACCGCCCTGCCCGCAGCGTCACCGCAGAAGCTCTGGCGGCGGCCTTCCCCTGCCGCTAGAAAACCTGCATCACAGATATTAAAAAGGCCTCCCGAAAGGAGGCCTTTTCTTTTTTTACTGTGCTCCAAATTCTTTCTTTACGGGGCCTGCTGCTGCATCGGCTGTTGTTGCGGCGGTTGCTGACCGCCCCCCATCATCATCATCATGGCATCCTGACCGTTCACCAGCATTTTTCCTTCACGGCTGACGACGAAATCATAGGTTAAGACGGATTGTCCGGTCTTTTCATCCGTTCCCGGCTTGCCAAGCTGCTGTACCAGCATCAACGGCATCAGCGCCTGCTGCATCATCGGCGGCAGTTCCTGCGCTTTTGCCTGACTTTCCGCCAGCATCTCGTTCAAATTACGCAACCGTCCGAAGAATTGTGCCGTAAATCCGAACATGGCCGTATTGTCGGCAACCGCCTCACCTTTCAGCGATGTTCCCAAAGCCGGCATATCAACAGCGTGGTTTTCAAGCGTATATTTGGTTCCGGCCTCGCTCAGCATTTGCTGGATTGCCGCCATATTCAAACCTTCCGCACCGCGCGCATCCGGCTGCAATGCCGTACTCAACAGCGACAACAAGCCTTTCATCGGCATATTGGTAACATTCATTTTATAGTCGATCAGCGTCGGAATATATTGCTGGAAATCAGCCTGAATGCCCGGAATGGACAAACCGTTCAGATTTCCGCTGAGCCGGACCGAAATATTTTCACCGCGCATACCGTTCAGACCGAAACCGAAACCGGTATCTTTAATCGAGAAAGAGACCGCATCACGACCGACCGGCTGGAAATTCACCGTCATATCTTTCAGGGAGAAATCCGTATCCATGCCGTTTGCCGCTTCCAGCATCAGGGTGACGATACTATTAGCATAGGCGGCACTTTCTTCAGCCGTCATATTCTCCATATCAGCTTCGCCCATTTCTTTCTGGAACTGCGTCATTCCCGCCAGATCAAAGGCTTCGGAGGTTCCCGTCAGGACAATATCGCCGATACCGACAAAGAAATTGCCTTCCTGTTCACTGAAAGAATCAATCTTCAGCATATTGGCTGAAAATTTGCTGGGGCCGCTGTAATAGCCGCTCGCATCGGGTTCAAGATTCATCATCCCGCTTAAATCGTTAATTGTCAGGGTGATACCGGCTGCGGGCATCGCCATTTTGACATCCTGATAGGAAAAGCTGTATTTCGGCGTCGCTGAAATTGACGGCACATAAAGCGCATGCGCCTTTTGCTGACCGATATTCAATTGAAAGACTTCCTGCCCTGTGGAATCTTTCCCCAAAATCGGCATCGGCATCGCAACGCTCATATTCAGCGCATCATCGCCTTCCGGCACAACATTCATCACCATCTGGCCGAAATCAACCAGCAGCTTATCCGCCGCATTTGTCGGATGCTCCATTTCCAGCGCATATTCCGGCAGCACGACCTGATAATAACCGTCATGTTGGGTCACGCTCACTTCGCCCTCATGTTTTAACTTCATGGAGGGGATATTGCCGTAAACCTTATCCGCGTAATCGATCTGCTCCTGAATAATATTTTGCAGTTTTGCAGCCCCGGCATCGTCAATCACCTGCGCGTAAGACGGTGATGCGGCAAAGAATAGCGTGGCCGCAGTAAGGGCCGTAATCGTTTTTTTCATGGAAACACACTCCTAAATTATCGTGGTCAAATAGCGGATATTATCTTTATGAAACACGGAATTCGCATGAAAGACAAGTCTGCCGGTAAAATAAATTCTTCATCATCATGGCCTATCCTGACAAAACTTCCTTAAAAAACCCTTTAAAAGATGTTATGGTGCGTCTCCTTAATTTTAAAACGGATGCAAAAGCGATGAAAAACCTTGCGCTAACCCTGATCTGTGCAGCAGCATTATGCCTGTGCTTCACCAAAAAAAGCGACGCGGCCTATCTGACGGCGCTGGATCTGCTGACCATGTGTGACAGCGGCGAAAAAGCCCGTCAGGAAACCTGCGCCAGCTATATTGCCGGCGTCGTCGATTATCACCGCCTGATTCATTCGCTGGGAACCGCCCCGACGGTTGATTTCTGCGTACCGGGCAAAATGAAGCTGGAAGATGTGATTCTTCATGTCACACAATATTTGAAAAAACAGCCGCAGCATGATGCTTTCATCGCCTCCCCCGCGATTGCGCTGGCGCTGTATCATTATTTCCCGTGCAAGGGCGGCACGCGGAACGCCTCCGTACAACGCAAATAGGCGCGGCACGTCATGGTCAAAAAAACCATGCTCGACCCTGCTATCGTTTATGACGGCGATGGCACGGAAATTCTGCCCTTCCGGCTGGAAACGGATTTCACCCCCACAGGCGACCAACCGCGCGCGATTGCGGAGCTGATGACAGGACTGAACAGGGGCGAAGCCAATCAGGTTTTGCTTGGCGTCACCGGATCGGGAAAGACCTTCACCATGGCGCAGGTCATTATGCAGACACAGCGCCCTGCGCTGATCCTTGCCCCGAACAAGACCCTCGCCGCGCAGCTTTATGCGGAGATGAAAGGGTTTTTCCCGCATAATGCCGTGGAATATTTCGTCTCCTATTACGATTATTACCAGCCCGAAGCCTATATCCCGAAAACCGATACCTATATCGAGAAGGATTCGGCGATCAATGAACAGATCGACCGTATGCGCCACGCCGCCACCCGCGCCATTTTGGAGCGGCGGGATACGATTATCGTTGCCAGCGTCTCCTGCATCTACGGTATCGGAGATGTGGAAACCTATCAGGCGATGGCTTTCTCCGTTAAAAAAGGCGCGGTCATGGACCGCAATGATTTCATCCGCAATCTGGTCGCGCTGCATTACAAACGCAATGATATTGATTTTTCGCGCGGCTGTTTCCGCGTGCGCGGCGATACGGTCGAACTCTTCCCCGCCCACCTTGAGGATAGCGCATGGCGTTTCTCCCTGTTCGGGGATGAGCTGGAGGAGATCACAAGCTTTGATCCGCTGACAGGCAAAAAGACCGGCAGTCTTGACGCTGTCAAGATTTACGCCAACAGCCATTATGTCACGCCGAAACCGACCATGCAGCAGGCGCTGAAACAGATCAAAGAGGATTTGAAAACCCGCATCGCGGAATTTGAAGCCGCAGGAAAAATGCTGGAGGCGCAGCGCCTTGACCAGCGCACGCAATTCGATATCGAAATGCTGGAAGCCACCGGAATCTGCCCCGGTATTGAAAATTATTCCCGTTATCTGACAGGGCGTGCGCCCGGTGCGCCGCCGCCGACGCTGTTTGAATATCTGCCCGAAGATGCGTTGCTGTTTGTGGATGAAAGCCATGTCATGGTGCCGCAAATCCGCGCCATGTATAATGGTGACCGCGCCCGCAAAACCAATCTGTCCGAATACGGTTTCCGCCTGCCTGCCTGTATGGATAACCGCCCGCTGAAATTCGAGGAATGGGAGGACATCCGCCCGCAATCGGTTTTCGTTTCCGCCACCCCCGCCCCGTGGGAGCTGGAACAAACGGGCGGCGTCTTTGTGGAACAGGTCATCCGCCCGACCGGATTGATCGACCCGCCGGTCCTGATCCGCCCCGTGGAAAATCAGGTCGATGATCTGATGACGGAATGCCGCGAAGTGATCGCCAAAGGCTACCGCACATTGGTCACGACATTGACCAAGCGCATGGCCGAGGATTTAACCGAATATATGGTCGAGGCAGGCGTGAAAGTGCGCTATATGCATTCGGATGTCGAAACGCTGGAACGTATCGAGATTATCCGTGAATTGAGATTGGGCGAAATTGACGTGCTGATCGGCATCAACCTGCTGCGCGAAGGGCTGGACATTCCCGAATGTGCGCTGGTCGCCATTCTGGATGCGGATAAGGAAGGCTTTTTGCGCAGCCGTACCTCCCTGATTCAAACCATTGGCCGCGCGGCGCGGAATGTTGACGGGCGCGTGATACTTTACGCCGATAAGATGACCGACAGTATTAATGCGGCTTTGGAGGAAACCTCCCGCCGCCGCGAGAAACAGCAGCTTTATAATGCCGAACACGGCATCACACCGGAAACCGTGAAAAAGGCCATTGCCGCAAGCATGGCGGAAAAAGAGGAAACAGGCGCGCTGGTCAAAATTGACGGCGAAATCCTGAATCTGGCCGGCAAAGACCTCGAAAACCATGTCAAAAAACTGGAAAAACAAATGAAAGCCGCCGCCGCCGATCTGGATTTCGAGGAAGCCGCCAAACTCCGCGACGAAATCCGCCGCTTAGAAACCGCCGCCCTCAGCCTTTAATGCCCCGCCCCCTCCGTCATTGCGAGCGACCAGCGGGAGCGCGGCAATCCAGAACCCTGCCGGATTCCGCAATTAACTCTGCGCCTTTTATCTCCAATAAAAGATATAGAAGTACTCTAGAAACAGGACGTTTCATCATTTTTTCTTTTTAACGGGTACCACAAAACTCTCGGGATAACGTCTATGTTTATCTGTTATAGCGTCTGTAATTCCGAAGTCCAAAAATACTGCGCTAGCAATAATTTTTCCACCCATTTCACTAGGGATCATGCCGACTACTTCTCTACCATCATCTGTTTTACAGTCATATTTCAAGCCATCATCGGATTTTCTAACATAAATTGTGGTGGGAAGTTCCGCCGTCCAGACGCCACGCTTATTTTGGAGTTGGCATTTCCCCTCTACCCCATCGCTAAAGGAAATCGCAATAGGTGTCATAGCATCTTCAGTTAAAGTAGCGCATCCTGATATACTAAATATTCCACATAAAATTATAGTTATAGCCATGTACTTTTTCATTTTTTCATCCTTGAAATATATTTATGTATTTAGATATTAAGAACTAAATACAAATTCTTTCGTATTGTCCAGTAATAAACTATAAAAGACCAATAAAACCAAAGTAATTTTTACAGCCACACCCCATTGATTTGAATCCATTACTTAGACATCGGAGTACCAATGAAAAATAAAAACAACAGTGACGTTTTATACAGAAAGCTAATGGTTATAGCTGAAAATATTTGTGCCGAAACAAAATGGCTCTACGTAAATTATGAAATTCTAATAGCCGCAGATAAAGAGGAAGTGTCTGATAAATTTATAAATACTTATGCTGGTAACGTATGGAATGCCCTAAGAAGAAGCCTTCTTAATGAAACTTTAATAGGAATATCAAAACTTATCATAGATAAAAAAGACAATCCGTCTTCGTTCCATTCCCTGCACGAATTACTAAGAAAACAGGGAGTCCTTGAAATCATTAAACTAAATTACACCCAAGCAGAAAGTGAATTTCAAAATCGACACAAAGAACTTCTGAATGGGTTATTACGACTAGAGGAATATTTAAAAACGCATGATGTAGTGAAGAGTTTAGTTAGACATCGTAATAATTACTTAGTTCATCGATCACAAAAGGTTTCTTCAAAAACAGAAAATCTGAAATGGGGAGATGAAAAAATATTAATTGAAATTGTTTCAGAAATCATTCATCCAATGGAACTTCTTATATTGAATGTTGGTAATATTTCTAACTCCACAAGATCAATATATAAGGCGTATGCAGAAAACTTCTGGAACGGATTTGAGCCAAATGACGAAAAATTTTCTTGGTAGCTTTTAACTAATTGAGTACATTAAAGCAAAGAGATCAGCATCAATCCCCCTGTGCGAGGCTGAAGCCGCGCTGACCGTCAAAATGATAGAGGTTATCGGTTTTTACGACATCGAAACCGGCCTTATACAGTGCCGCCAGCAATTCCGCGATTTGGCCGCCGGTCAGTTCCTCCCCGTCTGCCGACATATAGCGGCAGCACCAGTGATCGGCGATGCGGTGATCTTCCAGCGCATAGGGCCAGACTTTCAAGCCGCCGACGGCAATCGAGGATAAATCCGGCCCGCCTGTCTGAACGGCGTTCAGTTTCTTTGCCAGTGCCGAGGGTGTCGCACTCTCCGACCAGTCAAGAAACACATCCACGCCGACCAGCTCTTTCTTTTGACGGGGCGGCAGTTTTGTGACAAACAACCCCATATCCATACGCCCCTCGCCATAAGAGGCCACAGGCAGTTTTTCCGGTTTCCGCCCCAGCCGTGCCACAACCGCCTTGGCAAAACCGTCTGTACCCACCGTCTCGACCGTATGTTCCGCACTGGCAATCTCGCCCGTATGTACGCCGTCTTCCAATGTGCGCAGCCAGGCATTGTGGATATTTTCCGCCACATCCGTCTGACCGATATGTTGCAGCATTAATAATGCGCCATGCAGCAGCCCTGACGGATTGGCAATGCCTTTGCCCGCAATATCGGGGGCACTGCCGTGGATGGCCTCGAACATTGCACCGCGCCGCCCGATATTCGCCGAACCGCACAGCCCGACCGAGCCTGCAACCTCCGCCGCAATATCGGATAAGATATCACCGTAAAGATTCTCGGTGACGATCACATCAAACTGTTCGGGGCGGGAGGCAATGCGCGCCGCGCCGATATCGACAATCCAGTGATCGCTTTCAATCTCGGGATATTCGGCGCGAATTTCGTCAAAAACCTTGTGAAACAGCCCGTCAGCCATTTTCATGATATTGTCTTTGGAAATGCAGGAGACCTTTTTGCGCCCCGCCAGCCGCGCATATTCAAAGGCATAGCGGATAATCTTTTCCGACCCGGCGCGGGAAATCAGCTTCAAAGCCTGCACCGTATTGGTCGTCTGACGGTGTTCAATCCCCGCATAGATATCTTCCTCATTCTCGCGCACGATCACCATATCCATTTTCGGCTGTAATGTGCGTACATAAGGCGCATAGGAGACGCAAGGGCGGATATTGGCAAACATGCCCAGCGTTTTGCGCACTGTCACATTCAGGCTTTTAAAACCGCCGCCCTGCGGTGTCGTGATTGGTGCTTTCAGAAAGCATTTTGTACGTTCCAGCGATTCCCATGCGCTGTCGGCAATGCCCGAGGGCGTGCCGCTTTTATAGACTTTCTCGCCGATATCGATGGTTTCAATCTCAAGCTGCGCCCCTGCCGCATCCAGAATATGCAGAACCGCCGCCATAATTTCCGGGCCGATGCCGTCGCCATGCGCGACTGTGATGGGGGTTTTTGTTGTCATTTTTTTGTTTTCCCTCTTTTTATTGTTTTAATTTTTAATCTTCCGGGCGGCTTTTTGATAAGCTCTTTCTTTTCAGCCAAGAAAATACTAATCTTTTGAGCATAAGATACGCGACAAAACCCATTAAAGACAAGGAATTTAGACCATGCTGCCACAGGAAATCATCCGCAAAAAACGCGACGGCGAAAAACTGAGTGAAAGCGAGATCAAAGCCTTCATCAAAGGCGTGACGGATGACAGCGTCACCGAAGGACAAGTCGCCGCCTTCTGCATGGCCGTATTGTTCAACAAGATGGAGATGGATGAACGCGTCGCCCTGACGACCGCCATGGCAGGGTCGGGAGAGGTACTGGACTGGTCGGGAGAAGACCTCGGCGGGCCTATTCTGGATAAACATTCCACCGGCGGCATCGGCGATAAGGTCAGCCTGATCCTTGCCCCCGTCATCGCCGCCTGCGGCGGTTTCGTGCCGATGATTTCAGGCCGCGGGCTGGGACATACGGGCGGCACATTGGACAAGATGGATTCCATCCCCGGCTATCAATCCATGCCCGATAATGCGCTGTTCCGCAAAGCTGTGCGCGAGGCAGGCTGCGCCATTATCGGCGCAACGGGCGACCTTGCCCCTGCCGATAAACGCATTTACAGCATCCGTGATGTCACCGCGACCGTGGAATCGCTTGATCTGATTACTGCCTCCATCCTGTCCAAGAAAATGGCGGCGGGGCTGGACGGTCTTGTCATGGATGTCAAATTCGGCACAGGTGCCTTTATGCGCGATTATGATGATGCCAAGGCACTGGCAGACAGCATCGTACAGGTTGCCAATGGCGGCGGCTTGCCGACGGTGGCGCTGCTGACCGATATGAACCAGACATTGGGCCGGACGGCAGGCAATGCCGTTGAAGTGCTGGAATCCGTAGAGTTCCTGCGCGGTGAAAACCGCAATCCGCGCCTTTACGAGGTCAATGCCGCGCTTTGTGCCGAATTGCTGGTGCTTGGCAAGCTGGCGCAGGATACGGATATCGCCCGCGGCATGGTCGATGCCGTGCTGGAAAACGGTCAGGCCGCCGAACATTTCGCCAAAATGGTGACGGTACTGGGCGGCCCCGCCGATTTCATGGATAAACCGGAAAAATATCTGAAAGCTGCGCCTGTCATCCGCGAATTCTTCCCTGAAGAAACAGGCACGCTCTCCGCAGTTGATGCCCGCAAAATCGGCCTTGCCATTGTCGGTATCGGCGGCGGCCGCACCCGCCCGCAGGACGGTATCGATCACAGCGTCGGACTGACGGAGATCGCGCAAATCGGCGATATTGTCGGTAAAAACAACAAACCGCTGGCCATCATCCACGCACAATCCGAAGAAAACTGGCAAAAAACCGCCGCTGCGCTGGCGGATGCCGTCACAGTCGCAACCGCCGGTGATGCGGCAGATGCCGTCATCGTGCGTGAAAAAATCGCCGCTTAAAGGACAAACGCCATGACGGAAATTTCCGCTGATATTCTTGAAAAGATGAAAAACGCGGCGATGGGCGCACAGAAAAACGCCTATTGCCCTTATTCCGACCACCCTGTCGGCACGGCCGTATTGGATGAACAGGGGCGTATTTTCGGCGGCTGTAATGTCGAAACCGCGCATTTTAAAGGTGTTTGCGCCGAAGCCTCGGCGATTTCCGCCATGGTCACGGCAGGCGGAAAAAAGCTGCAAGCCGTTTTCATCACCGCGCCGGATGAAAATCTCTGCGGCCCCTGCGGGGACTGCCGCCAGCGCCTGTACGAATTCGCCACAGCCGATATGCCGATCTATGCCGCAACAAAATCCGGCAATGTGAAGAAAATCCTGACGCTGGAAGAATTACTGCCCTATGCTTTCGGGCCGGAAAACATCCCGCCGCGCGGATAACAAAAGGCGGCGTTCGCCCAATGAAGCAGCGAACCCCGCCCTGTTGTGATCATTTACCTGTTATATCATGATGATTTGGGCGTGGAGGTCACGCCGACTGACTTCGCCTTAATTCTTCAATACGGTCTTTTAAGACAAGTTTCTCACGTTTCAGCTCCCGCAAGGCGCGTTCATCCGCCGCAGGATGCGTCATTTCTTCGTGAAGTCTTTTTTTGAGAGTATCGCGTTGCTGTTCCAGCGCGTGGAGATGATTTTCCATGCTCATGTGACTTGTCCTTCTCCGTAATTAAGTTCAAATTTGATGCTTTGCACAGATTGCGTAAAGCCTCGTCTCTTAAGCCTCCGTAGCCGTTCCGTGTTGCGCAAAGAGACACTTCGCACAGTCATCAAAACAGTTCGCTACAAAGACATCTATCATTGTAGCGAAGCCGTCTTAATTTTCCATTAATTCCCGCGTCGGCGGCGGCGTTTCAGCGGGCGTTTCCTTTCTATCAGCCTCTGTTTCCGGTGTTGTTGGCTCTACCGCTTCCTGCAAAGCGGCTTCCTGAACGGCAGAAGGGCCATAGCGTTCCATATAATCAACATTAGGCAAACCGCCCAGTGTATAAGCACCTTTCAAGACAACCTGCCCCATCACCAGAATAAAGCAGACCAGCGCCCCAGCCAGCTCCACAGGCGGTTTGAAAATACGGTAAATCATGTAACCGCCGATACCGTAACCGTAAAGGCGCAGTACCAGCATGACATCCTCCAGGGTTTTCGGCTCAAAAACACCGTAATAGCGCAGCGCCATAAACAGCATACCCAGCGGGATAAATATCAGACTGATCCAATTTGAAACCGTGTAATAAAGCCAGATACGGTTCGTGTTGCCGCCCGTGACGAAACGGGCAAAACCGTAGATCATCAGAAAACCGATCGTAAAGGAGGCAAGACCCGACAGAAAATGCACAAAAAAAACATAATCTGCAGAGAAAGCTTCCGTCCCGATCGGCGGATGGATTCTTGTCGAGACAAATGACAGCGGCAAAGATATCAGACTAACGGCAAAAGAGATAAAGGTTTCACGCGGCGTGCCGGAAAAACGTTCGATACCGCTGGGAATAAACAAGGCTGTTTCAAAAGCCCCGATCAAACGTTTTTTTATCTCGGCTGCAACGCTCATACCCTTATCTCCTTTTCACCATCATATTTTCCCGTTATTGCGGGCGCATCGCGGAGGCTGATTTTGCCAGCCGCACCAGATTGATAAATTCCGCGCGATAGCCGAATTCATCTTCACCGCGCCCTGATTTCGCCAGATCGATAATCGCGTCGTAATCCATGTTATTAATGTAACGTCCGCCACGCAATTTCTGCGCAAATCCCGCCACCGCTGCGGCAAAGCGCATATCATCCGGCAGGGCTTCCATCGCTTTACCGTCTTGCAATGTCACCGGACGCGTCAGCAAACGGCTGGTGTTTTCTGCGGGCAGTTTATAGCGGATTTTGACGTACGCGTACTCTTCCGTACTTTGCGGTGTTTCCGTATCCGCTGCCGCTTTTTCCGCTGCGCCGCCTGCTTCACCGTAACGCAAATCATCAATAATGCGGTTTTGCGGCACGGAGGTCGGCGTAATTTCATAAAGTGCCGTCACCGTATGACCCGCGCCAATTTCACCGGCATCTACCGCATCATTATTGAAGTCCTCGCGTGCCAAAGCGCGGGTTTCATAGCCGATTAAACGATATTCGGAGACAAGATTCGGGTTGAATTCCACCTGGATTTTCACATCTTTGGCAATCGGGAACAGCGTTGAGGACGCCTCTTCCACCAGCACTTTCCGTGCCTCGGACAGCGTATCGATATAAGCGGCATGGCCGTTGCCTTTTTGTGCCAGCACCTGCATCAGGCGGTCATTGAAATTCCCCTGCCCGAAACCGAGAATAGACAGGAACACACCGCTGTCGCGTTTTCTTTCGACAAAATCCTGCAATTCGCGCGGATTGCTGATACCGACATTGAAATCACCATCCGTACCCAGAATAATGCGGTTAACGGCGTTTTTGTCAAAACTTGCCTCCGCCATCGCATAGGCTTTCTGGATCCCCGCCGCACCGGCCGTCGAGCCAGAGGAACGCAACTGTTCCAGCGCATTGATGATTTTATGCTTTTCAGAGACTTTGGTCGGCTCCAGCGCCGTTCCCGCCCGTCCGGCATAGGTGACGATACCGACCGTGTCATTGGGGTCAAGCTTGTCCACCAGCAGTTTCATTGCATTGATCAGCAGCGGCAGACGGTCGGGCGCATTCATCGACCCGGATGTATCCAGCAGGAACACCAGATTGGCGCGCGGACGGCTCTCGCTGACCGTGTCATAGCCTTTCACGCCGATATGCATGATCTTGTTTCCGGCTTTCCACGGGCTGTCATAGACCGCGATATTCGGCAGGAAGGGTTCTTCCCTGCTTTCCGGTAAGGCGTAATCATAGGGGAAATAATTGATCATTTCCTCGATACGTACGGCATCTTTCGGCGGCAACACACCGTTATTCAAGGCGCGGCGCACAAAGCTGTAAGCCGTGGTATCAACATCTGCGGAGAATGTCGAGACAGGCTCCGCCGCCACCGCTTTCGCCGGATTTTCAGGAAATTCCTCAAAACGGTCGCGCCCCTCATCCTGATAATGCACCACCACCTGATCATCGGGGACAGGCATCGTAATCACAGGCTCGGGCGTTGGCACAACAATCGGCGGCTGCGGCGCAATAATGCCGGGGGCAACGCGCTCCTGCTCCTCTGCCATAATTTTGCTTTCCACCGGCATATTGACGGCAGGCGAGGTTGCGGGCATGGCGCGGTTTTCGACCGCCATACGGTCGGCTTCCATCCGTCCATCCGCGATAGACGCTCCTTTGCCGCGGTCAAGCCGTTCCTGCCCGACGCTTTCTGCCAATGTCATCGCCTGACGGCGCGGGCGGTATTGTTCCTTTTTCGCCAATTCGCGGGTTTTGCCACCACTACCGCTAATACTCAGCTGTCCTTGTATCTGCCCAATCGGTGTCGGCAAAGCACTACTGCCAACCTGTTTTGCAATTTCAGCACGCTTAATATTCGTTGCTTCAACAGCTTTTCTGTATTCTTCAGGCGTTTCTTCCCCGACCGTTCCCTGCACCGTTGCGGATGGGCGTATCATGGAAGTATCTTTATCCTGTTTCTTCTTGGAACCCAGAAGGTCGCCGTAATCCACATTCCCCATTTGCGTATGCACCAAATGCCCCGATGCCTGATCGGGGAAAGCCTGCCGGTAAACCTCCATCGGGCCGCCGAGTAAAACCAATACCGCACAGGCCGCCACCGCGCCTGACATTCCGCCGATTACAAAACGTTTATTCATGATCCGTCTCCATATGTTCAAGGGTTCATCTGTGCGGCTTTTTTTGCCGCTCTCCCCTTTAAGACGATCATACCCGTCAATTCCTTTGATATTTTTTTCAGCGCTGTCTTCATGCGCATCTTCCAGCCCGATTCCCAGCTGCGCATTATCGAAGGCTTCCATTGCCGCCGCCAGCGCCTCCTGCTTCGCCGTATTATCGGCTTCGGGCGCATCCATTTGCTGCAAAATCTGTTTCAGACGTTTTTCTTCAATCATTTCCCGTCCTCCACTGTTTTTGTCTGGACAATTTTACCCAGTTTTTTGCGCGCCTCGAACAGCCGCCATGACACGGTGGTTTCGGCACAATCCAGTACATCCGCTGCCTCTTTATGGCTAAGTCCCTCCCAGCAGACCAGCAAAATCACATCGCGCTGCGCCTCGGGCAGCGCATCCACCGCCGCCAGCACCTCTTTCATTTCCAGTTTCTTTTCAGGATTTTCTTCCGCCACAGGCGTGATTTCGGGTTTCAACGGCACTTCACGCGCACCGATGCGGCCTCTTTGCCGTATATGATCTTTGGCCGCATTCACCGTCAGACGGTAAAGCCATGTCGTAAAAGCCGCTTCAAAACGGTAGGAGGACATCACCCGTGCCAGCTTGATCGCGACATTCTGCGCGACATCCTCGGCATCTTCCTTATTGCCGCAGAATTTCCACGCAATCGCATAAATTTTGCCGTAATGACGTTCCACAAGCATCGCAAAAGCTTCCCTGTCGCCGCCGGCAGCCCGGCGAATCCATTCATCATCTTCCTGTTTTTGCGCCGTTTCCGTTGCCATAGCGGTTTTTCTTCTCCAGACGCCTTTCCTTTAAGACGCGAGCTGTAGGGAAATCCTTTGAAAAAATTATAACCTTTTTACCCGTCTTTGATATGCAGTATTTTTTTCATCTCGTCTTCTTCCAGCGGGTAATCGGTGCCGCCGCGTGCATAAATCAAATTGCGCGGCTGTACCCCCGCCAGTTTTTTCTGTAATTCCAGCGCCAGACGCATCTGCAACCCCGCCTTCCAGCACAGCGCCACAATAAATGCCGCATCATGTTTTGCCGCCGCTGCGTGAATATCGGCGATTTTCACCCCTGTCATCTGGTGCAGCGCCTCTTCCACAAATTTGATATTCTGCCAGGCCAGCGCGTCCAGCAGTGTTTCCGTCCCCAGTTTTCCTGATTTTTTATAGGCCGCGACCTGTTTTTTAACATCGCCCTCGGCGGTATTTTCCTGAAATTCAATCCGCCGTTTTACCAAGGCGACAATATCGGCACTGGTTTGTTTATCGAAATCTTTCCGTTTTTGCAGCAGAGAAAAGACGGTTTTTCCGGCATAACCGACCAGCTTGCGCGTCAATTCAAAGGTGAGGGACGGATGCAGCGCAATGGAGTCATGCCAATCAAGGCAGTCACGCGCATAATCGACAATTTCCTCCAATGTTTCAGGCGCAATCACCGCGCCGCGGTTTTGCAAAAGCAGTTTTCCCGCCATCACATCCAGCGTTTTGAAAATCCCCTCCGACAGCTCCTCGCCGACCTCTCCGCGCTGTGCCACAGCCTGTACCGCCCAGCTTTCCGGATGATGCGCCAAGATCGCCAGCAAATCCTTGTCACTAATCACTTTGCAATAGCGCAGCAGATTCTCCGAAACTTCCCGCTCCACATCCGCCGCCAGCTTTGCCATCACATGCGGCGGCGCCACACCCATATCCTGCAAACCTGTCGATAATGCGCGGCGGATTTTCAACATTTCATCTTCCGCCAGAATGGCCAGCGCCTGCACGGCAAAGCCGAAAAGCTGACCGTGTTCCGGTGTCGAAAGCCCGGGCAACAGCTTGACCAGACGCCCCGCCAAGGCATTACGCACATCGGCATTTTCGTCTTTCGCCAGTTTTTCACTGATTTGCAAAGGGGTGGCCGTATTGCCCGCGACAGCTTCGCGAACCTTGTCCGACGGGTCTTCCGCCATAAAATACAGCATTTCGGGAGAGGTGTGCGGGTCTTCGGCAAGCTTTTTCCGTGCCGCTTCATCGCCTGTTTCAAGAATTTCCTTATCCGCTTCGTAACGCTTTTTGGACGAGAAAAAAAACAAACGGCGTAAGAACGCAAACATGGCAGATTGCCTCTGGAATATTCCTTATAAAACAGAAAAGCCTGAAATACGGCTTAAAAGATCAGTTCGCCGCCGTTTTCGGGATATGCAGATTGCCGCCCGTCATTTGCGACGCCCAGAACCGCTCCAGCGCTTTCAGATTATCATTCAGCTCCGACAACCCCTCCTGCGGCAGGCCGATATCGGCCAGATCCGCTTCGTGCTGGCGGTACAGATCGGCAAGCGCCGCATTCAGCGCGCGCCCCTTATCGGAGAGATGCACACGCAGCGAGCGTTTATCATGGACGGAGCGCTCTTGAATCAGATAACCGTTTTCCACCATTTTCTTGACGTTATAGGACACATTCGATCCCAGATAATAGCCGCGTACCGTTAACTCGCCGACCGTCATTTCATCATCGCCGATATTGTGCAGCACAAGGCTTTGCACGTTATTGATGTCATGGATACCTGCGCGTTCCAGCTCGACCTTCAAAACGTCAAGAAACTGGCGGTGCAACCGCTCAATCAGGTGGATTATTTCGTAATATGGTGAACTCATCGGACTTCTTCTCCCGGGGAATAGACTTTCAAGATATATCCTAGACCTTTTTCAAGGCTTAGAAAACCGATTTTTTTGACGGAAATGCCACAGGATGCGGCAAGGAATAACCGATTTTCAAAAAATCAGGTCTTTTTCACCATTCAGACATATGCCGAACAACTTATCCAGATCTTTTTCCGGCACATCCTCCAGGCGGGACGGCGACCAGCGCGGCACACCGTCTTTATCAATCAGCAGGGCACGGACACCTTCATAAAAATCATGCCGCCATGCCATGTTCTGGCTCAGGCGGTAATCCATTTTTATCACGTCCTCCACCCGCGTCATGCCGCGTGCCGTATAGAAATGACGAAAAGCGGTCTTGATACTGGTCGGACAGGCCGCACGCAGAATATCATGGATTTTTTCACACCACGGGTCGCTAATCGCATCCGCCGCCAGCGCCGCGACGATTTTTTCCACACTCTTCCCCGACAGATACAGGTCAATCTTTTGCTGCAGCGGAAAAGCCTCCTCGCCGCTATAGGCAAATTTCGCCAAAGCCTGTTCCGCATCGCCGGCAATCACCTGCGCCATCACATCATCCCAGTCGCCTTCCGGCACAAAATGCGTCGCCAGCCCCAGCGCCATCATATCGCGCCCGGAAATGCTTTCCCCGGTCATCCCCATATACAGGCCGGTGAGGCCGGGCATTTTCCGGTAAAATATTCCAAATCCGATATCGGGGAAAAAGCCGATTTTCACCTCGGGCATTGCCGCTTTTGTCGACTCCGTCACAATCACATGCGACCCGTGCAGCCCGACACCGATACCGCCCCCCATCACAATCCCCTGCGCAAAGGCAATATAGGGTTTGGGATAGTTATGGATGCGGGTATTCAGCTTGTACTCTTCACGGAACAGGTGGCGGACATCATGGCCGGTATCTTTATTGCGGCGCGCCAGATCGGCTTCCACCGCGACCGCTTTAACATCGCCGCCTGCGCAGAAGGCGCGCGCGCTGCTGCTGTTGATAACCACGGCGGCGATATTATCATCTTTCTCCCATGCGGTCAGCGCCTCATCAATGGCGCGGAACATCGGCAGGGACAAGGCGTTCAAAGCCCGCGGACGGTTCAGCGTAATAATAGCTGTCCGCCCCTCCGTGCGGAACAGAACCTCCGCATCCTCTTCTATGGGGTCATTACTGGCGGCTTTTTCGGTCATGATTTAAGTAAAAAATGAATCGTTTTAAAGAATATCGTAAAGTTTTTCAGGCGGGCGGCAGATCAAAGCGCCTTTTTCCGTGATGACGATCGGACGTTCGATCAGAACCGGATTATTGACAATCTCTTTCACCAGCGTTTCATCCGTGACGGCGCCCAGATCAATATCCAGCGCCCCTGCTTCTTTTTTACGCACGATATCGCGTGCAGGCAGGTTCAGTTTTTTCAGCAGCTCGCGGATTATCTCCGCCGTCAACGGCGTTTTCAGATATTCGATGATTTCAGGTTCTTTTCCTTCTTTGCGCAGAAGTTCCAGCGCCTGCCGCGATTTACTGCAGCGCGGATTATGATAGATTTTAATCACCGGCCAAAACCTCCGAAACGGGGGCGGCCGCCGCGTCTGAAATTATCATCATTCATGGCGGCACCGGGCGGAATATTGTTGTTCGGCGCATCCTTATCATCGACATATTTCGGTGAAATACCCTGTTTTTTACGCTCTTCAAAGGCTTCAATCACCTTCATCATATCGTCATTATAGGTCTGACGCGCATGCGTATAGGCCGAACCGCCATAATTGTCCTGATGGTGCGGATCCGCACCATATTCCAAAAGCAGTTCGACATTCTCGGCATTGCGCGACCGCACGGCCGCCTGCAGCGGCGTGACACCGCTGTGGTCAACCATATCGACACGCATTCCAGCATCCAGCAATTTCTTTAAAACGGATTTATGTGCGCCATGCGCCTCCGCCGCCATATGTAGCAGAGAATCATACTGCCCGTCCTTGCCGGATTGTTTTACCGGATCAGCACCGTGTTCCATCAACCAGTCAAACATTTTGAAATCCGGCTGATAGGAACGCAAAGTATTGTGCAGCACGCCGCGCCCCTGATTATCAAGCGCGTTCACATCCGCACCGGCTTTCACCAGCGCTTTGACATTTTCCTCAACATAGTAACCGCCCGTCATCGCATTCAACAGCGGTGTACGTCCGTTCTGGTCTTTCTGATTCGGATCGGCACCGCCATCAATCAGTTTCTTGACGATTCCCGGTTCCAGATCACGCGAAATAAAGAACAGCGCATTCTGTTTTTCACGATTCAGCGCCTTCGGATCCGCGCCGGCCTCCAGCAATGCCGTTGCAACCGCGCTATGGCCGTATTGCATCGCCCGCATTAAAGGTGTGGAACCGTCGGTTCCCGGTGCGTTGACATTCGGCCCGTATTCCATCAATACCGGAAACAGCTCGCTCAACTGATAGGAAATCGCTTCTTCAAGCGCCGAGCAGCCTTCATAAACAATATCCGCACCGCGATCCAGCAGCGTCCGGACAATTTCTTCATGCTCGCCGCTGACAGCCAGCGCCAAAGGCGTTTTGCCGGATTTATCCTGTGCATTGATATTCGCGCCCATATCCAGCATTTTCCGCACGGCGGAAATCTGTTTTTTGGACACCGCCTCATGCAAGGCCGTACGTTTATTGTCCATCTCCTGATGATCCAGCTTTTTCACGGCTTCGGTCGTCAGCAGAAAATCGAGTACGCGTTCATCCTTATTATACAAAGACAGGTGAAACACCGTTTCGCTTTTATTCGTGGTCGACAGCAAATCAACGCGGTGATGCGTGAATTCCTGTACAACGGTGAAATTATTTCCGCGCACCGCATCATGGAAGGGACGTACACCGGTATGATCGGGCTTATCCGCATTCTTTGTCAGTTTCAACAGAAAGGATACGACATCAATTCCATGCGAAGAGGCGCCATGATGCAGAGCGCGGCGCCCGCGTTTATCCGCAGCATCAGGATCTGCGCCTTGCTTTACCAGCCAGGCGGCAAAACGCAGATTCGGCTTTTCATCTTTTCCGTCCACCGGATCAAACATACGCAGAAACGGCGTTTGTCCCGTGCGGTCACGGCTGTCAATGGGGATATCTTTTGCCTGCAGCGCTTTTACCAGATCGCGGTCGCGCTTTTCGACGGCGTAATGCATCAGATTACGGCCCTGCTGGTCAACCGTTTTCAGGTTAACATTCTCTTTATCCAGCATTTTCAATACAAATTCGCGATGACCGTCAAGAAGCGCCTGCATCAGTTTTGTCCGGCCGTTCGGCTTCAAAAACTCGTTGGGTGCGTCCCGCACCTCATGCAGTTTGTCCTTGGTGATGTGAATGTCCTCAGGTGCAGGTCTTTGCGCCTGTCTGTTAAAGTAAGGAGCCATTTTTCCACCTTTTCGCAATATATGGTCTAAAAGTTTCGGCACAAGGCTATCATAATTTTATGGTTATGCCTATATAAGAAAAAAAATTTCAATATGTCCGCGTGCAACAATGTGATATTGTCACCGATTCTTGACTTACCGGCCATGTTTGCTTATTTAAAAACTGTATTTTTCAGCTCCCGTAGCTCATCAGGATAGAGCGCAAGATTCCTAATTACATACCACTACCCGTAATGTAGGCTAGCGGCTGTCTGGTAAAACTCTTTTAAGGGGAAGCGGCGGCTTTATTCCTGAACGCGGAATGACATTCCACTGTTTTAACAATCATGGCGTGATATGTGTCCAATATAGGTTTCATCTCTTGCTTTGCAGCGACTACAGCCAACTCTGCGGCAAGATTATGCACCGCCAGATCACAAGCTTTAAATGCTTCCGCATCTTCTCCCAGTATAGAAAATATACGTTCCAGCTCCGCCTTAGAGGGCGGTGGATGATTTGTAATATGCTTGGCACTTTGTTCGATTGCCGTGTAATCCTGCAGAATTATCGCAGCTGTCATTTTCTCCAATTCCACACCCAAACTCCGCATAACTTCTTTCATCGTCATTTGACTTGCACTTACATGACTGTGATGGTCGTGATGCCCCTCCGCAGCATAAGCGGTGTTTACAAAATAGGCCAATAACATGCTGACAGCCATTCCGGTCAACCCAATCTTAATGATTCTCATAATTTCTCCTCCTACTCTATGTTTCAAGTTCCAGATTACCGTCACGCAAATGAAAAATATGGTCAAAACGATCATATATTTTCTCATCATGTGTCACCGCCAAGATAGCGGCATCCTGTTCGGCGGCGACTTTCCGTAGCAAATCCATCACAATACCAGCGCGTTCCGAATCCAGTGCCGCTGTCGGCTCATCTGCGAGAATAATACGCGGACGATTAGCTAAAGCGCGTGCAATGGCAACCCTTTGCGCTTCTCCCCCTGATAACTTAGCCGGGAAAGAATTCTTACGGTGATCGACTTCAAGATAACACAGAAGCTCAAGAGCCCGTTTTTCCGCTTCAACCTTGTCGTAGCCCGCCAATTCCAGAACAAGGCCGACATTATCCTGCGCAGTTAAAAATGGTAGCAAATTATGGAACTGGAAGATAAAGCCGATTTTTTCCAATCGTAAAGCCCGTAAATCAGGACGCAACCATCGCCTATCATAAACAACCTCACCATCCAGAACCATGTATCCTTCATTTGGTTCCAGGATACAGCCGATAACATTCAGTAACGTCGTTTTCCCTGATCCGCTCGGCCCCAGCAAAGCAACAACCTGCCCTGACGATACCTCAATATCTATGTGCCGAAGGGCATCAACACGCGCCTCGCCCTCACCGAAATGCTTACTAATTCCACGCAAGTAAACAAGAGCGGATGATTTCTCCTCAGCAGAATTTATGATCTTTTTCGTAGACATTTATCCACCGAGTGCTGTTGCTGGGTCAACTTTAAGTGCAAGTCTTACTCCGAGACCACTGGAAAGAATACAGACGATAATGACGGCAACAGCCAGTAACAAACCGTCATCAGGCTGCAGAACCACACGCCGGGGGAAATACTCTTTGAGACTAATAATTAACAGAGCTCCCATACCAAAACCTATAACGCCCATTGCCAGTGCTTGTTGCACAATCAACCCTATAATCGTCCTGTCAGGTGCGCCAATTAATTTAAGTGTGGCAATTTCACGAATTTTATCCGTCGTCATGGTGTAGATAATTAAAGAGATAATAACCGCTGAAACAATCAGAAGAATGGCGGTAAAAAGGCCAATTTGTTTTCGTGCCTTATCCACAACCGAACGGATCAGAATATTCTCCTGCTCCTGTTGAGATGTGGCGGATAAATGTTTCCAACGCTCTACCGTATTCACAACGTTACCCACGTCTATTTGTGGCTTTAAGCGCGCCACTACAGTATTGACTGTATCCATATCCATGCTGTTTGGTACATTTCCACGGGCAACCTCACGCCTGGCGGCGGGTGGTGCCAGCTCAAACTGTAATTCCTGTGAATCAAGTAACGTCATATAAACAACCGGATCGCCACCGGATGAAACCTGACCATCCGTAAGGCCTACAACAGTAAAATAATGCTCGCCAATCCGGACGCGCTCACCAAGCATTAATTTGGATCGGCGATCCGCGATTATTTCGTAATGGCTGCGCACAATAGCTCTGCCCGCCACAATTTTATCGGGCCCACCAGGTCTGTTCAGCTCATAACCCACAACATATAAACGTAATCTTTCGGAGCCGCGATGCGTTTCGATGGATTGATAGGTAACAGAACCGGCAATAGAAACACCGTGCAATCGCGCCACAGCTTCACGCGTATCGCCGGGAATACGTGAGGATTCTGCAAACGGTCCCCTTGTGCCTGATTCAACCACCCAGATATCAGCAGCCGGTGTCTGTGCTAACGTCAACGCATCATTAACCAGCCCTCTGTAGATACCGATCATTGACAGAACAACTCCCAACAGAAGGCTTAATCCTGCACAGGTCAGTATAAAACGTCCCAAACTATGCCGGACATCATGATAAGCCAAATTCATCTTATCGCTCTTTCTTTATGATTACCCGGCGGTTCTCACGTAATCCGGGCAGATGTGTGGCAACAATAGCAGCATCAGCATCTATACCTCCGGTTATTTCCAAATGCCCATCAAGTGTTTTATGCCCAAATACGACGGAAATGCGATGCAGACGATTTTTCTGTATAACCCAGATATCTCCGCCCGTACCGTCAAATTGTTCGACCGCCGTTTCAGGTACAAGAAGAGGTTGCTCCAATGTCGCCGTATGTATAAAGATCTCTGCTTGCTCACCAAGGTAAAAATCCTTGGGACAGTCGCTACACGAGACATAGACGCGTCTTTCTTCGCTAACCCGATCACTCTCAATATCAATACGCGTAACTTTTCCGTCGAACTCTTTATGCGGCAAAGAGCGCAAACGCACACGCACGGATTGTCCGACAAGTATGCCTCCGGCGCGCGCCTCATCTATATATCCCAGCACCCACACTGTGCGCGGATCAACAAGCGTAAACACGGGGTCACCAGCAGAAATGACTGTTCCGAGCTCCTTGCGTCTTTCCACGACAAGTGCGTCATATGGCGCCTTTAAGACATGATGATCCAGAAGCGTCTTTTCAAGCTCGTATTGAGACTGTGCTTCAGCAAGCTCGGCCTTTGCCAGTGCAACATCATTACGGGCAATCTCCACTTCTGCAGTGGCAACTTCTTCATTCAGCTGTTTTTGCTCAGCCTCTTCTTCCCCGATACTCCCGCGCGGGAGCAATACTTTGGCTCTTTGATTACTGATTCTGTGGAAGTCCAAAATCGCTTTTAGTTTCGGGATCGTTGTTTGCGCCTTTTTTAATCTTGCCTCTGCAGCTTCAACTGCCGCCGCCGCCCGCATTGTTTTTGCTTGCTGTTCCGCGCTATGTAGCTGTGCAAGTACTGATCCTTCTTTAACGCTATCCCCATAATCCGCATCCAGCTCGACCAGTGCGGCTCCGACCTCAAATCCAATTCGTGAGATTGTTTTAGCTTCAACAGAGCCCAACCCGTAGACTTCTACCGTTACATTTTCATGAAGCGGCATGACATCAATGATCAACGGTTTGTTTTGGACAAAAGAAATCCCAGCAACAGCAAGGGCTGCAATAACAATCAAAATAAGGACACTTTTCCGATTACCTTTGCTCATATCTCATCCCCACTCAAAGATGCGTCTGCGTTCAGAAAAACGTTAATCTGTATAGAAAACAGCCGCTTTCCTTCATCAACAAGGTGAAAATTTTTATCGCTTACCGACCACCGGACCGCCAGCCCCTGTATAAAACCCATAACAAGATAGGCACAATCGGCGGCTTGTACATCGCGACGAAAAGAGCCGTTTTCCTGCCCCGCAACAATTATATTTACAATGTGCTTATGTAGCGTATGCATGATTTTCAGAAAAGCTTGGCGCAGTCCTCTGTTACCGGCATGCAATTCACGGGAAAACAGAATACTGGGGATCGCAGGAACGCTCTGAATAATCCGTAGTTGCGTCAATACCAGTGCCTGTAATTTCTCGACTTCATCTCTTTCAGAATTCAGCGCCCGCTTCCATTTTTTTTTCATTGCTTCTTCTATATGAGACGCCACAGCAAGCCAAAGCAAATTCATGCCTGAAAAATGACGAAAAATAGCCGGTTGGCTGATACCAATATCCCGGGCAACCATCGCAGCCGACAACCTGTCCGGCCCAACTTTCTCAGCCAGTTTTAAAGTTGTTAAAACAATTTCCTGCTTACGCAGTTCTGCCGTTTTACGCTCAGCTATATCTTTCTTTACTGTCATTTGTAGACATGGCCTTTTTGCTAAGTTAGTTACTAATTACTAACTTAGCACGGCTTCCATAAAAAGTCAAGTCACAGTGGACTCCTATCATTACCTAGAACCATACAAAGACGTCCGGAAGTTATCCATCCATTACATAGACATAACTCAGCCACTATAAAGGATTCCAATTATTGTGATTTCATATTTTAACATGACGAGGTTATTTTATGGACAGGCTTTAACCTCTACATATATTCCATTACTAAAACTTAAATCAGCATATACTCTTGTTCTGGTACAGTGGTGCTTCGGAGAATAATTTAGCCAATGAGCCGGCTACTTAAGAATCATTTTGTCTGCCCTGACAGCAGCTTATCTCATCCACTGTGATGGCGTTCCGTTCAAAACGATCATTTCCTTTGAAAATTTCTTTATAGAGAGTATTATACTGCGATAGGCTAATTTCTCCCCGTAGCTCAGTAGGATAGAGCAACGGTTTCCTAAACCGTAGGCCACTGGTTCAAATCCAGTCGGGGAGACCACACTCCTCAGAATCGCAAGAATTTACACACTTTCTTACACACTTTCACAAGTTTTAAAAAATTATCTTATGAATTCATAATTTTGCATGTAGCGCTCATTGATTCCTAATCTTGAGGTAACAGGTTCGAGCCCTGTCGGGAGCGCCACCGCCCTTCCTGTCCGTATTTTTACTTTTTATTAATATTTCATCTGCTAGAATAATATAGTGTGCATATAGATCATAACCTGTGCATCACATGATTTAACCTTATTACCATATAACGAATAGGAGGCATAACGCTATGACATCCAAGAAACCACAACTTAGTCATAAACTTGCGGCTGGTCTTTTTGCCGGTATGGCTGTTGCACCGCTTATGTCCACCAAAGCTTTCGCTTTGGCGGCACCCGGCGTCGCAACACAGGATTTCACAACAACAACTGATGCTATTACGACATCCGCATCTAAAATTCCGAACCTTATCTCTACCGTTGCGTTCATCGCCGGTATCGGTATGGCCATCGCGGGTGTTTTCAAAATTAAAGCGCATGTGGACAACCCGGCGCAGGCTCCGCTTAAAGACGGTCTGATCCGTCTTGCCGTCGGTGGTGCTCTGCTCGCGTTCCCGCTCTTGACCAACTTGATGGTCTCTCTGATCGGTCAGGACAACGCGTCCGCTCACCTTGTACACACGCAAATGGGTAACGTTACATATCCGTAAGCGATATATACAGAAATACAATGGACAGGCCCGGCTTTTGCCGGGCCTGTTTTTTTATCTATCCCGCCATTCCCGCGCAAAAGCGGCACGGTATATTAGATAATTGTTAACGGCAAAGCGTTATAATAAACAGGACTTGGTCGCTCAAATACATTTTTACTTGAAGTATATTATTATGGCTGTCAGCAGATATGCATTACGCCCCGTTTTACAGGGGATCTTCTACAAACAGGAGCTTGAATCCTTTTTGGACAGTTTCGTTTTACCCGCAGATATTCCGGCGGAAAATGCCCCGCACGCCCCGCAGAAAGCCGAGCAGGTCCTCGACGATATCCGTCAATTATGGGAGCAAAGCGACACTCCGCTGCTGCATCCCGCCGATCTGCGCAACGCGCTATTACAAAAATATATGCCTGACAGCGACCCCGCCCTGCTGCAGATTTTTGACGAAGTCGAGCGGAGCAATTTCACACCTGAACACATGACAGGTTTTCTTGAAAAACAGCATCTGGGCCTGATTTCCGGCCTGGGTCATCTTTACGCGGAGCTGACGGGAAAACCCGTCGCCATGATCGAAGTTGATTATTCCAATATGGGCGGCACCAACGAATTCTTCCGCATTCTTCTGGCCACGGAAAAAGGTCTCGCCCCCGAAGAACTCCCGGTAACAGAGGCGTTTGATTACACCGACCGCAGCGCAAAGCTGCTTGCCAAGACCATTCAGGCCGAGGTCAAGAATACGACGGAAACCTCCAGCACCGGCGACGGCAATTTTGAATATACTGCCACCATTGACGGGCCGATGGCGCAGAATTACACCTATACGACCACGGCAGGCGGCGAAACTGCGGAAAACAGTGTCTATCACTATGACTGGAAACCCGACCCCGAAAAAAAACCTGCCCATAACATGCTTTGCATCCGTGCCGGCGGGGATGAGCTTAGAGTGATTGCAGCGGGGCTTGATCCCGCAGAATTTGACGAACTGACCGACCGTATCCACGAACAGATTGAAAACCACACCGCCAATCTTGACCTGCATGACCACCCGCATCCGAAAAATCCGGATGATCCGAACCGCAACGGATTCGGGGCGGCTGTCAGTATCGTCGATATGCGCGGCATTGATCCCGCCTCCGTCGTGCATTACGCCGATCTGCAAATCAAGGCCAACAAGCACAGTCTCGGCATGGCGCGGCGCGGCGTTATTGACGAAGAAACGGTTTATACCGCCTATCTGACCTATTATCAGCAATTTCCCGAAACGCTGCCGAACAACCAGAGCGCCGAAGAAGCCGCTGAAATGCTGACAGAAATGGAAAAACAGCTCGCACAAAAGCGCTATAACGGCTTCCAGGGTATGAAAAAGGCCACAAAGAATGATCTAGCCGCCAAAGAAAACTATATCGAACAGGAAATCGCCCTGATGGAGCTTAATGAGATGGAGCTGAACGGCGGCAACGCCCTGCCCTATCTTTACGAAACGGCAGATAACGCACCGCTGTTTTCCACCCCCGGAGAACGCCGCTATCTGCGCATGGTGCATGCCATCAAAGAACAAGGGCTGGAAACACAAAACCCTTACGAGGATCATTATCTGCGTCATACCGCCTTTCGCTCGGTCGCGATCGACTCCTCCGCCGGATGCTGGATGCCGGGTGATATGCCGGAAACCGTCAGTATTTATGCGGAAGATACCGCCTCCTTAAAAACGCGGCTTGTCAGCACGGCCGCCATGACGGAGGAAGAGGCGGCAAAACTTAAACCCCGGCTTTTGGGCGTTGCCTTTCACAATCTCGGCGGCTTAAACGATGCCGTCGGCCATGACGGCGCCAACAGCGCCCTGCAGCATATGGCGAAAAATATTATCGGCGGCGCGATGATGGAGGAAGGGCTGACTCTGGGTGACTACCAGATTGCACATTACGGCGGTGCGGAATTCCAGATTGTAACCCGCCCGGTCTATACTGACAGCAACGGTGCGGCCGTCGCCGTAGATGAAGCGAAAATCCGCCGGATTGAGACAAATATCGCCGTCAAAACCGCAGAAATGAACAAAATGAATATTGTCGCTTTTCTTGATGATGCGGGATTGCCCCCCGATGACGATTTACGGGCCAAAATGGGCAGCCGCAGATTTGCCGATATCCGCGATGTGAAGCCGGAACGCGATATCGGCGGGCTGGCGGTTGCCACATTTGCCCGCCCCGTGGAGCTGGAAGGTGACCGTGCCGGCGCGTTTATTTTCCACCATCGTGAAAAACTGCAGGAAAAAATGGACGCGTACAGGGCCAAAATTCTTACACAAAAGGCGCAGAATAAAGACCCTGCCGACAAAAAGACAAAACGCAGAAAAAACGACAGCCGTTTTGCCCAGTAAAGGAGATTGGAAACATGGGAAAAGAACGTGATAAACTGCTCTGGCAACGGGGGGATAAACCCGACCCGCGCAGCGATGCCGAGGCCTACCGCGAATATATGCGCCTGCGTGCCGAAGCCGGCAATCTGCCCCCGCATATGCAGAAACTGATCGCGCAGGCCCATCGCGACACGGCAGCAGACCATGCGCAGGAAACACAGACCGCAATGCCCGCACAAGCCGATCGTGAAAAACCGGAAAGCCCGGCACAAAGCAATGAAGAAAAAAATGTCACGCCGCATGATGTTCTTTACCGCTCTTCCTATAAAGGCTGGCTGGTTGACCAGAAATTCCTGCAATTAACGGAGGAAGCCTCTACGGAAGTCTGGACGATTATTCCGTTGCTGACGTTCTCCGTCCAGCCGGGAACGGAGGTGTTTGAAGGCGCACATAAAGCCATCCAGCGCGGCTGCAAATATAAACTCTTCATGCCTGATACGCCGGAGGTTCATCAAAATCTTGCGGAATATGTGCGGCTGCACAGACCGCTGCCGGGACAGGTCGAATTTATCCTGATTCCGGAAGAGGAATATCTCTTCCATACCGTCGTCGCACTCTATAACCCGCTTTCCAAAGACCCGATGGCAATTGAATATCTGCCCGCCGAACATCTGGCGACATGGGTGCGCATGGATGAGGATTATACAAGCCGCATCGTCAAAACCGCGCAGCGATTGATAAAAAAATACCGTAATGACAGCTATGTGCTGACGGAATCAATTCTGCGCCATATTACCGATAAAGACTAAAAACCGACAAAGATAAGCAAAGGAGAACACCATGCTGGCAGCCTTGAAATCCATTCTGTGCCCGCGCCGTCCCGCCCCTTGCGGACCGCCCGAGGAATTGCGGCAATTCACATCCGGCGACCGGCTTTTGCAGCAAAGCGGTATCAGTCCCGCGGAAGACGGCTGGAAAATTACGGTCGATAGCGGCGCATCACTGCCGTTATTCGAACTGCCGCTGGAAGATATCGACAGCGCCGTTCTGACCTATCATGCGGAACTGAAAGCGGAAAATCTGGACGGACAGGCCTATCTGGAAATGTGGTGCCGCCTGCCCGGCCGCGGCGAATTCTTTTCCAAAGGTCTGAACGCCCCCGTCACCGGCACGACGGACTGGATTACCTGTGAAACGCCCTTCTTGCTGAAAGAAGGGCAAAAACCGGATTTACTGAAACTCAATATTGCCGCCACAGGCAAAGGCACGGTTTTCATCCGCAATATCCGCGTCTCCAAAACGCCGATGGCCTAAATAACGCGCAACACAAAAAAACCCCCGCAAAATTTGCGGGGGTTTTCTATTCTTTGCAAAAAACTGATAAAGGACTGATTACTCAGCGTCTTTATCGGCGTCTTTTTTCTTCGCAGCAGTTTTCTTTGCGGGTTTCTTTGCCTTTTCCGCATCGTCATCTGCTTTCTCAGATTTTTTTGCAGCAGTTTTTTTCGCAGGTTTCTTTTCTGCGTCATCATCTGCTTTCTCGGCTTTTTTGGCAGCAGGCTTTTTCGCTGTTTTCTTTTCAGAAGCAGCAGCCTCGCTTTTGCCTTTTTCCTGCTGTTGCAGGGCAGCACCAAGAATATCACCAAGAGACGCACCGCTGTCAGACGATCCGTAATTGGCCATAGCTTTTTTATCTTCATCGATCTCATGTGCTTTGATCGACAGACCCAGCTGACGTCCGCCACGTTCGATTTTCGTGACCTTCGCATCGACTTTTTCGCCAACGGCGAAACGGTCGGGGCGTTGTTCGGAACGTTCGCGCGACAGGTCGGAACGGCGGATATAGCCTTCCAGTTTTCCGTCATTGACCGTAACGCTGATACCGTCCGCCTGAATTTCGGCAACCGTACAGGTTACGACATCACCGCGTTTCAAGCCGCCGAGGGCATCACCAACCGGATCTTCCTCAAGCTGTTTGATACCCAGAGACACGCGCTCTTTTTCCGGCAGGACTTCAAGGATCTTGACCTTGACTTTATCGCCGCGGTTATAGTCTTTCAACGCTTCGTCGCCTGCTTTTTCCCATGACAGGTCAGAGAGGTGAACCATACCGTCGATTTCCTCGTCAACACCGACGAACAGACCGAATTCGGTGATGTTCCGGATTTCGCCTTCCAGAATATCGCCCGGCTTGTGCGTATCGGCAAAGGATGTCCACGGATTATCCACACACTGTTTCAGACCAAGGCTGATACGGCGTTTCTCTTCATCGATGTCAAGAACCATGACTTCGACTTCCTGAGAGGTGGAGACGATTTTGCCCGGATGGACGTTTTTCTTCGTCCAAGACATTTCGGATACATGGACCAGACCTTCAACACCGTCTTCCAGCTCAACAAATGCGCCGTAATCGGTGATGTTGGTGATCGTGCCTTTGTATTTATCGCCGATTTTGAAGCGGCCGATAACACCCGTCCACGGATCATCCTGCAATTGCTTCATACCAAGGGAAACGCGCTGGTTTTCCTCGTTGAATTTGATGATCTGTACTTCAACGGTTTCGCCGACTTGCAGCATTTCCGTCGGGTGGTTGATACGTTTCCAGGACATGTCCGTGACGTGCAGCAGACCGTCAACGCCGCCAAGGTCAATAAACGCACCGTAATCGGTGATGTTTTTGACAATCCCTTTCAGGACCTGACCTTCTTCCAGGCTGGCAACGAGTTCGCTGCGTGCTTCCTCGCGGCTTTCTTCCAGAATGGCACGGCGGGACACGACGATATTGCCGCGTGCGCGGTCCATTTTCAGGATTTGGAAAGGCTGCGGTTCGCCGATCAGGGCGGAGGGGTCACGGATCGGGCGGATATCCACCTGAGATCCGGGCAGGAATGCAACGGCACCGTTCAGATCAACGGTAAAGCCGCCTTTTACGCGGCCAAAGATCACGCCTGTAACGTGTTCGCCGGCTTCGTAGAGTTTTTCCAATTCGCCCCATGCTTCTTCGCGGCGTGCTTTTTCACGGCTCAGAACGGTCTCGCCATTCTTGCCTTCCATGCGGTCAACATAGACTTCGACCATATCGCCGACTTTGATTTCGGCGCGGCTGCCCGCAATACCGAATTCTTTGAGCGGAATGCGGCCTTCCGATTTCAGGCCGACATCAACGGTCACAGCATCATCATCCATTTTGACGACAACGCCGTTCACGACCATTCCTTCAAAGCTGTCGACTCCGCCGAGCGTCTCGGAGAGCATGGCTTCAAAACTTTCTTTCTCACCCGTGATATCCTGGACGGGCGTCCAGTCTTTTCTGTGTTTTAAGGCATTTGCCATTGTTAATAGTCCTCTTCTTTCAATCAGAATACGCCCTTTTCGCGCGCGCAGTTTTTCGTGATACAGAAAATCCGAAAACATACGGCATTCAGGCGTTTGCAGCGGCTTTTGCGCGAGAGGCCCGCCCCGTGCTTTTCAACCGGCACCGGTTCTTTTCAGTAAAAAGAATCATGCACCGAAAGCACGGCAACAGGCGACTGCCAGCCGTTTACAGCTGTTGTTTTATGTATTTAAAGCCAAAAGGTCAAGCTTTATTTTGCAAGAACTACTTGGTTTTACGGTGATTGCTGGGGTTCATCTGCCCTTCGATAAAGTCGGGCGGCGCGATATCGGTTTCCGCTTCCGCCGCTTCGGAGGACATCACTTGCAGCCACAGGATTTTGTCGGGGTGCAAGGGCGGCTCACCGCGCTTGATTTTATCGACATATTCCATGCCGCGCACGACATGACCGACCACAGTGTATTGACCGTCAAGAAAGCGGGAATCGTCAAAAACGATAAAGAACTGGCTGTCCGCGCTGTCAGGATGCTGGGCACGCGCCATACCGACCGTTCCGCGCAGGAAGGGCTCTTTTGAAAATTCCGCCGGAATATTTTGACCGCTGCCGCCGCGTCCCGTGCCTGTCGGATCACCGGTTTGCGCCATAAAACCGTCAATCACGCGGTGAAAAACAACACCGTCGTAAAAACCGGATGATGCCAGTTTGCGGATGCGCTCCACATGTTTCGGTGCCAGATCGGGGCGCAGATTGATAATCACCTGTCCGTATTCGAGATTCATAACCAGAGTGTTTTCGTTTTCGCTCACAGGTCTCTCCTTTTTTGCGACTGTATTATTTTGGACCGGTGCCGGCGTTTCCGCAAAAACCGGATGAATGGTAACCACGGCCATCATTGCGGCAAACATCATGCACGCAAAACCGTTAAACAAGCTTTTTTGATACATTGCGACCTACTTGGTTTTGTATTTTTTTGTTTTACGTCCCCGCGCCGTTTTCAGGGCAGCAACATCCTCGCTTCGCTTTTCGCACATCTTTATCAAAAACGCGCAAAAATACTCATACACGAAGCGGGCAGCAAAAGGCAACCCGCTTACATAGTTTATGCTAGCATAAAATTCTTAAGATTCATTAAGGTAAAATATTAAAAATGTCAGAAAACCGTCAACCCGCTTTCGGCGCGTTCTTTTTGTTTTTCTTCTCCGCTGCGCGCTGCGCTTCCAGCCCCTGCAGGGTTTCGCTGATACTGCGCTGCTTGTCACTGCGATAGAAGTGCAGGATGGCGGCCTGTTGCAGTTTACCGCGTTTTCCGGCCGGTGTGTCCTCTGTCAGAACCGTCTCTTTCAGCCCCAAAGCTTTGGCGGCCTTTTTGATATCTTCGGCATTCACATCCACCGAAACATCCTCGGAACCGGTTTTCAGCACCACACGCGGGGCTTCGCCGCGGTAAATACTGGCTTCGCACAGATCATCCTTATTGCACAGGAAGTCATCAAAGACTTCCGTATGCGTCTTTTTCACAGCCGCACGGTGTTTTTCCGCCGCTTTCATCGCGATTTCCTCGCCATGGACAACGACTTCAAAATTGCCGCCTTTCACTTCGATAAAGGGCTCTTTCAGAATGCGGTCGGCATTGACCCAGTTCACGGATTTCCGTGCAGGTTTTGTCGCTGCGCGCGGCACTTGCGGTTCTTCCGCAGCGGCAGAGAATTTGCTGCCTGCTGACGCATCATTAAAGCTTTTCGCCACGCCGCTGCCGTTTTTCGCTGCGGCGGCAGGCGCTTCTTCTGCAACATCCTGCAAATATTCCAGCACATAACGGCTGGAACCGATGACCGTCAGCGTATCCATACCGGTATCTTCCGCAGATTTCACCGCCAATACGGCTTCTTTATTCACCGTCAAACCTTCGGCAATATTTTCAAAATTCGCGCGGGCGGCGATATCTTCCGCAATTTTCGCCGACAGGGCGGCATCTTTCTGCTCCTGCGCGGAAATATCGGTCTCCAGACCGTAATCACGCTCGCCGAACAGATCTTTTGTGAAAATCGTCCGACCGTTCACCAACAGTTCGACTGTTGATTCTTCCCATTCTTTTTCACCTGACGGCGCATCGGGGTCGTAATAGGCAAGTGTGCGCGTATAAACACCGTCGACTTTTTTCGTATTAATCAGCAGGTTTTCGGCATCAAGGCTGTAAACGCCGTCATTTTTCTCCTGCAGCGCTTTCGCCAGCGCATCGAATTCCTTTTTCGTGACGTCAGACACCAGAATATCCTGATCAAACACGACTTCACCGGCAGCCTCGTTATAGCGCAGAGTCGTAAATGTCGCGGCATCCAAAAGCAGCATATCCTGAAAGGCGACAAAGCTGTCTTTGCCGTCCATTGCCGCTTTAAACACTTCGTCAACGCGGCTTTCTTCCAGCGACAGCGAGATTTTATCCGTGCCGTTTTTGAAGACTTCCAGATCGCCGTACTGACCGTTAAAGATCATCATATCCCAGTTTTCGGCACGCAGCAGATCGTCACCGATACGGATATAACCGGGGCGTTTTTCCAAAACATTGATATAGGTCGTTGCGTTTTCTTTATTGATGGCGGCTTCGCTCTGGCCGCTTTTCGCGCCGGAGAAATAACCGACCGCATCATAAGCATGATAGATATGGCTCAGTTTTTCAGGATAAAGAACCGTTGCCGTGTCACCCGCAGGGCTTTGAATGTAATCACCCGCATATTGATCGGCCATACCGAACAACCGTGCGGCATTGTCCTTATTGCTCTCGCCTTCGCCGGCAACATGGAAGGCATCAGCCATTTCAATTTTTTGATCAAAGGCCTCTTCCAGCGGTTTCAGGCACTGAACGGAACCGTAAATACCTTCGGGATCGACATTTTTCATGATTTTCCCCAGCAGCGAGGATTGGAAGCCCGTGCTGTGTGAAATCATATCCGCAAATTCCGTCCGTGTCGTATTTGCCGCGACAAACTGCACCGTACCGGTATAAATACCGATATCTGCCGTCTTGCCCGAGGTCATGGCTTTTTCCGCCAGCGCATGCAGGCGCTCTTTCATCTTGCGCAATTTGGTATCATTCTGCTGTTCCGGCGCAAAAGGCGGCACACCGACGGAGACCGCCGTCTGGAACAGGGACGCCCGTGCATCTTCGGTTTTGGCAACGCCTAGCAGCGCATCCATGGCATGTTCCGCTTCCGGCTCACAGGCGGAGCGGATCAGCAGCCATTCTTCCAGCATTTCGCGGCTGGCATTTTTCAGCAGATTTCCGGTTTTCTGCGTTTTGCCCTCCGTAATGGCCGTATGCATATCGACATAGAAGTCAACGGCGGAGGTATCGCGTCCCATAATCCGGAACAATTCATGCAGCACCGCTTTGGTTTTATCCGGATCTTTTTCCGTTACCTGCAGAACCGTCGTCAGTTTCGAGCTTTGCGGGAAAGACTGCGTTTCAAAATCAACCTTTTCTTTCGCGGCCATCAACATGCGGATGATGTCGGTATTGCCTTGTTGCGCGGCGATCTGCAGCGGCGTCAATTTTTCCGTAGCCCGTTGACCGTCTTGACCTTGCTGGCCGTCTGCGCCTTGTTGTCCGTCCTGACCTTGCGGGCCTTGTTGCCGGCCTTCCGCAGGTGCCGCTTGTTGCTCCGGATTCGCATCCTGCTCTTTCTTGGCTTTTTCGGCTTCTGCGGCTGCTTTTTCCGCAGCGGCTTTGGCCTTGGCGTCCGCTTCCGCTTGTTTTTTGGCGGCAGCAGCGGCTTTTTCCTGCTCCTGCACCTCGGAAATCAGTTTTTTGACATCTTCATCGGAAACGGCTGCGACAACAGCCAATGCAACGGCGGATAAATCTTTATCCTTTCCGCGGCGTTTCAGTGCCTCATAAGTATAGCCCAGCGCTTCCGGCATCAGGCTTGCGTCTTTTTCCAGGACCAGTTCAAAAACGCGGTCAAAGACATTTGTGCCGTTTGTCAGCGCATTGCCGTCTTTATCCTTGATCGTCAATTCTTCCGGTGCGGCATCAACCGCAACTTCAAAAGCGCCCGTACGTTTTTCTCCGGCATCAAAGCTGGACAGCGCCAACGCAACCAGAGACGGCTCGCCCGTTTCTTCCAGCAAGCCCTTCACGATCTCTTTATTATCCTTATAGCGCGTAATCGCCGCACCCAGATGGTCCAGATCCTGATTCGTAAAGACGGATTTCAGGGAATCATAGGCTTGCGCATTCTCACAGACTTCCTCGAAAATCACCTGCAGGGTTTCGTTGCAGTCATTATAGACCTGACGCAGCAGATAATCAGGATTGCGGTAGGTACGCGTCAGATAGTCATTGTAATCGCCGTCGCCCAGCACTTCGGGGCGGCCTTCCGGCGGCAGATGCATGGATTCCAGCCAATCGAAAAAGCTGTTCACATAGAAAGGTTTGGAGGTTTTCAAGCCCAACAATTCGCCGCGGACTTCCTGAATTTTCTCCATGACATCGGCGGGTTTCTCTTTTTGGGTCGAGCCAAAAGGCCACATTTTCGATGCCCAGCTGCTTTTTTCGGCTTTTTCGGCTTTTTCCGCTTCAATCTTGGCCTTTGCCGTTGCCTCGACAACCGCATCCAGCGGCGCATCCGTATCTGTTGCGGTTTTCACCTCTTCCGGCGTTTCAACCGGCGTGTAAAGATGTTCGGGGAATTCCAGCGGAATCGCCGAAAGACGCTCATAGACAGCCTTTTCCGCTTTCGAGGCACTGTCGCCGCCAAAAATCTTTTCCGCAGTTTCTGTGATTGTTTTTCCGTCAGTAAGGGGGGTTTTCAGGACGGTCCCGGCCAGATCGCCCGCTTCATCCAGCGCTTTTTCAAAAGCCGCCGAATCCTTCTTGCGCAGCGCATCGCTCAACGCAAAATAGGTGCGGTACATATCGTCTTTATTTTCGGCCATCCAGATGGAAATGGCGGTCGTGCTTTGTTCAACGGCGGCAATCTCGCGGTTCAGGAAATCGCGGGTTTCCTGCCATTTTAAAAGCTCTTCCTTCAGCTCATCGACTGTCAATTGATTTGCCATGTCTCTAAAACACCCTTGATACCGAGAATCACCGGACGTCTCCGCCGTTCATTCTTTGTTAACGAATTAGTGGATAACATATCATTATTTTCCGTATTATGCAAACAAATTTCGAAAATTTCTTTGTTTCTCCGTAAAAGTAATGGACTTTTTTGTCCATATCCCCTATAAACCGCAGAGTAACATGTTGCATTTGCTATTCATCGCAAAAGAATTTACTCAACAAAACTTTGAGATTTTAAGGAGAAGACAATGGCGCAGCACCCCTTGATGCCAAAAGCCACCGCCGTATGGTTGATTGATAATACGGGACTCACTTTTGAACAAATCGCGGAATTCTGCGGTTTGCACAAGCTTGAGATTCAGGCGATTGCCGATGGCGAAATCGGCAGCGGCATTATCGGCGCGAATCCCGTCACCAGTCAGGAATTGACGGAAGAAGAGATTAAAGCCTGTGAAAAGGACTCCAAACGCCGTTTAACGATGATGAAAACGGACCTGCCGCAGCCGAAAACGCGCACAAAAGGCCCGCGCTATACGCCGGTTGCCAAACGCGCGGACAAGCCGAATGCGATTGCATGGCTGCTGAAAACCCATCCCGAGCTGATGGATTCACAAATCGCCAAGCTGATCGGTACAACCAAACCGACCATTCAGGCCATCCGCGATAAAAGCCATATCAGCACGCCGAATCTGAAACCGCAGGATCCGCTGCTGCTGGGTCTGTGCAAGCGCGACGATTTTGAAAAAGCGCTGGAACGCGCACAGCGCCGTGTTGAGCGCGAAGCCAAAGCCGCCGAGAAAAAAGCTGCTGCGAAAAAACCCGCCGCGAAAAAAGACGCGGCTGAAGCAACACCCGCTGCTGCGGATGCACCTGTTGCGGAAGCTGCGCAAGAAGATGCCGCCACGGAAGAAAGCACAACGGAAAGCGTCGAAGCACGCAGCGCCGAAGCTTAAAACCCGATTCGGTTATCAAAAAATTTCAAAACCCGCGTTTGAAAAAGCGCGGGTTTTTCTGTTCCTAATGTCGGTCTTCCTCTAAACTGAGCGCCATGACACAAAAGAAAACCGCATGCCGACATCTTTGCTATTCAATTCTTATCGCAGGCTACTTCCTAGCGACAACTTTCGCGCAAGGGGCAGACAACCTTTCACCACAATTACGAAAGTCCTGCGACCGCTTATATGACTTACAAATATTCCTGAAAGAGTTTGAGGCGACAAAAGAACATATTCCAGCTACCTCAACAAAAGAGAGCCATATGCAGGCTGATTGTTCTCACGAAGCACTCAACCTTCCCGCGCTTCAAGAGCTTGAAAAACAGGCTGCCATATTGGGAAGCACCCTAAACAAATATTACGGTATCGGAAGCGGATGGCGGGATATAGGACATGCACTAAAATGGATAAAACTTAAAGCAAGATACCACCCCACCTTACCTCTGGCGGAAATGCAAATAACGCCCCGCTCATCAGAGGATACCAAGAAATACATTGAAAATAGAAATCGTGATGAATACGTCCAAAAACAGCTTGAGGGACGCCCTTTGAGTGAAGAACAAATCATCCTCTTTGAGGAAGTGCGCAACAAAGCTATCAATGCCCTAAGCCATATATTCACGAAAGACGGCAATATCCCAAAGACCAGCGCAAATAAACGCGCGACGGAAATAGTTGATACGATTTCCTATATCCTAATTCAGGGAATGTAATATTTTCAGCCGTTACGTCTGTTTGCCGGGCGGTCTTTCTTTTGCTTCGCACCGCTAACGCCATCAACATCATTCTTGTCGGAAGCATTGTCGTTTGTCGGCGGCTGTGCAGCGATGCGGTCTTCAACCATATAGCTGGCGCTGACTTTGGTGGCACAGGAGTCGAATTCCAGCACCCAGGGGGAGGCGTTTTTCACTTTTGCCCGTTGTTCATGATAGGTTTCCGGCGTCGCCTCACCCGCCAGCAATTTAAAGGCGCGGACAACATTGGAATGGCAAACCACCATCACCGTCTTGCCGTCTTCCAGCAACGGTTTTAACTCGCGGTCGTAAAATTCCTCCAGACGTTTCTGCACATCCGCGGCGCTTTCACCGCCCGGAAAAGCCTGCGCATATTGGCGGTCAAAGGCGATAATATCAGGGTCGGTCTTGTAATGCCGTCCGGTAAAATCACCGGTATCCTGCTCCATAATGTCGTAATCCTGATGCACATTCCATGTGCCGTCCTCATTTTTCAAATGTGCGGTGGCGGCATCATCCATATGGTCCAAAATCAGCTCCGCCGTTTTAAAGGCGCGGTCCAGCGGCGAGGCATAAACCTTGTCCACATGTGTTGCAGCAAGCAGTTTCCCCGCGCCGCGCGCCTGTTCTTCGCCTTTTTCGGTCAGAGGCACATTTTTCTGCCCCGTCATTTTCTTTGCGGCGTTATAGCCGGTTTGACCGTGACGCAGAACAATCAGCGTGCCTTTTTTCTTTTCCGTCATTTTGTATTACCTTTCAAATTCTTCTTATTCTTATGTCTTTATTCTTAATCATTATAAAGCGCACGGCCCAGCTTCGGATCGCGATAGCGAAACAGGCTTTCATCAGGCAAATGAATGTTACTATGCGATTCCCACAAGGCGATACTTGTCGTCAGCCCCTGTGCATCATGAATAACCCAGCTGACCAGCTGCATCGGCTTTTGCCGGAAGATCAGCGTCAGATTCCCCGCCCCCGGATCGGCTGTCTGCGTCAGCGTCACTTCCAGCGTTTTATCTTCCGCCATCATGCCTTCCGTGATATCCAGAATTTTGATGTCGCCGGACAGGCGGATATTCTCGCGCAAAATAAAATCAGCCAGCGAATTGCCGATGGCCGTGCTGGACTGGTTTTCCATCTCCGCATCATAGAAATAGATAAACAAGCCGTCTGCGACGATAAAATCCTCGATCGGCGGGTCATATTCAAACCGCATCTTGCCCGGGCGCTGCAGATAAAACACGCCCGAGGTTTTCTCGCCATTCGGCGCCGTCTGGGTAAAATGCGCCTTCATGGTTTTCAGATCGCGCAGATATTTTTCAATCTTGCTGACGGTTTTCAGCCGTTCCTCCGCAGGATGCGGCGCGGCCTGCACCGCGTTAAGCGGAAGCGCGACGGAAAAAACCGCCGTTAAAACGAGAATGGAAAAAAAACGCGTTAAAGCAGACAAAAACTGTCGCATTCACTTATCACCCTGCGATATGTTACCGTTAAACATGCGGTGAAAATCCTAACACATTTTTTTTCATATTGGGGAATTTTTTTGACAAAAGCGCTGAAAATTATCTTTATGGGCACGCCCGATTTTGCCGTTCCCGCACTGGAAGCCATTGTAAAAGCGGGACATAATGTCATTGCCGTTTACAGCCAGCCGCCGCGTCCGGCAGGGCGCGGAAAAAAGCCGCAGCTCTCCGCCGTGCATCAATATGCCGCAGAAAACGGCCTGAAAGTGCTGACGCCGGAAAATTTCAAATCCGCCGCCGCACGGGAGGAATTTCAGGCGCTGAATGCCGATATCGCCGTGGTCGCCGCCTATGGGCTGATTCTGCCCACCGCCATTTTAAATGCGCCGCGTCTGGGCTGTATCAATATCCATGCCTCACTACTGCCGCGCTGGCGCGGTGCCGCTCCCATCCAGCGCGCCATTCTGGCAGGTGATGCAAAAAGCGGCGTTGCCATTATGCAGATGGAAAAAGGGCTGGATACAGGCCCCGTTCTGATGATGGAAAGCACACCGATTACGCCCGAAACGACGGCCACATCTTTGCATGACGCGCTTGCCGCTATCGGCAGTGATCTAGCCATCAAAACCCTTGCCGCTTTCGCAGAGGACAAACCGCCCAAACCCATCCCGCAAGCGGAACTGGGCGGCGACACCTGTTACGCATCCATGCTGACGCGGGAAGAAGGCAAAATCGACTGGTCGGAAACAGCGGATGTCTTAGAGCGCAAAATCCGCGCCCTTACCCCGTGGCCGGGCGTCTGGTGCCTGTACGCGCACGGAACAAAACGCCTGAAAATCCACGCCGCAACTGTTGCCACAGCGCAACCCGCCGTCCCCGGCACAATATTGGATAAAAATCTGACCGTGGCCTGCGGCAAAGGCACCGCCCTAACCCTAGCCTCCGTCCAGCCCGAAGGCAAAAAAGCCATGGACGGTGCCAGCTTCCTGAATGGTGGTACGGTCAGTATTGGCGACACTTTTGACTGAGAAGAAACTTTTAACGCTCTATTTGTTTCTCCATTGCCATGGTGGCGTTGGATTTGGCGCGTGCCATAACCCAATTTTTTTTGATTTAGCCCATCTCTCCAATTGATTCAGCTTGCCTTGCCTGTCTTTAGGTAAATGATTGTAGAATCTACGCATAACCCAAGCATGACCCAAAGTAACCATCCTTTCATTCACGTTCAGCCAATCATTTTTATTTTTATCAAAAACGTAAATTGTCGCCAGAGTTCTTCCATAAACATCTATTCCATGTTCTTCAATATGTACTCTTTGTCCACCGATAAGTTTAATAAGGCCATATTTGGCTGCATCCCCCCAATATTGTCCGTCTTCGGGGCAGTCTATAGCATCTAGCCGAATTGTGATTTTTCTCCACCTCTTAGACACAATCACTGTATCTCCGTCGACAACGTATAAAACCCCAGCGCGCGGCAGACGATTTATTTTACCTTTTATGAGATTACCGCTTAGTGCTTTCTTTGTTGAAGCAACGCGGATATTGGAGGGTTTCCTACGTTTACGATAGTAAGCCGACTTATTGGTGGTTACCGAAAGAATAAATCTAAAAATAAAAGCCACTATGCGCAAGACTTATCAACCCTCCAGCATCTGCACAAAACGCTCCATCAGCTTTTTGCGGCCTGCATTGTCAAAACGGATATCCAGCTTATTGCCTTCTACGCCGATCACCGTACCTTTGCCGAAATTGTCATGGGTCACGCGGCTGCCCAGCGCAATCCCCGCCTCGCTGCGTTTTTTCGATGGTTGTACATCAATCACAGCACTCGCCTCCGGAACGGAGGAGCGCGGCACGTAAAACTGCGTTTCGCGGCGGCTTTGATGGCTGTAATAAACGCCGCTATCGGAATGCGCTTCGACCAGTTCTTCCGGCAATTCACCTAAGAAACGCGAAGGGATGGCTGATGACCAGTTGCCGTAGACCATACGGTTCTGTGCATGGAAAATATACAGATTTTTCCGCGCCCGCGTCAGCCCGACATAGGCAAGGCGGCGCTCTTCCTCCAGCCCCGCCATGCCGTTTTCATCCAATGTGCGCTGGCTGGGGAACACGCCTTCCTCCCATCCCGGCAGGAAAACCGTGTCAAATTCCAGCCCCTTCGCCGCATGCAGGGTCATAATCGTCACCATATCCTGATGATTATTCTGCTGCATTTCCATGACCAGCGCGACATGTTCCAGAAAACCGCCGATATTTTCAAATTCGCCAACGGCGGCAACCAGCTCTTTCAGGTTTTCCAGCCTGCCGGGTGCTTCAACGGATTTATCCTGCTTCCACATTTCGATATAGCCGGATTCCTCCAGAATAATCCCTGCCAGCTCAGAAGGCGGCAACTCCGCCAGCTGCGCACGCCAGCGCAGAAAATCCTGCATCAGCCCTGACAGCACATGTTTCAGCTTTGGACGCAGAATATCCGTCTGGACAATACGCAGGCAGCCTTCAAACAGCGATAACCGGTTTTGCCGCGCAAAACTATGCAGGCTTTCCAGCGCCGCAGGGCCAACGCCGCGTTTGGGTGTATTGATAATGCGCTCAAAGGCCAGATCATCGGAAGGCTGCATCACCAGCCGGAAATAGGCAATCGCATCGCGGATTTCCATACGCTCGTAAAAGCGCGGCCCGCCGATCACACGATAGGGAAGGCCGATGGTCATAAAGCGTTCCTCGAACTCCCGTGTTTGATAACCCGCCCGCACCAGCACGGCGATTTCGTTCAAACGGTGCTTGCGCCGCTGCAGATTTTCAATTTCCTCACCGATTTCGGCGGCTTCCTGCGGGCCGTCCCAGACCTGACGGAGATTGATCTTCTCCCCCGCTTCGCTGGCACTCCACAGTTTTTTGCCCATCCGTCCGGCATTATGGGCGATCACGGCATTCGCCGCCTGCAGAATTTCGGGAGTGGAGCGGTAATTCTGTTCCAAACGCACGATTTTCGCCTGCGGAAAATCTTCTTCAAAACGCAGAATATTGCCGATATCCGCACCGCGCCAGCCATAGATTGACTGGTCATCATCACCGACGCAGCAGATATTCTTATGTTTCTGCGCCAACAGCCGCAGCCATAAATATTGCGCCGTATTGGTATCCTGATATTCATCCACCAGAATATAGCGGAACTGGTCCTGATACAGCCGCAGAATATCGCTGTTTTTCGGATTTTTAAAAATTGTAATCATATGCAGCAGCAAATCACCGAAATCACAGGCATTCAACGCAAGCAGCCGCTCTTGATACAGCTTGTATAATTTCGGCATTTTACCATCGACCAGCCCGCCTGCCTCGTCACGTCCGATATCTTCGGGGCGCAAAGCGCGGTTTTTCCAGCCGTCGATAACACCTGCCATCATGCGCGGCGGGTGTTTTTTCACATCCACACCCTCGGCAATGGCGATCTGTTTCATCAGCCGCATCTGGTCATCCGTGTCCAGAATGGTGAAATTACCGTTTTCAAGCTCCGCCCGTTCCGCATGGCGGCGCAGCATCCGTGCCGCCAGCGAATGGAACGTGCCGATCCACCAGCCTTCAACGGGGCGTCCGTCCAGAAGCTGTGACACGCGTTCCCGCATTTCCTGCGCCGCTTTATTGGTAAAAGTCACCGCCAGTATCTGATGCGGCTGCGCCGTGCCTGTTCTTAAAAGATGCCCCAGCCTTGTCGTAAGAACGCGGGTTTTACCCGTTCCTGCCCCGGCCAGCACCAGCAGCGGACCGTCCAGAGCCTCCACAGCCTGCCGCTGTTCAGGGTTCAGCGCCGCCAGATAAGGGAGGGCGGCAGGGTTGCTTTTCTGTTCCGTTTTTTGTTCCGCGGGGGTAGCCGGCATGAATTTGTGCTTCCGTTGCTTATTAATAGGGGACAAGCCCTGTTTTTTTCTATATGATTTTCCTTGCACCTATTCTAGGTAATGCTAACATCCTTATAAAGTCTAAAATACTCTTCAGCAGGAAAACGGAGGCTAAATTAATGAACAAACTGAAACATTTTACATGGGTGCTGGCGCTCACCCTGTTGCTCACAGGTTGTGGCACGAAAAAAGACGAAGTCGATACAGGCCTTGGCGTTGACGAACGTCCGCCGGTGACAGGGTTTGAAGACGGCGCATCTATGGACGGCGTCGAGCAAAGCGGCATTATGCCCGGCACACAGCAGGATCTGGTTGTCAATGTCGGCGACCGCGTCTTCTTTGATTACGACCAGTACACGCTGCGCTCTGATGCCCGTGAAACCATCGAGCGTCAGGCAACATGGCTGAAACAGCACGGTCACCTGACTTTCGTGATTGAAGGCCATTGTGACGAACGCGGCACGCGTGAATACAACCTTGCGCTGGGCGAACGCCGTGCGCAGGCCGTACGGAACTACCTTGTCGCGCTGGGAATTGAGCCGAGCCGTGTTCAGGTTATCTCCTACGGTAAGGAACGTCCCGCCGCTTTGGGTGCAAACCCGAATGCATGGGCACAAAACCGCCGCGGCGTTATCGTTATCAAATAACGGCACAACGGAAAAAATGATAAACCATGACGGTTCACAGCAAAAAACCAGCAAATAGCACGGCGCTAAGATTTCTTGGCACCTGCCTTTGTACGGGCTTTGTTTCTGTGGCTGTCATGGCTTTTCCTCTCAAAGCCTCCGCACAATCCTCCGCCCTTCCCGATGACCAGATTCAAAACCGCGTCCAGTATCTGGAACGGCAGGTGCAAACACTCAGCCGTGCCGTCTATCGCGGTGAAAAACCGCCCGCCGCAGCAGATAATGCAATGGGTGGCGATGCCCAGACCATGACGCAGATCGAAGTCCGCCTGTCTTATCTGGAAGAGCAAATTCAGCATCTGACAGGGCGGTTGGAAGAATACGGTTATCAAATCCGTACCATGGAAAACCGCATTGACACGCTGGAAGACCAGCTGAAAAACCGGCCCGTAATTTCACCGCCGGCACATACCGGCACATTGCCGCCCCGTTACGGCACGGCCGCTCCCGGCGCCGTCGGCGGGCATTCCGGTTACGGGCAGGAACCTTATGTTTCCGGCAATAATAATGTCACAAGTGACAGCCGCCCGCCGCTGGTTTCACCGCCCACGCAGCCGATCCTGACCATTCCGCAGCATGGCGGCGGAACGGAAGTTTTAAATACCATGCCTCCCGGCGCACAGGCGCTGGGCGTATTGCGTGTCACGGATAACGAAGCGGCACCGCAAACAGCGCCGCAGGATACGCCGGAAAAAGCCTATGAAAGTGCTTTTGCGCAAATTCGCGACCATAAATACAAGGAAGCCGCTACGTCCTTCACACAGTTCCTGCAGCAATATCCCGATCATAACCTTGCCGCCAATGCGCAATACTGGCTGTCGGAAACTTTTTATGTGCGCGGCGAATATACGGAAGCCGCCCGCCAATTTGCCAGAGGCTATCAGAAATATCCGAAAAGCACGAAAACCGCCGATAATCTGCTAAAACTCGGCCTGTCGCTGGCGCGCAGTGACAAAACACAGGAAGCCTGTCTGACCTTCACACAGCTGCAGCAGGAATTCGCGGGCAAGGCTGATGATATCGTCAGCCGCAGCAAGCAGGAACAAAAACGCCTCGGCTGTGAGTAATAGCATGAAAACCGTCAAAAAACATAACAACCGCAGTGATATCAGCGGGGTTTCCGCAGCGGAATTTGCCGCCGCCGTCACAGAACTCTTTCCTGAAAATACACTGCCGGAAAAAATCGCCATCGGTGTTTCCGGCGGCGCGGACAGTATGGCGCTAACATTATTACTGGCGGATTACGCCAAAGAAACGGGGCGGCAGCTCACCGCACTGACGGTCAACCACAATCTGCGCGCCGCAGCAAAAGACGAAGCCGCACAGACGGCACACATTCTCAAAAAACGCGGCATTCCCTGCCATATTCTGGACTGGCAGCCGACTGCGCAAAAAACCGCCATACAAAAACGCGCCCGCGACGCACGTTACCGTTTGATGACGGAATATTGCCGCGAAAACAATATTCCGGTGCTGTTTTTAGCCCATCATGCCGGCGATCAGGCCGAAACTTTCTGGATGCGCCTGCAGGCCGGCAGCGGTATTGACGGGCTGGCCTGTATGGAGAAACTGCGGCGTGAGCCGGAAAGCGGTATTCTTATCGCCCGCCCGCTGCTGAATTTTGAAAAAGACGATCTTAAAGCCGTCTGTACGGATCACGGCACAGGCTGGATCGAAGACCCGTCCAATACCGCCCCGCAATATCTGCGCAGCCGTATCCGCAAGACACTGGCGCAGATGCCGTCGGAAAAAATCAAAATCCTGCAAACTGTTGCCCTGTTCGGCAGGCTGCGTGAGAAGCTCCGCCGTGAAACCGCTGCCGCCACGCTGGATTGCGCCATTTTCTATCCCGAAGCCTATGCCGCGCTTCACCGCAATGTCTGGCAGGGCTATCCTGCCGAAATCCGCCGCCGCATTTTGCAAAATATCGTGCGGGATCTTGCCGGAAAGCCGTACCCGCCTCGCACGCGTACGGTTGATAACGCGCTGGAAAATCTTGAGAATATTCCCGATCACGGCGTTTTTACCTTTGGCGGCTGTATTTTTGAACGGCAGGGCGACACGGTCTTTATCTGCCGCGAGGCTGCCGCCACACGCCCCGAAAGCGTCACAAAAACCGCTTTCCTGTTTGGACGCTGCTTCCGCATAGAATTGCCCTTCCTGCCGGAAAAGCCGCTTTTCTGTAATGTTCTGGGTACGCGCGGGCTCTCTTTCCTGCCTGCGGCGCAGCGGAAAAATTTTGCAAAAAAATACAAATCCCTGCCGCGATTCGCACGGCAGGCGCTGCCTGTTCTGGAATCTGCGGACGGAATTGCCGCCGTGCCGCATCTTGCATGGGCGAATTCTGCGGTTTTTGGTGAAAATCCGTCGATTTCCGTCCGGTTCCGCCCTCCCGAAGCGATTTTTGACGAAGATATAGAGATTGTTTAGAATTGCCGTGCTACTATAATAGTGACAAAGAAGCATGGCATAAAACGGCATAAAAACAGGAAAAGGACGCGGTACAAAGGTGGATCAAGACCCGAAAAATCAAAGAGACCCCGATGATAATGATAATTTCGGCCGGAATATGTTTTTCTGGCTGATCATCATCCTTTTACTGGTCGGTTTCTTCAATATGTTCCAGCAAAAACCCCAGCATCAGGGCGCATCCGCACCGGTTTCCTATTCCGATCTGATGTCGGATGCCGATTCAGGCAAAATTGCCGATGTCACCCTGCAAGGCGAGGAAATCTACGGACATTACACCGACGGACGCAGCTTCCTGAGCTATCTGCCGCCGGGAACGGATATTGTCAGCCGTCTTGAAAAAACGCCTGTCCGCATTAACGCCAAACCGAAACCGACGGAAAAGCCGACACTGTGGAGCATTCTGATCTCATGGTTCCCGATGCTGCTTTTGATCGGGGTCTGGGTGTTTTTCATGCGCCAGATGCACGGTTCCAGCGGCAAAGCAATGGGCTTCGGCAAATCCAAGGCCAAATTACTGACGGAGCGCTCGGGACGCGTCACTTTTGACGATGTTGCCGGTATTGACGAGGCCAAGGCCGAGCTGGAGGAAATCGTCGAGTTTCTGAAAGACCCGCGTAAATTCCAGCGGCTTGGCGGGAAAATTCCCAAAGGCGCGCTGCTGGTCGGTCCGCCCGGTACGGGTAAAACCCTTGTCGCCCGCGCCGTTGCGGGGGAGGCAAATGTGCCTTTCTTTACAATTTCCGGTTCCGATTTTGTCGAAATGTTTGTCGGTGTCGGTGCCAGCCGTGTCCGTGATATGTTTGAACAGGGCAAGCGCAACGCCCCCTGCATCATCTTTATTGACGAGATTGATGCCGTTGGCCGCCACCGCGGTGCCGGTCTTGGCGGCGGAAATGATGAACGCGAACAGACGCTGAACCAGCTGCTGGTGGAAATGGACGGTTTCGAGGCCAATGAAGGCGTGATCCTGATTGCCGCCACCAACCGCCCCGATGTTCTTGACCCCGCGCTGCTGCGTCCGGGCCGTTTTGACCGCCAGATTGTTGTGCCGAATCCGGATATCGACGGGCGCGAAAAAATTCTGAAAGTGCATATGCGCAAAGTCCCGATGGCTGCCGATGTCGAAGCCCGCATCATTGCCCGCGGCACACCCGGATTTTCCGGTGCCGATCTCGCCAATCTGGTGAATGAGGCCGCACTGCTGGCCGCACGCCGCGGCAAACAGGTTGTCGGTATGGCGGAATTTGAAGATGCCAAAGACAAAGTGATGATGGGGTCCGAGCGCCGCTCTATGGCAATGACGGAGGACGAGAAAAAACTCACCGCCTTCCACGAAGCCGGACATGCCGTTGTTGCCCTGCACGAACCGGCCTCCGACCCGATACACAAGGCCACGATTATTCCGCGCGGCCGCGCTTTGGGGATGGTGATGCGCCTGCCGGAGGGCGACCGTATCTCGATGTCGCGGGACAAGTTGCTCGCCGATCTCGCCGTATCAATGGGCGGACGTATTGCCGAGGAAATGATTTTCGGCCATGGCAAAGTCACAACCGGCGCGTCGTCGGATATTAAAATGGCCACCGATATCGCCCGCCGTATGGTGACCGAATGGGGCATGAGCGATGAAATCGGCCCCTTGAATTACGGCGACGGCGGTCAGGAAGTCTTCCTTGGTTATTCCATGGGACGCGACAGCAAAGTTATTTCCGAAGAAAAAGCCAATAAGATCGATTCGGAAATCCACCGCATTGTCACCGAATCCTATACCCGCGCCCACAAGACGCTGACCAAATACAAAAAATCCCTGCATGCCGTTGCAGAGGCGCTTTTGGAATTTGAAACGCTGAACGGGCAGGAAATTCAGGATGCGGCCGATGGTAAAAAAATCAAACGCATCAATGCCTCTGTTAGCGCCAAGAAAAAAGCCGGACGGAAAAAACAAGGCTCCGTTCCGACAGGCGGCGGCGTTGATCTTGGCAGTTCCATCGAACCTCAAAGCACTTAGGAAAAGACTCCACCGCGCATGATCCCTTTTGCTCTGGCTATTCACGGCGGTGCGGGTACGATCACAAAAGAGATCGACCCCGCCCCCTATCTTGCCGTGTTACATGAGGCGCTGGATGCGGGCTATGCCGTATTGTCACGGCAGGGCAGCGCGATTGATGCCGTTGCCGCCGCCGTGCTGATACTGGAGGATTTCCCGCTTTACAATGCCGGACGCGGCGCCGTTTATAACCATGACACCCGGCATGAACTTGATGCCGCCGTGATGGATGGGGCAAACCGCAAAGCCGGCGCTATCGGCGGCGCGACAAAAATCCGCAATCCCGTACTGGCAGCGCGCGCCGTGATGGAACATTCCCCGCATGTGCTGCTGACAGGCGATGGCGCAAATCATTTCGCCGCCGAACACGGGCTGAAAATAGTGGAAAATGCCTGGTTTAATACCGACCACCGTCTAAAACAGCTGCATCAGGCACAGCAGAAGAACAAAATCCAGCTCGATTTTTCTGATGATGAGGAAGAACCCGCGATGGGGACCGTCGGCGCCGTTGCGCTGGATGTAAACGGCAATCTTGCTGCCGCCACCTCAACAGGCGGGCTGACCAATAAAGCCGTGGGGCGCGTTGGTGATACACCAATCATCGGTGCGGGAACCTATGCTGAAAACGGGGTTTGCGCCATTTCCGCGACGGGAACGGGGGATGAGATTATCCGTATCGTGATGGCGCATGACATCGCCGCCCGTATGAAATATCTGAACGAGAACATCGAAACCGCCTCCGCGCACGCGCTGGAACAATTAAAATCTCTAAACGGTGATGGCGGGCTGATTGCCGTCACACAGGAGGGCAAAATCCACATGCCCTTCATCAGCCGCGGCATGTTCCGCGGCAGCCGCAGCGCCGCCGACACCGAAAACTTTGCCGCGATTTTCTAATCCTGCTGCGTTTTTTTCGCCTTGCGTTTCACGGTCTTGCGCGCGGTTTTGACGGCGGCGGTTTTAAGAACCTTTGCGGCTTTCTTTCCTGCGGCGCGGGTTTTCTCTTTTATCACGCGGTAACGCGGGTCAATCCGGCTGATAAAGCCTGCCGTCATGGCGGTTGAGGACGGTACGAAATCCTCCGTCCGCTTCGGCGCGGCGCGGATTGTGCGGGCATAAAGCACGTAAATCAGCAACAGCGAGGTTAAAGCCGCAATTCCGTAGAACAGCGCCGATGTGCCGAAGCTTTCCATTACCAGCGCCGCCAGATAAGGTCCCGCCACCGCGCCAAGGCCGGAAACCAGCAAAATCGTCCCCGAAACCTGTACAAAATCTTTCGCCGCGACATGGTCATTGATATGGGCATTGCACAGCGCGCCCAAAGTCAGCAAAAAGCCGCCGAATAAGAACGCCGCAATCAAAAGCAGCCACAGCACCGCCGCGCCCGTCATTCCCATCACACACCCCGTTGCCGCCAGTCCTGCCGCGATCAACGCGATAACATTGCGGCGGTCGGTGCGGTCGGACAGCCAGCCCAACGGGTATTGCAACGCCATACCGCCAAACACGACAGCGGACATAAATCCGGCCAGCTGCGCGGTCGTCAATCCGGTCTGATAGGCGAATACAGGGCCCATCCCCCAGAAAGCGCCATTGGTCAAACCTGCCGTAAACGCGCCCGTTATTCCGACGGGAGAGATTTTCCACAGCGTCCCGATTTTCATGCGCAGGGTTTCCTGCAATTCAGGCGCGGGGGCACGTGTCAGCGCCACCGGAATCACGGCAACGGAAAACAACACCGATCCCAACACAAACAGATGAAAACCCGCCGGATCGGCCAGGTTCATCAATTGCTGCCCCAGACCGACCGATGCCAGATTGATCACCATATAAAGCGAGAACAGTTTGCCGCGGTTTTTGTTATCGGCGCGACCGTTCAGCCAGCTTTCGGTCACAAGATACAGTCCGGCAAGGCAGGCACCGGTGATGCCCCGCAGCAGCGCCCAGAAATAGGGGTCAATCCAGACGACATGCAGCAAGGCCGCCGCCGAAGCCAGCGAGGCCAGCGCCGCAAAAACACGGATATGTCCGACAAAACCGACCAGACGCGGCACGTAAAGCGCCCCGATAATATGCCCGATAAAGTAACCGGACATCAAAAAACCCGTCATACTTGTGGAAAAACCTTCGATCTGCGCCCGCACGCCGATCAGCGTCCCCTGCAAACCGTTTCCCAACAGCAGGAAAGCAATCCCCGCCATCAAAGCCGTAATGCTGCCGATAATATCGCGCATTGCCTTTAACCCCCTCTATTTCCTCCGGTTTTTCAGAGCCTGAAACACCGGACACACACCGTTTTTTATTCTTCTTTTTGTTTTTCTTGTTTTTATTCCAAATAAATAAATTTCAAGAATATGTCAAGAAAAATACACCGTAATAATGGTAAAGAGAGTATTTATTTACGCTGATTTCTGTTTACTTTCGGGGCGGGTGTTTTCAAAGGCGATACGCAGACCTTGCAGCACCAGATCGGGCAGGATTATGTCGAAAATGCCGCGTTCCCGATATAGCTGGGCGAAGCCGCCCGTGGCGACAACGGTGACGGGTTCGTTATTGAAGACCTCGGCCTTATAGCCTGCAATCACTTCCTTCATCGCGCCGAAATGGCCGTAATACAGCCCGCTTTGAATACATTCGCGCGTTGACTGCCCCAGATAGGTTGCGGGTTCTTCAATATCAACCTCCATCAGCCGCGCCGTATTCAGACGCAGGCTTTCCATCGCCACGCGCAGACCGGGCAGGATCACACCGCCCATAAAATCACTGCCGTTTTTCACCGCCACCAGCGTTGTCGCCGTACCCAGATCGACAACCACCAGATTTTTACCCGGAAACGCCGCCGCCGCGCCGATTGATCCTGCAATCAGATCCGCCCCGACTTCATTGGGGTTTTTATATTTGATATTGATGCCTGTTTTCACCCCCGCCTGCAGGATGAAATATTCCGCCTTGGGAAAATACTGCAAAAAAGCGTGACGAATGGTGAAATTCGCCCCCGGCACAACCGAGGCCAGCGCGATTGCCCGCACATCTCCATGCGGTATTTCGTTTTCACGCAGCAGATCACGCAGGAAAATCCCGAATTGATCCGCCGTACCGATCTGATGGGTGGCGTAACGGAAGCGCAGTTTCAGCTCCTCGCCGTCAAAAACCCCGCCGACAATATGCGTATTTCCGATATCAAGACACAGCAGCATGTTTTTCTTCCTTTTTACCGCATTCTGCGGGGATATTATCAATCAGGCGCACATCGCCCAACCATGCGGCGGCCAAGCGCCGCCCCCATTTTGTTTCCACATATTCGGGCTTAAATCCTGCTTTTTCAAGCTTTTTTACGATCTCCGCATCCGTCAGCGAAAAATCGGAAAGTAGGGCATAAAGCTGCGCCGCCTGCGCCTTTTCCTCTGCCGACAGGCGGTTGTTGCGGGAGCTCATGGCAAGCCCGCTTTCCGCGCGCCGTGTCGGGCAGGGAATAATCTCCGTATCCAGAAAGAAAGCCGCCGCCATTTTTCGCACCAGCAGCAATTGCTGAAAATCCTTTTCCCCGAAATAGGCGCGGTCGGCAGCGGCAATATTCAAAAGCTTCATCACCACCGTCAGCATGCCGGTAAAATGGCCGGGACGGAACTGCCCCTCCAGCACATTGGCATCTTCCGTTTCCGTGATTTGCAACGCATAGCCGTCAGGATAAATATCCTCCTCGGCGGGGTTCAGTACGTAGACACGGTTTTCCGCCCCTTCCAGAGCATCCAGCTTTGCGCAATCCTCCTTAAACGTACGGGCGTACGCCTCGTAATCCGATGCTTGATTAAACTGGGTCGGATTGACGAAAATACTGACCAGTACAAAATCATTTTCCGCCAGCGCCCGCCGCACGAGGTCAAGATGACCGTCATGCAGATTGCCCATTGTCGGTACAAAACCGAGCGTACCGTTCAGGTTTTTACGCTGTTTCTGCCAGTTTTTCGGCACCGAAACTATATGCGGCATCGGGGAAAACTCCTGTTTTAACCTCTTCAACATAGCTATCCAGTGCGCCTGTCACCAGATCAGCACCGTCAAGGAACTGTTTGACGAATTTCGGGCGGAAATCGGTATTCAGACCCAGCAGATCCTGGAAAACCAGTACCTGACCATCCGTATCCGCACCGGCGCCGATACCGATTGTGGCAATGCCGATTTCTTCGGTAATCTTTTTCGCCAGCGGCGCGGGAACGCATTCCAGCACCAGCGCAAAACAGCCCGCTTCTTCCAGCGCTTTTGCATCCTGCAGCAGTTGTTTTGCCGCTTTATCGGTTTTCCCCTGTACGCGGTATCCGCCCAGTTGATGCACAAATTGCGGCGTCAATCCGATATGGCCCATCACCGGCACGCCGCTATCAACCAGATGGCGGATAAAACCGACATTGCCGGATGTACCTTCCAGCTTCACCGCATGTGCGCCTGCCTGCATGATGGTCTGCACCGCCTCCATATTATCGGAGAGCGCTTTGCGGTATGATAAAAACGGCAGATCGCCGACAATAAATTTGTCTTTTGCACCGCGGGAAACCGCCGCCGTATGCAGCGCCATCATCTCCGTCGTAGCATTCACCGTTGTTTCAAAACCGTGCATCGTCATGGCAAGGCTGTCACCGACCAGAATACAATCCAGCGCCGTACGATTGACCAGAACCGCGCTGGTATAATCGTAACAGGTGACCATGGTGATTTTGTCACCTTTCTGTTTTTTCTTTCCGAAATCGAGAATGTTCAACATGCTTTTTCCTTTCTGTTTTGCGCCTCTGCGCCTTGTATATTTTGGTAAGTCTCTACAAAAACCTGATAGATATTCTGATACGCATCCCCCGATAATGCCGCCAGATTGCGGGCAATCGTCGCCTGATCACCACGTAGCAACGGCCCGGTCAGCGCATTTTCGCGATCACTGACAAGATTTTCCGTCTGTTGTTTCAGTAAGGGAAATGCGGCTTCGGCCGGAAGGTTGAAATCATTTTCAAAAGCATCAAACAGCTTTTGCCAAAGCAGACAGCTGTAATTTGCCGCCATCACGCAATGGGCGTGATAGGCCGCCTTCATGGCAGGGGCAAGCCGTGCATGGGGATTGGGCAGACCGGGTAGCAGTGTGGTGAAATCCGGCGCGGTATCGTCCAGAATGAAGAAAATTTCTTCATATTTTTCGCAGGCGTAAAGCCCCTGCCCAAAAGTCGTCAGCGGATGCGCGCCGCTGGCAAGTTCCGTCACCAGCGACCCTGAAAAATGGATTTTTTTGCCTTGTTTGCCGCCGAGATGGTCGCGGATAAAGCTTTCAATGGCGTCATCACGGATCAACACCAGAATGCGCTGCGCATCGCCAAGCTCTTCTAGGGGAAGACCACGATGCCAATGGGAAACGGAAATACCGAGAAGGGAAAAATAATGCAAAAAATGCCGCGCGACGCGGCCATTGCCGATAATCAGATATTGCGGTACTTGTCCCATGGATCAAGTCCTCTTTGCAAAATGCAGGCTTTATTTAAGATAGCCTTGATGTTAAACCGGTGCGCGCTTATCAAAGATAAGTCACGCCTGATACAAGGCATCATACGCCCGCAAATGGCGGCGAGTCAAACAGAATCGGCATCTTTACGGAAAATCTTGCTGTACAGAGAGGTCAAAAGAGCCAGCCCCCATAGCGCCGGAATATGCAGCAGACGCATTCCCCAATAGAAAAGCGGTGTAAAAAGCGCCCATGACGCAACCAGCAGCGCAAAAGCCGTGCCGCCGACCAGAATATCCGTTGCCCAATGCCCGCCGCCGACCAGACGCGGCATGACCAAAACAGGCGCAAGAGCCAGCGCCGCCAACCCCCATTTCCGCCCTGCCAGCCCCCAGAGCAGCGGAATAAACAGGAAGGCGGCATTGGCATGGTCACTGGGGAAACAGCTGCTTGATTTGGTTTTGACCCACAAATCGCCCAGCACACCATGCATATCGAAAAACGGCTCCAGATCAACAGAGGGGCTGGCGCGGTCAAATTCTCCGATACCGAGCTTGCGGCGCAGAAATACCGATAACAGCAGATAAATCCCTAAAAAAGCGATCCCCGCACCGCGCCATGCCAGCGTGCCTTTACGACCGAAAAAAGCGTAAAGCAGCAGAATAACCACCAGCGCCGCACCTGACAGCGCGTCAAATATACGGGTATTGGCAAAAGCCATAACGGATTGCCACCACCCCGCCTCTGCAACGGAACCGTTCAAAAGGAAGAACACCTGCCTGTCCAGCGCATCCCAATAAGGGCGCACAGGGCTGTAGGATGTCCAGCTGGAGATAATTACCGAAGCCGCCCCGTAACACACAACCAGACGCCGCCAATGCCACGCCCTTGTGATATGGGGAAATATCTCTGCAGGGAATTCTTTCCCTTCAGCTTTTCCGGCAGTTTTTTCTTCCATTGTGACCGTCCCGGCAATGATTTTAGACTCGCCCGCAGGCAGGGCAATATATTATAACGGAACCCTGCTTGCAATCTTTTGAGAGAAGGACAGAATTTTCACCATGCTGGACTCCCGCATCAGGCCGCTGATCGACCCGCCCTTAAACGCTGCCGCGCGGCAATTGGCGAAAACAGGTATGTCTCCCAATGCGCTGACATTCACGGGTTTCTGTTTCGGGCTTTGCGCTTTTGCCGCGCTTGCCGTGCAGGCTTACCCCGCCGCCGCACTGCTGGTCGGTATAAACCGGCTTTTCGACGGGCTGGACGGCGCTGTCGCACGGGCGGAAAATCGCGTCTCCGATCTCGGCGGCTTTCTCGATATCGTCACGGATTTCATCTTTTACGCCGGTATCGTGTTCTTTTTTGCCGTCGGACAGCCCGAGACGGCGCTTGCCGCCGCCTTCCTGATTTTCAGCTTTATCGGATCGGGCGTCAGTTTTCTCGGCTATGCCGTTATTGCAGCCAAACGCGACATCACAACCGAAAAACAGGGGCGAAAATCCTTTTTCTATATCGGCGGCTTGATGGAAGGCACGGAAACCGTCATCGCACTTTTACTGATTTGTCTGCTGCCGCAATATTTTACGGTCACCGCCATTCTCTTCGGCACGGCCTGCTGGCTGACGGCACTGGGAAGAGTCTTGCAGGCTTTTCGTGATCTGGGTTAAAATTCCTCTGTCCATCCTGCGCAGAATTACTATAATGAAGCCGTTCAAAACAAATCAAAAGCAGCAAAGGCATTGTCATGGCACCCACTTATAAACGCGTCCTTCTGAAACTTTCCGGCGAGGCGCTGATGGGCGACGGCGAATATGGTCTTGATCCGGTCACCGTCAAACGCGTCGCTCTTGATATTCAGGAAGCCGTCAAGCTTGGGACGCAAGTCTGTATCGTTATCGGGGCCGGAAATATTTTCCGCGGCGTCTCCGGCGCTTCGGAAGGCATGGACCGCGCCACTGCCGATTATATGGGGATGCTGGCCACCGTCATCAACTGTCTGGCGCTGCAAAATGCGCTGGAACAGATCGGCGTTGATACGCGGGTGCAATCGGCCATTCCGATGTCATCGGTTTGCGAACCCTATATCCGCCGCCGCGCCATCCGCCACACGGAAAAAGGCCGTGTTGTTATTTTCGGCGCCGGTACGGGCAATCCGTTTTTTACAACCGATACCGCCGCCGCGCTGCGCGCTTCCGAAATGGGCTGTGACGCCATTTTAAAAGGCACGAAAGTGGACGGTGTTTACACAGCCGATCCGGAAAAAGACAAGACGGCAACACGTTTTGAACATCTGACCCATCATGACGTCCTGTCCAAGGATTTGCGCGTTATGGATGCGGCGGCGATTTCGCTGGCGCGGGAAAGCCATATTCCGGTGATCGTCTTTTCGATTGCCGAGGCCGGCTCCTTCGCCCGCGTCCTGAAAGGTCAGGGTGCTTTCACCATCGTCGACGACCGTCTGGGCGAAAAAAAACACGCGACTGAAACAAGAGAGGTACAAAATGGCTGATTTTGACATGAAGGATATCGAGCGCCGCATGGAAGGCGCATATGACTCACTGAACAAGGATCTGGGCGGGCTGCGTACAGGCCGCGCCTCGACCGCACTTCTCGACAATGTCACGGTCGAAGCCTATGGCAGCCGGATGCCCATCAACCAGGTCGGCACGGTCGGCGCCCCCGAAGCACGTCTCCTGACCGTACAGGTCTGGGACGGCGGATTGGTAAAAGCCGTTGAAAAAGGTATCGCCAATGCCGGTCTGGGACTGAACCCGCAATCCGACGGTAATCTGATTCGCGTTCCGCTTCCCGATCTGTCTGAGGAACGCCGCAAAGAGCTTGTAAAAGTTGCCGCACAATATGCCGAACAGGCACGTACAGCCGTACGCAATGTCCGCCGTGACGGCATGGAAGCCGCCCGCGATCTTGAAAAAGCCGGAGATATTTCCGAAGACGAGAAAAAACGTCTGGAAGGCGACGTGCAGAAAGCAACCGATAAATGGGTCGGGAAAATCGACGAGACCCTTGCCGATAAAGAAAAAGATATTCTACAGGTTTAAAAACCGGCAGTATTTATCAGCAATTCGGCCAGTACAGTATCGCACCGGGCTGGATGTGAATATTTTCAATATGTCCGGCCTTGTCTTTGGCCTCATTAATCATATACATCTGCATGGTTTCCGTGCGTGCCGTATACTGCCCGCTATTATCTTCTCCCGCCCATGCACCGACAATCAACAGATTTTCGCCTTCCACTTCGTAGGCTGGTGGCGGAGGAATGCTGGCCCGGCGTATGACGCGCCGTATTTGTCGGGTCGCGGTAAATAACACCGTATTTCGCGTATTCAACCTTGCCCTCAATACGAAACACGAACATTTCCTCCATATCCATATTGAGGCTTTTTGCCGTTTCCTCAATGAAGTCATTGACTTCATCCATGCCGAATAATTCCCGTTCAATCGGAATTTCCTGCCAGATCTGACTGCGACCGTAAGCGAGAAAAACGGCTTTCAAATCATCACGTTCTTCCACAACGGGTTTATCCGGCCCCGGAACGGCAATATAAGATTTTCCGTTATAAAAGACGATATCCCCCTGCAGCAGATTAACCTGACCATATCCGTAGACATCGCCTTCACTCAGACCGTTTTTAAGAGAGACTTTTCCATCGGTTTTTCCGCTACGGAACATATATTGGCGGCTGCCGTCTACACGGAAGGTACAGCTCATCAATGATTGTGCGCCTACCTCTCTGACCGACAAATGCAATGATGCGGCCAGAATCAGCCCGCCTGTCATGACAACAACGGGCATACCGACCCCGCATAACCGAAAAAATCTTCCTAAAATACCCATTTTCTCCCCAAAAACCTGTTTTTTTCTTTTTTACATCATCTCATTATATCAGAAAAAGACAAAAAAAACATTTCCCTGCCGAAACCACGCATATCTGTGAAAAATACTGGACTTTTATGTAATGTTATGCGATAAAATTCGTGCTTTCTTAAAAATTGCAAAATCTTTAAACCGGAACAGACAGGTCTTGAGAAAAAATATGTTGAACCGCCCGCTGAAATACAATTTTTGTTGTTGTTGAATTTCGGATATCCCCGCGAACCGCTTTGTGGTCCGATGCGCGGCGGCAGGACATATTTAAAGACCATTGGTGATAACGTCTGAGACGGAAAGTGCTTTAAATCACCGCGGAATTGTTTCTTTTTTCTTCCCGCCCCGCGTTTTATGAAACACTTGAAATACAGAAACAATTTTGGAGAAAAAAAATGACAGTTGTAAGCTTTGCCAACATGGAAACGGAAGACACCGCAATGACTGCCCCTTCCCCCTTTTCCGACAGAAACAAGATTTTCGATACCGTATTGGATGCCATCGGCTCGACACCGATGGTGCGCATCAACCGGCTGTTTTCGGAATTTCCCGGCGCGGAAGTTCTGGCAAAGCTGGAATATATGAATCCGGGCGGGTCAATGAAAGACCGCATCGGCATGAAAATGATCGAACTTGCGGAAAAAGAAGGCCGCATCAAACCGGGTGACACATTGGTGGAACCGACCAGCGGCAATACCGGCATCGGCCTTGCACAGGCGGCTGCGGTGAAAGGCTATAAGCTGATTATCACCATGCCGATGAAAATGAGCGAGGAAAAACGCCGTCTGTTGAAAGCCTATGGTGCGGAGCTGATTTTGACCCCGACCGAATATGCTTTCGATCATCCGGAAGGCTATATTGAAATCGCCAAAAAACTGGCGCGTGAAAACGACCATATCCATCTTCTGAACCAATATATCAATACCGGCAATCCGACCGCCCATTACGAAGGCACAGGGCCGGAAATCTGGGAACAGACGGATGGCAAGCTGGATTATTTCATCAGCGGTATGGGTACCGGCGGCACAATTTCCGGCGTCTCGCATTTCCTGAAAGAAAAAAATCCGCAAATTCAAATTATCGGCGTCGATCCCGACGGCTCGATTTATACCGGCAAAGCCGACAAACCCTATCATGTCGAAGGGATCGGTTATGATTTTTACCCCGATGTTTTCGATACCGGCAGCGTTGATAAAATGTACCGTATCAGCGACAAGGAAAGCTTTGCCGAAGTCCGCCGTCTGGCGAAAGAGGAAGGCATCCTTGCCGGCGGTTCGACCGGAACGGTTCTGGCCGGACTGCGCCGTCTGTTGACGGAGCTGGATCAGGAAGGAAAAGCCGATAATATCCGCATCGTCATGATGGTGCATGATAACGGCCGCAGCTATCTCAGCAAAATCTATAATGATGACTGGATGGCCGAGCACGGCTTTCTGAATGAGGGAGAATAATCATGGCAAAACTAAGAACCAAAGCCATTCATTCCGGGCAGCATCCCGACCCCGTCACCGGTGCCGTTATCACGCCGCTGTACCAGACCACGACTTTCGCGCAGGAAGCGCCGGGCGTCCATAAAGGATACGAATATTCCCGCAGCGGTAATCCGACCCGTACGGTACTGGAAACCGTTCTGGCCGATATGGAAGGCGGCGCGCACGGCTTTTGCTTTGCCAGCGGTTCGGCGGCACTCGCAACTCTGATGATGGCGCTGCTGCGCCCGGGCGATCATGTGATTGTCGGCGATGACGTCTATGGCGGCACCTATCGTTTTCTGACGAAAGTGCTGAAAAATTTCGGTGTCACGATGGATTTTGTTGACCTGTCGGGCAGTGCCGATATTGCGCCTTTTATCAAAGACAGTACAAAAATGGTCTTTCTGGAAACGCCGACCAATCCGCTCTTGAAGCTGACGGATCTGGAATCTGTGATCAAAACGGCAAAACAGCATAAACTGACGGCCGTGGTTGATAACACTTTTGCCACGCCGTATTTGCAGCAGCCGCTTGCGCTGGGCGCCGATATTGTGATGCACAGCACAACGAAATATATCGGCGGGCACAGTGATGTTGTCGGCGGTGCGTTGATTTTGAAAGATGATACTTATCGCGAGCAGATCGCCTTCAACCAGAACTCCATCGGCGCAACCCCCGACCCCTTCGCCTGCTGGCTGACGCTGCGCGGCGTCAAAACGCTGGGTGTCCGTATGGAGGCACATTGCAAGAATGCGCTGGAAATCGCTGAATTTCTGGAAGCGCATCCGCAAGTGGAGGATGTCATCTATCCGGGTCTGCCGTCACATCCGCAGCATGATCTTGCCAAAAAACAAATGCAGGGCTATGGCGGTATGATTTCGCTGCGCGTCAAAGGCGGCACGGCGGAGGCCAATGTCTTCCTGACCGGGCTGCAATATTTTACGCTGGCGGAAAGTCTTGGCGGCATTGAGTCCCTCTCCGAAATTCCGGCGATTATGACCCATGCCTCCATCGAACCGGAGATCCGCGCGCAGCTCGGCATCACCGATAATCTTGTCCGGCTCTCGGTCGGTATCGAGGATGTCGCGGATTTGAAGGCCGATCTGGACCAGGCACTCACAAATACGTCATCAACAAAGAAAACCGCCGCAGCCTAAACTTTCAGGCCGTCTGTTTTTTTGTGAATATCAGCGCGGCTGCACAGAAAGCCGCCGCTGATGTATAGATGTCGAATGGCAGATTCAGGACAAAACCGGTATAGACCTCCACTCCCAGCGCCGCCAGCGGAATCAGTGCCATCAGCAGTGCCGTCTTCCGTTTCTTGACGGTCAAAAGCAGCCCGACGGTAAACAGCGCCGTCGGTCCCGGCGCCGTTCCGGCAAAACGCAAATCGCTATTTGCAAGACCTGTCAGTTTTTCCACCAGCGGATAACCGACCAGCGCCAGCACGACAAAAAGCAGACCCAGCGCCGCCGCCAAAGATTTCTCCAGACGGAAATCCAGCTTTCCCATCACAACCCCAACCGCCAGAAACAAGACGGCCTGCATAAGAAAGAAAAAACCATAGACCGGCCCCATAAAATTCAGCGGTGTAAAATACACCATATGAAACACGCCGCCCGTCCACATCCAGAATAAAGCCAATATGGCGGAGATCGCCCACCCGCCGATATTTTCAGGTTTCAACAGGCATAATAACGCCAGCAGCGCCCCGCATATCATCACCCAGGGGGCGGGGTGAATACCTGTATTATAATTGTGGAATAAAGCCGTCAGAGCATCATGGGTAAAAGGCAGCATCAAAAATTCCTTATGATATCAGTCTCAAAGATTGGCAACATAGGCGGCCATCCGCGCCCGCATTTCCTGGTCCGGCTGACGGCCATACATGGCCTGTACATTTTCCAGCATATGTCCGACTTTCCGTGTCGCCGGAATCGCGCAGGTGACATGCGGGTGGTTAATAATGAATTTCAGGAAGAACTGCGCCCAGTTATAGCAATCAATTTCCCCGGCCCATTCCGGCAGCGGTTGTTGCCCGTAAAGGTCAAATAATTGTTTATGGCGGAAAGGCATATTGGCAATCACGGCAATGCCGCGTTCCGCCGCCAGCGGCAGCAACAGCTTTTCCGCCGCGCGGTCGACGATATTATAAGTGAATTGCACAAAATCAATCGGCTGTGTTTTCATCACATGCGCAATGGCCTCATGGCGCAAACCATGCGACGTTGTTACGCCGACATAGCGGATTTTACCCGCCTCCTTATCGGCGAATAATGTCTCCAGCTGCGTTTCCCAATCGGCAAGGTTATGTACCTGCATCAGGTCGAATTTGGGAATGCCCCACAGTTTCCGTGATTCCTCCATCTGCAAAATGCCGCGTTTTTTTGCACCCTGCCAGATTTTATAACTCGGCATATCCGTCCAGACTTTTGTCGCTGCAAATAACGGCTCCGTTTTTTCAAGCTGCTGCAATATCCGGCCAATGACCGCTTCGGATGTCCCATACATTGGCGAAGAATCGATCATACCGCCGCCCGCTGCGAAAAAAGCCCGCATTACCAGCCGGCAATGCTCCAGCAGCAACGGGTCATCGCCGATATTAAACGTCACCCATGTTCCCATGCCGATGGCGTTGATCTCTTCACCCGTCGCGGGAATTTTGCGTTTAATGGGACCGCTGGATAAATCGGGAAGCTGCAGATTCCACCCCTCCATTTGTCCATATGCAAGGGGCGGCAGTCCCGCCAGCGCCGCCAGCGATACCGCACCGCCCAAAAAATACCGGCGGCTGATTTTTCCGAAAATATCACCCATGTTTCCGGCCTAGAATGCGGTGATACTCTTCCGCGTCAAAGCCCAAAAGAATCTCGCCGCCCGCCGTCAGAACAGGGCGTTTAATCACGGAGGGGTTATCACGCGCAATATGCACGGCCTGTTCCGCATCCATTGTGCTACGGACGGATTCAGGAAGTTTTTTCCATGTCGTGCCGCGGCGGTTGATGACATTTTCCCAGCCATGCGCGTCAATCGCTTTTGCCAGCACCTCTTCATCAATCCCCAGTTTTTTATAATCATGGAAATCATACATCACACCGGCCTCATCCAGAAAAGTAATGGCTTTTTTCATGGTGTCGCAATTCTTGATACCGTAGATTTTCACATCTTTCATTCTACGCACTCCTTCCTACTCGTCATTTTCATGATGCCATTATAAACAGCCCTGCCCTTTTAAAAAACGGCTTTTTTTATATTTGGTGTTTGCAATTTTTGCCAAACCATGCGGTAATTTTACAGATGTTACGCAGCGCAAGGAGTGCACAATCATGGCCCGCATATCCAAAATATTTCCGGTTTTTCTGATAACGGCGGCACTGTTTCTCGGTGCGCCGCAAACGGCGCAGGCATTTGAAGCCGATCTGGTCGCCATTGAAAGCATGGGGGTCGAGGCTTTTCTGCCCGCTGCCGAAACAGGCGATGTGGAGGCGCAGACCATGACAGGGCTTGCCTATCTGACAGGTGTCGGTGCAGAGCAGGATGTCCCGACAGGTCTGGACTGGCTGAAAAAAGCCGCAGATGACAATAATGATGCCTATGCGCAATTTGTTCTGGGGAAAATTCTCGCATCAGATACAATCCCCGGCATTCCCTCCGATCCCGCACAGGCAAAAATCTGGCTGCAAAAAGCCGTCAATCAAGGTGTTCAGGATGCCGGACGGGTTTTGACGGATATGAAAGACGCCGATACCGCAACGGAAACGCCGGACGCACTGCGCAGCAAGGCGGAAAAAGGCGATGCGGCGGCACAGTACCGCTTATCCATGGCGCATTATTTCGGCACGGACGGTTTTGAAAAAGATTTGAAAGCCTCGCTGAAATGGCTGGGCGAGGCCGCCCATGGCAATGATGCCGCAGCGCAATTACTGCTGGGGCTGCGGCTGATGGATAAAGGCTATGACACGGATGGCATGATCTGGTTCAAACGGGCCGTTGCGCAAAAAAACGCCGAAGCGGAATACAGGCTGGGGCTTTACTATCTCCGCTATGATATGTCGGGGCAGAATTACGGTGCGGGCTGGCGTTTGCTGCAGCGGGCCGCCGAAAAAGGCGACACCCGTGCCCAAAAAATCCTGTATAGCGGCGATTAAGAACAAAGCCGCACAAAAACAGGCATCGTAAAACCGCAAAAAAATGGACTGGTATTTCACCTTAAAAACCCTGCATATTCTCAGCGCCGCGATCTTGTTCGGCACAGGGCTGGGGATTGCTTTTTTCATGTATGCCGCGCGCTTTGCCGAAAATCTGCACCAGAAATATTACGCCGCGCGCTTTACCGTTCTGGCTGATTTCATCTTCACGCTTCCCGCCGTTATCCTGCAGCCGCTGACGGGTTTTCTTCTTATAATCGAAGGCGGCTACTCCTTCCATGACACATGGATTATCCGGAGTAGCGCATTATATCTGCTGGTCGGCCTGTGCTGGATTCCCGTTGTTTTTATCCAGATCAGATTGCGCAATATGCTGCGTCATGCCATCGACAACGACACATCTCTGCCCGCAAATTATACAAAATTGTTCCGCATCTGGTTTCTGCTCGGCTGGCCGGCCTTTGCGGGCGTGGTCGGCATTTTTTACCTGATGGTCGCAAAACCGTAAGATTGAAAGAAAACACTCCATGGCATCCCTGACGCGCATTCTTGTTATCGGCGGATACGGTAATTTCGGCAGCTATATCTGCCGCCGCCTTGCGCCGCATCCGCAAATCCGGCTGATTATCGGCGGCCGTGACGCAAAAAAAGCCGCAGATTTTGCCGCGACGCTGACGGATGCCGCGCATAAACCCGCAACCGCCGTGCTGGATATTACAAAAGACATGAGCGCGGTTTTAAAAAGCGCCGCGCCGGATATGGTCATCCATACCTCCGGCCCGTTTCAGGGGCAAGGCTATGATGTTGCCAAAGCCTGCATCGCCGCCGGCTGCCACTATGCCGATCTTGCCGATGCGCGGGATTTCGTCTGCGGCATCACCGCGCTGGATCAGGATGCAAAACAACGCGGCGTCACCGTTATCAGCGGCGCAAGCTCCGTCCCCTGCCTGTCCGCCGCCGTTATCGACCGTTACCAAGACCGTTTCCAAAGCATCGACAATATTGATTACGGCATCGCCACCGCACAGCAGACCAATCGCGGCTTGGCGACGAGTTCCGCCATTCTTAGCTATGTCGGGCGTCCCTTCGAAACCCGCATGAACGGCAAAATGCAAAAAACCTATGGCTGGCAAAATCTGCGCAGTCATATCTATCCCGAAATCGGCAAGCGTCTGCTGGCGGATTGCGATATCCCTGACCTTGCCTTGTTTCCGCAACGCTATCCCGCTGTGAAAACAATCCGCTTTGGCGCGGGAACGGAAAGCCGCCTGCAACATCTCGGATTATGGCTGTTGTCATTCCTGCCGCGCAGCGGGCTGATAAAAAGCCTCGTGCCGCTCGCCCCGCTGCTGTATAAAATCTCGCGCCTGTTTGACCCGTTTGGCAGCGGCAAAAGCGCCTTCCATCTGCGTCTGACGGGAACGGATCATAGCGGCGAAACAAAAACGCTGACTTTTTACATCATTGCCAAAAGCAATCACGGGCCCTATATTCCGTCAATACCCGCAATTATTCTGGCGCAAAAACTGGCCGCAGGGGATAGATTGCCGCAAGGTGCCTTTCCTTGTCTTGATGTCATTACGCTTGGGGAATATCAGGCGGCACTGGACGGGCTGGATATCACATTTTTAACGGAAGAAACATGAAGACGGATATAAAAACCATTCCCGCAAGCGACCTGGATGCTGTTGTCGCCGTGCAGCAGCAATCCTATCCGAAAGAATTATGGGAGGATGCCGCGATCTTCCGCGAAAAACAGCGTGTCTTTCCGGAAGGCGCATTAGGATGGTATCAGGACGGTGTTTTGCAGGCCTATCTTTTCGTGCATCCCTGGCGCAAAAATGAAACGGCGCCGCTCTTTACGGAAAATATGTCTCTACCCGAAAATCCCGACTGCCTTTATATCCATGACCTTGCCATCGCCCCCGCCGCGCGCGGCAAAGGTGCGGCGCGCGCTTTGGTCACAGCCGCTTTCGCGCTGGCGGAAGAAAACGGGCTGGAGCATTTTTCACTGGTCGCCGTGCAGAATTCCGAAAGCTTCTGGAGCAAATTCGGCTTCACCCCTTATAAGTCTTTGACCTATAGCGGCGTACCCGCCACCCATATGGTGAAATAATGTTATTTCCACGACATGTCATAAAGATCTGTGCGGCGGTCTTTTAAATTTTGCACCGTGCCGCTTGTGCGCGCCTTATGCAGCGCAGGAATATCCAGATCGGCAGCAATCAGGGCTTCCTCCTCCGCAGCGGCGATTGCCGCGATACCGTCTTTTGCAAAACCGTAATCACAAGGCGTTAAAATACAGCTTTCAGCATAGTGATGATCGGCATTTTCGACATTCTCCAAATATCCTGTGCCGCCCGCCGCCACAACGTAATACTGGTTTTCCACCGTCCGCGCATGGCAGCAATAACGCACACGGTAATAGCCCTGGCGCTCATCCGTGCAGAACGGCACGAATAAAATCTCCGCGCCGTCATCGGCCAGTTTTCGCGCCGCTTCGGGGAATTCGGAATCATAACAGATCAGCACGCCGATCGGGCCGCAATCCGTCTTAATCACGCGGAGCGTATCGCCGCCCTGCAAATGCCAGCATCCGGCTTCATTCGGGGTCGGGTGCAACTTGTCCTGCGTGACAAAGCCGCCATCCCGCAAAGCGATATAACAGCTGTTACGCACCGCACCTTCCGCATCTTTATGCAGATGCGAGCCGCCGATAATATTGATGTTATGTTTTGCCGCCAGATTTTTTAAAAATTCCTGCCAGCGCGGCGTATAATCGCTCAGCGCCGCAACACCTTCGGCAAGGCTCAGTTTTTTCTCCGCCGCCGATAACAGACACAAGGTCAGCAATTCCGGGTAAAGAATAAAATCCGTACCGTCTCCCGCCGCCGCCGCGGTAAAATCATCCAGCCGCTTTTCAAATTCCTCTGCCGAGGCCACGCGCCGCATCCCGCATTGCAATGCCGCCACGCGAATCTTTTCTTTCGCCATATCCGTCCATCCGTTTTTTTGTCTCATAGATCATCCGGCACATATCATACGTCATATATATGAAAGAACAAGCGCCGACAATCTGTCACTTATCAGTCGTAAATCCCTTGCCCTTTCCCGCAAAGCCGCACAACCGCAAGTTATATTTTGTATAATTATTATGTTATTGTTTTATTAATAATTACGGTTTGAAAGACGGTCATCGCCGCATCCGTAACGCGCCTGTGAGTCGGAAGAATCATCCCGTAAAATTTAAGATTATGGTAAGAATAACACCTTATTTTTCAATAAGTTTTAAAAATATGTGAAATAATATCCCCTCATATGACATAACCCTGAACTATCTGCCCAATACGCCCCCGCAGTTGCGATATTATCTTGACATGATACGACCCGTTTTGGTGTAATACCGCCGTATTTCATACATGACATAAATGCACGTTCAACAACAGGAGAGAAAACCCATGATCCGCAAAAAGATTCTGGAGACGTATAAAAAGGTTATGCCGCCGATTTCGCAGACCGAAAAAGAGGCGCTGGAATCCGGCACCGTCGGCTTTGAAGGCGAGCTGTTTAAAGGCAAGCCCGATTTCGACAAAATGCGCAGCCTGCCGACCCCCGAACTCTCCGCGAAAGAACAAGCCTTTATTGACGGTCCCGTGCAAGAACTTTGCGACATGATCGATAACTGGAAAATCAACAATAACGGCAATGATTTCGGCGATCTTCCCGATGAAATCTGGGATTTCATGAAAGAAAACAAATTTTTCGGCATGGTTGTGCCGGAAAAATATGACGGTCTCGAATTTTCCGCTTATGCGCATTCGCAAGTCGTAATGAAATTGTCCTCCCGCAGTATTACTGCCGGCGTCACCGTTATGGTTCCCAACTCCCTCGGCCCGGCCGAGCTGATCCATGAATACGGCACACAGGATCAAAAAGATTATTATCTGCCGCGCCTTGCCAAAGGTGAGGAAATCCCCTGTTTCGCACTGACAGGCCCGAATGCGGGTTCTGATGCGGGCGGCATGCCGGATACGGGCGTTGTCTGCAAAAACGAAAAAGGCGAACTGGGCATCAAAATCAACTGGGACAAACGCTATATTACGCTGGGCCCCGTTGCGACACTGATCGGTCTGGCTTTCAAAATGGAAGATCCCGACGGTCTGCTTGGCGACAAAAAAGATATCGGCATCACCTGCGCCCTGATCCCGTCTGTCTGATCTGCCGGGTGTTTCAATCGGTGACCGCCACCGTCCGATGAATGTGCCGTTCCAGAACGGCCCCAATCAGGGTAAAGACGTCTTTATCCCGCTGGATAACATTATCGGCGGTAAAGAGCGCGCCGGACAGGGCTGGAAAATGCTGATGGAATCACTGGCTATCGGCCGTTCCATTTCGCTTCCGGCACAATCGACTTCTGGTGCGAAAATGGCAACACGCCTGACCAGCGCCTATGGCCGCGTCCGCCGCCAGTTCAATATGCCGGTCGGTAAATTTGAAGGCGTCGAAGAAGTTATGGCACGCATGGCCGGTACGACCTATATGATGGATGCTGCCCGTACGGCAACCGTCCAGATGGTTGACCGTAAAGAGCGTCCCGCCATCCCGTCTGCCATCGTCAAATACCATCTGACGGAAAAAATGCGTAAAACCGTTAATGACGCCATGGATATTCACGGCGGTAAAGCTGTCAGTGAAGGCCCGAGCAACCTGCTGGCCGAAGCCTATAAAGGTATTCCGATCGCCATCACGGTTGAAGGCGCGAATATCATGACACGTAACCTGATCATCTTCGGTCAGGGCATGGTACGCTCGCATCCTTACATGCTGAAAGAAATTCAGGCCGCTGAAGACAATGACGAGAAAGCTCTGACCAAACATCTGGTCGGCCATATCCTCAACAGTGTCATCAATGCCGGACGCAGCATGTGGCTGGGCGTGACAAACGGACGCCTGACACGCACACCGACAAAAGATAAAAACACCAAGCGTTATTATCAGAAAATCAATAAATTGTCGGCACAGTTCAACCTGCTTTCCAACGTCTCCGCAGGCGTATTGGGCGGCAGCCTGAAACGGAAAGAGCGCGTGACGGCACGTCTTGGCGATGTCCTCAGCAACATGTATATCGCTTCCGCAACCCTGCGCCATTTCGAAGCGCAAGGCAGCAATAAGGAAGATATCCCGTTGATGAAATGGGCTGCCGAGCAGTCGCTGCATGATGCGGAAAAAGCCATGAATGACCTTCTGGATAACTACCCGAACAAATTTGTCGGCGGTATCCTGAAGCTGATGACGGCACCGCTCAGCGTTCTGCCCTTCTTCGGACGCCAAAGCAACAAAGCACCGTCCGACAAGCTGGACCATCAGGTTGCCACGCTGGTTTCCACACCGGGCCCGGCACGTGACCGTCTGACGGGTGGTATTTATCTGCCGACAAATGAAAAAGAGCCGCTCTTCATTCTTGAAGACGCGTTCAAAAAAGTCGTTGCGGCAGAACCGCTGGAAAAGAAAATCAACGAAGCCGTCAAAGAAGGCAAGCTGGACAGCAAAGATCTGGACAAGGCCGTTAAAGCCAAAATCCTGTCGAAAGCAGAAGCCCAGCTGATCAAAGACGCCAATGCCGCGCGCGAAGCCGTGGTTGCCGTTGATGCTTTCGAAGACAAAGGCAATCAGGCGCTGCGTGCCAAACGCGCCGCCGAAAAACAGGCCGCTTCCGCTCCTGCTGCATCCAAAGCCGCAGCAAAGAAAAAGAAAGCGCCTGCCAAAAAGAAATAAACAGGTGATCCGCGCTCTGCGCGGAGAAACAAAGGAAACGGCGGAGAATTTTTTCTCCGCCGTTTTTTTGAAAAGGAGACTCCCAAACCATGATGTCGCTGACCATTATTATGACGGCGTTTTTTGCCTCTCTCCTGACCCTGTTTTCCGGATTCGGTCTCGGCACAATCCTGATGCCTGTTGTCGCGATTTTTTTCCCCGTCACCGTTGCCGTCGCCATGACGGCTGTCGTCCATCTGTTAAACAGCCTGTTCAAACTGGCAACGCTTTGGAAATATATTGACTGGCGCGTCACCGCACGCTTTGGCATCCCTGCAATGATTGCGACCGTACCCGGCGCATGGCTGCTGGCAAAACTCGCCGTTTTGCCGGAAATTCATTCCTATACGGTATTTGGAGCAACGGCGGAAGTCACCCCCGTCAAACTGGCTGTGGGATTATTGCTGATTTTCTTCGCGACGCTGGAATGGCTTCCCGTTCTGAAAAAGATCAACCTCTCCGCCCGCACCCTGCCGCTCGGCGGTATTTTAAGCGGTTTTTTCGGCGGATTATCGGGGCATCAGGGCGCGTTCCGCAGCGCTTTTCTGATCCGTGCAGGTCTGGATAAAGACCGGTTCGTGGCCAGCAATGCGGCCATTGCCGCGCTTGTCGACATCACCCGCCTTGCCGTTTACGGTCTTAATATCACGCTAATTATGGCGCAGGCGAATATGCCGCTTCTGGCCGCCGCGACCCTTGCCGCCTTTGCCGGCGTATTGGCAGGCAAGGCCGGGCTGAAAAAAGTCACGATCGGCTTTGTCCAGAAACTTGTCGCCGCAACATTATATCTTCTGGGTCTCCTGCTAACAGCCGGACTGATTTAAAACAACAGCATGATCAGTTGCCGGATTTGCCACACTAACAATATACGGTATTCATAAAGCCTGAAAATGCATATATCTTGTCTTTTTTTGAAAAAGCCTCTTGTTATTTCACCGTAAAACTGTGACAACAGGACGAAGGGCGTTTTACTTTAAAACGGGATTCGGATAAACGCAGGGTTTGGGTGCATAATGTGCGGTGTTATCGGAATAGCCGGTTCGGCATCCTCTTTTCAGGGTGATCCCGAATATCAGGCAGCCTATGAGGCCTATCGCGGTTTGCTCACGTTGCAGCACCGCGGACAAGATGCGGCAGGTCTGCTTTCTTATGATGATCTTTCAAAAATGTTTTACCAAAAGCGCGACCTCGGACTGGTCGCGCAAGTCTTTGACCGTGAAAGCATCGAGAACCTGACAGGTGCAATGGCCATCGGCCATACCCGCTATGCCACGACAGGCGGCAACGGCAAGCGCGATATCCAGCCGCTGCTGACCGGTGCGCCTTTCGGTCTTGGCATGGTGCATAATGGCAATATCGTCAACCAGCGCGACCTTGCCGATACATTGACCAGCGAATTAAAACGCCATCTGCTGACCAAAAACGATCTTGAAATCCTTTTATATTACTGGAGCCATTATCTGCTGGATGGCCATGAAGTCCGCGCCGAAAGCTTCAGCTTTGCCAATATGTGCCGCGCCACAAAACATATTTTCGACACATTCCGCGGCGGCTATGCCGTTATCGGTCTGGTCGGGCAATCCGGCATGATCGCCTTCCGCGACCCTGACGGCATCCGCCCGATGGTACTGGGGCAGAAGAAAACGGAGAACGGCGAAACACGCTGGTGCATTTCTTCGGAAACGGTCGCGCTGAATTATCTCGGTTATGAATTCCTGCGTGATGTCGCACCGGGTGAATTTATTTATATTGATCTTGAAGGCAATCTGCTCAGCGCCGTCTTAAAAACAAGCAAATCCCTCCCCGCGCCTTGCGTCTTTGAATGGATTTATTTCTCGGCCGCCGAAAGCACGATTGAAAATGAATCCGTTTACAAAGTCCGGCTGCGGCTGGGCGAGCAACTCGGCCTCAAAGCACAGGCGGCAATTGACGCGGGTGAAATCAGCCCCGATGTCGTGATGCCTGTTCCCGATACCAGCCGTTCCGCCGCCATTGCCGCCGCCGATACGCTCGGCCTGCCCTACCGCGAGGGGCTGATTAAAAACCGCTATGTCCATCGCAGCTTTATCCTGAACACGCAGGAAAAACGCGAAGAAGCCGTGCATCTGAAACTCAGCCCGATCCGCAGCGAAATCGAAGGCAAAAATATTCTGCTGATCGATGACAGTGTTGTCCGCGGCACGACCTCGAAACGCATTATCGAATTACTGAAAAGAAACGGCGCCAAGGAAATCGTGCTGGGCATTACCTGCCCGCCGATCCGGCACGGCTGTTTTTACGGCATTGATTTTCCCGACCCGACGGAGCTGGTCGCCAATGAAAAAAGCGTCATGGAAATCGCCGCATGGGCAGGGGCGCGGAAATTCATTTATCTGGACGAAGATGATTTGAAAAAAGCGGCCTCCAAAGACAGCCTGTGCATGGCCTGTCTTGACGGGAAATACCCGACCGCCGCCGCCGATATCACAAATTTCACGGAAGCGCGGCGCGCCGAAAGACTGGAGAATGCCGCAACAGTTAAAAAAGATGTTATGAAGAAAGAGAGACGCGCATGAAAATTTTTGTCGTTTTCGGAAGCAATTCGGATGAAGGCACTTACGCCCCGCTGATTGAGGAACTGAAAAAAGCGGGCGAGGTTGAATTCGCCGTTATCTCCGCCCACCGCAATCTTGAAGAATTGCAGGAAAAACTGAAAAGCTGGAACGGTGATGTCATCGTTGCAGGGGCAGGGCTTGCCGCCGCACTCCCCGGCGTTTGCGCCTCGATTTCCGACAAGCCGGTTTTCGGCGTCTCCGTGATGGCGCATTTCGGCGGGTTGGACGCACTGGCCTCCATCGCGCAAATGCCTTTCGGCATGCCGGTCTTAACCAGCGGCGCAGGGCAGGAAAAAAACATCGCCGCCTTTCTGCTGCGCTATCAGGAATTTTTGCAAAATGAACAACCGCGCCTGCATTTTGTACTGCCGCCTTTCGCGGCAGAGGAAGATTACGCCAAAGCGGAATTCGCCCGCGCCGAAACACTGGCCGAAGAGAAGGGTTGGCATGTTACCGAAGGCAGTAAATATGCCGGTGATGCCTTCAATATTATATATGTGACGGAAGATGCCGATATTCTTCCAGATGTGCTGGGCGCGCATGTGCCGCTTTTCAGCAAGGAAGAAATCCAAAAACCGGAAAACTATCTGAAGATTTACAACTGGGCGCAAAAAGGCGGGCTGTGGGTCGGCGCAAATAATTCGCGTAATGCGGTATTGGCGGCGGAACGCCTGTTTAAAAATGCGACGGAAGAAAATAGAGAGAGGGAAAGCCATGACACAATTACCGGAGATTCTGTATCGCGGATCGGTTAAGGACATCCGTGCAGGTTTCGAGAAAGACGATTTGATTTTTCAATTTTCCGACCGTTACTCGGTTTTCGACTGGGGCGAAATGCCTGACATATTGCCGGAAAAAGGTGCGGCACTCGCCATGCTGGCATGGCTGTTTTTCGATTTGTTAAAACAGCGCGGCATCAACAGTCATATGAATGCGCTGCTGGATCAGAATGGCGCAATACTCTCTGGTGATGACATCTTTACGCATAAAACCCCGCTGCTTTCCGTTGAGAAAATGGATGTGCTCCGCCCCGCCGAAAAATCGGAAAACGGAAAGCTCTCCTTTGATTACAGTGCCTATGATACAAAGCCCGCAGGCTGCCTTGTCCCGCTGGAGGTCATTTTCCGCTATGCCGTTCCCGAAGGCAGTTCGCTGTTGAAACGCGCAGGCGATGCGGATTATTGCAAAAGCCTCGGTCTGGATACGCCGCCGAAAGCCGGAGATGTTTTCACCGCACCGGTGATTGAATTTTCGACCAAGCTGGAAAATTACGACCGCTATCTGACCTATGATGAGGCGCAAAAAATTTCCGGCATGAATGATGCGGAGTTTTCAAAACTGCAACAGCAGATGAAAACCGCCGCCGCAACCCTGCACGGTATTTTCGCAGAAATCGGTATCGACCTTCTGGACGGCAAGCTGGAATTCGGTTTTGCCAAAGAAACAGATGCGGAGGGCAACCGCGATTTTGTGCTGATTGATTCCATCGGTCCGGATGAGCTGCGCCTGAGTTATAACGGCACCCAGCTTTCCAAGGAAGTCCTGCGCAAATTCTATCGCGGCAACAACTGGGAACAAGCCGTCGAAAAAGCAAAAAAACTGGCGGATCAGCGCGGCATTGCCGATTGGAAAACCATCTGTGTTGATGAGCTTCAGCAGACACCGCCCGTTCTCGACCCTGCGCTCAAAACCGCCACAGCCATGATTTACAAAAGCATTGCCCGTGCCTTGGCGGAAAAATTCTATCAAAAATCCTGCTTTGATAATGCCTGGCCCTTAAAAGATGTGGCAGCAACGCTTGATAATTGGGGCAAGAAACATGCCGCATAAGAAAACAGTCATGCTGATCGGCAGCGGCGGGCGCGAACATGCGATTGCCTGGAAATTGTCACAATCACCTTTGCTGAAAAAAACAATTGTTCTTCCCGGCAGCGACGGTATTGCCGCCTTGCCGAAAACCGCCTGCAAGACGGAAACGGATTTCCTGAAAGCCGCGCAGGAAATCAAACCCGATCTGGTCATCATCGGTCCGGAACAGCCGCTGGCCGAGGGGCTCACTGATCTGCTGGAGGAAAACGGTTTTACTGTTTTCGGCCCTACGCAAGCTGCGGCACAGCTGGAGAGTTCAAAAATCTTTTCCAAGGATTTCATGCGGGATGAAGAAATCCCCACAGCACGTTTTGCCGCCTGCAATGATTTTGACACCGCGCAAGACATCATCCAAAACTGGGATGCCTCCAAAGGTTTCGTCGTCAAGGCCGATACGCTGGCCGCAGGTAAAGGCGTTGTTGTCACCGACAGCCGTGACGAAGCGCTGAAAACGGCAAAAGATTTCATGGTCAACCCTGCCTGCACCGTCAAGACGGAACGCCTGCTGCTGGAAGAAAAACTAACAGGGAAAGAAGTCTCCGCCTTTGCCGTTTGCGACGGCACGGATTTCCTGACACTCGGCTATGCCTGCGATTACAAACGCGCTTTCGCCGGTGACAAAGGTCCGAATACCGGCGGTATGGGCGGCTTCAGTCCGCAGGGCTGGCCGTCTGACAAAGTCAGAAAATTTGTCGCGGAACATATTTTCAAAAAAACGCTGGACGGTATGGCCGCACGCGGCACACCTTTTAAAGGCATTCTGTTTGCCGGATTAATGGTGGATGGCGATAACGTCAATGTCATTGAATATAATGTGCGGCTGGGCGATCCCGAAACACAGATTCTGCTGCCGCTGATGGAAGATGACATCCTTGAAATTTTCCTTGCCGCCGCAAAAGGTGATCTGGCCTCTCTTGGTAAAAAATCGTTCAGCCTTTCCGGCGCGACGGCGGTGCATATCGTCATGGCCTCGGAAGGCTATCCGTCCACCGACGGCAGCGCGATGACCCTGCAGCAAACCATCAACGGCATTGATCAGGCAGAAAATGACAATAACGCGCTTATCTTTCTGGCAGGCGCAAAAAAACACGGCACGGATTGGGTCAATACCGGCGGGCGCGTTCTGGGTGTCACCGCGATTGGCAAAGATGCGGAAGAGGCGCGCAAAAAAGCCTATGCGGCATTGGCGCAAATCAGTTTTTGCGGCGCACATTTCCGTGACGATATTGCAGGGGGCGGCTTTGGCACATAAGGCAAAAATCCGCAGCATCATCTTCGCATCAGGCAGCGGTACAAATGCCGCAAACCTGATCCGTCACGCTGCGGAAAATCCTGATTTTTCCGTCGCCGCCGTTATTTGCGACAATCCCGCTGCGGGGGTGATCGAAAAATGCGCGGCGCTTGATCTTCCTTGTCATGTCATCCCGTTTGAAAGTTCCAAACACAATCATGAGGAAAAAATCCGCACAGCGCTCGCGCATTATGATGCCGACTGGATTTTTCTGGCGGGTTATATGCGCATCCTCAGCGCAGAATTTATCGCGGAATTTTACGACTCCGCCTTAGGCTGCGCCCGCATCGTCAACATCCACCCCTCCCTGCTACCCGCCTTTCGCGGCAAGGATGCCTATCAACGCGCTTTCACCGAAAATGTTCCCGAGTCCGGCGTGACAGTTCATTTTGTTGATTCCGGCATTGATACCGGGCCGATCATTCTGCAACGCCGCTTCCCGCGCAAGAGCGATGACACGCTGGAAAGCTTCACCGCACGCGGCATGGCGCTGGAATATCAAACCTATATCGATGCCGTCGCCTTACTGCTGCAGCAGCTGCAAAATAAGAATTTTCAGGAGAAACGCGCATGACCGCATCCGCTAAAATCCGTTTTGAAATCGAAGACCTCGCCGCGCCGGATGCGCAAAAACTTTCCGGCTGCGAGATCCGCAAAACAAATTTCTATCTTGTGGAATCGGAAACGGCGGAGAAAGAAAAACTACAACAACAAGGCAGCGATATTTTCGCCGATCCGTTGATCCAGAAAATCCATATGGACGGCAAGGGCGCAGATATTTTGACCGGCGCCGCCTATATTATCGAAGTCACATTCCGCCCCGGCGTTACAGATAATCCTGCCCACAGCGCCGCCGAAGCTTTCGGTCTTGGCGGTATAACCGCAAGCGTTGCCAGCGGACGGATTTATGCCGTCAGCGGCGACATTTCCCGTACAGAGGCTGAAACACTTGCCGCAGAGGAATTCGCCAATCCGCTGATTGAAAAAATCGGTGTTTACACACCGGAAGAATTTGCCGCGCTGAACCGTTTTAACGACATCAACCTGCCGCATGTGCATCTGCAGGGCGCGCCGGAAATTCTGACCATCAACCTTGACCGCAGTGATGCGGAACTTGCGCAGTTGAGCACTGACCGCTGTCTTGCGCTGACAGTTGATGAAATCAAACATATCGAGCGCCATTATCATGATAAAAATGTTGCCGCACATCGCGCAGAAAAGAACCTGCCCGCGCAGCCGACGGATGTGGAGATCGAAATCATCGCACAAAGCTGGAGCGAGCATTGCAAACATAAAATTTTCAGTGCCGCTATCACCTATACGGATGAGACAGGCGCAACAACTGACATCAACAGCCTGTATAAAACCTATATCAAAGGCGCCACCAAAGAAATCGAAAAACAGCGCGGTATTGACTGGCTAATCTCCGTCTTTGAAGATAATGCCGGTATTGTGCGTTTTGACGGCAAGATTGACCTTTGCATCAAGGCGGAAACCCATAACAGCCCCTCGGCTCTTGACCCCTACGGCGGTGCTTTAACAGGTATTCTTGGTGTCAACCGCGATATTCTCGGCTGCGGGCTCGGTGCTTTGCCGATTGCCAATACGGATGTCTTTTGTTTCGCGCCGCCCGATCTTCCTGTCACATTAGGGGCTGAAAATATGCCCGCAAAACTGAAAGAACCGAAACGGATTTTTGAAGGCGTGCATCTGGGCGTGGAAGACGGCGGCAATAAAAGCGGCATTCCCACCGTCAATGGCGCAATCTTTTTCGATCAGGACTACGCCGGCAAACCTCTCGTTTTTTGCGGCACAATCGGCACAATGCCCCGCCGGCTGGATGACGGGCGTGCCGCCGCAGAAAAACAGGCGCAAAACGGTGACCGCATTTTTATGGCCGGCGGCGCGATCGGCGCAGACGGTATTCATGGCGCCACTTTCAGTTCGCTGGCACTGGATGAAAACGCGCCCGCCACCGCCGTACAGATCGGCGACCCGCTGACGCAAAAACGCCTGACCTCCTTCCTGCTGGAAGCCCGCGATAAAGGGCTTTATTCCAGCGTCACCGATAACGGCGCGGGCGGGCTTAGCTCCAGTATCGGTGAAATGGCCCTACAATCAGGCGGGGCGGAAATTGAGCTGGCACAATGTCCGGTGAAATATCCCGGTCTGCAGCCCTATGAATTGATGATTAGTGAAAGTCAGGAGCGGATGAGCTTTGCCGTACCGCCGCAACATGCCGCTGACTTTCTGGCGCTGGCAAAAATCCATGGCGTAGAGGCAACGGATATCGGCTTTTTCAAGGATGACGGTTTCCTGACAATTCATTACCGCGGCAAAATTGCTGCGGAACTCGATCTTGATTTTCTGCACAATTCCCTGCCACAAATGACACTGCAAGCCGTCTGGAACGGCGGGCAAGCGCGTAAAGCATGGCATAAGGAAAATACCGCAATACAGGAGCTGCCGCAGCCGGAGGCGAATGGCGCTTTCATCAAAACCGCGCTTCTCACCTTGCTCGGCGCGCCGAATATCGCCTCGAAAGAAAAATGGGTGCGCCGCTATGACCATGAGGTACAGGCCGCAACCCATATCAAACCTTTCAGCGGCACAGGTGACGGCCCGTCCGATTGCGGTGCCATCTGGCTGTATCCGCATGGCGGCGAACAGGAAAGCGCCGTTACCATCGGCTGCGGACTCGCGCCGCGCCTGTCTTTGAGTGACCCTTATCTAATGGCGCAATATGCGGTGGATGAAGCCATCCGTAATGTTGTCGTATCAGGCGGCGATCCGGATATGTGCTGCCTGCTGGATAATTTCTGCTGGCCCGATCCGGTCAAAAGCGCGCATACGCCCGATGGTGATCTCAAGCTGGGGCAGCTGGTCAAAACCTGTCAGGGGCTTTATGATATCTGCACCGCCTATGGCGCGCCGCTGGTCAGCGGTAAGGACAGCATGAAGAATGATTACCGCGGCAAAGATCATCAGAGTCGCGACATCACGATCAGCATTCTGCCGACCCTGCTGGTCACGGCAATGGCCAAGGCCGATATCCGCCATACGACCCGCAGCGATTTTCAAAACAGCGGCGATTTTATTTATCTGCTGGGGGAAAATCATGCCGGATTAGGCACATCGGAATTCGCACAGCATTTCGCAGCGGATAGCACCCCGCCCGGTATCAACATGGAAAAAAATATCGCGCTCTACCGTGCCTATCACGAAGCCTGTCGGAATAACGTGCTGTCATCGGGCCATGATCTCTCGGATGGCGGGCTGCTGGTGGCGCTGGCGGAAAGTATGATCGGCGGCGGCAAAGGCGCAGCTGTCGACATAATGAATACCGCGCTGCCGCTAACGGATCTGCTGTTCGGTGAAGCGGCAGGACGTTTCCTTGTATCGGTTGCGCCTGCGCACCGCGCCGTTTTTGATGATCACTTTGCAGGTCATTCCCCGCTGCTGCTGGGGCAGGTGACGGATGATGAGGACTTGTCACTAAAACTGCCCGCGCCCTATTCACGCATCACAATCTCCTTAAGCGAGATGGAGGATAAATGGAAAAACAGTCTCTCCCTTTAACAAACACGCTTTATAAAAACAGCCTGCCGAAATTTCTGGTGCTGGCAGGTGACGGCGTCAATTGCGAAAGTGAAACCGCTGCCGCCTTTCTTCATGCCGGCGGCGCAGCTGAAATTGTGCATATCAACCGCCTTCTTGAAAACCCGCAGCAGCTGTCCGGTTATGACGGGCTGGCATTGCCGGGCGGTTTTTCCTTCGGGGATGAGTTGGGTAGCGGCCAGCTTCTGGCTTTAAAGATCCGTGCACAGCTCGGCGATATTTTCCGCGATTTCACCGCACGGAAAAAACCGGTCATCGGTATCTGCAACGGTTTTCAGGTGCTGGTGCGTCTGGGTCTGCTGCCTTTCCCTGATGCGCCGCGCGCCGCCGCGCTTGCCGTAAACAATCACGGGGAATTTATGAATAAATGGGCGGATTTAAAAACTGATTCTTCCTCCGTCTGTCTCTGGACAAAAAATATGGAAGATATTTCCCTGCCCGTCCGCCATAAGGAAGGCCGTATCGTTCTGACCCCCGGTGCGGAAAAAGATGTCTATAAGATGCTTGTAAAAAACGGACAGATTCCACTGCGTTATACATCCGATATCAACGGTTCCTACGAGCGCATTGCCGCGCTGTGCGACCCGTCCGGTCTGATCCTCGGTATGATGCCGCATCCCGAGGCTTTCGTTTTTCAGGCCACAAATAAACAGCGTCATCATAATCCTCTGGAAAAGGGTGCAGGACTGCAATTATTTGAAAATATTCTGCGTTACCTTAAAGGCGCAGAAAGTGATAGGGAAGGATTACAGCGTCATGGCTAATACACGAACAATCCGCCGCGCCTTAATCAGCGTCAGCGATAAAACGGGTCTGGATATTCTGGGACAGGCTCTGCATAAATGCGGCGTTGAAATTATTTCTACCGGCGGCACGCGCAGCTATCTGGAAGAACGCCAAATTCCCGTTACCCCGATTGAAGAGGTTACCGGCAATCCTGAAGCCTTTGGCGGACGCATGAAAACCATCAGTTTTGAGATTGCCAGCGCCCTGCTATTCCGGCGTGGCGCTGATGATGCCGAGGCGGAAACTCTGGGCATCAAACCTATTGATCTGGTCGTCTGTAATCTGTACCCGTTCGAGCGCACCGCACGCGCCGGAGCAGATGAGGCCGCATTGGTGGAGAAAATTGATATCGGCGGCGTCACGATGATCCGCGCTGCCGCGAAAAATTATGAGGATGTCACAATTTTGACTGACCCCGCGCAATATACCGCGCTGGCGGAAAAATGGACGGCGCAAGCCGTCACGGATTTTGACGCGCGTAAAAAATTCGCCCTCGCCGCCTTCCGCCATACCGCACGTTACGATGCCGCCATTGCCAACCGTTTCGAAGTGCTGGCCAATGATGCGCTTTACACGCCTGTCGTCACATCTGAAACAGCGGAAATTCTGCGTTACGGCGAAAACCCGCATCAAAAAGCCTGGCTGTATAAAGACCCGCTGGCAACCGACGGGCTGGCACAGGCCGAACCTTTGCAGGGCAAAGCACTGTCCTATAATAATCTTCTGGATGCCGATGCCGCATGGCGCGCCGCACAGGATGTTGCCGGTGTCAGCGCGAAAGGCAGCCATTGCGCCGTCATCGTCAAACATTTAAACCCCTGCGGTATTGCCGTCAGCAAAACCTCCGCCAAGGATGCTTTGGAACAGGCATGGGCGGGCGATCCCGTCAGCAGCTTCGGCGGTATCATCTGCCTGACGACACCCTGCACGGAGGAGATCGCCGCATGGCTGGATGACAAATTTGTCGAAATCGTTATTGCCCCCGTTTTTGCAGAAGAGGCGCTCGGCATTTTTGCACGTAAGAAAAACCTGCGCATTTTAACCTCCCCCGGTGCTGAAGAAACAGCTCCTTTCATGCTGCGCAGCGTCTCGGGCGGATGGCTGGTACAGCAGGAGGATTTCGGTATTGAGGATGATTTCAAAACCGTCACCAAAACCGCCTTTGGAAAAGCGCAGAACAATGTTCTGCGTTTCGGCATTGCCGCCTCCAAACATTTGCGCAGCAACGCCATCGCCCTAGTGCAGCAAAATGATAACGGCATTGCGCTGATCGGCGCAGGAATGGGCAACCCTAACCGTCTTGTCAGCACGCAGCAGGCCGTCGAAAAGGCGCGGGAAAACGGCTATAATGATTTGTCGCATTGCGTTTTGATTTCCGACGCATTTTTCCCCTTTGCCGATAACATCGAGATTGCCGGCGAATACGGCATCCGCCATATTCTGCAACCGGGCGGCAGCATAAAAGATGACGAGGTTATTGCCGCCTGTGACGCGCAGGGGATTGCCATGGCATTTACCGGCAGCCGTCATTTCCGTCACTAAAGTTTTGAAAGGAATAATCCATGAGCGTTTTGTCCTATAAAGATGCCGGTGTCGATATTGAAAAAGGCGATGCGCTGGTCGAAAAAATCAAAGCCCGCGTCAGCGGTACCTATGGCGAAAACGTCATCAGCGGTGTCGGCGGCTTTGCCTGTCTTTACCGCATTGCCGAAAATAAATTGCTGGCGGCGGGCACGGATGGTGTCGGCACCAAACTGAAAATTGCGCAAATTCTGAACAAACATGACACAATCGGTATTGATCTGGTCGCTATGTGCGTGAATGACATTCTGTGCACCGGTGCCTTACCGCTGTTTTTTATGGATTATCTTGCCACCGGACAGCTTGATACCGGTGTGGCCGATGACATTATCGCAGGCATTATCGAAGGCTGTACCCAAAGCGGTGCAGCCTTGATCGGCGGCGAAACGGCGGAAATGCCCGGCATGTATCAGAACGGTGAATATGACCTTGCCGGATTCGCCGTCGGTGAAGTTGCCGCAGACCGCGTGATTGACGGCAGCAAAATCACTGCAGGCGATACGCTGATCGGCTTGCCCTCTTCGGGTTTTCATTCCAACGGTTATTCCCTGATACGCAAATTGGTGGATATGAATGACAAATCCCTGCTGGAACTTTGCCTGACTCCGACACGGATTTATAAAAATGCCGCCGCTGCCATTCTGGCGGAAGACGGTCTCACCAATGGCATGGCGCATATTACAGGCGGCGGGCTATTAAATATTGCCCGCATGAATACCGGTTTTGATTATCACATCACCGCTATGCCGCAGGAGGGTGAACGCCCCGCGGTTTTTGATGCCGTGCTGAAAACATCCGGTATTGAAACGGGCGAGCTGTATCGCAGCTTCAATATGGGGATCGGTTTTGTGATCGCAACATCCCTGCCGGAGAAAGCGCTTGCTGTTTTAACCGCAGCAGGTGAAGCGCCGCGTATCATCGGCACAATCGGCAACGGTACAGGTAAAGTCCTGCTGAACGGCAAAGTTATTTAAAAACATCCTGCGCAATCTTGACTTTCCATACCGCTTCTGCAATATTTTATGATAATTAAAATATCAGACCATTTCCGGAAAGGTCGCGCCCATGTTCGACAAACTGAAAGAATCGTTCAGAAAACGTGCGGAAAGAAACCGTGCGCATCGTGATCTGTTGCGCGCCATTTCCGACCATGATATCGCGGGCGTAAAAGAACTTAGCGCGGCACGCGATTTGATTAACCTCAACAGCTATCCCTATCTGGCACATGCTGTGAATGAAGGTACGCCGAAAATCATCGCAACAATGCTGAAAAACGGTGCCGACCAGAATCTCTGGACACGCGGCACTGTCACGCGTCTGATTGTCCCGCCGATTGCCGAAGCGATTTTACAGCGCAAACCGGAAATGGTCGCCGTCTTTCTGGATGACCCGCGCGTTATCGCGCCCGACGAGGTTCATGTCTGGCGCGATGCCGATGATCTGCTGACCCCCTCTTCCGAGACATTGCTCGGCCTTGCCAGAAACCGCGGCAGCAGAGAATGTCTTGAGCTGCTGGAAAAGCACATGATGGAAAAATATAAAAGGAAATATGAAAGTGATGACCGCCCGGCCCCGAAGAAACCGTCAGAACCCGGTCGTTAATTCCTCATGCGGCGCGTCAAAACGGATATCCGCCCCTTTATTTAAAAGATAATCGACCAGCAGCGTTTTCCTGTCCGCCAGATAGCTGCTGTCGAGAAAATTCTCATAAGCCGCGCGTCCGGCCGCACGGTAAGCGCGGTAGCATTTCTCAAGATAACTGCGCGCAGGATAAACATCCGTGCGGTAAATATCGCCCGTATAGCCCTGCCGCTGCTCTTCTATATAGGTTTTATCTTCACCGGATTTATTGGCCATGAATTCCGCATCATTGCGGAAACCAAAAAATGTCAGCGCCGTGCCGCTTTCTTTTCCGTCCAGCGTTTCATAAGGCACTTCGCGGCAGCGGTAATCGATCTCGCGCAGGCGCATGGCGGGCCATTCCTCTTTCGGAACATCAAAGGTGACACCGATAATATCCTGACCTTCCCGCGGCTCCATAAAGCAGGAGGCGACCTCAAGCGTATCCCAATGCACATCACCGCGAAACGCCGCACGCAAATTCACCTTGCCGAAAACGCGGCAAACATTCTGTGTTTTCGATGTTTTGAAATTCTGCAAATTCGGACAGGTATTCAAGGCGGATTCTTCATGGACAAGCGTCCCGAAACCAAAAATTTTAATCATCAGCAACCCGGCTCTGTTTTTTATTGCGGCAAGAATGCCCGGAAACGGCAAAGATCTTTGCCGGAAGATCAGTCAATCATCAGCGGCTGTATGCGGTAAATAATATCGCATACCCTGTCAGTATAGGACTGCCCTTCATGCAGGACAAGCCCTTGCAGCAGGCGCAGCGGCGCATATTTTCTTTTGCGGCAGGAAATGATGACGCGTTTGGCCGTGTTTTCTCCGGTGCGGGGATAAAGCGGCAACACGGAAAAGCTGCCGAATTCGGCACGACGCAGCGATTCCAGCAGATCATGCAGACGGTCGGCACGGTGAATGATATAAAAATATCCGCCCTGTTTTAAATGCCGTGCCGCGGCCTTTGCCCAGTCAAAAAACGGAATGCTTTCCAGATGCGCCATGCGCCTGTTATCAACACGGTTCGGGGAACCGCGTCCGATTTCCACATAGGGCGGATTGGTCACAACCGCATCAAAAACCTCTTCAAGCTGTAAATCCCGCACATTGCTTTCAATGAATGTGATGTCATCCTGCCGCGACAGCTTGGCGGCGTTTTTTTGCGCCAGCTGCAGCAGTTCCGGCTGCAGATCAACACCCGTTACTTTGCAGGGAAAGCGCGCCATCAGGCAAAATCCGACCGTCCCGATACCGCAGCCGAGATCAAGGATATGCGCACCCGCAAGCCTGTCAGCATTCACCGCCGCAGCCAGCAAAACCGGATCCAGCGCCGTGCGATACCCTTCCGCAGGCTGCAGTAATGGTAAATGACCATCAAAAAGCGTAAATTCCATTGCTTTTATCATCGTTTTCCGCAAGAATCCTCAAGAATCACCGTCAGAAAAGATTATATCTTTTTGTCTTATTGCGTAAGGAGAAAAGATGGTGCAAAACGCCGCGACAAATAAAACGGACACGGAAAAGGCGGAAACGGGCAAGCCCGAAAACCCGCTGGAACGGCTTTCCACCCTGCTGGAAAGCGATATGAAACAGGTCAATCAATTGATCCTGAAACATATGAAATCCGATATTCCGATGATTCCGCAACTGGCAGGGCATCTGATTGCCGCGGGCGGGAAACGTGTGCGTCCGCTGCTGGCGGTTGCCGCCGCGCAGATGTTTGCGTATGACGGTGACGACCATTGCAAACTCGCCGCCTGTGTCGAATTTATCCATACCGCAACTCTTCTGCATGATGATGTTATTGACGAAAGCGAGCAGCGCCGCGGCAAAGCCTCCGCCCATGTTATTTTCGGCAATGAGGCCGCCGTTCTGGTCGGGGATTTTCTGTTCAGCCGCGCCTTTCAGCTAATGGTTGAAATCGGCTCATTGCCGATCCTGCGTATTCTCTCCAACGCCTCCGCCACAATTTCCGAAGGCGAAGTGCTGCAGCTGACGACCACGGGCAATATCCGCATTACGCGTGAAGATTACATGAATGTCATCCGCGCCAAAACCGCAGAACTCTTTGCCGCATCCTGCGAAGCCGGTGCGCTGGCCGCAGGCGGTACGGAAGCGGAATGCGATGCATTGCGCCGCTATGGTGAAAATCTCGGCATCGCCTTCCAGATGGTTGATGATATTCTTGATTACCGCCCCGCTGATGCCGCACTGGGCAAAAACACCGGCGATGATTTCCGCGAAGGCAAAATGACCCTGCCGGTCGTGCTGTTGCTGCAATCCGCAACGGAGGAAGAAAAAGCCTTTTTTGAAAGCGCCTTCATCCGCACCGAAAAGCAACAGGACGGCGATTTTGAAAAAGCCTGCGCCCTGATGGAAAAATACGGTATTTTTGAAAAAGCCTTGCGCGAAGCCGAAACTTACGGCCAACTGGCGAAAGACGCTTTAACGGGTTTTGACAAAAATCCTGAAATCACATCCCTGCTGTCAGGCCTGATCGATTTCGTCATCAACCGCCGCCATTAATCCGTCACATATTTTTACGGCCGGAATTTCACGCCGCCCGCGGCGGGCTTACCCGTTTCCGGTGCATCCCGTGTTGCGGTTTTGTTTTTTTGCGGCATAAAATCGGACAAGGTTTTCTGGAGCTGTTCCACCGTTTTCCAGCCGCCGCGCAAATCAGGACTGCCTTTTTCGGAAACACCGCGATATACCTCCGGCGACAGCTTGTCATGCAATACCAGCTTGCCCAGCGTGTCCTGCAATGTCACCACCTGCCGTGCAAAATCATGCCCGCCTTTCCGGCGGTTTTTCACGTCAAAGAAATTCACATCATGCGAGGCGATTTTGGCCTGCGCATATTGCGGATCATTGCCGATGACCTCAATAATCGATTTTTCCCCCGCATCACGACCGGGCGGCGTATTGGTGGAAATTTTCTCGATCGCATTATCATTCAGCCATTTTTCCAACAGCGCATCTTTCGGATAAGCCGTATCGGAAACTGATTCCTCATAAACGCGGTCGGTGATTTTTACATTATATTCTTCCTGCAGCGCATCCAGAATTTCCACAAAACGCGCTTCATTACCCGGATCTTTCCGGCGCCCGAAGGCATCGGCAACCCAGCTTGTATCCAGAAAAAGAATCTGTTTTTTCGCCATCAGATATAGCCCCGCCGCTTCATCTCTTCCGAGAATCCGCATAAACGATCCAGCCGCGCATGAAGATTGCGTATGATAACGCCCAGAAACGCCCCGTTATTTTTCTGGTTTTCAGGACGCATATTCCACAAGGCGCGTTCCAGCCCCTCTCTGATCTCCGACGGAAAGAGGAACAGCCGCGTTGCTTCGGCACAATCAAAAAACAAGGCAGGCTGCGCGGAATAAAGCTGTTCAAGGATATTATCTGCCGTCTCTTGCGTGACTGATTCCGCAGGAAGCTTCGTCTGTTCCACAGCAACCGCAGGCAAAGCGGGATAATCTCCGTCGCGTTTTTCCGCAAGCGGCTTACCGATAGGGTCCACAGCCGCCAGATGCAAAGCCGCGCGAATACGGCGCGTGATTTCAAACAGCAAATCCAGTCGCCCCAAAACCGTCTCAGGATAAACATCCTGCCCGCCGCCGCGAGGCTGTGCCTCCAGAAAATCAAGAATAAGGTCACAGATTTTAATATGATTGCCGCGCCGCACCGCAACAATATCACTTGCCGATTCAAAACCGGCCAATTCGCGCAAAAGCTCCGGACGTTCGCGCAACAGGCGCTGTACGGCCGCATCAATCATTTTGCGGCTGCAATAGTCTTCACGCAGCGGCGCAAGCTCCGGTAATTCCGGAAGCTCCGGCAGCTCCTCCATATATAATCCCTGTGCCATCATCTTTATCTATGCTCCCATATTTTTCATTCTGCGCCGCTGGACGGAGGAGGGTATCCCCATCGCCTCGCGGTATTTCGCAACGGTGCGCCGTGCGATTTCGACCCCCGCTTCTTTCAGTAATTTAACCAGCTTGTCATCGGAGAGAATTTTTTTCGGGTCTTCCGCATCGACCAATGCGCGGATGCGTGCCTTCACCGATTCCGCCGCATGATCCGCCGCGCCGTCATCCGTGGCCGATAAGCCGCGTGAGAAAAAGTAACGCAGTTCAAACACGCCGCGCGGCGTGCCGATAAATTTTCCTGCGGTGACGCGGCTGACCGTGCTTTCATGCAAATCCAGCGCCTCGGCCACATCGCGCAGCACCATCGGTTTCAGATATTCCACGCCATAGGCAAAAAAGCCTTCCTGCCGGCGCACGATTTCCGCCGCGACGCGCAGAATGCTTTGCGCGCGCTGATCCAGTGTTTTCAGCAGCCATTTCGCCTCTGCCATACGGGCATTCAGATATTCGCGGTCCTGCTGTTTGCGCACGCCGCCTTTGACCTCGGTATAATAACGGTGATTGATCAGCAGTTTCGGCAATGTGTCGGGGTTCAGTTCTACCCCCCAGCCGCCGCCGCTTTCCTTCGGCAGTTTTTTCATCACCGCATCGGCCACCACGGTTTCAATGACAAAATCATCAAATTCCGCCGCCGGTTTCGGATTCAATTCACGGATTTCCGCGATCATCTCCTGCAAATCCTCCAGCGTTACGCGGCAGATACGGCAGAGCTTTTTCACATCATGCGCCGCCAGCACATCCAGATTATTCAGCAGCAAGCGCATGGCGGGATCAAGCCGGTCTTTTTCCTTCAACTGCAAGGCCAGACATTCGGACAAATCGCGTGCAAACACCCCTGCGGGCTGCAATGTTTTCAACTGTGCCAGCACGTTTTTCACGCGTGTTTCGTCGCAGCCGATCATCTCCGCAAGCTCCGCCGTGCTTTCACGCAGATAACCGATATTGTCCAGACTGTCGATCAGATAGCCCGCGACCATACGGTCTTTATTGTCATGGATTTCCAGCACCATCTGATCCAGCAGATGGTCACGCAAGGTTTTGGTTTCGGCAATGCGGTTTTCCAGAGAATAATCGGGGGTGTCAAAAGCCATCGTGCCGCCCTTACCGATCCCCGCCATGGTCGAGCCGGGATCGTAATCCGGAAGGTCTTCAACGACTTTCCCCGCGTCCTGCGCCTCTTCACGGCTTGTTTCCGGCGCGTTATCTTCCTCATCCTCGCGGCTTTCATTGCTGTCCGTGTCACGGTCCAGCAGCGGATTTTCGATGATTTCCGTGGCAACAAATTCCTGCAATTCCAGCGCCGACATCTGCAAAACACGGATCGCCTGCTGCATTTGCGGCGTCATACTAAGGCTTTGCGACTGACGGAGCTCTAATTTTTGCTGGATAGCCATGTGTGATTTTTTCTCCCTATAATTCCAGCTTACAGGGAAATTGCAAAAAAATCGTTAAGATTTCACAAATTTTCGCAAAAACGGCACGCTTCTTGCTTCAATTATTTAACAGGCACTTTTTTCTGATCTCTTTTTTCTTTCCTATTTTCTTCAATCTTTTTCTGCAATATTTCTTCAGAAACTTCCCGCCAATTCTCTCCGTAATGGATTTTCCAAGACTCTTCCCATCCCTTCTTCCACGCCTCATCTTCCCGCAGCCATTCTTCCCGCGCATTTTTAGAAAAATATAGACAGGTCGGTGTCATTCCGGCCGCAAGCAACGCATCAATTTCTGCAACATAGCGTTCAAAACTGGGGACTCTTTGGTGTTTTGCACCTGTCACGGCGTAATCAGCGCAAAATGCGCCATCCCTCAGTTCAAGACATTCCTCCAGTTTTTCCCAATAATCTGCTCCCAACGCCATAATAGGTTCTTTTAACGCGGACAAAATTCTTTTGTCCAGCTTATCGTTCAACCCCAGACTATGTATGCCCAGAATTACACCATCCCGCCGTTGCGATAGAAGGTCGCGGGAACGACCTGGCATTAGAATACGCGGCTTTCCAGGCCATAACTGGTCAACAAGAGCAGACAGAATTGCTCTTGCCTTCAAGTCCCCTTTCTTGGCTTCCGGCCATAAGCTATTCCAAACCTTCTCACATTCACCTGCAAAAATAAGTTCTATAAGCTGTGGATCAAAAATAATTTCCGCTTCATCACCCTTTGATGGAATACTGGCAGGGTCACCTTCAGCCGATACAATATGTGTAAAGACCACAGAGCTTGCCAACAAAACCGAAAAGAATAAGACTAAAATACAGGCTCTCATTATCTGCTGTTATTTCTGTTCAGAAAATTTATATTTTAAAAATCAGGCTTTCTTTTCCCAGCCGCCGCCATCATTCTGCTGAAAATAGACGGTGTCAAAACCGCGGGATTGAAAATCTTTCCATGCCGCCCGCGCATCAGCCACGGCCTCCGCATCCTGCCCGTTAAAGACGGTGCAGCAGATATCATATTGTTCCGGTGCCGCTGTTTTCGTACCGTCAGCCAGCACCAGAATATTGGCATTATTGGGATTTTCATCTTCCGTCGTCAGAAAAACGGGTTGTTCCGCAGCGTTTTTATCCTTATCCGCACCATGCGGCAGAAAGCCGTTCGGATCAAATGTCCACAGCGCCGTATCCAGCGCTTCGAGTTTTTCGGGGCTGCCCAGCTTCACCAGAATACGGTGACCGCCGGCATGGATTTTGGATAAAAGCGGCGGCAGCACCTGATCGGCACTGCCGCGCATCACATGATAAAAACGGATTTCTGTTGCCATCATGCCGCCTGTTATTTTGACTCGTAATGTTTCGCGACAAGACGGTCCAGCAAACGGACACCGAACGCCGTTGCGCCTTTCGGCACGGTCAGGCGCTCCTTTTTGCTCCAGGCCATACCCGCAATATCCAGATGCGCCCATGACGTGCCGTCTTTAATGAAACGCGCGAGGAAGGCCGCCGCCGTCGCGCTGCCTGCACCGCGGTCACCGCCGATATTCTTCATATCGGCAATATCGGAATCAATCGCCTTATCCCATGCTTTGCACATCGGCATATGCCATGTTTTTTCCTTCAGCTCCGCACCGGTTTCCACCAGACGTGCGGATAATTCCTCGTCATTCGAGAACACGCCCGCATATTCATTCCCCAGCGCAATAATAATCGCGCCTGTTAATGTCGCCAGATCAATCACGGTTTTCGGTTTGAATTTTTCCTGCACATGCCACAGTGCATCCGCCAGCACCAGACGGCCTTCGGCATCCGTGTTCAGAATTTCCACCGTCTGCCCCGACAGCGAGGTCACAACATCCGACGGACGGCTTGCTCTGTCGGACGGCATATTTTCCGCCAGCGCAATAATGCCGACCGCATTCAGCTTTGCCTTGCGTCCGGCCAGCGCCTTCATCAATCCGGTCACAACACCGGCACCCGCCATATCCCATTTCATATCTTCCATGCCCGGGCCGGGTTTCAGAGAGATACCGCCTGTGTCAAAAGTGATACCCTTGCCGACAAAAGCAACAGGTTTCTTTGCCGCAGCCGAGGCGTTTTTCGGTGCGCCGTCATATTGCATGATAACCATACGCGGCGGACGGGCGCTGCCTTTACCGACAGACATCAAGGCCCCCATACCCATTTTTTCCATCTGCTTGTCCGTCAGAATCTGCACTTTGATCCCCAGCGGCGTCAGTTCTTTTTTTGCACGCGCGGCAAAGCTTTCGGGATAAAGAACATTCGGCGGCTCAGAGACCAGATCACGGGTCAAAAACACGCCCGCCGCAATTTTTTCCAGCGGTGCAAACAGCTTTTTCGCCTCTGCCGCATTGGCCAGAACGATATCCAGCGCTTTCAGTTTTTTCGGCGCATCTTTCTTCTTTTTGTAAATACCGAATGTGTAATCCTGCAAGACCGCACCATAAGCCAGATGTGCTGCAAATTCCGCCACATCAATACCATCGGGCGCATCCGTCAGTACGGCGGCCTCCTCCAGTTTTGCGGCTTTCAGCGCCTTGACCAGCGTCGCACCGCTTTCCTCGATTTTCATCGGGCAGAGTTTTTCTTTTTCCTTTGCCTCTGTTCCCAGCACGATAATCTGATCTGCGCCGCTGTTCTTAATGCCGGATAAAACCAGACTCTGGCAGCATTTACCGTCAAAACTTTTTGCAGCCTTAATGGCAGCCGCAATCGCGCCGCCGGTTTTTTTATCCAGCTCCGCCGCTTTATTACCCAATTTCGCCTTTTTTCCGGAAAAAATCGCAAGAACCGCCGCTTTTTTCGGCACAGCCGTATGAAAACCCGTTTTCAGCATCGCAAAACCCCTGTATCCTTTGTTATCTTTGTTATATGTGCTACCACATGATGTAACAGAGCCTAGCAAAAAACCGGATGCAAAAACAGGTAATAATGTATCTTACCACGCGCTATATCACCCGTAATATCCTGACCACCGCGGTTTTTGTCTCGGTCGTGCTGCTGGCGATTATCTGGCTGACGCAATCACTGCGTTATCTGGAGCTGATCGTCAATTCCAACGCGCCGATGTCGCTGTTCATGAAAATGATCGCGCTGTCGCTGCCGCGTTTTCCCGAGGTGATCGTACCGGTCGCCGTTGTGACCTCGGTGTTGTTTACCTATAATCGCATGATTCTGGACAGTGAACTGATCGTCATGCGCTCTGCCGGAATCAGCGCCCGCAGGCTCGCCCTCCCCGCGATGATCGTCTCTCTTGCCGCCGTCTTTGTTATGATGCTGTTCAGCACATGGCTGTCCCCCGCCGCACGCGCCGCCATGCAGGAGCTGAAACAGGTCATCAGCGCCGAATATTCCACCTTTCTTCTAAAGGAAGGCGTATTCAACCCCGTCGGTGATAATCTGATGATCTATCTGCGCAGCCGTCAGCGCGGCGGCGAATTACAAGGGTTGCTGATCCATGACACACGTCCCGAAAATAAAACCCCTGTCACCATTACCGCACGACGCGGCGTCATGATTACCGCAGAAGACGAACCCGCCGTGATTATTTATGACGGCAGCCGCCAGCAATATGACCCCGAAACGGGCAGTCTGTCGCGGCTGGAATTTGAGGAATACACGCTGGAAATCAAAAATTTCCGCGCCCAGATCCGCCAGCGCTGGCGCGATGCGGAGGAGCGTAATATAAAAGAACTCCTCACCCTTGATTACGAAAGTGACGAAATGCTTGCCGCCCATAAGCGCGAATTTATGGTCGAGGCGCATAAGCGTCTGATTATGCCGTTCAGCGCCCTTGCCTATACGCTGGCAGCGCTATCCTGTCTGCTGACAGGGTCTTTCAACCGGCGCGGACAGATGCGGCGCATTCTTGCCGCTGTCGGCACGGTTTTTGTTTTGCAGGCCGGATATTTAAGCCTGATCAATCTTGCCAAAGATGATTTCTGGGCCGTGCCCGCGCTTTATATTGCGGTGCTGCTGCCATCGGTTCTCGGCTGGTTCATTCTGGGTGATAAAGGCTACACCCTGCTGTCGCGCTTGCAGCGCAAATACCGCAAGCCCCTTTCCGGGCGGAAAAACAAGGGGGCGGCGGCATGAGATTTTACGCACCGATCCTCTGGCGCTATGTCACGCGTTATTTCCTGCTGAGTTTTCTCACCATCCTCGGCGTCTTGCTGTCGATTATTTATGCGCTGGATATGACAGAGCTGCTGCGCCGTGCCGCCGGATATGAGGCGGGTGTGAAAGAAGTCGCACATATGGCACTGTTAAAACTTCCCGAAGTCGGACAGATGGTACTGCCTTTCGCCGTCTTATTCGGGGCGATTTACAGTTTCTGGAGTCTGAACCGTAAAAGCGAGCTGGTCATTATGCGCTCCGCCGGTATGTCGGCCTGGCATTTTCTGACCCCCGCAATTATAATTGCCTGTCTGATCGGTGTTTTTTCCATCACGGTTCTCAACCCCGTCTCTTCGGTTTTACTGGCAAAATATATCAAGCTTGAGGAAGTGCATCTGCAGAAAAAAAGCCGTTTCGTTTCACTGCTGCAAAACGGTTTATGGCTGCGCCAGAACGATCCGGAAGGCTATGCGCTGATTTACAGCCGCCATTTCGAACCCAAAGACTGGAGCATGAAAAAACTTATCATCTTTACCTTCAGCGAAGATGATACCCTGACCTCGCGCATTGACGGCGATACCGCCAAGCTGGAAGACGGGTACTGGCTGATTGAAAATGCCGCCATACACGGCGATACGCCTGTGCCGGAAATACTGCCGACCTACCGCTATCCGACAACATTGACCGCGCCGGATATTGAAAGCTCCTTTTCCTCGCTGGAGACCATTTCCTTTTGGGATATTCCCGAACTTGCCCGCAAGATGGAGGAAACCGGCGTCTCCTCCAGCCGTCTAAAGGTTCATTACCAGTCATTATTATCAAGGCCACTGTTTTTCCTGTCTATGGTTTTGCTGGCCGCGACTGTTTCCCTGCGCCCTGCGCGACAGGGCGGAACGGCGCTATTGATCGGCGGCGGTGTCGCCATCGCCTTTCTGGTGTTTTTTCTGGAAACGGTTTTGCAGGCTTTCGGGATTTCACAAAAACTCCCCGAAGGACTGGCGGCATGGACGCCCGCCATTTTAACGACGCTTTTAGGCAGCGCTATTTTACTGTCTCTTGAAGACGGTTAGCGATTTTCTCCACAGCCGCCGCATCCGGCGCATCGACAAAAAGCGCATCACCCAACTGATTTCTCATCCATGTCATCTGTCGCTTGGCGTATTGACGCGTTTTCCGGCAAGACAGTTCCTCCGCATCCTCCCGCGTCAGTTTCCCCGCCAGATAATCACGCAGTTCCGCAAAACCCAGCGCCTGCAACAGCGGTGCATCTTCCGGCACTTTTCCTGCCGCAATCCGTGCGGAAAAATCCTTTACCTCGTCCAAAGCGCCATGTTCCAGCATCCATGAGAAACGCTTGTCGCAACGCGCATAAAGATGCGCACGCTCCGGCAACAGCACCACCGTCACAACCCGTATATCATCACCCAACCCGCCCTGTTTTTCCTTATCCTGCCAATAACCAAGGCTTTTGCCGGTGGCCTTCAGCACCTCCATCGCCCGTATCATGCGCTGCGGGTTCCGCATATCAATCCGCGATGCAATCGCCGGATCCGCTTTCGCCAGTTTTTCTGCAAACGCCTCTGTGCCCATGACTGAAAAATCATTCCGCACCTGCGCCCTGACATCTTCCGGCACATCCGGAACCGGACTGAGTCCTTCCGTCAGCGCCTTCATGTAAAACCCCGTACCGCCCGTAACAATCGGCAAACGCCCGTGCTGATGCGCTGCTGCAATCTCTGTCAGAGCCATGTCGCACCAGCGCGCAGCGGTGCATTGTTCCGCCGCATCCAGAACGCCGTAGAGTTTATGGGGGATTTCCTGTTTTTCTTCCACGGACGGATGCGCCGTCAAAACCGGCAGCCCGTCATAGACTTGCATGGAATCCGCATTAATCACCGTGCCGTTCCATTTCCGCGCACAGGCCAGTGCCAAAGCGGATTTGCCGCCGGCTGTCGGGCCAGCGACAATTAGAACCGTTTTTGGAAAAACAGGCACCGTGTTTTGCCTCTAATCTTTGAAGCGCAGCGCAACGAAGCGGATTTCGCCGCCGCGTGAAATCAGCAGCAGAACGGAACGTTTTTTCGCTTTCTCCGCCGCTTTGACAGCCTTCTGCATGTCTTTCACGCTTGTTGCCGGTTTCTGGTCAATCTCGATAATCAAATCACCGGGCGCGATGCCTTTGCCTGCCGCAATACCTGCGGGATCAACCTCCGTCACCACGATACCGGCAGCCTCACGGTCAATATTATAGCGCTGCTGCAAGACGCGGTTCAGGGGGGAGACCGTCAGACCAAGAGAGGCGATCTTATCGGCATCAGCCGTGCCCGTCTCATCATCCGGCGTTTCCGCACTGCCTGTGACCAGACCATTTTCCTCGGCTTTTTCAAGCTGCCCAAGCTTCACCTGCGCCGTCACGGTTTTACCTTTGCGCCACAAATGCAGATCGACTTTTTTGCCGATTTCGCTTTCCGCAACCATGCGCGGCAATTCACGCATTTGTTTGATCTGTTTGCCGTCAAAGCTGAGGATAATATCGCCCTGCTGCAATCCCGCAGCGGCGGCGGGGCCGTCATCTGTCACACTGGAAACCAGCGCACCATAGGCTTCTTTCATGCCCAAACTTTCCGCGATTTCATCTGTCACCTGCTGGATACGGACACCCAGCCAGCCGCGCCGCGTCTGACCGTATTTAATCAGCTGATCTACCACCGGACGCACCAGCGATGACGGTACGGCAAAGCCGATTCCGACACTGCCGCCCGAGGGCGAAAAGATCGCCGTATTCACACCGATGATCTCGCCTTTTAAATTGAACATCGGGCCGCCGGAATTACCGCGGTTGATGGAGGCATCCGTCTGGATAAAATCATCATAAGGGCCGGCATTGATATCGCGGCGGCTGGCCGAGATAATCCCCGCCGTCACCGTACCGCCAAGGCCGAAAGGATTGCCGATTGCCAGCACCCAGTCACCGACGCGCGAGACTTCGCTGTCGCCCCAGTTTGCAGCAACCAGCGCTTTACTGCTTTTGACCTGCAAGACGGCGATATCGGTTTTTTCATCCGTGCCGATAACCGTTGCATCCAGCGTTGTATCATCCTGCAAAATTACTTTAATTTCATCGGAATCGCGAATGACGTGATTATTGGTGACGACATAGCCTTTTTCGGCATCAATAATAAAGCCGGAGCCCAGTGACGCCGTCTGACGCGGTTGTGCCTGCGGCGCATTTTCATACTGTTCGAAAAAGTCGCGGAACATATCTTCGAAAGGTGATCCCGGCGGCAAATTCGGCATATTCGGCATGCCTTGCGGCGCCTCTATGGTTTGTGTCGTGGAAATATTCACCACGGTCGGCAGCAATTTATCGGCCAGATCGGCGAAACCTTCCGCCGGTGCCGTAGAGGATGCCGCCGCAGCCGGTGTTACTTGCAGGTTTCCCGGCCCCGCAAGCAAAAACAGGGCGCATAACAGGCACGCCCCGTGCATAACAGTCCGAAGGAAAAATCTATTCCGTGTCTTTTCTTGTGTCATTGACTTTCTCCTTATTATGACCGTTGAACACTCTTAGGATCCGAGCGCATAGCGCATCAGAACAATTCCCGTTGCGGCAATCAGCAATGCCGCAAAACGGAATCGCGCCGGAGGAAGATCCAGCACATAAAGAAACATACGCCGAAGAATATCGCGGGGCAAGATAGCATAAAGCATGCCCTCCATAAACATCATCACCCCGAATGCCAGTAATACCACATCCTGCACCGCGACTTGCATCACATGCCTATCCTTTATTTATGAAAGTAAAGAGCCGTTACTTCTGTTTGCCGGATGTCCCGAAATAGCGGAAAAACTCACTATCCGGCGACAAGACCAGCGTTGTGTCTTTTCCTGCCAGACTTTCGCGGTAAGCCTGCAATGTACGGTAAAAGGCGTAGAATTCCGGATCAACCTTATAGGCATCGGCGTAGATTTTAATGGCTTTCTCATCGCCTTCACCGCGCATAATCTGTGATTTTTTGCGGGCTTCCGCCAACAGCAATGTGCGTTCCTTATCGGCGCGTGACGTAATCTGCTGGGCAATCTCCGCCCCTTGCGCGCGAAACTCTTTTGCCTCGCGGTCACGTTCCGAACGCATCCGCGCATAGATCGACTGGCTGATCTGTTGCGGGAAATCGGCGCGGCCGATACGGACATCAATAATCGACATGCCGAAACGCTGGACGGAGTTATTAACCTCCTCCTTAATCGCCGACATCACATTCGTCCGGTTTTCACCCAGAATATCGGGCAGCATTTTATTACCCAGCGTACCGCGAACCGTCGAGTTAATGATGTTGTGCAGCTGCTTGCGCGCTTGCTCCTCCGTTCCCATGGTCTGGTGGAACAGCAGCATATCGGTGATTTTGTAACGGGCGAAAGTGTCAACAACCAGACGTTTCTGGTCCAGCAGGATCAGCTCTTCCGGCGGCGGATCGGCATTCAGCACGCGCTTGTCAAAAGTTTTCATCTGCTCCAGAAACGGAATTTTCGCTTTCAGCCCCGGTTCGGAATGCTGGCGCACAGGGTCACCAAAGCGCAGCACCAGCACCTGATGCGTTTCCGGTACGATAAAGAAAGACTGCGTCACCCCGATAAAGGCAAAAAAGCCGACCACGATCAAGGCACTGAAAGATTTTGTCATTTTGTTTAGACCCTCTGATTCATCAGATTTTATATTACAGCGGACAGTATAGAAAGGAGTGGGGCTTTCGGCAAGAGTTAGTGATGAACAATAAAAAAAGACCCGTCGGGGTCTTTTTATTTCCCACTTACGTCTAAATTCAGCCTGCGCCGATTATAAATCGGCTTGGCTTCATTAAGACATCCAGTGATGAATAAAGAAAAAGGGTTCGTTTAGAACCCTTTTTCTTTATTCATGGTGCGGCCGAGAAGACTCGAACTTCCACGGGATTATCTCCCACAGCGACCTCAACGCTGCGCGTCTACCAATTCCGCCACGGCCGCAGGTCTAAATAAGCTTCACCGTTGATACATGGTTTTGTATAAAAACTCAAGTCCAATCAATAGCGGCCTAATCAATGTTTTGAATCTGGGTGCTTACCGGGAAGCAAACGCTTTGCCGATGCCGGAATCGATGTATATTTCATCGGCAGGATATCGGGTTTGGGTTCGCTGTCTTTATATTCTTTCCAGCGCATACCGATATTTTCCTGCATACCTTCGGGCATTTTGTCAAAAACGGTGACGTAATGGTCAAGCATTTGCTTTTTGTTTTGTTCCAGCGTGTTTTTGCCGTTGGCGTAACGCATATGCGCCTCTTCCAGATCGGCCAGAACCAGCATCACGGTTTCAACATAAAGATTACCGTCCGAGCGGGATTTATGCGCGGTTTGCGCATCACGGAAAGCCTGCAGGGATTTGCCTTTGCCTTCGGTGTTAAAGTCGCAATTGGTTTCGTAATCCATTCTCCATGTGCCGTTTTCCTTGGTCGCGAAAAAGCGCATATAATAACCGCCGCCGACATCCGGTACGGGGTACGGGGAGTTTGCGGGTTGTCATTTTCTTTACGCGGCTCAGCGCCGTATCTTCCGATTTACGGTTAAATAGATTACGTAAAAAATCCATAACATCTCTCCTGCTTAACTTAGTGACATTGTATCCGGGCCATATGTATGCGGTGCGCCCATTATGTCGTCATTTTGATAAATGTAAACACATAACTTCTATTATTTTTCAATTATTGCGTCAAGGGGCTTTATTTTTTTGAAAAAATACAGTAGGTTTGTGGAACAGGAAACAAAAACATCTCATCACGGGAGAAACTGCGCATGCTTATGGATAACGTGCAAAGCTTCGTCGCACCCGATGCGGCAAGTTCCGGACTTCAATGGCAAATCGAGACAGCGCCCGTCGCATATGACCGGGCGCTTGCGTTTATGGAGGCGCGCGCACGTACGATACGCGAACGCGGCCATGACGAAATGGTCTGGCTTTTGGAACATCCGCCGGTTTACACGGCAGGAACCAGCGCCGAGTTAAAGGACATGATTAATCCGAAATTCCCCGTCTATCACACGGGGCGCGGCGGAAAATTCACCTATCACGGCCCCGGCCAGCGCATTGCCTATGTGATGCTGGATCTGCAAAAACGCAATCCCGATTTGAAAAAATACGTCTTTGATCTTGAAGACTGGGTCATCCGCGCCTTATTCAAATTCAACGTATTGGGACAGCGCCGCGAAGGCCGCGTCGGTATCTGGGTTGATATGCAGCCTTACGGCCAGCCGAAGGGAACAGAGGCAAAAATCGCCGCCATCGGTGTTCGCGTCAAAAAATGGGTCACCTTCCACGGCGTCTCCGTCAATATCAATCCCGAACTGGGACATTATGACGGGATCGTGCCCTGCGGCATCAGCGAACACGGCGTAACATCGCTGGAACAGCTGGGTCTGAACATCACGCGTGATGAATTCGACAATGCCCTGCAGGAGAGCTGGTACGAGGTTTTCGGTTAAGATTTAAGTGCCGTCATCCGTTCCGTTTAAATCAGAACGACATTAATTTCGTTACTGCCCGTTTCGATGACATTCACCGAAACCGCTGCATTTGACTGCGACTGGTAAGTCCCGCCGCCGACATCATCGAAACCTTCAAGGGTGAGTGTATAAGGTGTCACGGGGGCTGTACTTCCATCCGCACCCCAAATATTCAGCGTTGTCGCGCTTTGGTTTGTGGCGTACAGCACACCTGCCGTGTCCAGCGTGATGGAATGGTTAAGACTGCTTGTAAAAACAAAGCTTTCAATTCCTTTGAATTTGCCGTATTCACTGCCGCCGGAGGACAGGTCGAGATTGACAATACCGGAGCCGCCAAGCAACACCGCATCACCGGCAAGCCCTGACAGATTTCCGGGATTAACCGTGCCCTCGGTATTATAGCCGCCGTCAATCATGGTAAAGCTCAGCCCGGCACCGTTGAGAGAAAAGACATCACTGCCCAGACCGCCAAGATAAACATCCCCCGCCTCAACACCGGTCAGGTTAAAGATATCATCACCGCTATCCGCCCAAATCAAATCCGCCGCCGCCGTCACGGTCGGCGTATCAACACCGGTACTGCCTTGTATATAATTCCGTCCCGTCGACAGATCATCAATATTGATATTTAACGTCACGGGCAATGTGTTCAAATCCGCATCCGTGACATCAATCGTCAGCGTATAATTGGTCTGTTGATAGGTCGCCAGATCGCTGATAATCGAAAGCTCTCCTGACGCATTAATGGCAAAAGTCGCCAGACCCGTATAACCGTCATTGCCGCCGGTAATGGCATAACTGACGCCGCCCGCCGGAGCGCTGACATTCAAATCACCGATTTGAAAGCCGATATTACCGAATTCACGCACCGTGCCCGCGCCTGTCATGCTGCTGCCGTCCCACCATAGTGACGATGTCAGGACAATCGGCGGCGGTGCGCCCTGCGGTGCGGTCGGCGTTGTCGAGCCGCCGGCATCCGTCAGTACATCTGTCGTATCCGTCGTTGTACCTGCCGCATAACCTGTACCGCTCAGGAATGTCTCGCCGCCATCGGCAGGCAGAACCGCGCCGCCGGTCTGGTCGATAAATTCATCGCCGATCTGCTGTTGCAGCTGCTGATAGGTCTGGAATTGCAGCATCTCCTGCACCAGCAAGTCACCCGAGAGCGTTCCCGCATCGGCTGTCTGCGTACCTTGTGCCGCACCTTCTTGATTACCATCCAAGGGGGCCTGATCGCCATCTGTAGGGGCGGCATCTTGCGGCACATCCTGCGGCGCAGGATTGTCGTTACCGTCCTCCTGCGGGGTTGTGCTGTAATCATAGAAACTGAAACCGTCGACCGTGTTGTCAAAACTGTAATTCTGCGTCATGTAATCCGCATCCACCGTGCCGATATTATTTGCCGGTGCGTCAAAACCCGTTAATTGCAGGGTTTCAAAATCTTCGTCCAGCACATAGCTGTCCGCGCCGTTTGAAATCACGACCGCACCGTCAATGACGGTGATTTCGCTCAACTGTCCGGCTTCGTTAATCACGCCCGCCACAACCGTTCCGCGGATCCCGATTGACCCGACCGGCGTATCGATATTGACATTTTCGGGGTCGCTTTTTCCGATCATGCCGCTGGTATAAATAAATGCGCCTTTCAGCATGGAAAAGAACGAGCTGCCGCTTTTCTGTTCGGAATCGTAAATATACTGATCCACCGACAGCCGTGCGCCTTCGCTGACGGCAAAGCTGCTGTTATCGGCAAAAACGATATTGACGGCGGAATCGATATCCGCCTCGACCACATCGCCTTGAAAGATCATCATGCCTTTTGCCGCGGCCAGTTTTGTGCCGTCGGCGCGGGTGATAAAGACATCACCGACCGTATCCGTCACCTGCCCTGCAGCGCTGACATCGCTGGCCGTTTGCGCGGATTGCGCATATTCTCCGGCATGGGAGGGGGAGAGGAAAGAGTCGACAAGCGCAGGCGACAATACGCCGCCCTGCGGCGACAATAAATCAGGCCGCGCCGCCATGTCGAAATAGCCTTCAACAATCACCGTCTCGCCGCTTTTCAGCGTCAATACAAGATCGTGCCCGTCGCGCTCCATCGACGAGTCTTGCAAAAACGCTTCACCGGGCAGCATCACATTGCTCTGCCCATCGGCGGAAAGAACCTCTCCTGTCATGATTGTGTCTTTCGGCATTGCTTCTCTCCCCTACTCAATTCCGCACGACATCGTTCGCTTATTATACACATGTTTCGCGCGGGATATATTACCCTATCTTCCATTATACGCCCGCCGCCGTTAAAATAACGTGAAATATTTGCGGGGTTTAAGGAACATATCAATAAAATTTTATTGACCTGCCCTGCCGTTGCCCGTATCACTTCAAGCATGGATGACGCGGTACTTATTCTCGATTTCGGTTCCCAATACACGCAGCTGATTGCGCGGCGCTTGCGCGAGGCGGGCGTTTATTGCGAAATTTTCGGCTGGTCATCAGACAAAGCCGTTGATTTTGCAAAACAATCCGAAACAAAAGGTATTATCCTCTCCGGCGGGCCGGAATCCGTCACGGAAAGCGGCGCACCGCATATTCCCGCCGCAATTTTTGATCTGGGCAAGCCGATTTTGGGCATTTGTTACGGTATGCAGGCACTGACCAAGCATTTCGGCGGCACGGTTGCGGCAGGCGAGACCCGCGAATTCGGCCATGCCAATATCGTCATTGATCACGGCAATCAGCTGTTCTCACAATTGCCTGAGGAAAATTTCTCCGTCTGGATGTCGCATGGCGACCATGTCACCGCCCCTGCGGAAGGTTTTGTCCTTGCCGCAAAATCCCATAACGGGCTGGTGGCCGCGATTGCCGATGATGCGCGCAAAATCTACGGGCTGCAATTCCATCCCGAAGTCACGCATACGGCTTTCGGGCAGGATATTCTCCGCCGTTTTGCCATTGATATCTGCGGCTGCGCCGCAACATGGACGCCCGCCCATATCATTGAAACCGCCATCGAAAATGTGCGCCTGCAGGTCGGCAATAAACGCGTTATTCTCGGATTGTCGGGCGGGGTTGATTCCTCCGTGCTGGCCGCGCTGCTGGATAAGGCCGTCGGCGGCAATCTGACCTGTATTTTTGTCGATACGGGGCTGCTGCGTCTGAATGAAGGTGATCTGGTCATGGAGATGTTCGCCGCGCATAAAGGCATCAATGTCATCCGCGTCAATGCGGAAGAAAAATTCATGTCCGCGCTGAAAGGCGTGGAAGACCCCGAAGACAAGCGCAAAATTATCGGGCGCTGCTTTATCGAGATTTTCGAGGTCGAGGCCGGAAAAATCGAAAACGCCGCCTTCCTCGCGCAAGGCACAATCTATCCCGATGTCATTGAATCCGCAGGCGCAGGCACAGGCGGCGGCGCACATGTGATTAAATCACATCACAATGTCGGCGGCCTCCCCGCCGAGATGGGGCTTGATCTGGTCGAGCCGTTGCGGCTGCTGTTCAAGGACGAAGTGCGCAAAATCGGCACCGAACTCGGCCTGCCGCATGAGATGGTTTACCGCCATCCCTTCCCCGGGCCGGGGCTGGGCGTACGCATTCTGGGCGAGGTGAAAAAAGACTATGCCGATCTGCTGCGCCGCGCCGATGATATTTTCATCAGCGAATTACGCGCCCATGATCTGTATGACAAAACCTCGCAGGCTTTCGCCGTTTTCCTGCCCGTCAAATCCGTCGGCGTGATGGGTGACGGCCGCGCCTATGATTACGTGATCGCGCTGCGCGCCGTGGAAACCATCGATTTCATGACGGCGAAATGGGCGCATCTGCCTTATGACTTCCTCGACCATGTCTCCCGCCGCATCGTCGGCGAAATCCGCGGCATCTCCCGCGTCGTCTATGATATTTCAGGAAAACCGCCTGCCACGATCGAGTGGGAATAAATTCTTACAACATCGCCGTCACTCCCGCGAAAGCGGGAGTCCATCCGTCAACAGCCACATCTACCATCTTATGGATTCCCGCTTGCACGGGGATGAGTAACTTTTCTTATATTACTGTTTTTGTTCATTATTTTGCGTTATACTTGTATATACAAGTCCTGCACAGGAACCACAGATCAATGACTTAGCAAAAATATCTGCACGGTTTCTGCACAGTTTTACAGCTTACGGGAACAGTATATATCATGAGCTTTATTATCGACAAGGAAGAACTCAAACCCGGACTGATCGTCTTTCGCCGTGGTGATGTGGTACATAAAAACTGGTACTGCCGTATTAAGCTGCCCAAAGCAGACCGTTATAAAACCGTATCCCTTAAAACCTCAGACATACATGAAGCCCGTGAACGCGCCTATGATCATTATGCCGATGTCCGTTTCCGTTTAAAGCACGATGTGCCGATCTTCGATAAATCCTTCTATGACGTTGCCGTGGAATATACCGAAGTGCAGCGCCACCGCGCCCAAATGGGAGAGATTACCCATGAACGCGTCAAAAAGATTGCCTCTGTTATCAATGCCCAGCTAAATCCTTATGCAGGAAGCACACAAATCAGCCTGATCGGTCAGGAGCGCTGGTCGGGTTATCCGGCATGGCGGCGGGAACACGGCGAAGGGCGCTTGCGGGAACAGGTCAGCGATGCCACCATCAAATTTGAAATGTCGATATTCGGCGCGATCATGAATTACGCCGTCAGAAAACGCTATATCCCCGCCAGTCATAAATTCGAGGGCAGACCGAATTTCAAAACCATGCGGCGGGATGCCTTTTCTCTGGAAGAATACCGCGCCCTGCACAGCAGAGGGCGGTCATGGGTGAAATCCGCACCAAAGCCCCAGAGTCTTTGGTACCGCACCATTGCCTATAACTTCGTCCTGATCATGTGCAATACGGGTATGCGCCCGCCGGAAGCGCGGAATCTGCGCTGGCGCGATATCTCGCGCGGCAAAGACAAGGACGGCAGAGAGTTGCTGATCCTCTCCGTCACCGGTAAAGACAAGATGCGGCAGCTTGTTGCGCCGGTGAGTGTCGGCGACTATCTGGAGCGCATCCGAAATATCTCTAAAGCCACAGAACCCGATGACCCTGTTTTCACCACCATCGACGGCAAACCGGTCAGTACATTATACAAAGCCCTTATCAGAGACCTGCTCATCACAGCAAAACTGCGCGACGGCCCGTCGGGTATTCCGCGTTCGACCTACAGTTTTCGTCATACCTATGCCACTTTCCGCCTGAGCGAAGGCGTGGATGTGTATTTTCTGGCACAGCAGATGGGAACCTCGGTCAAGATGATCGAAGAGCATTACGGCCATGTCAACGCCGTCAAACATGCGGATCGCGTGTTGCACGGTATGGGAAGTTGGGAGGTCGTCCCCTCAGACCCGTCTAAACCTGAAAACAGCAGGAGCGGTAAATCTGGAACGGCGCGTTCCAGACCGTCCCGGCTGCGCGGGAAGCGTAAAAATAAAGAATAGCACCATCTATTTTAAGGGCTGGCTGAAAACAGAACAGTGAGCCTCGCTGTTCCAGCCCGCCTCTGCCTTTTCTCGTCTCTCCGCTGCACCGCCGGTGCGGCTTAAAGCGGAGAGAACGGGAGTCGGGGCAGAAAAGCAGTTGCTTGTCGTTCCTGCCCCGCTATGGTAAAAATAAGATATATCCAAAAGCAAGAAAGGCATTCTGATGACGATTGAAATCCGCAGCAGGGAATACAAAGTCGAAAGTCATGTGGCCAAACTGCTGGCCAAAACGCACCGGGCGGCGATCAAGCTGGCGGATGAGCATCTGGTGGCACCGATCAACAATCTGATGAGGAACCGCATCGGCAATCCGCAGGTTTTGGCTTTTGCGCTGATTGATCTGGCTTATTTTATCCTGCGCAAGAAACTGCCGCAGGACAAAGCCGGAGCAACCTTTGACGTGTTCGCGCATTTTGCCAAGCAACGCACAGAGAACAAACTTGCCGCTGACGAGCGTAAGAAAAAGCTGCATTAAAAGCGACTTTTGTCCCACACCAATTAAGCATTGTGTTCTCGGATTCCCGTCAGGGAATTAATTGTATCGTGTCCCGCTTTTTCTACCGCTTTTTCTACACACCGAGCCAGCGCGAGAGCGAATAAACTTCCCCTTCAAAATCCACAGCGACATAGCCGCGCCGATCACCTTTGGCCAGATAATAACCGCGCTCTTGCAGAGCGCCTGCAAAGCTCTGCTTGTTATCCGAGCCGTTCCAGCATTGCTGGAAGAATGCCTTTAGCTTGACCGGATCGTCTTTCAGCCGTTCCGCCTGCTGCCATTCATGGAGAGTGTAATTGGTGGGGCTACTGTCTTCTTTGCGGATAAAGCCTTTCGGCAGTTTCCAGCCGTGATGGATGAACAGCTCTTTTGCAACAGAAAACAGCTTGTTCTTAAAATGCGACATCTGCACGGCTTTGAGCTTATGCCCGGTATCATAGATGCGCGACCAGACACAATGGCAATGCCTGCGGCCTTTCTTTTCATGGAAGACGATGACGCGGGGCTGGCCTTCCAGCCCCAGAGACTTTTCAATGCGGTCTATCGCGTTTTCAAAGTCCTCGATTGTCGCAATTTCGCCTTCCGGCGGATTAAGGCTGAGAGAAAACAGATATTGCCGACACATCGTCGCAAGACTGGTCATTTCCGCTTCCTGCAACGCGCCCAGCACGTCTTGCGCTATAAATCCCCGTATTTCATGGACGGTGACATGCTCATTCTCGTCACCTTTGAGGAGATGCGCAGCCAGCGCGGCAGCGCCTTTGCGCTGGCTGGCTTTCAGGATCATTGGCTTTCTCTGGATTTTTGCGTCACTTTTGTCTTTATTGGGCGCCCCAGCGCCACAGAAAGCTCCTCGCGCATCTCAAGCACGGCATGACAGGCTTCATGGAGCAGGGCATGTGTTTCCGCGTCTAGCGGCAGAGCGCCGCTGTTGCAGGCTTTGGCAATCTGGTTGAGATTGCCGGAGATACGGCTGTTGCCCAGACGATGCAACAGATGTTCGATCAGTTCCTTGTTTTCAACATATGAAATCGCGCGGCGCGGTGAAGGCATATCAAACAGCATGAATCGGATATAGGCGCTGACCGGCATCCGCCCGGCGCTGTCTCTCAGCGCCTGCTTTTCCCCGTCCGTGGCGCGAAACGTCACCGGAGAGGAACGCTCTGCTCCTTTATTTTGACCCTTTGCTTCCATATCACTGCCTATCCTTTTATTTTACCATGAGGGAGGACATGCTTCATTTTGCGCCGCACAAAAAGCGGCGGATTACCGGCATGTTCAAAAAGCCGGAATTGCTTGCAAACCGCCTGTTTCTGTGTATAAAATGCCGCAGAGGCGCGGCTGCCCAAAAAACGCAGATAAGGCTTTGCGATGCCGTACGACCTTCCCCCGAAAATCACAAAAACACTCCGAATCAACCACTCGTCCATTATCGGCAAGATGTGCGCGTGTACTACACGGTTAACCTTCCGTTAACCTATACCCGCGCAAATCTTGGCAAAGGAGGCGCTAAAAGCCGCCCTCCCGTTGCATCCCTCCCGGCTGAAAACAGGCCGCGTATTGCGATCCTGTTTTTCAAACATCCTTGGCGTTTGATCCCGCGTCAAAGGAGGAGACGTGCCTCTCTCCCCTTTAACAATACCCCATCGCTTCAAGGGCATGTTCATAGCCCCTGAAAACCCTCGACCAAAAGGAGAAGTCTCTCTCCCTTTGGAAACTCATCGCCAAAGACATTCCGCTCTCTTTTGAAACATCGGGCAAAGGGCTTATCCGCCCCTTGCAACCCCGTTCTTCAGCCTGCCTCAGAAAAAGAAGCCTTTTGTGCTAACGGAATGCGGGAATATTTGTTATAATGGGGATATAACAAAACGCAGCGACAAAAGGACGCTTTTTGTATTATGAGACCCTCTGACGCACTGACAGCAAAACGCCATGCCGTACTGGATGCGGCCACCCGCTTTCGGGCGGCCAATCCGCGTGTTTTCGGCTCGGTTCTGCACGGCACCGACCGCGACGGCAGCGATCTCGATTTGCTGGTGGACACGCTGCCGGGTGCGACATTGTTTGATCTCGGCGGATTGCAAATCGAACTGGAAGAACTGCTCGGCGTACGCGTCGATGTGCTGACACCGGGCGATTTGCCGCCGAAATTCCGTGAGCATGTGCTGTCCGAGGCGCGTCCGGTATGAAGGAAGACCGTTGCAATGATTATCTCGGCCATATCCGCGAGGCGGCCTCTGACTCATGCGATTTTATACGCGGCATGAGCCAAGAAGAATTTCTGGCAGATAAACGCACCCAGAAAGCCGTGATTATGAATCTGGTCATCATCGGCGAGGCCGCCACCAAGATCATGGATCAATATCCGGATTTTCCCGCGCAGCATCCACAAATTCCGTGGCGTAATATGCGCGGTATGCGCAACCGCATTGCGCACGGCTATTTTGATGTTGATTTGAACGTCGTTTGGGAGACCGTTCAGACGGCTCTTCCCGATTTGCTCGACAAATTAAACGCTATTGCATAGATAATCCGTTACTTTTGCGCTGTAATATGTGCCGGATGCGGCTTAGCAGTTCCCCGGTGATCCGCTTTGCCGGAGTGCCTTCCGGCAGCGCCTGATATTCGGCCAGCAGAATGCGGTAAAGCCTTTGCCGTGCAACACTTCGCGCAAGGCAAGCCCCGACACGCTTGCAACAAATGCCACACGCTCCTTAAACTTCGCTGGGTAATTATTCCTCACTTACTGTCCGAATTTTTGGAACCACCTCTTAATAACTCTCCGCCAGAATCTCTTTAGCATCGGTATCTACCAAGTCCGCCGCTGTCAGCGCCGGAAAGCAGCGGAGATATTTCTCTACAATAAAGTAACCCAAAGAATAGCCGACCCAGCCGGGGAATGTTTTGTTATCGCCAAAAAACCATGCGATATGGTCGTAGTCCTCATTTTCCAGTTCTTTAGACGATTTCTTAAGCCATGTTTTGATTTCACCCTCTACCAATGCGCAGCACCATTTCGGCACTTCACCCTTAAAGACCTGCAACGAGAAATGATCCGCAAGACCTTCTGTAACCAATGCCTCGCCAAGTGTCTTGCCGTATCCGACTGTTTTCCAGCGGCAGGCATGGTGATATTCATGTGCCAATACTGCTGGCAGCTTTTCCTCTATAATCATATCCAAATCAGAACAGCCGGTATCAAAATAGATAAAGATCGTCGAGGCGCTTGTTGATCGGCCGCCGATGTATTCACCGGGCACAGTCGCCGCAGGCGCGTGCAAAAACACAATATCCAGATTAGTCTGCGGTAAAAAACGGTTAATCTCTGACAGCGCCTGAAGGCTAACCATCCGTATCTTTTCGGCCTGATCGTCTTGGAAATCGCCTACCGCATTCAAAATATGTAGAGTTACACCATCCATAAAACAGCTCTGTTTTATATGAAACTTCTCTGATGGTACGCTGACAACCACAGTTCACGCAATTACAATAATATTTTAGCCTAAAATAGATTGGACTAATCATAATAATGAAGTATTAATAAATATTATGTATCATATGGACGGCTATTGATTGGAGAAGTTATGCTGATTGCAATAGACGGATTAGACGGGGTTGGAAAGACTTCGGTGATAGAGCTGCTTGCAAATGAGCAGGGCTGGATCAATATCGCCTCTGAAGTCAAAGATATGCGACAGATTGTGCGTTCTGCACCGAAACATACTTCTGCTGTAAATCGCCTTCTTAATCTTGCTTTTCTGCGTCATATGTCCGACACGGCCAAGGAGTTTTTGAAAAAGGGGAAAACCGTTCTGCTGGACAGGTATACGCCCTCTCATAGTCACTATGCTAAAATTTTTAACAAAAAAGCGATTAAGGCTGGAGAGTTCCCGAACATTGATCCGGCAGACCTCAACCTTGCCAAGCCGGACTTAGTTATCATTCTGAAGGTCAGGGAAAGTGTTCGCCAGACCCGGCTTGCGGCACGTGGAGAACAAACGCCGCATGAATTGACACTTTCGAAAGAGCATAAAGTCAGAGAAGCCATACAAAAACGGCTGGAAAAAGATGCGGACATCGTGATTGATACCTCGGATTTAAGCGTGAAAGAGACCGCTGAACTCATCAAGAAGCATATTGAGGATTATAAAAATTCACCAAAGAAAAAGCCGAATACCGCAAAACCTCGTAACCCGGAAGTTTAAATGGCGACCCCATTATCCATACAGCCGCCGATTCTGCGTCACGCTTCCTGGATTGTCGTCAACAGTATCCAAGGATGCCCCAAAAGCTGCGCATATTGCTTTCTGACGCCGATAGGGCAAACAGGGGTTGCGCCACAGGAGGTATGCTCTCCAAGTGAAGCTATACGTCTTCTTGTGCAAAATAAACACTATACGCCTGAAACCCCCATCTGCTTCTTTACCAGTACCGACCCGTTTGCAACACCGTTTGTTGAGCAGAAGCTTAAAGAGGCTTTGGACGAGTTTATCAGAGCAGAGTTAAAAAATCCGGTCTGCTTCGTCACTAAATGTTGTCCGTCAAAAGCCATTATCCCGACGCTCGAAAAAATGATGGCGCAGAGTATTCCGGTTATTCCCTACATCAGCTATTCGGGATTGAATAACAAGATTGAACGTGGTGTGATTGCAGAAAAGAACAGAGCAGCGTTTCCGTTTTTCAAAGATATCGGGCTACCAGTTATCCACTATTGGCGGCCTTTGTTGCCGCAGAATAGTACGCTGGATGTTTTAACAGCGGTTGGCGAATATGTATCTCAATACGCAAAGGCATCTGTTATCACAGGATTGAAACTGTATAAAGAAATGCAGGAACAAATTCCTTTCTGGCCACAAGTGCAAGAACGTATGGACGAAGCTGTCAAAGCCGAATGCGTCTGGCCGAAAAACGCGCTGGAAAAAACCTATGAGATTGCAGCTCGGCTGGGATTACCTGTTTATCAGTCAAATAGCTGCGCTCTTAATTACGTTCTTGGACGTGAAGATAAAAATGCGTTCTGGGGTAGCAACGTCTGCACCGATCATAACAAATGCCCTCCTTTTCAGCGCGAAAAATGCAGGGCATTCTATGCGAAAAGAAATATAAATAAGGCTGATGTTATCAACTTTCTTGCACGGTTAAAAATAGATGCAGATGAGAGAAATGTTGATGTATCACATGATCAGACACCGGTTGTGCGCTTAACGGGGCTAAAGGTGGATACTGCCGCAATTGCAACGTTGCGCGAGCAATTGAACGCTGTCATTGAAACAAAGTTCGACCGTGGTTATTATTGGGGTGCTTCCATAGCGGGAGAAAAACCTTTCGTGGTCGAGGATGATTGAAGAAAAAGCTATAGACGGATTTTTATATAGTGCAAAAGCGTTGCATAACGCTTTTCAGGATACATCCGTTTGCTCTTGGAATTTGCAGGATATTGTTTCCGAGTTGTGTATCCAGACAGGGCATCTGGTTCAGGCAACTGGCAAGAATTCCTTGATGGATGAAAAAGGCCGCAACCTTTCTCACCTTGGAGATGAAGCCGCCGATGTTCTCTTGCAAGTGCTTGTGCTGTCGTATCTCTTCCCAATGGATTGGCGTAAAGTACGTCTGAGGGCAAGCGAGATGAATACCGCTTCGGAAGATCAACTCTTGAAATCCATTGTGCAGGGAGGACTCCAGCTTCTTGAATCGTCTCTGCGGATTAGCGGTAAACGCTTTCCACAAGCGCGGCACGCAAGTTATGGCGGAGAAGAAGGGTTCTTTTCAAAAACGCTTTCAGATATTGCAGCCTGTTTGTTAGCGCTTGTTGATAGATGTAATGCGGACATAGCCGCCGAGTTTGCCACTATGGAAAAATCAGCGAGAGAATTTCTTTCCATTTATACTGAGTACGAGAAAGAAGTCCATAACTTAGCCCTTGATATATCTAGAATTGACCATAAAATACAAGAAAAACTAAAACAACTTCATAAAGATAACGAGAGAGAAGATGGCACTGATTGACGTTTACACAGACAGAAACGAACCTGCGGGCTATACGGTTGAGAAGAAAGAAGCTCATGCCAAAGGCTTATGGCATAGAGTCTTTACCTGTCTCGTCATCAATACCGACAATAAAACAGCATTTCTTCAAAAGAAAACACCCGGGCGCTACTCGTTCGACAGGCCGGATCACATGGATGTTACTGTCGGCGGTCACTATGAAGCGGGAGAAAGCATAGAAGCAGGCGTGAGAGAAATGGAGGAAGAAATAGGCCTCAAAGTGCCTTTTGAGCAGCTTGTTTCACTAGGGCAGCGTCAAACATCTGTTATCCTTGCCGAAGACTACGATAACAACGAATTTCAGCACATTTTTCTGCTGCCCACGAAAACCAAGATTACCGAGTTTAAATACACAGATACCGAAGTGCGTGGCATCGTGGAGGTTCCGTTGATCGAAGGCATCAAGCTCATGCGCGGGGAAATCGCTGAATTGAAAGTGGAAGGTTGCTTCGTTAACCCTGAAAAGCCTGAAGGTAAAGAAGTCGTCGACATGACGATAACCATGGAAGACTTTGTTCCGGCTTATCTCAAGACAGATGAATTCATGATCCGCTTGTTTGTTGCGGCACATCGCTATTTTCAGGGTGAAGATCCCAGTTTCATCTATTGGTGATTTTTGAAATGACCAGTGTTGTTGTTGTCATTCAGGCTGGAGGTGATGGAACAAGGCTTTGGCCTTTATCCACGACAAAACGTCCCAAGCAATTCTTAAAAACTGGCAAATATAGCTTTTTTCAGCAAACTGTTCAACGTGCACAGAAATTACGTGAAAGGTTCGATGTACGTTTTGTCGTACTTGGTAATGATCACACAAAAGGCTTGCTTTTGAAGCAATGTCGAGAAGTTGACTTTGTGCCGGATGATATCCTGATACAACCCTGCAACCGTAACACGGCCCCCGCCCTTATTGGTGTGGCGGCGTATATTGAAATGGTCTATGGGAGCAAGATCCCGACCTGTTTCATGCCATGCGACCATGTTTTTGGGGATAGCAGTACTGTCTGTCGTCATCTAGCGGAAGCTGTCAGGCTTACCGAAGAAAAGGCATTCGTTTCCCTTGTGGTTAACCCTGAAAAGTATAACAGCCAATATGGATACTACTTTGGAAGTGCGGATACATCGGAAGCGTTTTTTGTCGCCCGCCCTTCTTTGGGTGTATTTGGTCAGATGAAAGAAAAAGGCCTTCACCCTTTCTGGGATTGCGGTGTATTTGTCACGACAGCGAGTTTCTTGCTGGGGAAAGCAGTTGAGGGAGATAGAGATTTTGCGCGGCGTTGTAAGGAAACTGTTCGTCAGGCAGTTAAATCTGATTTGTTTCTGATATTCAACCCCGTGCTTTACAAGGTACTTCCTTCTGTTCCCATTACAACCCTTGTTATGCAGAAGCTGGAAAAAATCGGAATAGTTCCCTTATCAACGACTTGGACAGATATAGGGAATTGGGCATCTTTCCTAGGCTGGTACTTTAAGGCCGGGTGGCGAAAATGAAAGTAGCCGTCCTTATCGGAACACGCCCGGATGCCATCAAAATGGCTCCGCTTGTCCTGCGCATGCAACAGAAAGAAAGCGGTTTTGAGGCCATTGTCATTTCAACGGGGCAGCATAGAGATTTGTTGGGACACGGATTGGAGTGCTTTGGCATTGCCCCCGATGTTGATTTGGCCGTCATGCGTGATAATGACGATTTGCACAGCCTGACTGGACGTATGATACCCGCGATAGCGTCTGTACTTGAAAAAGAGAGGCCGGATATTGTCCTTGTGCATGGGGATACGACTACAGCACTTTCTGCGGCTTTGGCAGCATTTTATGTCCAAACTCCCGTCGGACACGTAGAAGCAGGCCTCACAACGGGAAACAAAAATACTCCGTATCCCGAAGAAGTAAACCGCCGCCTTATATCAAGAATAGCAGATATCCATTTTGCACCGACTTTTCTTGCTAAAAGTAACCTTATGCGTTCTGGTATTGAAGAAGGCCGAATAGCCGTGACGGGTAACACTCTTATTGATGCCGTTCAGTATATAGAGAAAACGTTTCCCGGGGATAATGGTCCCAAACAGGGAAAGATGGTTCTGGTTACATGCCATCGCAGAGAGAAGTCGGATAGTGATTTATTAGGCATTTATGATGCTATGTGCCGCATAGCAGATGATCAGTCACAGCCCGATATAGTTTTTATTCTGCACAAAAGGAAAGAGCAAAGGTCGTTTTTTTTGCTGAGAGACAAGACGCATCCGCGTATAAGGATGATCGAACCCCTAGAATATTCGCAATTTATAAATCTCCTAAAAGACGCAGATGTTATCTTAACGGATTCAGGTGGAATACAGGAAGAAGCTTCTTATTTCAGTAAGCCGCTTGTTATTTTAAGAAACGAAACTGAACGTACAGAAATTTTAGAAAGTCAGCTTGTCAAGGTTGTTGGTTACAGATCAACGGACATCGTGGACCACACCTGTCGATTTCTTGCAGAAATCGATATTCAAGTTTCTGCGAAAATATCAAGCGCATGTATCTTTGGTGATGGGGTTGCTTGTGATCGAATTGTCAAAGCGTTGCGTAACTGGAAACGTGGCCATCATTTATTTCTGTCCACGAGCGAGGAATTTCACCCTGTGTCAACCCCCGTTTAGGTGTCCAGTTTTAGAGTTATAATTTATCAGCTTGTGCGGTTTAAAGGAAGGCGGCGGATGTGTTTGTATAGATACCGCCATTGCTCGGTCAGGATCTGCGCTTCTTTTATTGTGTCCCCGTAATGCCTGAGCTAGAGACAGCTGTTTGAGGTCATTTTCCGTCACCCTGTATATCTTCTAAATGCCAGTCATTTGTCTCTTCTCCCTTTCTAAAGCTTGCCTATCGCCGCTGACCGGCGCGGTCGTCTCTTATGTGCGAACCTGACGGCATGCGCCCTGCGGCGCAACGCTCAGCTAGCGGTTTCTTCCCCGGCTGTGCCTTCCTCGCGGAAAACAAGAAACAGCCCGCTTTTACGCGTCCTTCACTTTGTTGCGGCTCCTTTGGAGTGCGCCTTTGGCTTGGCCTGCCGTCTATCGGTTGCCATGAGACGGCCGCGGCGGTCGCGGCCAACAAACGCCAAGCAAAGGTAAGAAGACAATGACAAAACAACATTCAGATATTTACAGCCGGGTAACGCAGAACATCATCACCGCCATCGAGAAAGGCGCAGGCGACTGGCAAATGCCCTGGCATCAAGCCGGATCAGGCCTCAACCGCCCGAACAACATCAACACCGGCAATCACTATCGCGGCATCAATATCCTGAACCTCTGGGTATCAGCCCAAGCACAAGGCTTCAGCACCGGAACATGGGGAACCTATAAGCAATGGAAAGAGAAAGACTGCCAAGTCCGCAAAGGCGAAAAATCCTCTCTCGTCATCTTCTACAAAACAGACGAGATCGAAAACACCGATGGTGAGCTTGAAACAAGATATATCGCCAGAGCCTCTTACGTCTTTAACGCCGATCAGGTCGATGGCTATCAAGCGCCGCCAGCACCCACACCGGAACCGGTCGAAACTATCGATAATGTCGAGCAGTTCGTCAAACACACCAATGCAACAATCAAGCATACCGGCAACAGCGCCTTTTACCGTCCGGCAGATGACAGCATCACGATGCCCGAGCAAAGCCGCTTTCTCGGATCAAAGACCAGCACAGCAACAGAAGCCTATTACTCCACGCTGCTGCATGAACTGTCACACTGGACAGGTGCAAAGCACCGTCTGGACAGAACATTCGGCAAACGCTTCGGCGATAATGCCTATGCGGTGGAAGAACTGGTCGCGGAACTGAGTGCAGCATTCCTCTGTGCCGATCTCGGTATCACAGTAGAACCGAGAAAAGACCACGCAGCATATCTTGAGAACTGGCTGACAGTCCTCAAAGCCGACAAGAAAGCGATCTTCACCGCCGCAAGTCAGGCAGCGAAAGCAGCAGACTTTCTGAAAGCCCTGCAACCTCAAACGCAACAGGAGGCGGCTTAGGCCGTCTCCAACTGCTTCAATTTTTCTTCATGAACAGAACAGCCCCTATCGACAAAATCACATGGACAAATGTCAAAAATTAGGCCATATTTAAAGAAGAAATTTCCTCAAAAATAAAAGAAAAATCTGCACAACATCTACACAGATGAAAATGTGCTATTTTATTCTTTTATTTTCAACGCGCTATAATGCATTACGCATTGCGCGGGAATGACGGAGAGGGTGTCACCGCCCCAAAAGCTGCGCCACCACAGGATCAATCCCCGCCATAAATAATTCGACATTGGCGGTATAATCGCCTTTTTGCCCCAGCGTTTTATTAATTGCGCCATGCCCCATATTGACGGAAAGCACCGCCGCCTTTACGCCGTATTTCTGCGCTTTTTCCGCATATTCCACCGCCTGCGGGCAGGGTTCGTCACGGTTTGCGGCACAGACCCCCAGCCACGGGATGGTTTTACGGCTCATTTGATGATAGGGCGAGGTTTCGCGCCAATAGGACGGGCTGGTGCCGAAGGCTTCGTCAAACAGCAACAGCTTGTTTTTGCGCATCGTATCAATCGTGTTCAATGTGCCGGAATCCAGCGAGATCGTCATCAACCACGGTGCAACCTCCGTTTTTTTCCAGTTTTCGGGTGATGCCCCGATCAGAGAAACCAGATGCGCCCCTGCCGAATGCCCCATCACGATCACGCGGTCTTTGTCCCCGCCCCAGTCGCGGGCGTTTTCCTGTATATGGGCGATTGCTTTTGCCACATCTTCGGCTTGCCGTGTGACAGGCGCATTATCGGGCAACATGCGGTAATTGACGGAAACCAGCACAAAACCCTTTGCCGACCAGCGCGCAACCTTGTTCTGCATACCCGCGCCCATTGCCTTGTCACCGATACACCAGCCGCCGCCATGCACCATGACGATGACGGGCGCTTTTTTCAGCACTTTCTTTTGCGGCAGAAACACATCATAACGCTGCCGCCAGTGATGACCGTATGACACATCTTTTATAGAGGGTTCCGGCCCGTCCTTGCCGCCGCGCTTTTTCCGCGCGGTCAGCCATGTCAGCGCCTCGCTTTTTTCGCGGCAGCTTTTTTTCGCGTAATCGCTGTCCAGCACCTTTTCGGCGATTTTGTCTTTCAGCTTTGCCTTGAAATTATATTTCAGATTATCTTCGATATCCGCCCGTGCTGTAGAAACAGCAAACAGGCAGACCAAAGATGCCGCCAGAAAAGCTTGAAAAACAGTCCGTTTCTTTGTCATTTTCTTCCCGCCGTTAAAATCGCGTCCCCCTAGAAACGCGTCATTGTCAAAAGAATATAGAATCCGAACATTAATCCGGTCACAACAGGTTTCAGTCGCATTGTCTTCGCTCCGTCATATTACATTTTAAGTCTTCGCTTGCTCTGAAAGTAATACGCACGGCGCAGCAAAAATCCTGCACAGAATTTTAAAAAAATAACAGATCAGAAATTATTTTACCATTTCGGACGATAAGGTTTCGGCGGCGGATCGCGCTTTTCTTCCGTTTTTAGATCAGGTTTTGCCGCACCGGATGTCAGGGATTTCACCAGTTCCATTAATTCCGCGGGCGTTTCCACCGTATAATCGGCATATTTGCTGGTCTTGCCCGCATGTTGCGGCCAGAAAATCGTCGTCATCCCCGCCAGTTTTGCAGCCATCACCCCTGCGGGGCTGTCTTCCACCGCGACAAAATCCGCCGGATCGGTTGCGTCATTATCCCAATCCAGCCCGTAACACATCACCGCCTTGCCCGACATATAAGGCAGCGGATGCGGTTTTGTTTCGCCGACATCATCGGCGCTGAGCGAAAACAGCATTTGATCATCGACGCCCGATTGCGACAGGCTGTGATCCACCGCAATGCGAATACCGCTTGATACCGCGGCTTGCGGAATCTCTTTTGAGGCAAAATGATTGAAAGCTTCCTTCGCGCCCTCGCGCGGCACGATCTCTTCCGGATGCGCCATATAATAATCGTAACATTCGTCGTAAAAATCATCGAGGGAGATTTTCAGCCCCTTCGACGCTTTCAAATATTTCCAGACGCTTTTATCGGCCACACCACGCATGGCCTCCAGCTCGTCCTCCGACAGCGTGATACCGTTATTTTTTGCCACACCCGCAAATTTCGCCAGATGCAGCGGCTCGGTATCCACCAGCGTGCCATCCACATCCCAAAGAACCGCCTTGATCGCCATCGGATTTTCCTTTGTTTTTTCAAGTCTTCCTGTTAAGAAATATCAAGCATCCTTTGTAACATTTTTCATAATATTTGTCAAGCTTGGTCGGAGAAGACATATGTCCTATCAGATTGCTCCCGCATCCACCGCAGATGCCGCACAGATCACGGAATTGATGACCCAAACAGACACAATCGACACCCACACGGTTTACACGCTTTGGCAAAGTCACTATTTTGACCCCGATTTTTTTCTGGTGGCAAAAAGCGATGAACACGTTCTCGGCTATGTTTTCGGACGTATGGCGGAAAACAATACGGCGTTTCTGTGGCAAATTGCCGTTGAAGATACCCACCGCAAAAAAGGCATCGGCTGCGCATTGGTCACAGCCTTTCTGCAACAGGCGGATACAAAAGGCGCAAAGGATGTGGTCACGACGATTGTCCCCGGCAATGACGCATCACAACGCCTTATGAAACGCAGCGCCGTTAAGAACGGCATCCCTTTTGTTAAAACAGGCGACACAGGTGATTTCGGGAACACCATGAAAACAGAGAATATCTACTGTTTTCAGATCGGAAAAAAGGCGCAATCATGACATTTCCACCTCTTACACAGATGGGGCGGCGCATCTGCATTATCGGCCCGTCCAATAGCGGCAAATCGACGCTCGCCCATATTCTGGGAGCGAAGATCGGCGTGCCTGCCGTGCATCTTGACCAGATTCGTCACATTCCCGGCACGGATTGGCAAACCCGCCCGCTGGAGGATTTTCTGGAAGATCACGCCCGCATTATCGCCGAAGACGGCTGGGTGATTGACGGCAATTATTCCGCCGCCATGGCCGACAGACTTGACCGCGCCACAGGCATTATCTGGATTGATCCGCCGCTGGCGGGCTGCATCTGGCGCTATTTGAAACGCTGTTTCGCAGGACCGGAGAAACGCTATGGGCGGCTGGATAACGCCACGCGTGAATTCAGTTTTGACCTGATCCATTACACCTTAACGCGCTATCCGAAAAACTGCGAAAAATACCGCGAACATATTGCCGCTCATCCCGACCTGCCCTTCATCTCCGTCAAATCAATGAAGGAGCTGAACAGGCTTTATGACAGCTGGGGGCTGAAACGCCCCTAAAACGCGCTTTTTATTATAAGCCGCGTTTGGGACGTTGAAAGGTAAATTCCTGCGGCGCACCGTCATCAGCATAATTTTTCATCGGGTTCACCGGATTCACCGGCCTTGTGGGCAAAGGCTCATAAAAATTCACAGTCAGCGATTTAATCACCTCAAGCTCAGGCTTGATATCCAGCTCCGCCGCCAGCGCTTCATTAATCTCGCCCTTGCGGTTAACCAGCACGCGGAAATCCTCTTTTTCAAGACCGATTGCCACAATATAGGCATGACGGTCATGCCCCTGCACTGCCGGAGAGACACGGTCACCTGCATCCATATACTGGATCAGATTGCCGTCCCTGTCCGCCGCAATGGCATAGCCGATATCCGTCCATGCCTGCCCGCCGTTCCAGTGTTTTTCTTCCGTTTTACCGGCATGCATATCCGCCGATTTTTCCGAATACCAAAGATGATACGCCATAATTTTTTACACCCTTTTAAAAATCAAAATTCCGCCCAAAACGGGCGACTCACCCGCCTTCCGAATATATTTACATAAAATTAAAATTCTTGCAACTCCGCACCCGTATTTATACTTGCGCGGGCGCGGTATTCCGCCTATTTTTGTAGAGTCGCAATTTACCAAAAAAGGATTGATTCACATCATGTCGGAACAAGAGCCGGATTACGGAACGACCATCCATCTTCCGCAGACTGAATTTTCACGCCGCGGCGGGCTGTCAAAAAAAGAGCCTGTGATCGTAAAACGCTGGGAGGAAATCGACCTCTATAAAAAACAGCGCGAAGCATCAAAAACCCGTGCGAAAAAAATCCTGCATATGGGCCCGCCCTTTGCAAACGGCCATATCCATATGGGTCACGCGCTTTCGACCGTGTTGAAGGATGTTGTCGTGCGTAGCTGGCAAATGCTGGGCTATGACGCACCGCTGGTGCCGGGTTTTGACTGCCACGGCCTGCCGATCGAATGGAAAATCGAGGAAAAATACCGCGCCGCAGGCAAACGCAAAGAAGATGTGCCGCCGGAGGTTTTCCGTCAGGAATGCCGCGATTTCGCGCAACACTGGATGGATGTGCAAACAAGCGAATTCAAGCGCCTCGGTATTTGGGGTGATTGGGACAAACCTTATAAAACCATGGAAAAGCGCTCCGAAGCGCTGATTACCAAGGAAATCCACAAATTCCTGCTGAACAATAAGCTCTATCAGGGCAGCAAGCCCGTAATGTGGTCGGTGCCGGAACAAACCGCACTGGCCGAGGCCGAGATCGAATACCGCGATCACACTTCCGATACGGTCTGGGTAAAATTCCCGTTTAAATCCGGTGCACCCGCAGGGCTGGAAGACGCAAATATCGTGATCTGGACCACCACGCCCTGGACATTGCCGGGCAACCGCGCCGTCGCTTACGGGGCGGAAATGGATTATGTCGGCGTCACCGTTGATGATGTTGCCGAAGACAGCACCGCGCAAAAAACTGATAAATTGCTGGTAGCCAAAGAATTGCTGGATGCCACGCTGGAGGCCGCAGGCATTACCGCCCATAACGTCTTCTGGAGCGGTAAGGGCGCGGATTTTGCAGGCGCAATCTGTCATCACACGCTGCACGAAAAAGGCTATGATTTCGATGTGCCGGTACTGGAAGCGGATTTTGTTACCACCGATGCGGGAACGGGCTTTGTCCATATCGCCCCCGGTCATGGTGAGGATGACTATAAGCTCGGCATGAAAAACAATATCGCCGTGCCGCAGACCGTCAATGGTGATGGTACTTATGCCGAGAGCGTACCGCTGTTTGCTGGCATGCCGGTCTATCTGGAAGACGGCCGCAAAGGCCCTGCCAACAAGCTGGTCACCGAAGCCATCAACGAGGCGGGCAATCTGGTTGCCAAGGCGCAAATCCGCCACAGCTATCCGCATTCATGGCGCTCGAAAGCGCCGGTGATCTTCCGCAACACGCCGCAATGGTTTATTTCCATTGATGACAAAGATGCGGAAGGTAAAAGCCTGCGTGAGCGCGCCCTGCATGAAATCGCCAAAACCCGCTGGGTTCCCGAACGCGGAGAAAACCGTATTGCCGCCATGGTCGAAGGCCGCGGCGACTGGTGCATCAGCCGCCAGCGCGCATGGGGCGTGCCGATTGCGATTTTCGTCAATAAGAAAGACGGTGCGCTGTTAAAAGACGAAGCCGTGCTTGACCGCATCATCAATATCTTTGAACAGGAAGGTTCGGATGCATGGTTCACCCATGACCCGCAGGACTTTCTGGGCAACGGCTATAACAAAGACGAGTGGGAGCCTGTCTATGACATTATTGATGTCTGGTTTGAATCCGGATCGACGCAAAGCTTTGTCTTAAAAGAACGTGACGACCAGCACTGGCCTGCCGATCTGTATCTGGAAGGATCGGATCAGCATCGCGGCTGGTTCCAGTCATCGCTGCTGGTTTCCTGCGGCACCAACGGTGTCGCCCCTTACAAAGCCGTGCTGACGCATGGTTTCATTCTGGATGAAAAAGGCTATAAAATGTCGAAATCCGGCAGTAACGGCATGTCGCCGCTGGATTTGTCTTCAGAATACGGTGCCGATATCGTACGGCTCTGGGTCGCGGGGTCGGATTATACCGATGATATCCGCATCGGCCAGAATATCCTGCAAGGCCACACCGATATTTACCGCCGTATCCGCGGCACATTCTGTTATCTGCTCGGCAATCTGTTCGACTTTAAAGCGGAAAACACGGTTGATTACGGCGAATTGCCGGAGCTGGAACGCTGGGTGCTGCATCGCCTTTATGAAATCGATGCGGAAATCCGCACTCATATCGACAATTTCGATTTCCAGCGCATGGTCTCCACGCTGCATAATTTCTGCGCCAAGGATTTATCGGCCTTTTATTTCGATATCAGCAAAGACAATCTTTACTGTAACGCGAAAAACAGCCTGAAACGCCGCGCCGCACAAACCGTGCTGGATAAGGTCTTCATGCATCTGGTGCATTGGATTGCCCCCATCCTCAGCTTTACAGCAGAGGAAGCATGGCTGTCCCGCATCGGTGAGCCGCTTGACGGTTTTGAAAACAGCCTGCATCTGCGTGAATTCCCCGATGTTGACGAAGAATGGCAAAAACCTGCATTGGCGGAAAAATGGCAGCAAATCCAGAGCGCCCGCCGTGTTGTCACCGGCGCCATGGAAGTGAAACGTGCGGAGAAGGAAATCCGTTCCTCGCTTGAAGCCGCGCCGAAACTTTATGTCGAAGATGAAAAACTCGCCGATATGCTGCGCCATGTGCATTTTGCCGATATCTGCATTACCTCGGATATCGAAATCGTTATTTCCAAAGTACCGCCTTACGTTTTCACATTGGAAGATGTGCGCGGTATCGGCGTGGAAATTCGCCGCGCCGATGGTGAAAAATGCGCCCGTTGCTGGAAATATACGCAGGATGTCGGCAGCGATAACGAACATCCCGCCATTTGCAGCCGCTGCGCCGAAGCCGTGAAAAAAGAGAAGCTGGCAGCATGACGACAAAGGCAAACGGCCGGTTCATAACTTTCGAAGGCGGCGACGGCACCGGTAAAACAACCCAGATCAAGCTTTTCACCGCTTTTCTTGCTGAAGAATACGGTGTTGACGTGTTTTGCACGCGGGAGCCGGGCGGCACGGAAGAGGCCGAAAAAATCCGCGCCCTGCTTGTCCAGCGCGGCGGCGGTAACTGGGACCCGTTGACCGAAGTGCTGCTGCTCTCTGCCGCACGGCGCGAACATCTGGTCAAAAAAATTCTGCCCGCTCTTGAAAAAGGACAATGGGTCATCTCCGACCGTTTTGTCGATTCCACCTATGCTTTTCAGGGTTACGGTATGGGGCTTGAGCAAGCACAGCTGCAGCGCATCTACCGCGAAATCGCCGGTGATTTCATGCCTGCCCTGACCTTTATTCTGGATATAGATCCCGAAGAAGGTTTGAAGCGCAGCGGTAAACAGCTGCAGGATACGGATGATACGGCGGAAAAAACCGAAGACCGTTATGAACGCATGGGGCTGGCATTCCATACCCGTCTGCGCAACGGCTTTCTGGACATCGCCAAAGCCGATCCGGCGCGGTGCTGTTTGATTGATGCGGCGCAGCCTGTTGATAATGTGCAGGCGGAAATCCGCAAATACTTCATGGAAAAATTCCCGCTATCCGCCCTTCCGCAAAACACGGCACAGAATGGTGAAAAACGGCATAATGGATAATCTCGCTTTTGATCTGCCCGAAGAAGATAACAGCCTGCCCCCGCCGCAGGCGAATATGCTGTTGCTTGGGCATGATAAGGCCGAAAAATTGCTGGCAAAGGAGATTGCCGCGGGCCGCCTTCCCCATGCGCTGATGATCGCGGGGCCGAAAGGTATCGGTAAAGCAACGCTGGCTTTCCGGCTGGCGCGTTACCTGCTGGCAGGCAAGGCGGAGGAAGATGCCAGCGGCTTATTCGGTGATGCCGCTCCCGCTGAATCGCTGGCGGTTGATGCGGAAGACCGCGCCGCGAAACTGGTCGCGGCAGGCAGCCACCCCAATCTTTTCTACATCCGGCCGACGGATATCGACAGTATTAAAAACACAAAACGCGCCAACCCCTTTATCGGCGTTAGCGAGGCACGCATTACCCGTGACTTCCTGTCCCATACCCCGTCGGAAAAAGGATGGCGTGTCGTGCTGATCGACGGCGCGGAAGATATGCGCCTTGATGCGCAAAACGCGCTGCTGAAAACGCTGGAAGAACCGCCTGCCAAGACCGTTATTATCCTTGTTACCACCGCCCCCGGCCGCTTTCTGCCGACCGTGCATTCGCGCTGCCGTATGCTGCCGCTGACCGGCCTGTCTGATGCGGATATGGAATGCCTGCTTGACCGCGCCCTGCCCGATCTGTCCAAGGAAGAAAAATCCGGCCTGCTGGCGCTGGCTGATGGCAGTATCGGCGAGGCCTTATCATTACATGAAACAGGCGGCGCGGAAATCTATCAGGATATTCTGTCCCTGCTTTCCGGTTTCTCCGAGGCCGATGCGCATAAGCTGGCGGCGGAACTGGCGGCAAAAAAAGACCGCTTTCCGCTGTTTATGGAGATTTTGCTGAAAATTCTGTCCCGCGCCGCCAAGCAAACACTGGTCGATGCGGAAACGGGTTTCACACAGAAAGCGCCGCAAAAATGGTTCAAAATATGGGAAGATGTGAAAGCCTGTTATGAATCCTGCGACTATGCTAATCTTGACCGGCAGACAGCCTGTCTGAGAATTTTCGATCTTATCCGCAGCTAGGGGTGTAAAGAATGACCGATAATAAAAAAAGCTATTACATCACCACGCCGATCTATTACGTCAATGACAAGCCGCATCTGGGGCACGCCTATACGACTGTGGCCTGTGACGTGCTGGCGCGTTTCAAACGGCTGGACGGATATGATGTCAAATTTCTGACCGGCACGGATGAACACGGGTTAAAAATTTACCAGACCGCAGAAAAACAGGGGATCACCCCGCAGGAGCTGACCGACCGCGTTTCCGTCAATTTCCGCGAAATGGGCGCGTTGATGAATATTTCCAATGACCGGTTCATCCGCACCACCGACCCCGCACATAAAAAAGCCGCGCAGGCGATCTGGCAAAAAATGCAGGATAACGGCGATATCTATCTGGATAAATATGCCGGCTGGTATTCGGTGCGTGACGAGGCCTTTTACAGTGAAGATGAAATCACCGAGGACGAAAACGGTGAAAAACTCAGCCCCTTCGGCAGCCCTTGCGAATGGACGGAAGAGGAAAGCTATTTCTTTAAGCTCTCGGCATGGGAGGAGAAACTGCTGGCTTTCTATGACGCCAATCCCGATTTTATTCTGCCGCCCTCCCGCCGGAATGAAGTCGTCAGTTTTGTCAAAGGCGGGCTGCGCGATTTGTCGATCAGCCGCACAACCTTTGACTGGGGTGTGAAAGTCCCCGGTGATGAGAAACATGTCATGTATGTCTGGGTTGACGCGCTGACCAATTATATCAGCGCCCTCGGCTATCCCGATACAGCGGCAGAGGATTTTCAAAAATTCTGGCCTGCCGATCTGCATATGGTCGGCAAGGATATTCTGCGTTTTCACGCGGTTTACTGGCCGGCCTTTTTAATGTCTGCAGGTATTGAATTGCCCAAGCGTATTTTTGCCCATGGCTGGTGGACGGCGGAAGGCAAGAAAATGTCGAAATCCGTCGGCAATGTCATCGTCCCCGCCGAAGCGGTGGAAAAATACGGGCTGGATCAGCTGCGTTATTTCATCCTGCGTGAAGTGCCGTTCGGCAATGACGGTGATTTTTCCCATGATGCGATGGTCGGACGCATGAACAGCGATCTTGCCAATAATCTCGGCAATCTCGCCCAGCGCAGCCTGTCGATGATCGCCAAAAACTGCGACGGTAAAATCCCCGCAGCAGGCGCTTTCACAGACGAAGACACCGCTCTGCTGAAAGCCTGCGGCACGGAATTACTGGATGCACTGCGCAAGGAGCTTGACGGACAAATGTTCCACAAAGCGCTGGAAACGGTCTGGCGTGTATTGAATGATGCCAATGCCTATATTGACGCGCAGGCGCCATGGACATTAAAAAAGACCGACCCCGCGCGGATGGCAACCGTGCTTTATGTTGTTGCTGAAACCGTGCGCAATATCGGTATTCTGCTGCAGCCGGTGATGCCGGAAAGCACGGCGAAACTTCTCGACCTGCTCGCGCTGTCTGAAAATGAACGCAGCTTCGCCTTTATCGGCGCAGATCACGCGCTGAAAACAGGCACGGAACTCCCGACCCCGCAGGGCGTGTTCCCGCGCTATGTCGAAGAGACCGAAGCCGCGTAACAGCATCATAAAGTAAATCAGGCGCTTGATATTTTCATCAGAACAAGCCCCGACACAATAAGAACAGCCGCAAGGATTCTCACAATATTCACAGGCTCGGCCAGTAAAGCGATCCCGACAAGGAAAGCGCCGACAGCTCCAATTCCCGTCCAGATCGTATAAGCCGTGCCCAGCGGAATACTGCGCATTGCCATCGCCAGCAGCGTGAAACTGCCCAGCATTGTCACCAATGTAATAAATGTCGGCATAGGCCGGCTGAAACCGTAGGACTGCTTCATCGCATAAGCCCAGACAACCTCAAGAATACCGGCAATAATAAGATAGAACCAGGACATAACCCCTCCATCATTCAACAAGATCAGGTCGTCCTGAAAATGGCTGCCCAAAACGGGGGAGGTCGTCCCCCTTTTAAAGAAAATACGCTAGCGCAAATGATGCGTTTGAACAATTAATTATCGCTCAGGATTTCACAGGCACAAACATCACAATATCCGCGGTCTGCACCGGATCGCCGTTCTGGTTTTTGGTGGTGTTCAGCATTTTGACAACACCCAGATGCGGTTTCGATTTTGACGGTGTCACATCTTTGACCAGACATTCCACCGTCAATTTGTCATCGGGATAAACGGGGCGCGGCCAGCTGAGATTTTCAATCGTCCGCCCGATCATGCCGCCGTAGATGTTCGGGCAGGCCATGGTAAAAAGACGCATCGACAGGCTGGCGGTATGCCAGCCGCTGGCAACCAATGTGCCAAAAACGGAGTCCTTTGCCGCCTCCTCATCCAGATGGAAAAATTGCGGGTCATATTGCGCGGCATATTCCTTGATCGCCGCGCGTGACACATCGACGGGACCTGCCGTAAAAATCTGCCCCGCTTTAAAATCATCCAGATAATAATAATCCGTGTTTTTATTTTCAACCTGTTCCATATCCGCGTTCTTTCCTTGATTTTCCTGCCTTCTTTGCATGTTTGACGCATCATATAAGAATATTTTAGCTGTTGCAATTTATCAGATAAGGCTTTAAAAACATGAGGGTATGGAAAAATTACGCTAAATATTTCTATCTTGGCCCCATTTGGAACAAACTGAAGTCCTAAAAAGAGTTTTCTTACAAGGAGTATAACATGACGAGGTTACACAAACTGCTTTCCGTTACCGCGGTTCTGCTGCTTGCAGCATGTTCAGGCGGCATGCCGGGTTTCTCGACCATCAAGGTCGGCAACGAGCTCGAAGCCCTGAACAACGCCCAGGCAATCGGATCGCCTTTCACAAAGCATCTGACCGGCGAATACCGCGATTACGCAAATCAGGAATTCACCGAATATGATCATGCTGATTCGCTGCATTTCGCCCGCAAAGGTCTGGCAACGGCCGCAGGTGAAACCGTCATGCCCGAAGTTCTGGATGACTGGGATCTGGATCGTCCGCATATCGTCGAAATGAGCTCCGCCCGCGCACAGCTGGTTGACGTTCTTGAAAACGGCGGCCGTGATATCGCGGCACAGCTGGCAGCCACCGCACAGGCACGTTTCGACTGCTGGGTGGAAGAGCAGGAAGAAGACTGGCAGACGGAAGTCACCCATTGCCGCAACGAATTTTACAACGCTCTGCGCGAATTGCAGTCGCTGGTCGAGCCCGAGCCTTATGTCGAGCCCGCACCTGCACCTGTGACGGTTGCGGAAGAGCCGGTTCGCACACCGGTTCCGCTGGAACAGGCTTTGTTCCTCGTCTTCTTTGACTGGGATAAGAGCGATATCACAGATAGCGCAACGGATGTTATCGACGCCATCGTCAAAGAGGTTATGAGCCGTGACGACGTCAATAAAATCAAAATCAACGGCCACACCGATAGCTCGGGTAGTGACCGCTATAACGACAAATTGTCCAAGAAACGTGCCGAAGCCATCCGTGATGCGCTGGTTGCACGCGGCATTGACCCGACCATGGTCTCTGTCGAATCAAGCGGTGAAAAAGACCTCTTGGTTAAAACAGCCGACAATGTGCGTGAACCGGCAAACCGCCGCGCACAAATCAGTCTGGAATAATATTACCCGATTGATCTGAAATTTTGGAAAAGGCGCTTCGGTATTTCGAGGCGCCTTTTTCATTTTTGCACGTTTTTTCCTGTAAAAATTTTTATATTTTTCCCGCGTAAACGTCATTTTTACCCCGCTATGGTAAAATGATATATAAGGAAATTTTCAGTAATCACCATTGAAATCCGTTATGCAATTTTACTTTCGGGAAATAAGTTTCGGTGAGTGCTTGAAATGCTTGCATAAGTTTTTCGTCAAGAAAAAAATTTGCATTTTTTAATGATTTTTTAGTATTTGGTACGTAGACGGAGGCACAATATCTGGTATGCTTATAGTCAGACAGTTACTACACATAGTAACAACATCGAAGTTATCCACAGAATTATGTAGTCCCTTGTGGATAATTCCAAAAAAGAAAAAAAGAAGAAGACGATAGCCGTGACGAAGATAGAAAGGGAGACGTGCCTCATGTTTGATATTGCCCAGATTGAGAAGGGAACAACCGTTAAGGTCGACCGCAGCCGTGACGAATTTTTGACGGAATTCGGCAAGGCGACGCTGGAAGACCGTTATCTGATGCCCGGCGAAGATTTTCAGGATCTTTTTGCACGTGTTGCGACTTATTACGGTGATGATTCCGCCCATGCGCAGCGTCTTTACGACTATGCATCCAAATTATGGTTCATGCCCGCCACCCCTATCCTGAGCAATGGCGGCCTTGACCGCGGCTTGCCGATCTCCTGCTTTCTGAATGAATGCGATGACAGCCTGCACGGCATTGTCGATTTGTGGAATGAAAATGTCTGGCTTGCCTCGCGCGGCGGCGGCATCGGCTCTTATTGGGGCAATCTGCGCGCCATCGGCGAAAAAGTCGGCACCAACGGAAAAACATCCGGCATCGTTCCCTTTATCCGCGTACAGGATTCCATGACGCTGGCGATCAGCCAGGGCAGTCTGCGCCGCGGCTCTGCCGCCGCTTATCTGCCGGTGCATCACCCTGAAATCGAGGAATTCCTTGAAATGCGCCGTCCGACCGGCGGTGACCCGAACCGGAAAGCCCTGAACCTGCATCACGGTATTCTAATTACCGACGCCTTTATGCGTGCAGTCGAACGTGACGAGGACTGGGCATTACTGAGCCCGAAAGATAACAGCGTGCAGGATCGTGTCCGCGCCCGTGATTTGTGGATCCGCATCCTGACGGCACGGATTGAAACCGGCGAACCGTATCTGGTCTTTATCGATCATGTCAACCGCGCCATTCCCGACCATCATAAAATGGCCGGTCTGGAAGTAAAAATGTCGAATCTGTGCAGCGAAATCACGCTGCCGACGGGTATCGACAGCGACGGACAAAACCGGACGGCGGTCTGCTGCCTGTCCTCCCTGAATCTTGAGAAATACGACGAGTGGGAAAACGACCCGCGCTTTATCGAAGACATCATGCGCATGCTGGACAATGTGCTGGAAGATTTCATCAAAAAAGCGCCCGACCAGATGATGCGCGCAAAATATTCCGCAATGCGCGAGCGCTCGGTCGGACTCGGCGTCATGGGCTTCCACTCCTTCCTGCAGGCCAAGATGATGCCGTTTGAAGGCGTGATGGCAAAAGTCTGGAACAAGCGTATGTTCAAACATATCCGCAGCCAAGCCGATGCCGCTTCCATCAAACTGGCGAAAGAACGCGGTGCCTGCCCGGATGCGAAGGAATACGGTATCGAGGAGCGTTTCTCCAACAAGATGGCCGTTGCCCCGACAGCGTCAATTTCGATCATCTGCGGCGGAACCTCGCCGGGGATCGAGCCGATTGCCGCCAATGCCTTCACGCATAAAACCCTGTCCGGTTCCTTCCCCGTAAAGAACCGCCATCTGGAAATGATTCTGGAGGAAAAAGGCATGAATAACGAAGATGTCTGGAATGATATCTTCACCCATGAAGGCTCGGTACAGCATCTCGACTTCCTGTCCGATGACGAAAAAGACGTCTTTAAAACCGCTTTTGAACTCGATCAGCGCTGGGTGATCGAACATGCCGCCGACCGTGCGCCTTTCATCTGTCAGGCACAGTCGCTGAATGTCTTCCTGCCCGGTAATGTTCACAAACGTGATCTGCACCAGATTCACTGGATGGCGTGGAAAAAAGGCGTGAAAAGCCTCTATTACTGCCGCTCGAAATCCATCCAGCGCGCGGAAACGGCGCATAGCGTGCAGGGCGAGGAACGGCTGCTGGAAGTGCTTGCCGAAGAAGCCGGCGCGATTGCACCACCGCAAAGTAGCGGGCCTGATTACGAGGAATGTCTTTCCTGCCAGTAAAAAGACCTGCATAATAACAATACGACATCACTTTTAACGATAAGACACACAAGGAGCAAAATTCCATGTCAAGACTGCTGACGGAAAATCACGTCTATAAACCCTTCCATTACCCATGGGCCTATGAGGCATGGCTGATGCAGCAGCGTCTGCACTGGCTGCCCGAGGAAGTGCCGCTGGCCGAAGACGTGCGTGACTGGAAAAACAAGCTGACAGCTGCGGAGCGCAACCTGCTGACGCAGATTTTCCGCTTTTTCACGCAAGCCGATGTCGAGGTCAATAACTGCTATATGCAATATTACAGTCAGGTCTTCAAACCGACGGAAATCCGGATGATGATCGCGGCGTTCTCGAACATCGAAACCGTTCATATCGCAGCTTACAGTCACCTTTTGGACACCATCGGAATGCCGGAAACCGAATATTCCGCCTTTATGAAATATAAGGAAATGAAGGACAAATACGACTATATGCAGAACTTTAATATGGATTCCAAGGAAGATATCGCCCTGACAATGGCGGTCTTCGGTGCTTTCACGGAAGGATTACAGCTCTTTGCCTCATTCGCCATTTTGATGAATTTCCCGCGCTTTAACAAAATGAAGGGCATGGGGCAGATCATCACATGGTCGGTGCGGGATGAAACCCTGCACACGCTGTCGGTCATCAGGCTGTTTAAAACCTTCATTGATGAAAATCCGGAAATCTGGACAGAAAAACTGCAAAACCAGATTTACGATGCCTGCAAAACCATTGTCACGCATGAAGACGCCTTCATCGACCTTGCTTTCGAGCAGGGCGGCATCGAAGGTCTGGAAGCAGCGGAGGTGAAACAATATATCCGCTATATCGGTGACCGCCGTCTGACGCAGCTTGGCCTGAAAGCAATCTATCACATCGAGAAAAATCCGCTGCCCTGGATGGATGCGATTCTAAACGGCGTGGAACACACCAATTTCTTTGAAAACCGCGCCACCGAATATTCCAAAGCCTCCACCGAAGGCAGCTGGGAAGAGGCTTTCGAGGATAAGGTTTTCCAAACCGCATAAAAATTCAAAGAAAAACAGTTCGGTAACACATTTTTAAAACTCTCCTCCGATAATGATGACGGGGGAGAGTTTTTCTTTGTCACATCATCTATTATTTTCAAAAAAATCCTTATTACCGTTCCTGCGCGCTGCGCTGGCGCTTTGCGCCTTTGCCATCATGTTTGGCTTTCCGTCTGCCGCCTATGCGAAAACCAAACTGCCGACCGAACGCATCCATGATTTCCACAGCGATATCTGGGTACATCCCGATAGCAGCATCACCATTACCGAAAACATTACCGTCACCGCCGCAGGACGGAAAATCAGGCGCGGCATTTACCGCGACCTGCCCCGCAGCTTTCGTGATGCCAAAGGGCGGCGGCATATATTGTCTTTTGAAATTGCCGATGTCCTGCGTGACGGAGAACCCGAATACCATCACACCACCGCCATCTCCGGCTATACCCGCCTTTATATCGGCCATAAGGACAAGCTGATTTCCGCGGGCAGACACAGTTATCAGATCACATACCGGGTCAGGGCGGCGCTGTTGCATTTTCAGGAATTTGACGAACTCTACTGGAATATCACCGGCACGGAATGGGATTTTTATATAGAGCGCGCCTCCGCAAAAATCCACCTCCCCGCCGGTGCCGATATCCTGCAGCATCATTCCTATACCGGATACCGCAGCAATAAGACGGGGCAGGATTATATGGCGAAGACCGTCAAAAACACGCTGGGCGTCGGCGCAACCCGAATCCTGTCCCCCGGTGAGGGGCTGACAATTGCCGTTGCCTGGCCGAAAGGTTACGTCGTCCCGCCGCCGGCAATGGAAAAATTCCGTATGTATCTGCGCGCCAATTTCTGGCTGGCACTGGGCGGTGTCTTGTTCGTGCTGCTGAATGTCATGTATCTGACGGTCTGGATCCGCGCGGGACAGGATCCGGAAAAAGGCACGATTATTCCGCTCTTCGCGCCGCCCGAGAATTTCTCGCCCGTGCTGGCGCATCATGTCGCGGAAATGGGGATGGATCTGGATACGGCTTTTGCCGCCGCCGTCACCAATCTGGCCGTCAAAGGCTTCTTAAGAATCGAAGAGATTAAAAAGAAAAAGGAATACCGCCTGCACTTGCTGAAAGACGATCTGCATGATCTGCCCTTCAGCGAACGTTATCTGATCCGCAAACTGTTTCTGGGGAAAAATAAGAAAACGCTGCATATCAGCAAAAAATACAATAAAGACTTCGCAGAAGCCATGAAGGGCTTTGCGGAAAGAATTAAACGCGAATACGAAAATGTCTATTTCATCACCAATGAAAAATGCTTTACCGCCGGCTCGCTGCTCTCCGGCCTTTATATCGGCGCCGTCATGGGGGCGGAACAGGTAAACCGCCCTGAAACCTTTGCGCTGATTGTCGCTTTTGTCATTATCAATTTCATGTATAACCAGCTGCTGGAAGCGCCGACCATGCGCGGGCGCAAAAAAATGGACCATCTGGAAGGGTTCAAGCTCTATATGAAAGTGGCGGAAAAAGACCGGCTTGATTTCCTGCATCCGCCGGAAATGACCCCTGCGCTGTTTGAAAAATTCCTGCCCTATGCCATCGCTCTGGGCGTGGAAAACAAATGGGCCGCCAATTTCAAAAAAGCCGTCCCGAAAGAGGTTTATGACAGCTACAATCCGCGCTGGTATCGCGGCAGCGGCAATTTTAACGCTTCATCCATGGGCAGCAGTCTGTCCGGCGGACTGGGGACGGCCGTCGGCGGCGCCAGCGGGTCTTCCGGCGGCGGGTCTTCCGGCGGCGGCGGCGGCGGCGGCGGTGGTGGCGGCTGGTAATAACCGCATAAAATAAGGAAGGCAGATATGACGGTATTCTGGATTGTTTCGGCAGTTATTGCAGCGGCGGCGGTTTATTATTTCAACCGTCTGGTCGGACAAGTGCAACGCGTCAATGAGGGCTGGAGCGGTATCGACGTGCAGCTGAAACGCCGCGCCGATCTGATTCCGGCACTTGTGGAAACCGTCAAAGGCTACGCAAAACACGAGGAAGGCTTATTGACCCGCGTCACCGAACTCCGCGCAAAAGCCGTTGCCGAACAGCAGGACAGCGACCTCACAGCCCGCAATGCGGCGGAAAGCGGGTTATCCAGCTCCATCGGCAAGCTTTTCGCCGTCATCGAAAATTACCCCGAACTGAAAGCCGATAATAATTTCCGCGAATTGCAGAATTCTCTGGTGGATATAGAAGACCAGCTGCAATTCGCGCGGCGTTATTACAACGGCACAGTGCGCGATATGAATATTCTGGCCAATTCCTTCCCCGGCAATATCGTTGCCAAACTCGGAAAATTCGGCAATGCACAGTTTTTCGAAATCGACAACCCGCTGGAACAATATGCACCGAAAGTCGATCTGGAGACGGATAAAAAAGACGCATGAAGCATTTACGCACCGCATCTCTCCTGTTTCTTCTGACCGTCTTTTCTTTCACAGGCAAGGCTTTTGCCTATGAAGGCATTCTGTCTTATGAAAGCGATATCCGCATCCGCAGTGACGGCTCTTTACTTGTAACGGACAGGCTCCGCATTCATGCTCTGGGTCAGGATATTCTGCACGGCATCTACCGTGATATTCCGCTGCGTTACCGCGATGATGACGGCAACCGCCGTCATCTGGGTTTCCGCCTGATCGGCGTCTATCGTGACGGCCGGCCGGAAAGCTACCGCCTGAGCAATCGCGGGTCGGGGAAACATTTATCCATCGGCGCGGAAGACCGTCTTCTCGCTGCCGGAACACACGACTATATCATCACCTACACCCTGCGGCGTGCCGTGAATTTTGATGATGCGCACGACCATCTGCACTGGAACGTCACCGGCAATGGCTGGACATTCCCGATCAGACAGGCCGTCATCCGTATTCACCCGCCGAACGGCGCCGTGTTTCAGGATTATGATGCCGCCACCGGCAGGGACGGCGCAGAAGAAAAAAATTTCCAGGCCGCAACAGATGAAAACGGTGTCCTGACCTTCCGGACAACGGCCGCTTTAAAAGCCGGGGACGGTATAACGGTTTTTATCGCATGGCCGAAAGGGTTTATCTCGCCGCCCTCCGCTATCGGCAATTTTGCCGCTTATATTGAAGAAAATTTCCGGCTGTTTGTTGCGCTGGTTGCCGCCGGATTTGGCATCCCCTTGTTTTTTATCATCTGGTGGCTGGTCGGACGCGATCCGCCGCGCGGCACAATCATTCCCGAATTCGCCCCCCCTGAAAACTTCTCTCCCGCCCTTGCCGCCTATGTCGCAGGGCAGGGATCGGGGGATCACACGCTGCGCCGCGCCTTTTGCGCCGCAATTGCCGATCTTGCCATCAAGGGATTTATTAAAATCACGCTCCACGGCAAAGATCATTACGCCCTTGACCTTATCAAACCGCGCCTGCGCATGAACAGCCTTCCCGCCGCAGAACGGGTGCTGGCAAAATGCCTGTTTGCGGGACGCACAAGCCGCTTCATGTTCAGCGCCCAGAAAGACCTGCGTTTCGACATCATTCTCAGCGGCTTCAGCAACAGCCTGAGACGTCAAAGCAACGGCATTTATTTTTCCGGGAATGAAAATTACGTGCTGGCCTCCACCCTTTTTACGCTGGTTTTATCTCTCTGGCTGTTTACAGGCATGTACTATGACCATATTCTTTTAGTGCAGGGTTGGAGCATGATTATCGGATTGCTGTTTTTGAATCTTGTCTATTATTTTCTGATGAAGGCGCCAACCTTGCGCGGACGCCGGAAAATGGATCGTCTGGAAGGATTCAAAATGTATATGAGTGTTGCGGAAGACGGCCGGATGGATTTTCTCAATCCGCCGCCCATGTCGCCCCGCATGTTTGAAACGCTGCTACCTTACGCCATTGCTTTCGGTGTCGAGAAAAACTGGGCGGAAAAATTTAAGAAATCCGTCCCGAAAACGGTTTACGATGATTACAGGCCGGACTGGTTTGTCAGTGAACTGGCCAAAATGCAACTGCCGAAAATCTGCCTCGTCATTGGCACGGCCATGCAAAAAGTACTGGCCAGCGCCGCACAGCTGCCCGGACAATTAACCACCGGCAAAGCGATGAAAAAAGCCGCCATGATGAAAGTCGGAAAAGGGCTTGGCGGCGGCGCAGGCGGTGGATGGTAACTACGGCATGTAACCGCGAATAGTAACGAATGGGGATGTAAAGAAATGAAACGCCTGTTTTACCTGATGGCTCTGTTTTGCTGTTTTGCGTTGTTTGCAAAACCCGCCCTGGCTGCTGAGGAGATCATACGCTTTCACAGCGATATCCGCATTCAAAAGGATTCCTCCGTTCTGGTCACGGAAAATATCACCGTTCAGGCAGAGGGAGAAAAAATAAAGCGCGGTATTTACCGTGATTTTCCGGTCCGTTACAAAGATGATGACGGGCGGCATTTCCGTATCGGTTTTCGCCTTCTTGCCGTCAGCCGTGACGGCCATGCCGAACCCTATCACATCGTCAACAGCCAGAATGGCAAACGCATCTATATCGGCGATAAAGATACTTTTATCCCGCACGGAATTCACCGGTACCAGCTGACCTATCAGACCCACCGCGTTGTCAGTTTTCTCGGCGATATGGACGAGCTTTACTGGAACGTCACCGGCAATGACTGGGATTTCCCGATACGCGAAGCCTCTGCCGCCTTATATCTGCCCGATGGCGCCAGCATCAGCCGCCATCGTGTCTATACCGGTTATAAAGGCAGTCGGGAGCGCAGCTACAGCGCTTATTGGGACCCCGTATCCAGCGCATTATCGGTACAGGCCTCACGGCCTTTGGCAGCACGGGAGGGGCTGACAGTGGCCGCCGGTTTCCCGAAGGGCCTTGTCACCCAACCGGATGTCTGGCAGCAGCTGAGACTGCGTATTGCCGAAAATCCGCTTTTCGCCGCAACGGTTCTTTATGTCGTGCTGCTGTTTTGCTACCTGTTCACACTCTGGGTGATGATCGGGCGCGATCCCGACGGCGGAACGATTATTCCCGAATTTGTGCCGCCGGATAATTTCTCCCCCGCGCTGATCAGCTATATCCGTAATATGGGGATGGGGCATTCCGACAAGCGCGAAGCCTTTTCCGCCGCCATCATCAATCTGGCCGTGAAAGGCGTTTTAAAAATCGAGCAAAGCAAGAAAAACCATTACAAGCTGGTAAAGGACAAAGGCGAAATCCCCGGCCTGCCGCCGGGTGAGGCCTATATCGCCTACCGCATGTTCCGCCATAACAACAGTTTTACGATCAGTAAAAAATACAATTCCAAATTCGTGAGTATTCTGGAAGGTTTTGCCGATGCGATTGAGGGAGAATACGCCCATACATATTTCCTGAAAAACAGCAAATATGTCACAATTTCTTTCCTTGTCTCGGCGCTTGCCATGATGCTGATGGGTTATCACGCCGTAAGTGATCCGGCGCTCGCCCCGCAAAGTTTCGGACTGATCGGCGCCACTGTTCTTCTGCATTTGATGTTCTATTATCTGATGAAAGCCCCGACCATGTACGGGCGCGAGAAAATGGACCGTATCGAGGGCTTCCGCCTTTACCTGAAAACGGCGGAAAAATCGCGGCTGGACTTCCTGCATCCGCCGGAAATGACCCCCGAACTTTTTGAAAAATACCTGCCCTATGCCGTTGTGCTGGGCGTGGAAAACAAATGGGTAAAATATTTCAAAAAATCCCTGCCGCGGGCGGAGCAGGACAGCTATCATCCGCGCTGGTACAATAGCAGCTATGGCGACAAACACCCTTCCGTTTCGCAAATCAGCAGCAATCTCAGCAAAGGTCTGTCTTCCACACTCAGCCATGCGGCGCAGGCTCCAAGCTCCTCCGGCAGTAGCGGCGGTTTCTCGGGCGGCGGCGGTTTTTCCGGCGGCGGATTCGGCGGCGGTGGCGGCGGCGGCTGGTAAAAGCCTTTTTCCGCCTTGACCGTTTTTCATTATTTCTCCTGTTTTTCAGAAACATAAGCTGCATTCGCTTGCATAAATATTATTATTATGTTAATGTTTCCGCTATTATTACAACAGAATCATTTTTAAGACGGAAAAGGTGTGAAAATGGCGGATTCGGAATTGAAAGACATCATGGCGCAAAGCCGCGATGCATTGGCTGGAAAAGATACAAATTTCAAAACCACAACGGGGGAGAAAATCCTGTCGGCAGCCTTTAACGTGGCCGCCGGTGCAGGCGCGGCCTGGGCAGCGAAAGCGGTTGCCGCTTCGGTCTTTGCGACATGTCTTCCCGCGGTCGGAACAATTGCCCTGACCTCCGTCGCTGTTGGTGCAGCCGTTGCCACGGCAACATGGTTCAACAAAAAACGTCAGGCGAAAAAACGCGGATTGGATGCGCCGAAATTCTGGACAAAAGAAACAGGCAAAACCTTCCTGATTTCCTCCGCCTTTGCAGGTGTCGGTGGTGCCCTCTTTGCTTATTTCACGGGCGGATTTGATTCCTGCCTCACAACCGCCGCCAATGATGCCGCTGTTAATACCGTCCCCGCGCCGGTCGAAACAGCCGTTATTCCCCAGACAACGGGCAGTGAAACACTGGTTGCACCGATTGATACATCCGCCGTTACGAGCGCTGCGGAAATCGTGCCCGCGATTGTTCCCGAAGTTGTGCCCGAAGTTGTAACTGAAACCGTCAATACCGCCGCAACGGAAACAGTTGTACAAACGGCTGCCGCCGTGCCGGCTTTCTCCTGCGGCGATGTGACACAAAGCTTTAACAGCTGGACAGCCGGCGGCGAGACATCCTCCCGCGTAGCCGAATCGCTTTCCCGCGCCGGAAACGGCAGCGCACAAGGTGTGAAAGATCTTGGCTATTTCCTGTTCAACGGCTTTGACGGCGTTGCGGAAAACAAGGAACTGGCCGTCGAATTCTTCAAATGCGCCGCAGAGCAGGGTAATGTGCAGGCACAGGTTGATCTGGCCTATGCACAATATCACGGCCTCGGCACCGCAGCACAGCCCGAACAGGCGCTGAATGCGATGAAAGAAATCGGCTCCAAAAAAGCGGAATGGTTCGTCCAGCAATGGGGCGGAAAAGCCGCCGTGGCCAAGCTTTAACTATAAAGCCCGGCTTTTATTTCACTTTAACAGGAGGCACGCCGCATGGCGTCTGATGATCCCGCACATGCCAAGGCAGAAGAACGCTTTCAAAAGCTTTCTGCGGCAATGACGGATTTTTCCGCATGGGCGCATCACGGAAAAGGGCAGGAAATTCTGTCCGCCGCCATGAAGGACAAAGACCTCCTCGGAACTTCCACCATGGCCGGCGCTTTACTGGTTCTCACAGATCAAACCCGCAAAAAACTCTGGGATGATACGGTTTTTCTTTTCGGAAAGCTGGTCGATACGGTTCTGCCGCATCTTGATGACCCCGCCGCGCAAATTCCCTCATCCTGCCTGACGGCAGAACTCGCACCGCTTTATAAATTGATCGGCATCACAGCTATGGCGGAAATCTGCCCGCAAAAAACACCTTCCGCAAATCCGCACCCAAAGCGGCACAAAGGCAACAGCCTGTAAAAGATCACGGCGCAGCTTCTTTTTCAGGAATGCGATCGCTTTTCTGCAACACGGCTTGCGCCTGTAAAGCGGCAATACGCTTCAGACGGGCGTCATCCGCTCTGCCTGCCACAACACCCAGATAAAAAATCAGCGCCATACCGACAACGAACATCCACATAACCGTTCCAAACCGCCATCCTTGCTGTTCCTGTAAATCAGATGTTTGCGGTTTATTTGCCCAGAAAGTTACATATATGAGAATAGCAAACAGCAGCACCCCTATATCCAGATAAAGAAGCAGGAAAATAAGTGATGCAAAGAAACTGCCCCTGACCACCGATTCAAGAGACAGTTTCCACCCGCGTGCCAATTGCATCGTAACGCTAAAAGCACCGACCAGAAGAAATAAGACAACAAGGCTGAATTTTTGTGCAGCAACGGCATAAGCGCTCAACAGAGAAACTGTAAGATAGCCCGCTATATAATAAAATAACCTCTTACCCGTTGGCGTTATGCCGCGTCGCTTGATTTCCATCACCAGAGCGGAAACAGCACTTAGGGCAAGCGCAAACAAAGGCCCGACACTGCCGGATATGCCATACAAAGCCGCAAAAAAAGCTGTGAATAATGTCACGGTCATAAGTGGTATAGATAAGCTGTCGCAGTCAGTATGTGACTGATATTTTCCGCCTGCATGGCCGATATTCGCCGCCGAGAGCAGCATCAAAAAAACGCAAAACACCCCTCCGTTTTTTTCCAACAGAAAAAACGCCCAAAGAAACAAGGCAGCGTTCGCAATCTGGCTAAGCAGCGGCATTATGTTATCGGGCTTTTCCAGCTCCCGTAACGATGCCGCATAGAAAAACAATGCTGTGGGCAGGATAACAATGATACCGCCGGGATTCACCGGTAACATCAGAACACCCATACAAAGGATCAGCGCATTCAGAAAATAAAGCTGCAGACAAAACAGCTTTTGTACTGTTCCGGCAGGATACGCCTTACTCCGGTCATTTTCAATTTTTCTAGACAAAACACCTCCCCGCTAGAGAGTAGGTCTTAGTATTCTTCATATTGTGGCATGAAAAGGGTAAAAAATTGGATAAGCTTTGGTGACGCATAAATAAAAAGCCCTTTGAAATCATTCCGCACCGCAGTACAATAATTTCTTCATCACCCTATGAGAAAGGCGTGAACCCGTGTCTTCATCGAAGGAGCCGAAAAAGGTTCTCATCGTCGGCGCCGGCACCACCGGTCTGACGTCAGCTTTCGAGCTGGCGCGGCAGGGTATCGTGCCGAAAGTCATCGATGCCAAGACGTGCATTTCCCCCACCAGCCGCGCCACGGGTCTTAGCGTCAAGTCGCTGGAGCTACTGGAGGCATCGGATGTGACGCCGCGCCTTGCCGCCACCGGCATTAAGGTTAATAATGCCAAGATCATGCAGGAAAAGGGCAAAAGCATCACGCTCGATTTTAACGAGCTGGCGCATAAATATAATTTCCTGCTCTGTCTGCCGCAAAACCACACCGAACTCATCATGCAGGAACGGTTTGAGGAACTGGGCGGGAATGTCGAATACAATACGCGCCTTGTCAGCCTGACGCGGAAAAAGGACGGCACGGTCGAGGCCGTGATGGAGAAAAACGGCAAGCGCCTGACCGAGACCTTCAACGCCGTTATCGGCGCAGACGGCGTCAACAGCACGGTGCGCGATCAGGCGGGCATCAAATTCAAAGAAAAAATCTATCCCGGCAAGTGGAGCGCCGCCGAATTTGACAGCAAGAACTGGCCGCACAAGCAGGATGAAATCCAGTACTTCATCGGCAAGGACGGTAAATTCGCGGTCGTCGTACCGCTGGGCGGCAACCGCTACCGCGCTGTGGCCAATACGGATGACGCGATGTCTTGCCTTTTCGGCGAGCACAGCATCGACAAGCTGCATTTCAATGACTCCTTCGATGTCAGTGTGCGCCACGTCAAAACCTATCAAAAGGGCAATATCTTTCTGGCAGGCGACGCGGCACATACCTATGCGCCCGCGGGTGTGCAGGGCGGCATGAATCTCGGCATCAGGGACGCCTGCTCCCTCGCCCGCCGCATCGCCACAGGCGACACCAAAGGATATACGCGCGAACGCAAGGCCGATGGCGCCGCCACTATCCGCGACAGCAGTCTTGCCGTGCGCGTGGCGGGATACAGCAACATTTTCATGAAGGCCGCCCGCAATATGGGTGTCGGCGCAGCCATGCACATCAAGACACTCCGGCAGAAGGTTCTCAAAAAATCGCTGGGAGCGTAAAGGGTGGGTTTACAGTAGGGAAGCCTTGAAAAATGGTGCCGGAAGAGGGATTTGAACCCCCGACCTTCGGTTTACAAAACCGCTGCACTACCACTGTGCTATTCCGGCATATCGCATTTCTTGGAAATCTGCCCGAAGATACACCAGATTCAAAATGTTTTTCAATACATTTTTTACCCCTTTCTGCTATCATGGATTTGAAATCTGCGAATGTCGCGGATAAAATAACAGCAGGAAGATTTGCACACACCCTGTCGGGACGTGCGCTCTATTTATTGATCAAGGTAATAAACCATGTCATATCAAAAGGATAAAGATGACGGCATGACCCTGTTATGGGTCTTTCTGGCCTTTGTCGCTATTTTTTCCTTTCTTATCTGGACGGTCTTCCAGAACGAGTTAAAAAGCGGGCTGCGCTGGGTGCGGGTTGCGGAACTGAAAGTCGCCATGCTGATTCACGATCCGAAACATCAGGTTGTCCACCCGCAATACGGGCCGCAACGCCTTGATACATGGTATAATTTCCTGCGCCGCGCCAATCCGAAAAGCATCACCAAGCGGGAAATTGAGGCAATGACCTTCATTTCCATGCACAGTATCAAAATGCCTCTGATTGTTCTGATGTGCCTGTTCGGATTATGGGCGATTATCAAAGGCCCCGGCACAAAATATAAACGGCGCATGAATCTGGAGGGGATTCTAACGGAACATGCCAAAAATTTCCCCGTCATCGCGCCTTTTGTCAAATTCAACCCGAGCAAAATGAAGTCGCGCGTCCCCGGTGATCCCGTACCGGAGAATTTGCCGCTTTTTGCCGAGGCTTTAAGCCCCGAAGAATGGATCGCCTATCACAATATTCCCTATATCAACAAAAAGCTGGACCGTGACAAAGCCTTCCATGCCCTGACCGAACAGCTGGGGCAGCGCTGGCGCGGGCCGGAAAACCTGCCTTTGCACATCAAGGCGCTTTATGCCGCTTTCTGTCTGAAGGCCATCCGCAAAAGAAAAGAAAGTGACCAGCTGATGAACGAGCTGTCACTGGCATGGAGCCATGATAAAGGCCTGCGCATTCCCGGCAAGCTGAAGCGGGAGATCAACCGCATTATCGCTGACCCCAAAGCGCAGGATGCCGTAACGAAATATGCGAATAAACACGCCTTTGTCACAACCGCCATGCTCCGCGCCCTTGCCCGCGCCCGCGATGAAGGCGGGGTTTTGTCACCGTCACAATTCCTGTGGCTGCGCGGCTATGACCGCACGCTGTGGTATCCGCTGAACAATCTCGGGCGCAAGGCCTACCATGCCGAGGCTATGGGCGCGACAACACATTACACTTATGAACTGATTGCAGGGCAGAAAATCCCGACCCCGAAATTCGACGATGCCATCCGTACCGTAGAGGAATATGTCGGCGGTCCGGCCGGGCGTCCCATCCCGAAACGGGCCAAGGGGTAAAAAATTTCTCACCTGCAGGCGGTTAACAAAATAATGATATTTAACGGTTAGAATAAAGAAAGACAGAGGAGTTTATTAATATGTCCGGAAAAACAACGGCGAAAGTCATGGGCGATGCACTTGTCATGGATTTCGGTTCCGCAGAACCGAAGGCCATCTGGCGTTGCAGTATGGACAGCCTTTCACAGGCCGGTTTCGCTCTGAAGGGCAAAAATAAAAAATATATTCTGGTGCTGAAAACACCGGAAAAAGAGGAGGAAATCGCAATCTTCCCCGATCAGGACGAAGCCGAAACGGCTCTGACCGTTATTACGGGCGTTTTCCTGTCTTATCAGCCTCTCAGCGCCAAAAAGCCTTTTTACAAACGCGCATGGTTTTACATTTTCCTTTTTCTGATGTTTATGGTGCTGTTCTACGGTATTTCCACACCCACCACGCAACAGCAGATACAATATAATATGGATCCGGGCAGCACGCCGCCGATTGTCGGCCAGGATAATCAACCGATCAAACAGGGTGTTCCGACATCCGCAGATGACCTTTTCGGAGAATAATTCCCCGCAAAACAGGATCAGATAATAACGGAGATGATGGCGCATGGCCATTAAGATGAAATATCAGCGGAAAAGGGAGGACATCCTCAGGGATGCCCGCCCGCTTTCCACGCGCATCGGCGAGAATATGCGCAAAGGCGGCACCGCCTCCACGATTTTCATCGGTTCCGCCTATCTTATTTATGCCGATCCGGTGGCTGTCATGGCCACGGATGTCATCTTTCTGTTTAATCTGTGTTATTTCCTGTGGCTGGTTTCACAAAAGACGGTTCTGCCGTTCAAACTGCCGAAATCCGCAAAAATAAAAGATCAGAACAATGTCCGCCCCGACGGTAAATACGGTCAGGCCGACGGTATTCTTTATCTTGGCAATGAAATGGATACGGGCGAGGAAGTCTGGTTCACCAACTCCGATGCGCGGACGCATATTCTTTATCTCGGTACGACGGGCTCCGGTAAAACCGAGGGGCTGAAAGCCCTCTCCACCAACGCCCTCTGCTGGGGATCGGGCTTCATCTATGTCGATGGTAAAGCCGATACCGATTTGTGGAGCAGTATCTCCGCAATGGCGCGCCGCTTTGGCCGCGATGATGATCTGCTGGTGATGAACTATATGACCGGTAGCGCCAGCGGGCGTGTTGCCTCCAATACGCTGAACCCGTTTTCCAGCGGCTCCGCCTCCTACCTGACCAATATGCTCGTCAGTCTGATGCCGGATGCCGAAGGCGATAACGCCATGTGGAAAGAGCGTGCGGTCGCGCTTGCCTCCTCCCTGATGCCTTGTCTGGTCTGGCGGCGCGAGAATTTGAATATCCCGCTGAATGTCAGCGTCATTCGTAAACATCTGGAATTCGGCGAGGTGATCCGCCTGTCACGCGATCAGGCCGTACCGGAAAATCTGCGTATTGCGATTGTCGGCTATCTGAACGAGCTTCCCGGCTATGTCGATGACGCTTTCGATGATGAGGGGAAAGAAAAACCGATGCCCCCCGATGCGCCGATGGTCGACACCTCCGTCCCGCGCCAGCAGCACGGTTACCTGTCAATGCAGTTTACCCGCTCCCTGCAGTCTCTGGGGGATGACTACGCCTATATCTTTGATACCCAGGCCGCTGATGTCGATATGATGGACTGCGTCTTGAACCGCCGCATCCTGATTACCCTGATTCCGGCACTGGAAAAATCAAGTGACGAGGTCGCTAACCTCGGTAAAATTATCGCCTCGACCCTGAAAGGTATGATGGGTGCAACGCTGGGTTCGACGGTGGAAGGCTCCTCCGAAACCGCGATTGAAAACAAACCGACGCGTTCCGAAACGCCTTTCATGGCCATCTTTGATGAGGTTGGTTACTATACTGCCGCCGGTATGGCGGTGATGGCCGCTCAGGCCCGTTCTCTGGGTTTCTGCCTTGTCTATGCGGCACAGGATTTACCGGCGCTGGAAAAACGCGTCAAGGAAGAAGCGCGTTCCATCACGGCCAACTGTAACATCAAGCTGTTCGGGAAGCTTGAGGATCCGACGCAAACAAAAGACTTTTTCGAGAAAACCGTCGGTAGCGCCTATGTGGCGGAGGTCTCCTCCTTCACCCGAGATGCCGGATCGCTCAGCGGCTCTTATAATGATACCAACCAGGCCAGCATCCATGCCCGCGCCCGTGCCGATTATGATGAGCTGCGCGCCTTCCGCGAAGGCCGCGCCGTCTGCGCCTTTGGTGAGCGTGTTGCCGAATTGCAGGTCTATTACGCCAATCCCGGTATGGCCAAAGCCATGCGCGTCCAGCGTTTCCTGCCGATTATTCCGCCGGGCGAAGAGGTTATGGAAGGGATGCGCCGCGTCAGCGATATCCTCAAACGCCTGCGCAGCAAACGCTGGGACCCCGAGGCGCAGCAGCCCGTCACCGATACTTACGAAGATGTGGCCGCAATTGCCGGCGGCTTTGCCCTTGGTAAACAGAATGGCGAGGATTCCGTTATATCCGCCACAATGGCCGTTGCAGCACTTGCCGAACATCATAACCTGATTTCCGTGGAGATGGTTCAGGCCGAGCGCGCTGACAAACAGGAAAATGACCAGATTACCGAGGAAATTTCCGTCATGACCAACGGCAATGCGCCGCTGGCATGGAATGATATTATCGGCGGCGAGGATGCCGGTAAACTCGAAGACCAGATGGTACAGGATCTTGCCGCTGATCTGGGCGAAGAGGCCGCACCGCAGAAACAACCGCAGACCGCCGCAAATATCGCGGCGGATGATCCGATGTATGCGGTACAGCAGCAATCATCCTCTGCGCCGCCGTCTCAAGCTCCGGCAGCGCCGCCGACACCGCTACCGCCGGAAGCCGCACAGGAAGAAGACGCGCAAAACATGAAACCGCTGACATGGATGGATGTCATCGGCGGCGATGCCGAAACCATGCCGTCCACACCGCCGCCGATGCCTCCGGCAGCGGATTCGAAATTGCTCAAAACAACACTGCCGCCTCCGGTGCCGCAACCGGTGCCGGAAAAAACACCGGAAGAAGCGGCACAGGAAATTCCGCCCGAAGCCGAAGATTTACCCGTCATGTCATGGGCGGATATTATCGGCCAAAGCGAAGAAGCCGCAATACCGGCCGCACCGCCGGTACCGGAACCGGCAACAGCGCCGCCGCCTGCCGCACCGCCTGAAACGGCTGCCGCACCGGAGCCCGAGGAAGAGAAAACACTGTCATGGGCGGATATTATCGGCACGGATGACGAGAAACCGGAAGATGACAGCAGCCGCGTCTTCTCCGATAAAACGGGATAAGGTTGACAAAAGCCGAAAAACCGCCCAAAGATAACATTAAAACGTGCAAAGAACATGCTGAATAGAGTTTTTATCGTCGTTTTTAAAATTGTTGCAGAAAGCAAACGACGATAACACGCCGCGACTGCGGCGCGCCCTTTGGGCGAAGCCTGCGTGGCGTCGTGAACGCGTACAATAAAAATCACATTTTTTATTGTACAATGAATTAAGAGTGGTGGCATCAATTTGAAGGAGAAACAAAATGCGCCTGACAGTAGAAGGTAAACAATTGGATGTTGGTGACGCCCTGCGCGAACATGTGCGGTCAAACCTTGTCGAAACTGCGGAAAAATATTTCCCGAACCCGATCGAGGCCACCGTCGTTTTCTCGAAGGAAGGCGGGCATCTGTTCAAGGCGGATATTTCCATCCATGTCGGTAAAGGCATTGTCCTGCAGGCACAGCATGCGGCCTCTGACCCGTATCCGGCCTTTGACACGGCTTCCGACCGTTTGGCAAAACGCCTGCGCCGTTACAAAAACAAACTGAAAGATCACCATAAAGAGCTTCCCGAAGCCGCCAATACCGACGCCGCCTATTACACGATCAGCGGCGGTCTGGATGAGGACGATGTTGAGGAAGTGCAGGGTGACGAACCCGCCGTTATCGCGGAAATGGCGACGGCCATCCAGACGATGAGCGTCAGCGACGCCGTTATGCGTCTTGATCTGGCGGATGATGCGGCGCTGCTGTTCCGCCATCCGACAAGCAAACGCCTGAACATGGTCTATCGCCGCAAAGACGGCAATATCGGCTGGGTCGACCCCAAAGACGCGTAAGCGCCCAAAACCATAAAATTTTAAAAGCCCGTCTGATTTATCAGCGGGCTTTTTTTATATCCCACACCGTCACTCCCGCGAAAGCGGGAGTCCATTTGTTGTTAATGTCCGAAGATATAAAAAGAACATTCTCACAGAACACGCCTTTCCAGCCGTCCTTCCAGCCATGAAAATGTCGTGACAAAAGCCGCCGTTGCCGGAATCGATGTGACAACCATCAACGCCCAAAGCGGTGGCATGATGATGAAGGTTATCCCTCCCGCAGCGCTGCACCAAAAACCTGTCCGTATATAAGTTTTCAGACTTCTTTCACCGCCAGACCACATCATCAGAAAGACAATATAAAAAAGAATGATTGCCCCCATTGCCAAACCTGTGCCGACCGCTGCGGCGCTTGCAATCAAACTGACCCAGTTATCACCGCCGTGGAAGAGTTTTTCAGAGCCGAGAACATGCAGTAAAATTCCGCCCCCCATCAAAAAGGCCGAAAAATATGAGACAATCAGTAACAAAACAAATGCGCGTAGAGCCTGGAAAAACTTTTTCACAAAAGAAAAACCGAAGAGTTAAAGTAACTTAAATGCCGAAACGGCGGTTATTGAAAGAAGAAGAGGGTTTGTCATCACCGCCATTGTCCTGTCCCTGACCGGGCAGGCTGTCATCTTCGATATGACGGGGGCGCGGACCGTGCGGTGTCGGCGGATGTGCGCCTTTCCAGTCTTCGTTCTTACGGGCGTTCTTGTCGAAATCACGCGCCAGTTTTTTTTTGTTATCAAATTGCGTCAGGAATGTATCGCATTTAGCGAGCCAGTCACTGCGGATATCATCCGTTTCCATCCAGATTTCGTGACGGGCATCGGGAAAGCTTACCTGTGTGCAGCGCGGCAGCATTTTTGCAGCGCGGTCCTGCGGCGGCACGTCAACGGTTTCGTCCTGTCCGGCACTGGCCAGCAGGATCGGCGTATCAATCGACCGCAGATAGGATTCGTCATTCACGATATCCATGGATTTAAAGGCTTCATGCACCCAGCGATAGGTCGGATCACCTGTCTGCAAATGCACATTGTTTTTCATGATATCCTGCCCCAGATTATGGCGCGTTTCATCATGGGTCAGCTTGTTATCGGCAAAAGCGGTTTCCTGCCAGTCTTTGCCGCCGGGAATATATTTCTCGCCCTTACCGCTGGAAACGGCATGTTTCGCCAAAGTGCGGGCAATATGTTTCGGAAGCGCGCCGGTTTTAATATCCAGCATTGGTGCCGTTAACATGGCGCCGTCAATCATTCCGGGATGTTCTTTTAGATAACGCAGGGACAGATGCGCCCCCATCGAATGCGCCGCCAAAAGCAGCGGCTTGTCCTTCACAGGTTTCACCACCTTACTGATGAAATGGTCAAGATCGCGCACCTGCGCGTCAAATCCTTCACTATGCGATTTTTGCGGATCATGCGGCAGATAATGGTCGGAACCACCCTGCCCGCGCCAATCCATCACATAAACGGAATAGCCGCGGTCGAGAAAATCCTGCACTGTTTCGTGGTATTTTTCCGCTGTTTCGCGAAAGCCCGGCAGAATGGCAACCGTGCCTTTGATATCTTTTTTATCTTTGGGAGAAACATGGCCATAGCGAACCGCCGCACCATCCTCATTTGTAAAGGTGCTCCATTGAAAACCATCCGGTTCTTTCCAACGCTGACTCAACGGCTTGTGTCTCCGTCTTTTCTGTATGACGAGATATAGTATCTCATAACGATTCCACCCTGCAAAGGACAAAAAGAATTTTTTGCCCGCTTTTTGTTTTCTTTGCCCAAAAAGCACAACTTATGAAAAACTATATTTCCGTAAGTTTGTAATATTGTTATTTTTTAGGGGAATTTTGTTTCGGGCGCACCTGTTTCACTGCGGGGGCGGCAGGGTTATTCGCCTTCTTATTATCATTTTCAGCCGCAGGTTTTCGTTGTTTTTCAATCCCTTCGATAAAAGAATCAATACGGGCAAACCACTGGTCACGAATCTTCTGCCTTTCGGTCCATAGCCCGTGATAACCGTCTTTGATCTCGATCAGCTCACCTTTCGGCAGCAAATCCGCGGCGCGACGGATGGCGTCATTATTGACCAGACGGTCTTTTTCGCAGATTGCCATCAGCACAGGCGTGTCGATGGATTTCAAAACCTTCTCGCTGCGCATCACATCGGCGCGGCGGGTCATATTGCGAATCCACAGAAAAGTCGGATCGCCGAGTTTCAATCCCGGATTTAAATCCGCAAAATACTGGTGCAGACGCATCCGCACCGGCTCATCGGTTTTTAAAACCTCGCGCTCCTTTTTAATGCGGCGCACGATATTTTTACGGGTCATCCGCTTATGTCCCAGCCCCAGTTTGCAGGCCGCTTCCATAAAGGCGCGCGACAAAAAGCCTTTAACCGGCGGCATTTTCACCGTATCGACAAAAGGCGTCGCCAGCATCGCCCCGTCAAAATCGCCGGGATGTTCGCGCAGATAATGCAACGCCATCTGCCCGCCCATGGAATGGCTGGCCAGAAAAACCGGCTTATCCTTTTCAGGTTTCACAATCTCGTGCAGAAATTGATGCAGATCGCGGATATTGTGATACGGTCCCTCAGGGCTCGGAATGCGCGGGTTCTCGTAATAACGCTCGGACCCGCCCTGCCCCTGCCAATCCATCATATGGACGGTAAAGCCGCGATCAATGAAATCCTGAATTGTTTCAAAATAGGTCTCGGTAAAATCGGCATAGCCTGTTGTCAGCACAACCGTACCGCGGCTTTTACCTTGCGGCTGCGCCGTGCCATAGCGGATCTGTTTTCCATCCTCATTGGTAAAAAATTTGGGAAAGTCGAAACCATCCGGCTTTAAAAAACGTTTCGGAAGAGTCATATGCGCTGTGCCGCCCGTCTCTTTAATATTTCAATAACGGCTTGCACCTTACCATTATTCAATGGTAAAAGCCATGCCTTGGCGGTACAAAATCCTGAAGGGACTGTTTCACAATGCAAAACTGGCAACAAATTTTTGAAAACTGGTGGCATGACAATGCCGCTGATGATGCCGCGCATGATCTCGGTCATTTCCGCCGCGTTTATAAAATCGCGCTACATATCGCCACACAGGAAAGTGAAAAAAGCGACCCGCTGGTGCTGCTGGCCGCCGCCTATTTCCATGATGTCGTCAACCCGCCGAAAAACAGCGATCTCCGCAGCAAAGCCTCCACACTCTCTGCTGAAAAAGCCGCTGAAATTCTGGCAGAGATGACTTTCCCGCAAGAGAAAATTCCGGATGTTCAGCACGCCATTGCCGCACATAGTTTTTCCGCCAATATTCCGGCGGAAACGATTGAGGCCAAAATCATTCAGGATGCCGACCGTATGGAATCGCTGGGGGCAATGGGCGTTGCCCGCACCATGTATGTGTCGGGCAGGCTGGGGCGCTCGCTATTTCATCCCGATGACCCGCTGGCGGAAAGCGCCCGCCCCCTTGATGACAAGGAATACGGGCTGGACCATTTCGCACTGAAACTGATGAAATTGCCCGCCATGATGCAAACGGAATCAGGCCGTAGACTCGCTACAGAACGCGCCGCTTATCTGGAAGATTTCCGCGCGCAACTCGCCAAAGAAATCAGCGCCGATTTTTAATCCGAAAGATTTGACATTTTCCGTAAAAAAGCGTATTGTCCGTAACCTTTTTTAAAGGGAAAGATACGGAATATAATTTCATGAATTTCAGAAGGGAATAAAACATGGCCAGAAGTAAGTTAGAAAAAGGCATTCTCGCCGGGCTTTTCGCCGCCACAATCGGCGTTGCCGGTGTGAACCTTGTCGGACTGGAAGACCAGGACGGCGCAAGAGCAGCGTTGCAAAATGACGGGCGTTTCACACAAATCGACGTCGGTGGCCGCGATTCTTTCAGCTGCGGCAAGGGTGATCTGTACCGCACGCATTTCACAGCTTTGAACCAGAATAATAAAAAGGTTGAAGGTACGGTCTGCGCCGGTATTTTCAAAGGCAGCACCATCCGTCTGGACTAATAGACAATATCAGACAAAATCAGGCCGAGATCAGCTGCGCCCATTCCTGTTCCGACAAGATGGTCACGCCCAGCTCCTCGGCCTTTTTGCGTTTTGATCCCGCATCCGCGCCGCAAATCACGTAATCGGTTTTTGCCGAAACGCTGCCCGCCACTTTTGCGCCGAGGCTTTCGGCCTTTGCCTTCGCCTCATTCCGCCCCATGGTTTCCAGCTTACCGGTAAAGACGACCGTCTTCCCCGCCACGGGGCTGGACATATCGGCATTGGAGACGTAATCCTGCACCGTCAATTCACTTTTCAAATCATCCAGAATGGCGCGCTGATGCGGGTCGGCAAAAAACGCCAAAATATCTTCCGCCACTGCCGCACCGATATCCTCGATATTCAGCAATGCGGCATAATCTTCCGACTCCCTGTCCTGCGCTTTTTCCATCGCTTCCATCCAGTTTTCCAGGCTGCAATAGGCAATCGCCAAGCGTTTCGCCGTCGCCTGTCCGACCTGCCGGATGCCCAGCGCATAGATAAAGCGGTCGAGGGAAATCACCCGTTTCTGTTCAATCGCCGCAAACAGATTTTTCACCGACAGCGCGCCCCAGCCGTCACGGTTTTCCAAATCCATCCCCTCACGCTGCGGCAGGCGGAAAATATCGGCTGGGGTTTTGATAAAACCTTCCTCCCAAAACTCCTGCACGATCTTTGCGCCCAGCCCGTCAATATCAAAAGCGGCTTTTGACACAAAATGTTTTAACCGCTCCACCGCCTGCGCAGGACAATAGAGCCCGCCCGTGCAACGCCGTGCTACTTCGCCCTCTTTCCGCACAGCCGGACTGCCGCATTCGGGACAGGTCGCGGGAAAGATAAATTCCTGCGCATCTTTTTTGCGTTTCGACAAATCAGCACGCACAATTTGCGGAATCACATCCCCTGCCCGCTGGATAATGACATGGTCACCGGCACGGACATCCTTGCGTTTGATTTCATCTTCATTATGCAGCGTCGCGCGGGAGACGATAACCCCGCCGACATTCACAGGCGTCAATTCCGCAACAGGCGTTAATGTTCCCGTCCGCCCGACCTGAATGCTGATTTTTTCCAGCACGGTTTCCGCCTGTTCGGCAGGAAATTTATGTGCGGTTGCCCAGCGCGGCGCACGGCTGACAAAACCCAGCCGCTCCTGCAAATCCAGACGGTTGACCTTATAAACAATACCGTCGATATCATAAGGCATCTCGCCGCGTTGGCTTTGCGTTTCCTCGTAATAGCGCAGAATATCCTCCAACCCGTCGCAAAGACGTGCATTCTCTGTCACAGGAAAGCCCCATGCCGCCAGTTTCTTTGCAATCCCTTCCTGCGTCTCGGCAATCGGCGCACTGCAATAGCCCAGCGCATAAGTAAAAATTTTCAGCGGACGTTTCGCCGTCACCTGTACATCCAGCTGCCGCAATGAGCCTGCCGCCGCATTGCGCGGATTGGCAAAAATTTTGCCGCTCTCCGCCGCCTGCGTTTCATTGAGTTTGAGAAAATCATCCTTGCGCATATAAATCTCGCCGCGGATTTCGATTTTTTGCGGTGCGTCTGCGGGCAGCGTCTGCGGAATATCCTTCAATGTTTTGACATTCGCGGTAATATCTTCGCCGGTTTCACCGTCACCGCGCGTTGCCGCCGTCACCAGTTTTCCGTCTTCATATAAAAGCGAACAGGATATGCCGTCAATTTTCGGTTCGGCAAAAACGGCAATCCGTTCCCCCTCGGGCAGGTTCAAAAAACGCCTGACCCGCGTCAGAAAATCCGTCACCTCTTCATCCGAAAACACATTAGAGAGTGACAACATCCCTGCAAGATGCTTCACCTTTGAAAAACCGCTTGCCTCGGGCAAGGCGCCGACCTTTTGCGTCGGGCTGTCTTCTTTGATCAGTTCGGGGAATTCCGCCTCCAGCATTTGCAATTCACGGAACAGCGCATCATAAGCCGCATCGGAAATCTCCGGCGCGTCTTTGCCGTGATAAAGAAGATTGTGTTTCTCGATTTCCGCAGACAGGGCAGAGATTTTTTCTGTGGCCTCTTCCGCCGTGATGTCACGGATTTTTTCGGGCATCATGCAGCAAGGCTCCCGATTAGTTTCGCGGCGGCGGCACGTGCCTCTTCGGTAATATCCTGCCCTGACAGCATCCGGGCGATTTCCTCGCGGCGCTGATCGGTGCCGTCCAGAATATTCACTTCCGTGACGGTTTTTTCATCCTGCGTTTTCGAGATTACCCAATGCGCATCCGCTTTGGCGGCGACCTGCGGGCTGTGCGTGACCACCAAGACCTGATGATGTTTACTGAGCCGTTTCAAATGCGCACCAACCGCATCCGCCACCGCACCGCCGATACCGCTGTCGATCTCGTCAAATATCAAACAGGGAATGCGGCTTTTGCCCGCCATCACAACTTTGAAAGCCAGCATCAGGCGTGACAGCTCCCCGCCCGAGGCAACCTTTTGCAAAGGTTCAGGCTGTTGCCCCGGATTGGTGGCGACAAGGAAGCGTACGCGATCCATACCCTCCATACCCCATTCCGCCGCATCTTCCAGCACGGCAATTTCGGCAACGAATTTCACTTTTTCCAATTTCAGCAAAGGCAGCTCTGCCAGTAATTCTTTTTCCAGCCGTGCTGCCGTTTCCTGCCGCGCTTCCGACAATTTTTTCGCTGCAGCGGCATAAATCTCCCGCGCCGCCTTTTCGTCTTTTTCCAGACGCGCCAGCGCCTCATCCTCATGCTCGATCAATTCCAGCTGTGCGGCAATCTCTTCCTGTTTTTGCGGCAACGCGCCGATTGCGCAGCCATGTTTACGGGCGCAATCGCGCAGTGCAAACAGCCGTTCTTCAATCATATCCAGTGACATCTCTTCATCATCAAAGCCGCTGCCCAGCGTTTCCAGCTGTCCCAGCGCCTCTGCGATTTCCGCCGCCGCACGTTCCAGCGCCCCCGCCGCATTGACAATCCCCTCATGGGAGACGTCACCGACACGGTCCAGCACGGTCTGCGCCCGCGCCACCAGATCTTCGGCGCCGTCTTCCTCCGCCAGAATCTGGCGGCATTGCGCAAAGGCTTCGCCCAGCTTTTCACGATTGGCCAGCAGGCTGCGCTTTTCCATCAAGCGGTCTTCTTCTTCCGCTTCGGGGGAAAGCTTTTCCAGCTCATCCAGCAGATGCTGCAAATAATCCTGTTCCTCTTTGCTTTTTTCCAGACCCGCGCGGGCATTTTTCAACTTTTCCGCCGCCGCCTGCCAGCCATCCCATGCCGCGGCTGTTTCCTGCAAAAGAATTTCATGGCCGCCAAAACGGTCCAGCACGCGGCGATGGGTTTTCACATGCAGCAATCCATGTGTTTCAAACTGTCCGTGAACTTCCACCAGACGCGCCCCCGCCTCTTTCAGCAGACCGATACTGACGGGACGATCATTGATAAAGGCCTTACTGCGCCCGTCGGCTGTCAGGCTGCGGCGCAGGATAATCTCCTCCCCCGGCTGCAAAGCGATATCCTGTTTTTCGAAAAAGCGAAAAATATGCGCATCCTTATCCGTCAACGCGAAAGAGGCTGCAACCTCTGCCTTCTCCTCCCCCGCACGGACAAGCCCTGTTTCCGCCCGCATACCCAGCGCCAGCCCCAGCGCATCCAGCAGGATGGATTTTCCCGCACCTGTTTCCCCGGTCAGGGCAATCAGCCCTGCGCCGCAATCAAGATCCAGCGCCTCGATTAAGACAATATTGCGAATGCTTAAATATGTCAGCATGGCTTTTCACCGGTTAGAATATTTTTTCATTAAAATATTTTTCCAAGCGTGCGGTCGTAAAAAGTCGGTTTCACTTCCAGCTCTTCACCGGGGATTTCACCTTTCAACAGCCGGTAACTATCGCGATACCAGATACTGTCGGGGAAGTTATGACCCAAAACCGCCGCTGACTTTCTGGCCTCGGACGGAATTCCCAGCGCAAGATAGGTTTCCACAAGACGGTGTAAAGCCTCCGGCACATGGGTCGTGGTCTGGAAATCGTCAACAACGCGCTGGAAACGTGCGACCGCCGCATGATATTGCTGCCCGCGCAGATAAAAACGTCCGATTTCCATTTCTTTTCCGGCAAGGTGGTCCAGCGTCAAATCCATTTTCAACTGCGCATCCCGCGCATAGATGCTGTCGGCATAACGGTCAACAACGCTTTGCAGATTTTCCAGCGCCAGCACGGTCATTTTCTGGTCACGGCGCACATCTGAAATCTGCTCATAGTAACACAGCGCCCGCAGATAATAGGCATAAGCGATATTCTTGTCACCGGGGTGAAGCTGGATAAAACGATCCAGCGCCAACACGGATTCATCATATTTCAAATCACGGTAATGCGCATAGGCCGCCATCAACTGCGCCCGCGTTGCCCATTGTGAATAAGGATATTGCCGCTCGACCTCGTCAAATTCCGCGGCAGCGGCCTGATAACTGCCTTTATCCAGCAGCGATGCCGCGCCGCGGTAAAGTTTTTCCACAGGCGTCGGCTGATCCGGCTTTGCCGCTTTCGGTGTTTCGGGCGCGGCAATACGTCCGTCAGGCGTGACTTTGACGGCCTCTACCTTGTTTTTACCCGTACAACCCGCCGGCAGCAACAGCGCAAAAGCCAGCGCAATGTAAAGACAGGTTAAAATTCCGCGCTTCATACCGCTCATCCCGTTATTGTCCCTGAAAGATTATTTGTCTTTTACCTTATAGCATGTTTTTCGCGGCGGAAACAAGAATCCCCCGCGGTTTTACAGGGGAGGATTTTCACGGGTTTTTCCCGAATTCTTATTGACGGCGGATAAAGTTGTCGCAATAATATTTTACAGGACACACAGGAAACGAAACATAGTTTTAACATATGCCGCGCAAGCGCAAGAACATATCTAAAAACACCCCTCTCAGCTTTGATTTTCACAAAGCTGCGGCGAAAGCGGTTGCAGATCATCCCGCTCTGGAAAAAGACACGATTTTCATCAATGCCAAAACCGGCAAGCAGCTTGCGCATCCCGATGTGCTGGAACAGCTATATGATGACGATGATGCGCTGGAAGATGTAAAAGACACGATGCGTGAGGCGAAAAAGGGCAAAACCTCTTTCTTTCAACCCATCGATACGGGAAGTAAAAAACTGCGTAGCATTGTCTTCCACAGCGACCGCCACCGTCTTTATGACCCGAAAGACCGCGATATTGATGATGCTGCAACTTTTGATCATGAAACGGGGCATGCGCTTGTGCCGACGGCACATGGCACATTGGGCGAGAACACCGCCGATGCCTATGCGCTGCTGAAACATTTGCAGCGCCGCAAAGGCGATGCGGGCGATATTGATTATTGCGGCTTCAAACGCGCAGCGATCGCCGTATTTAGCGGCACAAGCTCGCATGTCACAAGTTTCACCGTTGATAAAATCCTGATGGATAATGACAGCGGTGATTTCCTGTCGCTGTCGCCGAAAGAAACTGTCGCGCTGGCAAAAAAATACGCCAAAACCCATACCCGCAATGCCAGGGATTTGAAACGCCTGCGCGATGCCTTCAAACCGCTGAAAGGCAAAAAACCGACTGCCGCCAGTTTCCGCAAAATCGCCGCAATTACTTTAAAGGCGAAAACGGACAGCGATGTGTTTTATATCGGCGCGCGGGTTTTGATGACCCCGCTATCGCAAAGCAGCGTCATGCTGGATGGTGAGAAAATCACACTAAAAGGAAAAGAATGGGATAAAATCCGCAGCGCGCTGGAGGAAAAAATCAGTACCCTGCCGAAAAACCACCCCCTGCACAAAACCGCCGTACCGCGTAATAACAGGTCATTCCGGCTTTAACCTCAGACCATAGGTCTCAAGATAATGTCAGAAACTAAAGTAAATTTTTATCACACAATACATGTTAATGAAGAAAAAAGACTTTTAACGATCCATCGAGTATTTCACGATGGATCTCAGCAACTATTTACATCGGTTGAACTGCCAAGTAAGACCATCTCAGAAGATGAGAAAAGTTTTAGGAATTTTGCCCAAATGCTTGGTGAAAACCTACTTATGGATTCCCCAATAGTAAGAAAACTTTTAGGCTTATAGAATACGCCGTGGAGGCATAGAGTACTTCAAAAATCCGTCACCCTGAACTTGGTTCAGGGTCCACGTCTCCTATAGGCTCACACCGCGCAAGTTGAGGAGTGGATTCCAAAACGAGTTTGTAATGACGGTGGGGAGGGTTGCGGCAAAACGCCCTAAAAAAAGCTATAGGGATCAATATCCACCTTCAACCTGACGGCTGACGGAATTTTAACGCGGGACAGCCAGTCGGAAAGCAGCTTTTGCAGATTGGTATTGCGCGGTGCCTTGACCAGGAAACGGCGGCGGTGCTGGCCGCGGATCATTGCAATCGGTGCGGGCGCAGGGCCCAGCACGAACACATCTTCATAACGCGGCGCGGCACGCGCTAAGTCGCGGCAGAAACCATCCAGCGCCGCTTCGCTTTTTCCGGCAATCACCAGCCCCGCCAACCGTCCGAAGGGCGGCATTTTGCTGCGCTCCCGCATATCAATTTCCGCAGCAAAAAATGCGTCACGCGTTCCTTCCAGCAAGGCCGTCATCACCGGATTTTCAGGCTGATAGCTTTGCAGAAAAACATGACCCGGCTTTTCCGCCCGCCCCGCACGGCCTGCGACCTGATGCAGTAATTGATAAGTGCGCTCCGCCGCACGCAGATCACCGCCCTCCAGCCCCAGATCGGCATCAACAACGCCAACCAGCGTCAGCAACGGGAAATGGTGGCCTTTCGCGACGAGCTGTGTGCCGATGACGACATCCACCTCATGGGCATGAATTTTATCCAGCGCCGCTGATAATGCGGCCTCGGATGTCAGCACATCGCTTGATAGAACCAATGTCCGCGCCTCCGGCATCAAACGCCTGACTTCCTCCTCGATCCGCTCCACCCCCGGGCCGCAAAAGGCAAAGCTGTCTTCATCCTCACATTCAGGGCATTTCTTCGGCAACGGCGACTGATAACCGCAGTGATGACATTGCAGCCGGTCGAATTTACGGTGTTTCACCAGCCATGCCGTACAGGACGGGCATTCCAGACGATGTCCGCAAGTACGGCACAGGGTCAGCGGCGCATAGCCGCGGCGGTTCAGAAACAGCAGCGACTGTTCCGCCGCCGCAAAATTTTCCAGCAATGCCGTGCGCAGCGGTTGTGACAAAAAGCTCGCACGTTCCGGCGGCGGGTTTTCACGCATATCAATCATATGCACCTCCGGCAGGGCGGCCGCGCCGAAACGCCCTTGCAGCTCCACCACCGCATATTTTCCCTGCCGCACATTCACCATCGTTTCCAGCGACGGCGTTGCCGACACCAGCATCACGGGACAATCCTCAATCTTGCCACGCACCACCGCCATATCGCGGGCATGGTAAATCGGGCCGCCATCCTCCTGTTTGTAGGAGGCATCATGTTCCTCATCCAGCACAATCAGGCCAAGATTCTGAAACGGCAGAAACAGCGCGGAACGCGCACCGACAACCACGCGGGTTTTCCCCTCTGCCACACCGCGCCAGATTTTGCGGCGCTGCGCCTGCCCGACGGAGGAATGCCACAAGGCGGGTGCTTCCCCGAATCGGCTGTTAAAACGGTCGATAAACTGGTTGGATAAGGCAATCTCGGGCAGCAGCACCAACACCTGCGCCGCCGGATCATTTTCCAGCACTTGCGCCAGCGCCTCGAAATAGACTTCGGTTTTCCCCGCCCCCGTCACACCATCCAGCAAGGTCACGCTATGCGTTTCCGCCGCGCAGATTTCCTTCACCGCATCCGCCGCTTTTTGCTGTTCCGGCGATAAATCCACACCGCGATAAACAGGCGACATACAGGGAGCATCCGCCGCGCGTTCTACAATCTCCAGCATATTCTTATCCGCCATACCGCGAATAACCGCCGTGCCGCAGCCGGCTTTTTCCGCCAATTCTGCTGCAGCATAAACACCGCCCTGCTGCACAATTTCCAGCACCCTGCGCCGCGCCGCCGACAGCTTCCCCGCAGGGGCTTCGGCGCTTACTCTATAATATATTTCACTTTTTTCAGGTGACAGCGCATCAGGCACTGACAGCGCCATTTTCAAAACCAACCCGGCAGGGGACAGCGTATATTGCGCAACCCAATCCAGAAAGCGCATCATCCCGGGTGTCAAAACAGGGGCGTCTTTCAGTTTTTCCGTGACAGGTTTCAGCTTGTGAACGGGAATCTCTTCGCCTGATGTTTCACGCTTCCAGACCACGCCGCAGACTTTGCGCGGGCCGAAAGACACCCGTACAATCTCGCCCGCCGCCAGCGGCATATCGTCAGGAATAAGGTAATCATAGGTTTTCTCGACCGGCAGCGGCAATAAAACCGCAGCACGGCGCGCCGTTTCCGCGCCGGAGGAGGAGGAGGGAAAAAGATTTTCCGCTTGCGTTTTGGACGGTTGTTGCATAATTTCACAAATATATCACGAGCGTCATGCGAAACAAAACAGGAAGGGCTAATACTATGAAATTTTTTGTCGATACGGCGGATTTTGACGATATCAAGGAATTGCAGGAAACGGGGTTGATTGACGGAGTCACGACCAACCCGTCGCTGATCGCCAAAAGCGGCCGCGAATTCCTGCCGCTGATCAAGGAAATCTGCGAAATTGTTGACGGCCCGGTTTCTGCCGAAGTTGCCGCCACCGATTACGAAACCATGTTGAAAGAGGGCAGAAAACTCGCCGCCATCGCGCCGAATGTCGCCGTCAAAGTTCCGCTGACGCCCGACGGGCTGCGCGCCTGTAAGGCGCTGTCCGATGACGGCACCATGGTCAATGTCACTTTGTGCTTCTCGGCATCGCAAGCCATTCTTGCCGCGAAAGCCGGTGCAGCCTTTATCTCTCCCTTCGTCGGCCGCCTTGATGATCTGTCGCAGGACGGCTTGCAGCTGATCGAGGATATCGTCGAAATTTACGACAATTATCCGGCATTCACGACCGAAGTTCTGGTTGCCTCCATCCGTAACCCGAACCATATCGTTGAATCCGCCAAGATGGGCGCACATGTTGCCACCATCCCGCCGCAGGTTATCCGCCAGCTTTACAAACACCCGCTGACGGATAAAGGTCTGGCTGATTTCGTTGCCGACTGGCAGAAAACCGGACAATCAATTCTGGATGCGGCTTAAATAAAGCCGTAACCTGATAAAAAGCAAAGCGCCGGAAAATCTCCGGCGTTTTCTTTGCCTTGCCGATTGCCCCGCCGCGTGTTTTACGGCATACTGGAGGAAGCAAAATTCTTTGCCCTCTATTAATTCCGGATCAAAAAGCCGCCGCCATGACAGCCTCACCGACCGCCGCCCCGCGAGAAAAAAACATGAATGAAAAAGATGTGATCGCCTATTTAAAAACGCATCCGGAGTTTTTGCAAAAACATCCCGAGCTGCTGGATCATTTAAACCTTCCCGCCGCCGATCTGGGCAAAGGTGTTGCGGATTTCCAGAAATTTATGGTCGATAAGCTGAAGAAGGACCGCGATGAAGCCGTTGACGTGCAAAACCAGTTAATCAGCGTCACCCGCGCCAATCTTGACATTTACGACCGCGTGCAAGCCGCCGTTCTGGGCGCGCTGGAGGCACGCAGTTTTGAAGAATTCATCGAAATCGTCACCCATGATTTCGCCGTCATTATGGATGTTGATGTTGTCTCGCTGGTCATCGAAGCCAACGAGCCGGGCATCCATAATGTGCATTTGAAAGGCGTCCGCGTCGTGTCCCCCCGGCACAATCAAAAAATGGCTGCGTGACGGTGACGGGCTACTGCAGGGTCATATCCGCGGATCGGAGGAAATTTTCGGCCCCGCCGCAGGGCTTGTCCATTCGCAGGCACTTATTCAAATGCAGGTCGGCTCAAACACGCCGCTGGGCATTATCGCCTTCGGGTCGCGCAATCCCGATATGTTCCATCACGATCAGGCCATCGACCATGTCGGTTTTCTGGCCGAAGTCGTAGAAAGATGCATCCGGCTATGGCTTCAAATTCCGGTGTAACAATCCCCCCCGAAGGCTTTTACAAAGGCACGGCCAGCCTTGCCGCCGGTGATCTTGAAGATAAAATCCTGAAATGGCGGACATATCTGGCGATAGAAAAACGCATGTCACAGCATAGTTTGCGCGCCTATTTCAAGGATCTGCGCGATTTTCTGCTTTTTGTCACCGATCATCGCGGGCAGCCGCCGTCGCTGGATACATTCGGAGATTTGAAAATTACCGATTTCCGCTCATGGCTGGCGAAAAAAACAATGGCCGGCAACGCCGCCTCTTCCCGTGCAAGGGCGCTCGCCTCCATCCGCAGTTTTTTCCGCTGGCTGGATGTGCAGGGCTATCTGCATAACCCCGCCATCCAATATGTGCGCACCCCGAAACGCCCGCAAAAACTGGCAAAGGTGCTGACGCAAAATCAGGCCAAAACCGCGATGGACGGTGCGGATCAATTGATTAAACCCGAAGATGACTGGATCAAGGCACGGGATAAGGCGCTGCTGTTCCTTCTATACGGAACGGGCCTGCGTGTTGCCGAGGCCGCCGATGTAAATGCGGGAGATATCCCTCCCTTTGACCCGTCCAAAAAGGCTCTGCCGCTGCGCGTCACCGGTAAAGGCGGCAAACAGCGAGATGTCCCTGTTATTCCCGTGGTCTGGCAGGCTTTGGACTATTACCGTGACAGCTGTCCCTTTTTGCCTGCCGATAAGAATGAGCCTTTTTTCTACGGCACGCGCGGCGGGCGGCTGCATCCCGGCATCGTACGCCAGCGTATGAAACTGCTGCGCCGCCAGCTTGGCCTGCCCGAACATATGACCCCGCACAGCCTGCGCCACAGCTTTGCCACCCATCTTTTGGAAGAGGGCGCGAATTTGCGTATCATTCAGGAACTGCTCGGCCATGCCTCGCTGAAAACCACCCAGCGCTATACCGAACTCAGCGATGAAGCATTGCTGAAAGTCTATCAAAACTGCCACCCGCGCGCCCGCATCAAAGATGTCCCGGACTAGGGTCTCATTCTAAATAGAATCGTCATCATATCCCAGTTCAAGCGCTGCATTCAGATATTTAACAACACCGTAAAGCCAGACAGCAAAGCCAGCCCCGATTGTCATCAACCCTTCGGTGATAAACCGGATCGGCCCATCCTGCCCTTCACTCATAAAGACTGTTGTACAGTAAAGAACAATCCCTATCATAGCGATAATCGTTCCCCCACATATAATGGTCTTGCCCTGACGAAGTCTCGCAATGGCGGGAACCGGTTTTTTCTCCTGTCTCTCACGAACCATTTCGTAAGGTACAACAACATCTTTTTCTGTATTTTGTATATCAGTCATATTTTTTCTCTCCTTTTATTTTGGCCGGATTCTGTAATTTTACAGTCTGACCGGCATGATTTGATAAAAAGCAGTAAGGCATAGAGTGGACGTTTCAACATACTCATAAAAGTCAGTGACCACGCGGCAAGCCCTGCGGTCAGAAAAATTCGCGCAATCAGATATAACGGCGTCAGATCAAAAATTTTCCCCATTTTATAGGTACAGACCGCATACATACCGAGGGGGAAGACCAAACCCCAGTAAAGCGGGTCATAAGTAAAGGCAAATTTACGGATACCGTGACGCCAGATTCCCAAAATCAGCAACATCGGGATCCACCATGTCGCTGTTGCCCAGTAAAGCGCAGTAAAGCCTTTTATAAAAGGCAGCATATCCTGCATATGACCGGTCTCACCGACGGCAAAAATAAAATTTGCCCCTGCCAGAGTCGAAATCGCTACCGACCCCATATTAATCCAATATGGCGGTATCAGATCGGATGGAGCAAAACGAAAGAACATATAACGGTAAAAAATCAGCGAGATAATCCAGATATATAGCATCCCGCCAAATAGCCAGAAGGATAAAAGCATCATCATCATAAAGGCTTCTCCGCCGGGTATAGCAGGTAAAATCATCGCTCCAAGGACACAAACAGATTGCGTCGCAACAACTGCGACCAGCCAGCCGCCATTAATCCCTTCTTCTATCTGGGGTTTTTTCTCCTGCACGGCCAATAGCACGAAAAGACTATAGGTACACAGCACCCACAATCCGACTCCCAGCCACCAGAATAGTAATGCGGCCTCCCGGTCTCCGGCCAACAGCCAGAACTGTGATCCCAGAACATTGGTGGCAGCAACCATCGTAAAGAAGCCAAAACCGCGTTTATGAGACAACCAGTCCCCTAGAAACTGCTTTGGGAACATGACCAGCCGTGTCGTATAAAGTCCCCATAAAACAGCATAACTGATGATATTGATGACAAAAAGAATGCTCGCCAGTATATCCATACCAAAAAGATGACAGGCGATTGAAACAATTCCGGTCGCCATAACCATAGCAAAATAGGCGGGGTGCAGATTTTCAATCCGTTTGCGGAGGAAGCCTCTTGTTCTATCTTTTAATACATTCGTATCATCCATAACTTCTATTATAAGCTATAGATGGCATGATCCGTTATCGGCAGATCACGCTTTTTTCTGTCGGAAAAGGCGGAAATCCGCGTCAGAAAAGACTGACAAGACCCTGATAAAAATCTCAGGCCAGACCATTCTGTACGGCGTAGCGGATTAAATCGGCATTCGAATTCATATCCATTTTTTCAAGGATTCGCGTCCGGTAGGTACTAACAGTTTTGACGCTGATTGCCAATCTATCGGCAATTTCAGTCATAGCAACACCCGCGGCGATCATTAAAAATACTTCATGTTCACGAGCCGATAAACGCGCATGCGGTACTGTTTCACCCTCTTGCCCTGATGAGAGATAATCAGCCAGGCTTTCCGTCATCAGCGGCGTAATATATTTCTTCCCCGATAAAATCGTATGAACAGCCTTAATCAATTCTTCGGGAGCATGTTCTTTCGTTAAATAACCGTCAGCACCGCCACGCAATGCTTGCAAAACAAACTGCCGGTCATTATACATGCTGAGAATTAGAATCGGCGCTGCGGCTTTCTTTTCTTTAAGACGCGGCAGGATATTCAGGCTGTTTTTATCACCCATTGCCACATCCAGAATAATGATATTCCAGTCTTGCTTGCTGTTTTTTTTCAATACTTCCGCGCAGGACTCCGCCTCCTCGATAACAGCTTCCGGAAATTCCTCTTCCAGAATATGCCGCAAACCCGAGCGAAACATGGCATGATCATCCGCCAGAAGTATATCCATTTCTTTCTCCTTGTCCTAAAGCCTGTCTTCTGTATGCGATACAGCAACAGAAACAACCGTCCCGTTACCGGGGCTGCTTTCAATCGAAAATGTCCCGCCGACAAGATGCGCCCTTTCCTTCATACCGGCAATCCCTAATGCCTCCTGCCGGATTGCCGCCATATCAAAACCGCAACCGTCATCCCGTATCATCAAAAGCGTTTTTCCATCTGCCCGCGATATATCTATTGTTATGAGGCGCGCACCGGCATAGCGTACGGCATTGGTCAGCGCCTCTTGCGTAATCCTGTACAGCGCTGTCGCCGCAACCCAGTCAAGACCTTCTGCACAATTTTCATCCGTATTCACCTCAATGGCCGGACCATTATCTTTCTCAATTTCTGCGGCCAGAATTTTCACAGCTGCAGCAAATCCCACCTTATCCAGCACCGGAGGGCGCAAATCTGATGCAATACGGCGAATAAAATCGACAGAAGCGTCAATTTTTCCACATACTGACAGGATTGTTTGATCAAAAGATTTCTTTGACTGCTTTTCAAAAGAACAGGCTTGGCATATTTTCTTAAAACCGGTGATATCGATTTTCAGACTTGTCAGCACCTGACCGACTTCATCATGGAGGTCACGTGCAATTCTTTTCGCTTCTTCCTCGCGTGCGAAATGCAGGCGGCGCGTCAACAGATCAAGGCGATCATAAGCCAATTGCAGCTCCTTATGGCGCGCCGTCAGCGATTCTGCCATATGGTTAAAAGTACGCGCCATTTCCTGCAATTCCCCCTGCCCCATTGGAACAGGCGCCCGCGCCCCGGCTTTCCCCTTACCGAACTGGCGCATTGCTACAGATAGCCCCCGTAAATAGCGGATCAATGCAACTTCTTCAAAAAGCAGTACCAGAAAAACTGTAAAAACGGTAAAGAGTGACAACCAGCCGATCAGACGATAAAAAACCCGGTTGGCTTTTTGATATATCTGGCGGTAAGGAATACCGAAAGCGACCGACAGTCCCGGCAATCCTTCCATCTCCGCCAAAACAAGCGGCTGACTACTTTGACCGATCACAACCGGAATTGTGGTTTTATTCTTACGATTTTCTTCTGAAAGCGCGGGAATCAGCATTCCCGGCAAAACAGTTATGCGGTCAGGCTGCGCCGAACCGGCAAGAACGCGCCCCTCCCTATCCACAATAAAAAGCAGGTAATCCGTTTCAAATTCGATAATATTCGTCAAACGGTTAAACCACTGCAAATCAATCGCGACAAAAATAATTTTTTGCACCTCTTCCTCCGCATTGCGGACGGCATAGGCCAGATGCAGGATCGGTTTTTTTACAATCGGGCCGATCACATAAAGCCCCGTCTCGATCTCGCGGGACAGTAAAGCTCTTTGAATGGCGTCATAATTCCCCATATTCAAGGATTCCGGCAACGGATGCGCGCTATTCAGAACATTCCCTTCGGGCGACAGAACCGCAATATTGGCAAGCTGCGGGTATCCTGCCAGCAATGCGGCAAGAAATGCGGAATCTTCGGCACCTTCTCCCAGATTTAGGCGGTCAACCAGCCATAGTAACAACGTCTTCGCGCCGGAAATCTGATAAAAATGTTCGCGTGAGACTAGCTTGACCATATGGCGCGCATCTTCTTCCATCCGTTGCAGAGCGGCGTTCCGTTCATTATTGGCGATGTAGAGTGTAAATAAAATTGCAGGCAATGTTGCCAGAAAAACCAACATTACAAGACGGCCGCGCAAAGACAATGCAATCGAAAGAACTCTTCCCATTTAAGAGGAATAACATACAACAAGACAACGCAGATTGATTTGGATCAATCAGCACGCCCATAACACACTTGACAGAATCCGCGAATCGGACTTACACTGAAAACATGACAAATGCGAGACAATCATTCCGCGCCATGATGCGCATGATGACCCCCGGCAGGGCTTAACCCTCTGCCGGCAAAGCGGATGTCGCGCTTTTTTTCACCCAGCACATTCCAAAAATCAAAAAATTTAAACCGTTGAAACAGGGCTTTTGACAGCTTTTGCGATGTTTCGATTTTTATTTGGGATGTGAAAAAATGTCACGACAAGACAATACAAAAACAATCACGATTATCGGCGGCGGGCTTTCCGGCCTGACCGTTTTTTATGAACAGGTGAAAGCCTATCAATCCGCGCCGCAGGATGCGCCGGATTTGCACATCAACTGGATTGAAAAATCCGGAAATTTCGGCGCAGGTATTGCCTATAATGCCGATGATGATGTCTTTCTTTTGAACCAGCCCGCCAAGCTGATGTCGCCTTTTGCGGATGACCCGCAGCATTTCACGCGCTGGCTGGAGAAGAACGATCCCGGCAGTGACGAGGACAGTTTCGTGCCGCGCCGCCTGTATCGCCGCTATCTGGATGAGTTATTGAATGACGCGCTGGAAACAGCGAAACAAAGCGGCGGCAAGCTGAAAACAAGCTTGATCTCCGCCGCCGCCGATGACCTCACCCCGCAACAAAACGGCAGCTACCGCATCACGCTCAAAAGCGGGCTAACGCTTGGCAGTGACGCCGTCATTCTGGCCACAGGTCATTTGCTAAACCGTGACTGGCAGCATTTGCGAGGGGCACCGCATTATCAGCAATCCCCTTTTCACAAGGCCGATATCGCGCGCGAAGTTAACACCGCCACAGGCAATATCGGCATTATCGGCACGGGGCAAAGCATGATGGATTGTCTCGCCGCGCTGGAGGCAATCGGCACAAAGGAGAAAATCTATCTATTCTCCCGCGATAATATTCTTCCCTGGGAATTTGATCCGAAAAAATTCGGCGATGATACACCGCGTTATGAACTGCAATATCTGACACCGGAAAATATCAGCGCGGACAGCGATTTTAATGTCTTAAAAAACAACTTTGCCAAGGAAATCAAAAATGCCGCAGCAGGCGGTTTCACCCTCGGCCATGTGCTGACGGGGTTTGATAAACAGGGGTTTTTAAAAGCCGCCGCGCATCACCCCAAAGGCGGGGACATCCGCAAATTCACCGGATTGATTGATAAATATTACGCCAATCCGACCACGCCGGAACGCTTCCGCCTGTTCCAAAAATTACAGAAGAACGGACAGGTCGAAATCATCCGGCAGGAGATCAATGCCGACAGTTTGCGGCAGGATGCGGATGGCGGTTTTACTATCGGCGGCAAGGTGAAAATCGCGCATCTGTTCAATTCCGCCGCGCTGGGGCGCAGCGCCTTTGATAAAAACGGGTTGCCTGTCGATAAACTCGCCCGCGCCGCCGACAGCGCGGGGGCATTGGCGCGGCACCCGAAAGACAAGGCCTCGATCCGCCCCGGTCTGCAAAACCGCGCCGGATTATACGTCACCGGCCCACAAACCAACGCCACAAGATGGGGCGTTGAAACCTTCCGCGAACACAGCCGCGATGCGGCGCGGGAGGCGCTCTCTTACGTCTTAACTTTACCCGCAACAACAAATAACCAAAGCAATAACCAAGAAAACAGAAAGGAAAACAACCATGTCAAAGATCGAAAAATTTCAGCAGGAACGCACGGAATATAACGAAATTCTGGCGAAATACGCCAATTCCAGCCAGAAGCGTTTTTACGGGCTGGATGCCAAAACCTATGAGCAAGGCGCTCTGGATAAAAAAACCAAAGAACTGCTGGGCTTCACCGCCTCGCTGGTTTTGCGCTGTGATGACTGCATTCTTTACCATTTGATCGAATGCCACAAGGCAGGCGTGACATCTGAGGAACTCGCCGATGCCGTCTCGATCGGGCTGCTGGTCGGCGGCTCCATCACCATCCCGCATGTCCGCCGCGCCATGGCGGTCTGGGATAAAGAACTGGCACTGGTGGAAAACAGCGCGGCGGCATAAAACCCGCCCACTTCCTCCCCCACGGAAAAGCGGCAGATTCATTTTGACAATATCGCCTGTTGCGGTATATGTTACGCAATCTGTCTTGAATTTTAAAACAGACAGTCTTTTTATACGGCAAGGCGCAAGGAGTGCCGTGTACAAATCGTACACAAACGACGCAGCAACGATGTCCGTATGAAAAGAATGCTTTGTTTTGGCGCGGTGGCAGAGTGGTCATGCAGAGGACTGCAAATCCTCGTACGCCGGTTCGATTCCGGCCCGTGCCTCCAACAAACAAAACACCTCTTAAATGTTTGGTACTTTTCCTAAATGGCTACAGATAAACAGAAACTCGGACAATTTGGAGAAAAACGTGTTGTCAGTAAATGTTTCTGCCCGAAGTGTAAAAACGCATCTACCTTAAAGCTACTACCAACCAATTTTAAATGTGCTGATATAATTTGTGATTTTTGTGGATACTTGGCACAAGTTAAAACCAGCCAAGTTAATGATGTTTCTATACTACCTAAAAAGATTTTAGGAGCAGCGTGGAAACCCCAAAAAGAACGCATGACGGCAGGAATATATTTCCCCCTTTTTCTTGTGCTGGTAAATAAAACCAACCATAAAGACGCCGCGATTTACTACTTGTCCGCAGACTTACAAAGCCCAGAAATTTTTGTTCCTAGAAAAAAACTCAGTGAACAGGCAAAAAGAGCCGGCTGGCAAGGCTTTTTATATGATACTGAAACCGTATCCGAAAGCTTCGTTCGATTATTTTGACACCTAATATACTTTCTGTTTTTTCCCACTCATGCTAGCCTAAAGACCTACTTCAGCACTTTTAGGAAACGCCTTTGGTCAAAATCATCGGACATCGCGGGCAGCGGCATGACAAAACCACGGATGACAATTCGCTGGCGGCTTTCGAAACCGCGTTCAAAAACTGTGACGGGATTGAAACCGATGTTTCCGTTTCCGCTGACGGTACGCCGTTTTTAATCCATGATATCGGGCGGCTGAAAATTCCGAAACTGTATGACCGCACCGTCAATATGCTGAAATACTGCCTTGACCGCGCCTCCGCCAAAACCTTAAAAGGCCGCCGTATTGACCAGATCAATGATGCCGCAATCAGCGTGCTGCGCCTGAAAAAAGGCGCAAAAATTCCGCGCCTGTCGGAGCTCTTCGCGCTGGCGGCGAAATATCCCGGTAAAGAGATTGATATTGAACTGAAAGGCGCGGATGCGCTGCGCCCCGTTTTAAAGGAAATTGACAAAGCCGTCAAAAAAGGACAAATCAAACGCAGTCAGATTACGCTGACCTCCTTTGACATTCACGCCATTGCAGAGGCCGCACAGCTTGCCCCCGACATCCGCCGCGGCGTGATTTTCTCCGGCAAGGGGAAAGGCAGTACAGAGATTTACCCGTGGAAAAAGGACAAAACACGCTGCTATACCTCCTTTAACAATACCGCCGTCAAAAGCCCCGCCATGCAGGCCGCCGCCCCCGATGTCGCCGTGATGCATGCCTCCGCCATTAGCGCAAAGAAAATCAAAATGCTGAAAGACCGGTTCCCTTCCATAAAAATCGCCATATGGGAATCGGCAAAAAAACCGCCCGCCAGGAATAAAGCGTTGAAAAAGGTTTTATCCGACCAGAAAACCGCGCCGCATATCAGCGCCGTTATCACCGACCATCCAAAAGAACTGGCAAAAATAACGGCGCAAAACCGCAGAAAACCTTAACCGCGCCTCCTGCACAAAATTTGCACAAAATTACCTTATACGTGTCACACCGATGCCACATCATTCTGGCATTCTCGTAGACATGAACGCGATTGATTTGAAAAATATTTGTTGCTCCTTTCTGACCCATGAACCCTTTACGGGTTTCAGCATGGCGCTGACGGTTCTGGGTATCCTGACGGGCGAGGTCTATTTGCGCCGCACCCGCCTGCAGGAAAAGGAGATGTTTCAGGATTTTTGTGCCTTGCTTTATGTCTTGGCTATTTTGGTGCATAACCGTCCCCCCATGGATGGCGAGGTAAAGCATGACGCATAGCCTCGCCATCCGTTCGGTTTCTTTAAAATTTGTTTTATGCCTTTTTACGATTGTCTTGGCGGATTTTCTGTTCTTCCGCCAACCCGCGGGGTGGACCGCCGGGTTGTTCGCTGCCACTGTGTTACTCCTGACGCTATCGGCACATCTGCAAATCCTGCGAACACCCGGCGGAAAGCCTCTGCTTTTTTTAACCGCGCTATTGCTGCCCGCCATGATCTACCGGCCGGGGATATTGCCGCTATTCATGTTTCTTCTCGGGCTTGGCTCACTCTTAATTCTTGCCAAACGGGGGCGGATTCACGATGCCGCCGCATGGCTGCGTGATTTGCGTTATATGGCGCTGCGTTTTTTTACACGCTGGTATCGTGACAGCCGTGTTCTGGCCGCCATCCGCCGCAAACGCGGCACGCGGCTGTGGCAGGGCATTTCCTATTGCCTGATGCCTGCCGTTTTTACGATTGCCTTTCTTTGGCTTTTTACCAAAGCCAATCCTGTCTTTGCCGCTTTTTTCGATCACCTCAATCTGCGCCTCTCTCTGCTCTCCCAACCCTTCGGGCGCTGGTTTTTCTGGGGTCTGACGGGAAGCGCGGTCTGGAGTCTTTTGCGCCCGAAACTGCCGAAAACCAAACCTCCTTCCTTCGCGCAAAAGGCAGATGAGGGAAACCGGACCGGGAGTCTTGATGAGAACAAATGGGCCACCCCCCGCTCTCTGTCGGTTTCCCTCATCATTTTTAACACATTATTCGCATTGCAAAATACCAGCGATATCGCCTATCTGTGGCGCGGCATCAAACTGCCCGACGGTATGAGCTATGCGCAATATGCCCATGCCGGCGCTTATCCGCTGATTGTCACCGCCCTGCTGGCTGCCGGATATATTCTGATCTGTTTCAATGATACAAAACGCCGCGGCAAATTCAACGCGGCGGAAAAACTGGTACTGCTGTGGATTGCGCAAAATATCTTTCTGGTTTTCTCGGCAATGAACAGGCTGCTTCAATATATTGATGCCTATTCGCTGACCTCTTTGCGCATCGCCGCGCTGATCTGGATGCTGCTGGTCGCAGGCGGGCTGGCGCTGATCACCATCCGCGTCTTTTGCGGTAAACGTAATCAATGGCTGGTCAATATGAATGTCATCGCCCTGCTGGCGGTTTTATACGGCAGCTGTTTTGTCAATTTTGACCGCATCATCGCGCAATATAATGTGCATCATGCCCGCGAAATTACCGGCAATACCGAAAAATCATATTTTGATTTTTACTATATGAACCGTCTGGGCGCGGAATCAATCGCCGCATTGGAATGGTTTCAGTATAACGCCAATTTAACACCCGGTAACCGCCGCTTGCTGCAGGATAATCTTTCCTATCAGAAAACCCGTCTAAAAAATGATGTCCAAAACTGGCGGTCATGGACATTGCAGAAACATCTTTTGGCGCAAAAACACGGATTGATAAACGCCGCTTATTGACCGCAAGCCGCGCCGCGCCTATGATACCGCCGTATAACGGAGCATGAAAGACTGTAAACAATCATGGCAAAAACGATTCTTGTTGTTGATGACGATCCCCATATCCGCGATGTTGTGGTTTTCGCGCTGGAAAAGGCCGGCATGAAAACCCTGTCCGCCGCCAACGGGACGGAGGCGCTTTCCTGCGCCGCCGCGCAAAAACCCGACCTGATCGTGCTGGATATTTCCATGCCGGAAATGGACGGGCTGGATGTCTGCCGCCAGATTCGCAAAACCAGCGATATGCCTGTGCTTTTTCTATCCTCCCGCGATGAGGAAATCGACAAAATCATCGGGCTTGAAATCGGCGGCGATGACTACGTTACAAAGCCTTTCAGCCCGCGTGAGCTGGTTGCCCGCGTCAATGTTATTCTGAAACGCACAATGCCGTCCGGGCAATCCGCCGCCGATGATCCACCGCAATTCACCCGCGGTGCCGTGTCTTTAAACACGCAGAATTATACCGCCACGGCAAAGAGCAGCCATATCGCCCTGACGGCAACGGAATTCCAGCTATTGGCGGCCCTTCTGAAACATCCCGAAAAAATCTTTACCCGTGACGAATTGATGGATCATGCCTATGGCGTCAATATGATTGTCAGCGATCGCACCATCGATAGCCATATTCGCCGCATCCGGCAAAAATTCGCCGCATCCGGTCTGGCGGATGTGATTGCCACCAGTCACGGCATCGGCTACAAGCTTGGCTCATGTCTTTAGAACCGCAAAAAAGAACCGTTTTCCGCCTGCACACCGTCTTCGGGGCGATTCTGCTTTTCGTGTTATTACTGCCGCTCAGCGGTGCCTATCTGTTCCGCATTTACGAAAATGATCTTGTCCGCCAGACGGAAAGCGAGCTGATTGCGCAAGCCGTTTATATCGCGGCAACCTACAAGGCATTATTACAGGAGGAACGCCTTCCGGGACATTACGGCCTGCCTGTCCCCGAAAACAAGATCGAAGATGATCCGGAACTCCGTCCGGTTTTGCCGCAGCTTGATCTGCGCCATGCCCGCATCCTGCCTCCGCGCGAAGACGGTAAACAGCCTGACACGGCAGTGCAGGCTTTTGAACACCGCGCCGGAAAAAAACTGGCGCCGATTCTGCATGAAGCCCAAGCGCATGTCCTGTCCAGCACCCGCGTTTTAAATCCGCAGGGTATTGTGATCTCCGGCACGGCGGAAATTGGCGTGTCGCTCGCCCATCCCGCAGAGGTGCAGGCCGCGTTAAAAGGAAATTACAGCAGTGTTATCCGCCGCCGCATTTCTGACGAACCGCCGCCGCCCGTCGCCTCTCTCAGCCGCGGCACACATATCCGCGTTTTTACCGCCATGCCCGTTATTCTGGAGAACAGGCTGGTGGCTGTCGTTTACCTGTCGCGCTCCCCCCGCAATGTTCTTAAAGCCCTTTACGAAGAAAAGGACAGCGTCTTCTGGGCAGGGTTGTTTGTTCTGACTTTGACGGGAATGATCGCCTGGCTGCTCAGTCAGGCCATCGGCAAACCTCTCAAAGCCTTGAACCTGCGGGCGCAATCCTTGATCCGCGGAGAAAAACAGGTCAAGAAACTGCCGACGGCGCGCATTGCCGAGCTTTCCGAGCTGATGGATAATTTTGAAAAAATGTCCGCCGCCATTGAAACACGCTCCGACTATATCCGCAGCCTGTCCATGCATCTGGCGCATGAGTTTAAAACGCCGCTGGCCTCCATTCAGGGCGCGATCGAGCTGATGCGCGACCACAAGGATATGCCGCCCGACCAGCATACGCGCTTCATGGAAAACATTACCCATGACACCGACAGGCTCAAACGCATGGTCACCCGCCTGCTGGAACTGGCGCGCGCCGATGTGATGCAGCCCGCACCGGAAGAAACCGCCATCACGCCCCTGCTGAAAGACTTGCGGGCGCAATTCCCGCAAAAAATCATACTGAATTTACCCTCCGAAGACATCACGGCGCAAATCGGCGCCGATATTCTTGAAAGCGTCTTGACCAATGTCATCGAAAACAGCTTCCAGAACGGGGCGAAAAACGTCACCATCCGCCCCCGCGCGGAACAGGACAGTCTTATCATTGACATTACCGATGACGGCCCCGGCATTTCCGCAGGCAATCGTGATAAAATCTTTACACCGTTTTTCACAACACGCCGCGAAAGCGGCGGCACAGGGCTGGGGCTTGTGATCTGCCGCTCACTGCTAAGCGCATCAGGGGCAAGCATTGATGTCCTGCCCGCCGCAAAAGGCGCACATATCAGATTGCGGCTGGCAACAACGGCCTGACACGCCCCGCATTAATACGGTGATTTCCGTATCACAGCGTTAAAAAACCTGCTATAAAATGAGAAACAGCATAAATTTAGGAGACCCGCCAATGGCCGAGCCCCGCCCGAACAAACTGACCGCAAAATCACAAGCCCGCCCTTATGCGAAGGCCGCTTATGATTACGCAAAGGAAAATAAAACCGTGTTTGATTGGGAGGAAAAACTCTCCTTACTGGCCGAGGTCGTTGCATCTCAGGAAAAACAACTGCTGCGCAACCCCGCCATTACCGTGGAAAAAACCCGCGATATCATGGAAACCGTCATGGATAAGATGGAAATGTCCGCGCCGGAGAAAAACTTCATCAATCTTCTGATTGATAACAAAAAGCTCTCGCTGTTGCCTTACGTCTATGATGACTTTGTCGCCAGACGCAAAAAAGACGGCAATATCATTGATGTCACCATCACCTCCGCCCGCGAGCTGACAGAGAAACAGCTGGATGACCTGACAAAATCCATCGAAAAGAAATTTAACGCCAAAGCCGCGCCGACGGTGAAAATAGACGAAAAACTGATCGGCGGCGTAAAAATTCAGGTCGGCGATCAAGTCTATGACGGCAGCCTGCGCAGCAAACTCGACGCCTTGCGCAAACACTTAAAGAATGGTCGTTAACAACACAGCAAGGCGCATTTCATGCCTTCCTAAATCAGATCAAAGATCCAGCCATCTCTTAGCTTTAGCTGTTGCAATCTCAACACCTGGCGTATTCGCAGGCCAGCAGTTCTCAACACTCATATGCGTATTCTTACATTTGACCGCAAGCTGCAAAACCTTTGATATTTTATCGGCATCCTGAAAAGAAATTCCGGAAGGATAGGTAAATCTGACAACCGTTTTGCCCGCCTCTTCTTTTGAGATATGACGTGATGTGTAAATGCTTTTGGCCAGTGCCTTTTGCGCCGCTGTCATTGTCATTTGGTGAAAGCCGTATCTGACTTTCGTCAGTACCGCATGAGAGTCGTTTTGAAGCGGTTCCTTTATAAGGATTTGGCAAAGACGTTTTGCGCTGGCCGCTTTCGCTGTAAAAACACTCTTGATAGATTTCTTAAAAAACATTTTATTTATATCCTATTACATGAAAAAATATCTGCCTGCCATAGGCAGCTTCGTTTCAATGTGTGTATTATGTTAATATATACACAGCTTTCTGTCAGCATGCATTTTCGCAGATAAAATTCGCAGAATTGCAGTTTCCAGAATAATCCCCGTCAATCGCGTCATCGTTAACAACTGTTGACAGTGGATTTTATTTCCCATATAATCTTCACACTACATAAACAGGCCTAGAAAAACGGGTAATCAAATGAGCAAAGAAAACTGGTACATCATCACAAAAGATAAAGAAGGTCTCTCCGGTCTTTGGCGTAAACTAACCAAAGACCCTTCATATCAGGAATTCAATGCGGATATTACCTCACTGCGCGGCGATTCGGATTTTGAAAAAGATGTCGTCCCCCTCGTAGGCTCTTTAAACGGCGGCAACAAAACTTCCTTTGTTATTCAGGCGCAGGATTCTAATGCCGCCGTCATGAGCGCGTATTTCGCCCGATTCATCAACGCGGGGCAGCGCGAGAGCCTGTTCAAAAAAATAAAGCCTGCGCCGAAAAAAAGCCGCAACAACAAGCGGCGGCCGTAAAAAAGCCATAAAAAGAGATGGGTAAAGAAATAAAACTCACCTGAAATGCTGATTTTCCGCTTGTGACTCCTGCAAAAATTGATTATAACATTTTTCTAGTGTTCCTCGGTAGCTCAGTGGTAGAGCAGGTGACTGTTAATCACTTGGTCGCTGGTTCGAATCCGGCCCGAGGAGCCATTTTCTCCCATCATCAAAATCAACGAACAGATTAAACGGTGCTTTTAAGGAATACCGTAGCTTTGAGCTTTCCAATTCTAAGATAGCCCTTCACCTAAATGCCAAAAATACATATCTACTAACTTCATAAGGGGATATTCTTTCGTTTTTGATACAACAGTTTGGACTTCATAGAATTCTTTTGAATTTTTTCTACAAAACTCCACCATCTTCTTAAAATTAAATTCTTTTAGCTCTGAATAAGGTAAATTGTGATTTCTTAAACCCTTTATGAAATAACGGTCATAGGCAGGGATACACCCCAATGTCCCCAGCAGTATTTTTGTTACCAGAGTATCTGTCACATTCGCTGCTTTTCTGGGAGTGTCGCCAACACCCTCGTAACACATTTTTACCTTATGAATTAAATCAAATAATTTTTCTGACCCATTATTATTATCATCAAAAAAATAATCAAAACTCGCGTTATTTAAAGGCTTGTACTCCTCCTTTAAAATCTCTTCTACAGCAGGCCTATGAATTAAATAATCTTTTTGAAGCAGGAAACTTGAACCGCGATACATTCCCCAACTAGCAAGATAAAAACCTAAATGTAAACAAGCCTTATCTACATCAAGATTATCGCTCTGGAAATATCTATAGCAATGCTCCCATGACTTAAAGCGATGATGCGGGTCGTCTTGCATTTTGTTATAGAAGCAAACCACTTCAGATTTAATCGCATTTTTTACTACCATCTATTCACCACCCGATAAAAATTTGATTTGGTTTATAGATAATATCCGCGATTCAATGACTAAATTGAATCGGGTCGCCATTTCTATCAAAGGCCATAAAATTGGAGAGACTTCCTCCTTTTTCTATCGTCTGAACCATCATCTTCAGTGGTTGCGTCGCGTCATCAGATGTCGGAGCAATGCCATTCTTGCCGGCAAGACACGCAACCAAGACAATGTGCCAGTTTTTTTCGATACGCTCGGATTCCGCGACTAAGTCAGCGAAACTACCAAGTTCTTCCAATGCTTTATCAACACACATAATTGCTTCTAATTCGCCGCCCCCGCCGAAATCGGTATCCCTCTCCTCCGCATCTTCACGGCCTTCCGGTTTGTATATTTTTAAGAAAACGAAGAGCAAACGCTGCGGCTCCGCCTGTTCTCTTGCTACTGATAATAGGGAGTTATAATCGGTGATATGAATTGTCTTTTCCTTTAAAAAAAGTAATCCGTGCACAACGCATCAGGAATTTTGAGATACAACATCAAAGTCCTCCGGCTCTTCGCCGTCCTGATGTCTCTGCCAGATTGTTTTATAGGCCGATTCCAGATTTTTGGTGAAGCTTTTAGTATCAAATAATGCTGCCGTTTCACGATTCGCAATAACTTTCTCCCGCAATGCGGCAAGTTTTTCAGGCGCGCGCGCAAGATCAAGCGCCAGTTTCTCGTAATCATCCGGATTTTCCGTGATTAGTTCCGGCAAATCATGGGCATAAAGCAAACTGGCCGCCACGCGTCCGGCAAATGTATTGCCTGTACAGGTAATCAGCGGCAACCCGACCCAAAGCGCATCCGAAGCCGTGGTATGGGCGTTACAGGGGATATTATCCAGAAACAGATCGGCACATTTCTGCCGCGCCAGATGTTCTTCCAGTTTCATTTTCGGTGCAAAGACCAGCCTTGCGGGATCGACATCCCGTTTCTTTGCCTCACGGCGCAGATTATCGGCCACACCGTCATTACCTTCAAACAGCCAGAGCACGCTGCCCTCTACCTCTTGCAAAAGCCGCATCCAGATATCGAAAATTTCCGGCATGATTTTATAGGTGTTATTGAAGGAACAGAAAACAAACGCCTCTTCCGGCAATCCGTAATCCGCCCTGTCAGGCGTGTCTTCAGGCAAAAAGCGTTGATCGTCATTCACCTGATAACTGCCGGGCATATAAATGATTTTCTCGGAAAAGAAAGACGCAATCTCGGGCGTAACCGTGCGGTGATCGCCGACAAAATAATCCATATAAGGCGCCGCCATCGTACCGGGATAACCCAGATAGCTGACCTGAACGGGCGCAGGGCGGCGCGCGACGATATTGATACGGCTGTTATTGGTGTAACCTTTCAAATCGACCAGAATGTCGATTTCCTTTTCAAAGATTTTCTGCGCGATCTCCTCGTCACTGACGCCCGCCACATCAAAAAATCCGGTGAAGGAGGATTCAAGCCGCGCCCGCAATGCGCTGTGATCGTTCGGACCAAAGGAAAAGGCATAGGTTTCAAACTTGTCCCTGTCATGCTGTTCAAAAAGTCCCGCAATCAGATAAGAGGTCGCATGGCGGTGAAAATCCGCCGACAGATAAGCGACGCGGATTTTGTCGTGACTGTATGTCTCGCCATTCCAGAGCGGCGGCAATGGCGGATATTTTTCCTCCATATATCTCTTTGCGCAAATCATCTGGTCTTCCGGTGTGGAGGGCAGACCGATCAGCGTAAAGGGCGGCGTTTCCGCTTCACCTGTGCGTATTTTCTCTAAAAAACCGTCAATCTCGTCACAAGCCGACCAGTCGCACAGCATCATCTTGGTATGCAGACGCACACCGGCAAGATTCTTATGATCGGGATTAATCGCATAGGCGCGGTCATAATCAGCGCAGGCCTCTTTCTGACGATGCATATAAGACAAAGTCTGGCCGCGGTTATACAGAATAGACACATTGCGCGGATCAATCTTAAAGGCGCGGTCATAGCTGTCGACAGCCGCCTGATACTGCCCCTGTTCCTGAAAGGCGTTGCCCAGATTGGTCAGGGCGGCAATATTCTGCGGGTCAAGTTCAACCGCACGTTTATAACTGTCAAAGGCCTCATCATAGCGTTTCAATGCCCTCAAAACACCGGCGCGGTTAATATGCGCCTGCACAAATCCCGGCCAAAGCGTAATCGCGCGGTCATAACTGCCCAGCGCATCGCGCCGGCGGTTCATTTTTTCCAGCAGCGATGCACGGTAAGCCCATGTATGGGCGTTTGATCCGTCCAGTTTCAGTGAACGGTCAAATTCCGACAGCGCCTCATCATACTGCCCCGTATCCGCCAGTACGCGCGCATTCGCACAAACCGTCGCCGCATCATCATTATGCAGTTTCAGCGCCGCATTCATGCTTTTCATTGCCTCGTCATTCCGTCCCATTTGCAGCAACAGAATACCGCGCAAACAGAAAGCATCCGTGGATGTGGCATGGTGTTTCACCGCCAGATCAAAACAGTCCAGCGCCTCATCCAGCCGCTCTTCCTCTTTCAAGGCTTTCCCTTTATTGATCAGCGCATCGACATGATTGGGGGCGATCGTCAAAGCCTGATCGTAACAGGACACGGCCTCCTCGTATTTCCCGATATCTTTTAGCGTATTGCCTTTATTAATATAGGCATTCACATTCTCCGGCTGGGATGAAACGGCATGGTTAAAACAGTCCAGCGCCTCGTCAAAACGCCCAAGGTCACGCAAGGCCGCACCTTTATTATTATAAAGATTCATATCTTTATCTTGCAGCTTCTCGGCATTCTCGTAACTTTCCAGCGCCTCTTCAGGGCGTGCGAGAAGCTGCAGCACATTTCCCTTTTTAAAATGCGCCTGATAAAAATCGGGTTGCAGCGCAATGGCGCGGTCGTAACTGGTCAGCGCCGCCTGCGGCTTATCCAGCGCTTCCTGAATACTGCCGAGATTACTATGCGCCGCTGCGGAAGAACCATCTATCTTCAATGCCCGTTTAATCAGCCGCAAAGCCTGATCTGCCAGCCCCTGCTGGAAAAGCGCAACACCCGTCAAATGGTTTAAATCAAAGCTCTTGGGATTAACTTTCAACAACCCTTTATAAATGACCAGCGCCTCATCCAGACGCCCGGATTGGTGCAAAGATACGGCCTGTTTCATCAAGGCTCGCGGATCATGATTTGTTTTTAGATTGCCCGCCATCTTTTTCTCCCCTTATATCGCTTCCTGCAGCGGCGCGAACACGCCCCATTCATCGCCGATGGCTTCCTGATAGAATGTCTTATAATCCGCCGCCAGACCCGGCTTTACCGCGTCCAGAATTTCCGCAAAAACAGAGAAAATCGACGGAATGGAATCATTACCGACAAGCTTTTGCGAAATTTTTTCGATCTTGGCGGAATTCGTATGTGCGGTATTGCGCGGCAGGTTCTTCAGATAATTCTTGATGTAAAGGTCAAGGCAGAACGCCCCTGTCACAAAGCGTTCCTGCGGCGATACGGGGGAATCTTTCCGGTTGACGAAAATAAAGGAATCCACCGCATTGAAAATACGGGAATAGGCGCTGGAACCTTTCGGTAACCCTGTCTTCGTATAGGCACGCTCTACCTGTTCTTCGATCTGTTTGGCGCCGCCGGCCCAATTTTGCAAATTGTAAAAATAGCTGCTGCCCGGCTCGGACATCACCCGCCCGGAAGACACAAAGCCGTTCATCACCGCCCAGTCACAATAAGTCCCCCGCGTCGGGTGCGGACCCAGCCACAGATCCATAATGGATTTAAAAACATCGCGCCGCCAGAAGGTAAAGATACCGATATTCGACCCGTTTGATGTCGTCAGATGCTCGGCAATACGCTCGGACGCATTCTTTGAGGTAATCTGGCCGGTATTCACACAGATAATCCCCTTCAAATCGGCATAACCGAAAACCCCGGGGCGGATCCCGACAATATCCGCCGGAATATTGTCAAAAGACGGAGACGGCCCGAAACCGAAAATCGTGTCATCGTCCCCCATCATCAAAACGAAATCATAGCCTTCCGTTGCGTCAAAAGCCGTTGACCAGTTCGTCATCATATCCGTCGGCGGTGTCTCGATATAATTCATATTGTCATCCGCCATCATCTCGCGCAACTTCTCCGCCTTGACCGCGTCGCCGGAATTATCCGAGACGACAAGGTGATAGCCGCTTTTCCGGCAGAAATTCACCGCACTTTCAATGGAGTCCCGACAACTGTCAAAATCCCGGTTTGATGGGATGCCGATGGCGAGTTTCTTTTTCATGGTGTCTCTCCTGCGCAGCGAATAAAAAGTCTTTTTTATGATAGTATCGGGCAGGCAATATATCAACTGCGGGAAGGTTTTTTCCTTTTCCATGATAAATTGTGACGGAGGCATTCCTGTTGTGCTATAAAATGCAAAAGCGGTTATTAGAAAAATCGGTCACGACATGAAAAAATTTCTGGGAACATTTCTGATACTGGCAGGGCTGGGTGCCGCATTCTTTTTTGCGTGGAAACATTACCTGTACAAAGCCCCGCCGCTGACGGTAACGCCGCAGCGCGGCGCGATTGTGCAGGCGGTTTACGCAACAGGCGAGGTCGAGCCCGTACACTGGGCAAAAGTCTCTACACAAGTGCCGGGACGCATCGAAAGCGTTTTGGTCGAAGAAGGCGATAACGTCACCGCAGGACAACCGCTCGCCGAAATCGAAAACCATGTCGAACGCGCCCGCATCGCGGAATTCGAAGCACGGTTGCAATATCTTGAAAAAGAGAAAAAACGCACGGCGGAATTGATGAAAAAAGGCTTCGCCAGCAAAAGCACTTATGACGCGCTGGTCAGTGACTATGACGCCGTCAAGGCACAGCTGGAATCGCAACATCACGTTCTGCACCGCCTCACCGTTACCACACCGCTGGACGGTACTGTCTTGAAACGCGATATTGAGCCCGGCGAAACCGCGACAATGGTCGATATCCTGTTCTGGATCGGCGATACCGAAAATTTGCGCATCACGGCCGCAGTGGATGAGGAAGATATCGCCCTTGTCCGTACCGGACAAAATGTCCTGATCAAAGCCGACGCTTTCCCCGATCAGGTGCTGGAAGGTATCGTCACCGAAACCACTCCGAAAGGCGATCCCGTTGATAAGAATTTCCGCCTGCGCGTCAGCCTGCCGGAGGATTCACCGCTGATGATTGGTATGACCGTCGAAATCAATATTGTGACAAAACAGGAGGAGAACGCCCTGCTGGTTCCCGCCGGCAGCGTCAAAAACAATCAAATCTGGGTCATGGAAAACGGTACAGCCGTCCCCGTCACCGTCAAAACAGGAATCAGCGATACAAGCCGTATCCAGATTCTTGACGGGTTAAAAGGTGATGAGAATATTCTGGCAACCGTACCTGCAAACGGGGGGTAAGCGATGAATACGGTTCTTGTCATCGGCTGGGAATATTTGAAAAACCGCCGTCGCCAGACTGTGTTATCCATCGTCGGCGTTATGCTGGGCGTCTCCTTTTTTATCGGCATCGCCAGTATGATGAAAGGCATGCATGATTATTTCATCGAAAAACTGATTGATGTCGCCCCGCATGTCAAAATCATGGATGAATTCCGCAATCCGCAGCAGCAGCCTGTTTACCAACGTTTTCCCGATGCGGCGGTCGAGCTGCGCGGCATAAAACCGCGGGAGGAAATCCGCGGTATTCACTCCGCCCGTTCCATTCTGGAGCGGCTTACGGCGATGGACGGCCTTGCCGTTTCCCCCGTTTTGCAAGGTCAGGTTTTTTTGCGTTACGGCGGCAAGGATGTTGCGGCAGCGTTAACCGGAATCCGGCCGGAAATGGAACGCCATGCCAGCAATCTGGAACGCGATATGACGCAGGGCGATTTAAATGCGCTTTTAACCAACAGCAACGGCATTATTATCGGGGAGGAACTCGCCCATAAACTCGGTGCAAGGCTGGGGGCGAAAATTTCCGCCATTTCCCCTGCCGGCAATACGCGCACAATGAAACTTGTCGGGCTGTTCAATACCGGCGTCACCGAAGTGGACGGCAGCACCGGCTATGCCATGCTGAAAAAGGTGCAAATTCTGCAAGACAGGGAAAACCGCATCAATCAGATCAATATCCGGCTGCAAAATGTCGATGACGCCACATCTCTTGCCGCTGATCTTGAAAAACGTTACGGCTACCGCACGGAAAGCTGGCAGGAAACCTTTGCCAATATTTTCGAAATGTTCGTCATTGAAAACATCATCATGTATTCCACGGTCGGCGTTATTATCATCGTGTCCAGCTTCGGGATTTTCAACATTATCTCGACATCGGTGAATGAAAAAAGTCGCGATATCGCCATTTTAAAATCCATCGGTTTTTCCGAAGGCGATATCAGAAAAGTGTTCCTGTTTCAGGGTATCGTAATCGGATTGATCGGCTCGATTTTCGGCTGGGTTCTCGGCGCCATGCTGGTGGAAATGCTGGCCTCCTTCCGTATTGATCTGGGCGAAGAGGTCAATATGCCGATTAAATTCGAAGGCATGCCCGTCTTCCGTTCCGTCTGGCTGTATATCGGCGGCGCGGTCATGGCAACATTATCCTCCGTCATTTCCGCCTATATTCCGGCGCGAAAAGCCGCCGCGCTTTACCCCGTCGATATTATCCGCGGAGCGGCATAATGACAAAACCCGCTTCCGCATCTCCGGCGATCGAACTCAGGAACGTCACCCGCATTCTGACGCGGGAAGTCATCCCCGTCACTTTGGTCAAAGACATCAACTGCCGTATCGAAGCGGGGGAATTCGTGTCCGTCACCGGCCCGTCCGGCTCAGGAAAATCCTCTCTGATGTATCTGATCGGCCTGCTTGACAAACCGACGGAGGGACAGGTCTTTATTGACGGCTTCGACACCTCGACTGCCAACAAAAAACAGCTGGAAAAAATCCGCTTGGAAAAAATCGGTTTCGTCTTTCAGTTTCACTTCCTGCTGGAGGAATTTACGGTGCTGGAGAATATCATGCTGCCGATGCGCAAATTGGGGAAATTATCCGCCGCGGCAATGAAGGAACGGGCGGAAATGCTGCTGGCCCATTTCGGGCTGGAAGGCGCAGGGCGTAAAAAACCCGGACAACTATCGGGGGGAGAACGCCAGCGCGTTGCCGTCGCCCGCGCCATGGCAAATGACCCGCTGATTATTCTGGCAGATGAACCCTCGGGGAATCTGGACACCAAAAACGCCGATATTGTTTTCAAGCTGTTTGAAAAACTGGTGAAGGAGGAAAATAAAACCGTCCTGACCATCACCCATGACCCCGCACTTGCCGCACGCGCACAGCGGCGCATCCATATCGTCGACGGAAAAATCACCACGGAAAAATCATCACCGTGAAAAAGTAAGCTTTCCGGCAGAAAAAACCCGCCTGAACCAGCCCAGCCGCCGTTCGGAAATTTCCGCCGCGGCAAAACACAACAGCAGCACCGCAAACAATAACCCGCCCTGCCGCGCATATTTTTCCATCTCCTCCGGAAGCAGCGCATCAAAAAACTGCAGCGCCGGATAATGCAGGATATAAATCGTAAATGTCGCCCCCGCACACCATTTCACTATAACTGCCGTACGCGCACCGATATTATAATCTTTCCGCTGCGCCAATGCCGCCACACCGATCAGATGCAGTGCCACAAAAGCCCCGATCAGCATATTCCACAAAAATTCATCGGAAAATCCGAACAAGGCTTTCACAATAACTTGCCCGAAAACAGCCTCCGTTCCCGCCAGCAGAATATGCGGCAGTCCCGCCCAAAGACAGCCGGCATAAAGCAGCACCGGCACAATTACCGCCGCCCATGCCTGCGACACTGTCAGCGGCACATCCTGTTTTATCAGTTTGTAAACCGCCATTCCCAGCAGCCAGACCGGAAAAAGCAACAGCACGGAAATACCCGCCACAAAACAGAATAAAACCAGCAACCCCGCGCGCAAGCCGCCGCGCAGATAAAAGGCCGCCCCGAAAATCAGATAATAGGCGGCTTCATAGCTTAGTGACCAATAAGGCCCGTTTGTACCGATTCTGAACCCCAGCAGCCCCCATTCATTACTGAATGTCCAGCCGCGCAGTAATTGCTGCCAGACCGGCGCAGGATTATACCACCAGCCGTCATAAACAGCCGGCGCAATAGAGCTGCCAAAGCGATCCATCAAAACCGTCAGCATCAGTGCCGGAATAACAACGGAATAAAGCCGCGTTGCACGGCTGAAAGCATATTGCCGCAGCGTTTTATCCTTCACTTCCGCCGTATAGGAAATCACCAGACCCGACAGCACAAAAAAGAACACCACCGCATCACTGCCCAGATTCAAGTCACGGATAAAAAGATAATCACCATCGGTAAAACGCGGATAGGCAAAATGTGACACCAGCACCAGCAATGCGGCAAGAAAACGGAGCAGATCAAGATAAAGGGAAAAGAAACGCGTCATTTTTTCTTTCTCCGCCGTTTCAGCGCTTTCCAGCTATCACGGAACGGCACCAGCAAAGCCGTTTTCAATGTCGGATGCGGCTGCGCAATTCTTTCATTCGACGTACTGCTTTTGGAAATGCCGAATTGCAGATCCTCACGTCCGGCAGGAATATAGATCGTCCCGAAAATCCAGTCCCAAAGGGCGAAAATTTCGCCGTAATTTTTATTATGATGCCGCGGTTCCAGCGAATGATGGATTTGATGTTGTGCGGGGGAAATAAAAATTTTCTCCCAAAACGGCCCATAGCTGAACCAGATATGGCTGTGCCGGAAATTCGACCCCAGCGCATTAAACAGAAAATAAAAGATATTCACACCGGCAATCAGCGTCAACTGTATTTGCCCAACCAGAAACACCAGCGCCAGACCGGAAAAAATACCGACAAAGATATTTTTTACAAAGCTTGAAATCAGATCATAAACCGGATGTTTGCGATACACCGTCACCGGTGTCATCACCTCTGCGCTGTGATGTACGGCATGGAACGGCCAGAACACCGGCAGCTCGTGATGCAAACGATGCACCCAGTAAACGCAAAAATCACGAATAAGGGTAATCACAATTGTCACCAGCAACACCCGCCCGACTGTCAAAGGCTTTGCCGAAACCTCGCCGCCGACCGCCAGAATCGTCAACCCCGCAAACAGCGTCATCACCACGATCATATTAAAGGCTTTCGCCGCCGTCAGAACCTGTCCCAGCAGAAATAATTTAATATCGGTGATATGCGAGGGGTGAAAATAAACATCTTTGGGAAACAGCCATTTGAAAAACCCCTGCCCGTCATGCAGACCGCGCCGCCTGTGATAAAGATAAAGCAAAAACGCCATCACAAAAAACGGCAAAAGGTAAAGCGGATGAAAGCGCAAATCAGGGTCGATCAGCGCGGATAAAAATGACAGGAAATGGTCAAGCGGGCTTTGCTGTTCCATCCTGTTATTTTAACATGAAAACTTTAAGAAAGACCTGTAAATAAATCCCGTGTAAAATATTCCCATGACGATATCCGCAGGAAAGAAACCGTTTTTTATCTTCATCATCACGGCGCTTTTTTGTGCCGGGTTTCTTTCCGTCGCCCCCGTTTATGCCGAAGCCGCAGAATCTGAAGACCCCGTCTATCTTTCCCGTCTGGAGACGGAGGCACAATGGCTGTCAATCGCCGCGCGGCCAAAAACCAGCATGGCGGCACGCACGGAAACCATCAAATTTATTTTCACCCGCGACAGCTGGAAACTCTATCTGACCAATACCAAAAAATGGGATATCCATTACCGTTTTGTCCGCGCCAATATTGATCCGGAATATCCGCATAAGCTGTTCAATAGCCGCGAATATGAATCGCCCGACCGCCGTTATATCATGGGCTCTATCAGCCATTATCTGGACGGTGATTTCTGGGCGATGGAAATCGCCCCCAGCGATAATATGTCCGCCGCATTCATCGAAAAAGCCTATCACAGCCTTGTCAAACGCACCTATTTCGGCAAAAAAATGCGGTTTCACCCGCAATCCCCGACCCATCTTCAGCGCGTGGAAGAGCTGGGCGGCGCAATCCCCGTCTGGACGATGGATGATTTCCAATCCGCCATTCAATACCAGCCGCTGACGCTGGCAACGGGATACGGCTATCTGCGTTTTCTGCGCGGCAGAATTGACCCCGCAAGCATCCGCCCCGACCAGATTCTGGTGACGGAATTCGTCCCTGATGATCTGCCTGTCTGTGCGGGGCTGATCACATCACAGCTGCAAGCGCCGCTGGCGCATATCTCCCTGCTGATGGAGGGGCGGCGCACCGCGAATATGGCTTTGCGCGGCGCGATTGATAATCAGGCCTTGCGGGCGCTGGAAGGCAAATTGGTCAAACTCACTGTTGACGGGCAGGATTACAGCATCACACCCGCAACGCGGGACGAGGCCAATAGCTGGTGGGCGCAAAACCGCCCGCCGGTGACTGTCACACCGCAGCTGATTTCCGCTGATATCGGCCTGCCTGATTTATGCGATACGGGCTTTTCCGATATCGGCGCAATCGGCGGCAAAGCCGCCTATCTTGGCGAGCTGTGCCAATTGCATGATAAAGGCATTACCATTCCCGGCGGTTTTGTGATCCCCGTCCATCATTATATAAGCCATATGCAGGCAACGGGGATTGATACCCTCATCAACGGCTTGATCAAATCCGAGGGGCTGCGTTATGCCCGCCCGGCGGAGGTACAGCTTTATAATATCCAATCCGCCATCAAAACCATGCCCGTCTCGCAAAAACTGCTGCGTGATATTCAGACGCGGATGCGTGCTTTCGGCGCGAAAAAAGTTATTCTGCGCTCCAGCGCCAATGCCGAGGATATTCAAGGCTTCACAGGTGCAGGGCTGTACCGTTCAAAAGTCATTTCCGCCGATGCGGATGAAAAACAGATCGCCGCCGCTCTCCGCGCCGTTTGGGGCAGTCTCTGGAATATCCGCGCCTATCGCGAACGCGTCTGGTACCGCATTGATAATGACGCCACGGCGATGGCGGTGATCGTCCAGCCTTTTGTCAGTGATGTTGTTGCCAATGGCGTTGCCGTCACCGCCAACCCGTTCCACCACCGCAGACCGGGGCATTTTATCAATGCCCAGACCATGGCGGGCAATATCACAGGCGCAACCGGCACGGCAACACCGGAATCACTCATTGTTTATACTTTCACCGATGAACTTGAAACCGTACTGTTTTCCCGCAGCTCCCTCAATGGCGGCAAACCGATCTTGTCGGAACAAAATCTGGAAACCCTGACCGGCCATCTGGAGGACATCCATAAATTCTTCATCCCCACCCGCAAAGGCAGCGGCGACCCGCGCGCCATGGATGTGGAATTTCTGCTGCACAAAGACGGGCATTTCACCTTTCTGCAAGCCCGCCCCTATACCGTAGATTTCCGCTCGAAGGAGGAAGAAGAATGAACAGTGAAGATAATAAAGAAATTCCCAGACTTGCAGGCGGCTATATCGGAACGGAGATTGATGAAAAATGGTGGCGCCGCTATAAAGAAAACGGTTTTTTTATGCGCGGCAACGGCGAGGGAGAATTGACAGAGGATGGATTATCCTTTCGCCGCTATCTGACAAAAGACCCGCTTATCATCCCTTATAAAAATATAACAGGCATTACATTCGGCAAATGGCATGCGGGTAAATGGCTTGCAGGCAAACCCGTTTTGAAACTGCATTGGACTGCGGAAGGTGACGCGCGAAAGCTCTGCGCGGGTTTTTATTTCAAACTATCCGAAAATCAATTGCAGCGGCTGGTTGAAACCATAAAGAAAAAGGCCAATATATAAAAACGGTTATCGATAAAAAGCGACGGAAAAGCTGACCTCGCCCAACGGCTTCACATGATGCAGCACCTGCGGTTCGACAACGCCGTTATAACCGGAGCGCAGAATATGTTTTTCAGACGTGCCGATCACATATTCCAGTTCCCCGTCCACAACTTCAATCACACCCCAAACACCCTCCTTTGTCCGGTGATTTTTTAAAAAACCGGGCGGGAGCGTTTTCTCCGTATAAACAGGCGTTCGACTGTAAAATGTCACATTATCCGGAAGGTCCCTCATCACTCCCCCCATTTTCACCGCACCTTTCCTACTATAACAATTTTTATTTAATTTTTAGATAATAGGTTGTATTTTTTAAGCGTGAGAGCTTTGCTTTGCCGTGATACGACATTCACTTAAAAGCCGCGCTATAAAACTATGGTAGCGTTTTTACGCTTCATTACCAAATCTTTTTTGCGACCGGAACCTTATCGCAGCCTAAAATAAAATACTCTCATTATGGGAGTGTTTTCTGTGATAGGAGGGTGGGATTATTTTGCGGCGGCACAATTGTGCCTTGCAAAATCGCAACCGCTAGAGCGCGCTTGCAGCGCGCTAAGCTTGTTGTCGAACCCTGCAGGCTCTCACCCTCACACCGCATCCGCATAATAAAACACCCCCGTTAAGGGGGGCTTTTATTATGGCGGAGGGGGTGGGATTCGAACCCACGATGGAGTTGCCCCCATGCCGGTTTTCAAGACCGGTGCATTCAACCGCTCTGCCACCCCTCCGCTGATGAGATAACAGGAAGCCAGTATCGTCAAATTTTCTTTTCTGTTCAAGCTGTTTTTTCTAATGCTGTGATTTCGGATTCAGCGCATCCTGCAACCCGTCGCCGACAATATTAAACGCCATCACGGTGATGAAAATCATCCCGCCCGGATACAGCGTCAAAAACGGATGTTCCCAAACCAGCTCCTGCGCCCCTGTCAGCATATTCCCCCAGCTGGCCGCGGGCGGCTGGATCCCCAGCCCCAGAAAGCTTAGAACCGATTCCAGCAGAATAATATTCCCGACCGACAGCGTCACCGCCACAATCATCACCGCCACCACATTCGGCAACACATGGCGCAGCAAAATTCTGAGCGGCGCAACCCCCAGCGCACGGGCCGCGCGGATATAATCCTGTTCCTTGACCACATAAACCTGCGCCCGCACCAGCCGCGCCACCGTTGTCCAGCCAAATAGCGCAATCACAAAAACAATATGCAGCACGCTTAAACCGCTGCCGTCAAAACGGCTCGGATCAATCCCCAGTTTCGCAATATCAATGGAGGACAAAATAATCAAAAACGGCAGCAGCGGCAGAATAATTACGCCATCAGTCAGACGCATCAAGAAATTATCCAGCCGTCCGCCATAAAAGCCAGCCAGCAAGCCGATTAATGTCCCGATCACCGCCACCAGCAATGCCGTCACCAGCCCGACGGTCAGGGAAATACGCCCCCCGTAAAGCAGCCGCAGAAAAATATCCCGCCCCAGCGCATCAGTACCCAGAAAATGTTCCGGCGACGGCGGCAAAAAACGGCTGATCAAATCAACATCATTGGCGTTCAGCCCCAGCATTTTTTCAAACAGCCCCGCCGCCAGCGCCATCGCACATAAAAAAATCAGCACACAAAGCGAAAATACCGCAAAACGGTTGCGTTTAAACCGTCTGAGAACCTGCCGCGTCCCGTAAAGCGACCCTGTATCTTTAGCGCCTGTTGCCGCAATATTTGCTGCAGCATTTTCCGCCTCCGCCTGCAACATTGTCATGCCGTCTTCCCCGCTTTTTCCGCCGTCATTTTGACGCGGGGGTCTAGAAACACATATAAAACATCCGCCGCGAAATTTGCCGCCAGAACAAAAAAAGTCGAAAACAACAGCGCGACCAGCGCCATATTATAATCATTCCCCATGATGGAGTCGTAAATCAGCTTCCCCATCCCCGGCCATGAAAACATCGTTTCGGTAATCAGCGCACCGCTGAAAAACGTGCCGAAATCCAGCGCGATAATCGTTACCACCGGAATCATCGCACTGCGCAGCGCATGCACCCAGATCACGCGGTTTTCACCGCAGCCCTTCGCCCGCGCCGTCTGGATATGATTCGCACCAAGACTTTCGATCATCGCACCGCGGATATAGCGGATATAACCGCCGATACTCGCCAATGTCAGCGTCATCACCGGCAGCACCATATGTGCAACCCGCCCCAAAAACCCGCCTTCTCCATCGCCGCCCGTCCCGCCTGCGGGAAGCCAGCCAAGCCAGACGGCAAAGACGCTCATCAAAATCAGCGCCAACCAGAACGGCGGGATGGAAATACCGGCAAAGCAAAACAGATTCACAAAACGGTCGGCAAAACCGTAAGGATTATGCGCCGCATAAACACCGACAGGAAGCGCCACCAGCAATGTCAGAAACAGGCTTGCCGCCATCAGGAAAAAAGTTGTCCCCATCCGCGGCATCAGCACTTCCAGCACAGGGCGTCCAAATAAGCGGCTATGCCCGAAATCACCCTGCAAAGCCGCGCCCAGCCAGTTTATATAACGCTCCGATAACGGACGGTCCAATCCGTAAATCACCCTGAGCCGCGCCGCATCTTCCGGCCCCGCATGCGGGTTGGCGGCCAGCATCATATCGATCGGATCGCCCGGCATTAAACCCATTAACATGTAAATCAGAAAGGAAACGATCAGCAGCATCAGACAAAGCTGCACGGCGCGTGTGCCGACAAATCCGGCGGAAATCATGGTCCCGCATCCTCCTGCACCGGCGGTTCCTCGACAGGCGCGGTTTCCACAAGCGGCGCGTCCGTTTCAATCGCCGGTGTCTCTGTGCCGTTTTCATTTGCCGCGCCGCTGTCTTGCTGCGCCTCCTGCATCAACACCGTCTGCCGCAATTCGGGAATAAAACCCTCTTTGATCTGTTCACGATAGGCTTGGTAAATAAGCGGCCAAAACTTTTGATCAACCGGCTTTCCGGTATATTGCGGCAAATGGCGGTAAATATACATGCGTGCAATACGGCAGAAATATTGCGGCGAGGTTTGCGGCGGATTTTCCGCATCCCATGCCATCACTTCGTTGAAAATTCTTTCCGTTCTGTCGATATCCTCACTGATATAGATAGCGACATTTTTACTGCCGTAAAGCTCCGTATAGACTTCCACCGCATCCAGATCATCCGCGCCTTCACAGCGGCGGGCATCAAGACGCAGACGGAATGATCCCAACAGATTCCAGAAAACCGCCTTATCCATATGGCCGATTTCCTCATATCTTTTCGCCAGCTGGAAATAAAAAACAGGTTCGATCACAGGCGCCAAAGGCTGCAGCGTGTTGATAATCTCTACCGCACGTTCCGCCTCCTGCACATCAAACAGAAAAACGGCGTCGAAATATTTATATCTTTCACGGTAATGATCCATACGCAGCAAGGCCTGATCCATCGTCAAAGACCGGAACAGCACCGTCTTCCCCCACATCAGAGTCGCAACGGATCCGACCAGCAGATAGGCGGCAAAAACCATAACCAGCAGTGCTTTTTTAAGAATACGCCCCCAAAAGCGGGAGAGGGATTCCTGCTTTTTCTTCGGCAGATTTTTTGCCGCATCTTTCAGCTTTTGTGACTTCTTTCCCACGGTTTAAGGCTCCCTCCTCCATTCTTCCACCCATAATGTTGACGGGTCCTGATGTCCCGTCGGGCGGATGCCCTTCAGCCATTTTGGCACAATAAAACTATTGGCGCGATAGTAAAGCGGCAAGGCCGGAAGTTCCTCTGCATAAATCGCCTGAATACGTTTCCACAGCGCCATATTCTTGTCCGGCGCACAAACCCGTTCCAGATCATCCAGCACTTGGTCGGCCTCGGCATTTTTAAAACCCGGATAATTCTGGCCGGCATAATTATTTTCCGCAGACGGAATCATGCTTGAATGCAGCGTCGTACGCGGAATATTTTTCGGCGCACTCATCCAGGCATACATGACACCGTCATCAAATTTGCGCATCCGTGTCGTTTCCCCGAACAACACCCGTGCCGTTTCGTTTTTCAAAACGGTCTGCACGCCGATTTTTCCCCAATCCGACTGGATGGCCTGCTGCACCAGCTCGCGCGAGCGGTTGCCGGCTGTTGTCATCAGCCGGAATTGCAGTTTTTCACCCTTGTCATTATAGCGGAAACCGTCTTTCGCCTTTTTCCATCCAGCCTCATCCAGCAGCGCTTCGGCCTTTTGCGGGTCATAGACATATTTACGCACCTCCTTATCGTAAATCACATCCATCGGATGGATATTAACATGGGCAACAGGCTGCCGCCCGCCGAATAATCTGGCACTGACGGCATCACGGTTGATGCCGTGCAGCAAAGCGCGGCGCACGCGCACATCCTGAAAATGCGGGTTATCAAGATTGAAATCAATATGCTCGTAAGTCAGGCCGGTCTCGTAAAAAACCTCGAATTTACCTTTCGCCATCCGCTTTAGACGTTTTTCCAGCCCGACAGCCTCATCCACCATCAGCCCCAGCTCGCCGGCAATATAATCAATATCGCCCGATAACAGATTGGTACCCAGCGCCGCACTGTTCTCGATAATGCGGATGATGATTTTATCAAAATAAGGCGGCTGTCCCCACCAATGCGGGTTTTTCACCATAGTAAAAGACGCGCCCGGCTCCACCCCCGCAATCAGATACGGACCCAGATACAGGCCGGGGGTCAAGGGCGCAGCATCATAAAGTGTGCGGTCTTTATACGTTGCGGGCTCTTTTTCAAAAACCGCGCCTTCCAGATGCGCGGGCAGCAGGCGGAAATCATTAATGGCGGCAAATTCGCATTTCACCTCGTCAAATTCGATGGTGAAGTTTTTCTCATCCTCTGCCGTAATGCTGACGATATCTTTGGCGAATAAATCAAAATTCGATGCCCCCGCCATCGGATGTTTGCCGACCTGCCATGTGAATAACACATCTTTGGTGGTCACTTCCGTACCGTCCCCCCATTTCAGCCCGTCTTGCAACGTATAGCGGGCGCGGATGGTTTTTGTGCCGTCAGCGCGGGTAATCTCTTCCGCCCGCCCGTTCTCGAAAGAGGGCAGCTCCGTACATAACATGCAAAAGGGTCGCCAATCATGGTTATAGGCGGTCATCTGGCGGTGCACCATGCCCAGCACATAGGATTTTGCCACCATGGAATCAATAATGGGATTCATGGTCGAAGGAAACTGCGTCATACCGATCACCAGTTTCTGTTCGGGCTGTTCCCCCGGTTTTTGCGCCAGCGCCGGAAAAACAGCGGAAAATCCCCAAACCAGCAGGAAAACCGCAAAATTACACAATAAAACACGAAAAATCTTTGCCATACGCCCCTCTGTCGTCTTAAATAGTACGGGACATAAGAGTAACAAAACATCAGGGCCTTTTCTATGGGACTTTTATATGTTGTCTGCGGTTTCTTTGTCGTCGTCATGATGGCGGCGCTGCCGGTATTGCCTTTCGTGAAGGTCTGGCTGCGTCTGCGCAAGCATCACCGCGATTTGTGGAACGGTATGGGGCCGTTTGACATTATGGATCTGGTCACCAGCGGCGGCGCGCAATATAACTTTCTGCGCATTATTCAAAAAGCGCATGAACAGGAAAAACTGGTGGAACGCGACCCCGAACTGATTAAATGGACAAATGTCTGTAACGAGCTGATCAAGGCCTTTCCCAAAACCTTTATGAGCCAAATCATTCTGTTTTTCGTTCTCTTCTTTATTGCCTCCTCATTCACCGCCGGACTTGTCAGCCTGTTTTCTTAAAAAGAAGGAATCCCCGCTATGAACAAGGAAGAGTTTTACGCCGCATTAAAAAAGCTGGAAACCCGTTTCGAAAAAATGGAGCCCGAGCTTGAAACCACTTTGCGCGATCCTGCGGCGGGGGTTGAGGGCTATATCGTTGTCTGGAATACCGGTATCTGCGCCGGCGGGCCGCTGGAATTCTGCGGCAAAGGCGGCACACGGATCACGCCCGAAGTTACATTGGACGAGGTCAAAATGCTGGCACGCCGCATGGCGCTGAAGAACGCCGCCGCAGGTCTGCCGCTGGGAGGATCGAAGTCAGGTTTAAAGGCCGACCCCAATGCCGGAGATTTTGAAAAAAAATACCGCCGCTTTGCACAGCTGTGTAAACCGCTGCTGTTTGAAAACGGCGGCGTTTTCGGCGGTTTCGGTTTTGATATCGGCGCACGCCCCGTACATCCGCACTGGATTTGCGATGAACTCGGCTCATTACGCTGTTTTACAGGAAAACCCGTTGAAATGGGCGGCACGGATTACGACCGCGAAGGCATTGCCGGCCTGGGCGTTGCCGTCGCGGCAAAAGCCGCTTTGGAGGCCGATAACAAAAACGCGAAAGGCGCGGCATTCGCCGTACAAGGTGCAGGGGCAATGGGCGGCGCAGTCATCCGTTATTTCAGCGAATTTGGCGGTGTTCTAAAGGCTGTCGCCGATCCGCGTTTGGGCGGTACATGGATTTTCGACGAAGACGGCGCTCCCGCCGCTTTACTGGATGCGCTGGGGCGCGGCGCGATTGATATCGCACATAAACTGCTGCAAGACAGCGATTATGAACATCTTCCGGAGGATACAACCTCCGTATTATATCAAGATGTCGATATTCTTTTCCCCTGCGCCGTGCAGGATGTCGTCACAAAAGACAATGCCGCAAAAATCATTGCTTCCTATCTTGTCGAAGGCGCGAACGGCCCCTGCACAGCAGAAGCACACAAACTGCTGCACGATAAAAATGTGATTGTTATTCCCGATTTTATCGCCAATCCCGGCGGTATCATCGCAGCCTATGTCGAGATGACCTCTCCCGTCAGCCCTGCGGAAAATGAAGAAAAACGCACCAAGGTTAACGAGGCCAAAACCCTGACAAAAATCAAAATCGCCGAAAACGTCCAGCGCCTGATGAAACTTGTCCGCGATCTGGATGTGTCCCCCGTGCAGGCGGGAATGTATCTGGCACTGCAAAGCATTTTTGCCTGCAACGGAAAAGAAGCCTGTGATAACACCGCCGCCGCATAAAAATACGTCAATTTAACCCGAACCGAAAGAAGATGAATGCCTGATAAAAAACCTGAAAACAACAGCAACAAAAAAGTCTTTATCATCGCCTTAAACCGCGATCCCGTTGACCCGAAAGGCAAGACCCGCGCCGAACTGAGCGCGATCTTCAAAAAACAGACCAATAACGTGCTGCCGCTGTTTAAACAGGAATTAAAAGACAGCGGGCTGGAGAAAGACGTCACAATTCAACAACTCGCCCCCAATCTTGGCATGGTCATCGTTGAAACAACGCCGGAAGCGGCGGAAAAAATCGAAAAACTGAAAACCGTGCGCATGGTCATGGAAAACCAGAAAATCTACCTGCCACGCCGCGGCCCGAAACGGTGATTTTCCAAAAAAGGTTCGCTAAAATGCCGAAACTGCGAACGACTTTTACCTTCTGGACAACACTCATATTTTTATTGTTCGTTGGGCTGCAATATTTCCCGTTAACGGGTGTGTTTCTTATGATGGTCGGCGCTCCTATCTGGACCGGCTTTTTTCCACACCTCATTGCTTTAGCTATTATCACAGATATTTTAATCAGACAAAAATTTCCGAGATTTTTACTGGTTATTCCCCTTTTTCCTTACGCCGTCTATTACGTGTTTTTTGCTGTAGACGGCCTTCATATAAAAGAGATCGAACGAGAACTGCAATCCCAGAATCCGGTAAAAATCATCACCTATAATCCGGATAAATATGCGCTCATTTTTCCGCAATATCACGCCCGCGACTTTGTTCAACACTATAAAGTGCCTGTATCATACGAAGCCAATAGCAACCGCCCTGAAGGCTACACCGCATATAGAATTATTACCGGAGATTTATGTGTGCAGTCGCGGGGAATAAAAGAACACAGTCACGTTACCAGCACCGTATCATGGAAGGAAAAGGCATTATTCGCTTATAAGAATTTCACGAATCTCTGCAAATTAGAGATACCTGAATCTCCAACAAAACAGCACCTAACTATAAGAATAGAAGGAATTTCCAAAGAAAGTAATAAATCTCCGCAAAAGCTGCAAAAAATAGAATACAGCTTTTACCTAGATGAGAAACCTATTGGTATATTTACCGCAGCCCAATACGTAGCTAGGCCACGCTTCCCGAAATTCATCATTGGCTGTGCGCTTATATCAAACCCTCCCGCATGGAAATGCGTATATCAACTGCGCTATAAAAGGAAAGTTTTGAATACTTTTCCCAAAAATACGGATTTAGAGAAATATGGCACAAACCCTATTGCACAGATGTTAAAAATTGAAAAATACACAGAAAGTGATCTAGAGAGTTTTAAAAACTACCCAGAAACTGAAAAATATTTAAAGGAACTGATTGCAAAAAAAACCACACCAGAACCTTGCGATAATCCAGATAATGAGTGGGGTTGTTACTTTAACAAGAAACCCCCTAAAACGGAGGATAACAACGTAGAATAATAGTACGCACAGCGTCATTTACGCTGATTGCAGTCAGTCTCACTCTTTCCTATAATGTTCTCCGTAAATGACAGAACCTAAAACGAAAGGTCACACAGCCATGCAGCCCGTTCCCGCTCCCGATATCCAGACACGCTCCGGCGGACGCATTCTTGTCGATGCTTTGAAAAATCACGGCGTCACAACAGCTTTTTGCGTGGCGGGAGAAAGCTATCTCGATGTGCTGGATGCCTTCCACGACACGCCGGAGATCAAACTTGTCACCTGCCGTCAGGAAGGCGGCGCAGCTTTTATGGCCGAGGCACATGGCAAACTGACGCGCACACCCGGTATCTGCCTTGTGACGCGCGGCCCCGGCGCTTGTAATGCCTCCATCGGCGTGCATACGGCGATGCAGGATTCCACGCCGATGATTTTACTTGTCGGGCAGGTTGCCCGCGACCAGATCGGGCGCGAAGCTTTTCAGGAAATTGATTACCGCCGTTTTTTCGCACCGCCGGTGACAAAATGGGCGGAACAGATTGACAGCGCCGACCGCATCCCTGAGATGATCGCCCGCGCCTTCCGCATTGCGATGGAAGGCCGCCCCGGCCCTGTCGTGCTGGCATTGCCGGAGGATATGCTTTGCGAACAGGTTTTCGCCGCTGATGTCGCGCCGATGCCGCTTTCCGGCAATCCGCCCGCGGCGGATGACCTCGCCAAATTAAACACGCTGATCACAAAAGCGGAAAATCCCGTCGCTCTGATCGGCGGCAGCGGCTGGACGGATCGGGCTGTCGAAGACTTTTCCGAAATCGCCGCACAACTCGGCCTGTCCGTGACCACAGGTTTCCGCCGTCAGGATGCCTTTCCGACAAGTCATGACAGTTTTATCGGTGAGCTTGGCACAGGCGCGAACCCCGCCCTTATCGCCCATGTCAAACAAGCCGATTTCGTGCTGGCCATCGGCACACGACTATCGGAAATCGTTACACAAGGCTATACGCTGCTGCAAGCGCCGACTCCGCAACAAACACTTGTACATATCCACGCATCCGGCGCAGAACTCGGTAAGGTTTACACCCCCGCATTGGGAATTGCCGCCGCAACGGAAGCCTTCTGCGCAGCATGGAAAGACACACTGCCAAAACCAAATACCGCATGGAAAAAACACACGGAACAGGCGCGCGCAACATATCTGGACTGGTCAACAATCAAAGACACCGATAAATACCCGCTGGATATGGATTACATTTTCGCCGCTTTGCAAAAACGCCTGCCAAAAGATGTGATTTTTACCACAGATGCCGGAAATTTCAGTTGCTGGGCGCAGCGTTACCTGCCCTATGGCAGGCCCGGGCGCTTGCTGGCACCGACCAGCGGCGCGATGGGATACGGTTTTCCGGCAGCCCTTGCCGCGGCTTTGGCACATCCCGACCGGATCATCATCGGTATGGCGGGTGACGGCGGCATTATGATGAACGGGCAGGAGCTGGCCAGCGCCGTCCAGCAAAAAGCCGCCCCGATTATGCTGGTTTTTGATAACGGCATTTTCGGCACGATCCGCACCCATCAGGAAAAACGCTATCCCGGCCGTATCAGCGCCACCGAACTCTTGAACCCTGATTTTGCCGCATGGGCGGAAAGCTTTGGCGCAAACGGTTTTGCCGTGCATGGCAACAAGGAGTTCGATGCCGCGCTGGAGGCCGCTTTGGCAGACCGCAAGAAACCCAGCATCATCGAATGCAATATTTCCGCGGAACAGATTCTGCCCGGTAAGAAACTCAGCACGCTTTAAAAACAGCCTATCTGGCACGGTTCTTGCAACATTCCTTTCCTGAAAAGAAAGGAGTGCGCCTAAAATGGCAATTTCATCAGTTAATCCGTTCGCTAATGGCAGAACAGCGGGATATATGCCCGTTTTCGGGAAAAATTTTCCGCCGCAGCCTGCTACACCCAAAAATGACACGGAAAAAACTGCCGCCTCCACATCCGCGAAAACCCGCAATTTTGACGACCGCACGGCGGGTATGACCCATATGAATGAAACAATTACGGGAGAAGGATGGTCGTTTTTCGATCTTCTCGATATCGTCAACCCCTTGCAGCACATTCCGATTGTCAGCAGCATTTACCGCAGTATCACAGGTGACGAAATTAAACCCGCCGCCCGCGCCATCGGCGGATTTCTGTTCGGCGGCCCGCTGGGGCTGGCGTCAGGGATCGTAAACGGTGCCGTCGCAGATGCCACAGGCAAGGATCTGCCGGAAACACTGCTGGCCTCCGCCACAAGCCATAGAAAAACCGCCGTCCCGTCACATATTTCCGGCGAGACTGCTTTTCTTGCACAGCACTATTCACAAACCCCTCATAACAGAGTATAAAACCCTGTAACATCAATACAAATTAACTTATGCAGGGCTTGTTTTACCGCGTTATGCAGCGTTTTTTCATTACAAATGCCGATATCGGGCAAGAAAATTTCCGCAGCCCCGGTGCTGTGCTGGCTATCGGCAATCTTGACGGCGTTCATAAAGGCCATACCGCCTTACTGTCCCGCGCCAAAGAACTGGCCACTGAAAAAGCCGCTCCGGCCGCCGTTATGAGCTTTTCACCGCATCCGCGCCTGTTTTTTCAGCCCGATGCCGCGCCCTTTCTGCTCACGGATGACGATACCAAAGCCGGTTTGCTGGAAGAAAAAGGTATTGATTGTCTTTACAGCGTTCAGTTTGACGCGGCACTGGCGGAAATGTCGGCGCTGGATTTTATCCGCAGCCTGCTGGTCGGCACTGTCGGTTGCGGTACAGTGATTGTCGGTGAAGATTTCCGCTTCGGCAAAAACCGTCTGGGTGATATTGATATCCTGAAACAGGCCGGTGAAGCCTACGGTTTCGAGCTGCAAACCCTGCGCCTTGTCACAGATGATAAGGCCGGCGTTTTCTCCTCCAGCCGTGTCCGCGACTGCATCCGCGCAGGCGATATCTCCGGTGCGAATGCGCTGCTGGGATGGAACTGGCACTATCCCGTGACGGTCTTGGACAGCGAAAGGGACGATTCCGGTCTGACCTGCCTCTCCGCCAAAGCCGCAAACTCCGCAGTTTTACCGCCAAAACCGGGCGGTTATACAGGTTTTGCCCGTATCACAGGGGGTAATCCTGCGGCAAATACAATCCAGAAGGTTTTTATTTTGCACAATACGCCTGATTTGGTTAGAATTTTCTTTGATGCGCGTTTTTACACAACGCCCATCCCCGCAGGTGCCACTCTTGCCCTGCACCCCGAAGACGAGACACAAACAGAGGGCCTTTCCGCCGCAACTGCGGAATGGTTGATGCAGCAGGGAAACAAACGGGAAAGCCTATGACGAATTCCAAATTTTTCTTCCTATACGGACTGATTTTTATTTTCAGCATCATTTTCATTGACCAGTATATGAAATGGGTGATGATCGAAACGGTTCTGCGCATAGAAGAACAGCGCGACCTGCTGCCCTTTACAGAATGGTTTATGACACCGAAACATCTGGAATATTTCTATGATGAACGCGAACCTTTCCTGACCAAGGAACTGCTGCCCATACTGAATTTGAACATGGTCTGGAATCAGGGCGTCAGCTTTGGTTTTCTGGACACGAATGAGCCGATTATGGCTTATGTTTTCACAGGAATTTCCGTTGCGATTTCCATGGGTTTTCTGGTCTGGCTGGCTATGGCGGAGCGTTTCCTGACGGTCGTCTCCACTAGCATGATCGTCGGCGGTGCCATCGGCAATGCGATTGACCGCATCCGTTTCCGTGCCGTTGCCGACTTTATCGAGTTCCATATCGGGGATTTTCACTTCCCTGTTTTCAACTTTGCTGATATATGTATCACCATCGGTGCCATCGGTATTGCCTGGGCCGTATTGTTTGAACAGAAAAAATCCTACTTAACCGTGGATGTTTGAAAAAGGCGGATTTTGCCCAAAATGAACAAGAAAATTCTGGCATCTGTTATTTTTGCACTCGGCATTCTGCCTTTTGTTTCCGGCTGTTCACAGGTCAAGCAAGAGCTGGGTATCGGGCGTAACTCGCCGGATGAATTCGCTGTTGTTAAACGCGCGCCGCTCAGCCTGCCGCCGGAATATAACCTGTTGCCGCCCGATCCGAACAAACCGCATACCGAGGTTATCAGTGACCGCCGCCCCGAACAGGCGGCAGAGGCCGTTTTCGGCCTTGAAAGCACCAAAGAGAGCCTGCCGCCGGAAACAGCTCTGCTGGAAAAAGCCGGTGCCTATTACGCCAATCCTGAAATTCGCAGCGTTCTCGACCGGGAAGCCGGCTACATCGTCTTTTACAATGAAGAGAAAAACCTGACCGAGCGCATTCTGTTCTGGAAGAAAGATAAGGAAGAACCGGTTTTGGTTGATGCAAAAGCCGAGGCCGAAAGGCTGAAAAAGAACCAAGAAGAAGGCCTGCCGCCGCATGAGGGCGAGGTTCCGACCATCCACAAAAAGAACGGTCTGTTTTAAGGTTTCAAATGCGTTTTCGGCGATGATTTTTCAGGAGCCTGCGACGGCTCCTCTTTTATATCCGCCGCTTTTCCCGTGAAAACAGTCTTTAGCGAAGATGCCAGCGTCTTTTTAAAATCATTTAAGGAAGATTTGACGGATTGCACCGCCGTCTCGCCGGGATGGAACTGTTTTAATCCGCAGGCACGGTCAATTTCACCTTGTAATTTTCCCGTACACCACAATCCGGCCATACGGAAATCGCTGATAAAAGACCAAAGCGGATGCGCGAATGTTGCGGGACGGTTGCGTTCAACCAGCGCATGTGATGTCCATGCCGCGCCATAAGCCAGACCAAGACCGACCAAAGGCAGCGCCCAGATTTGCGTCACAGCCGCAACAGCCAGCGTTGCCAGCCCCAGCGCCGTTCCGGCAATATGAAAGGCGCGGGTGGTTTTACGGCTGTGTTCCTGCAGATAAAAATCCCAGAATTCCCCGTAATTGCCGAAATGCCGTCCCGGCGCCTTGACGCTTTTTTCCTGGTTTTCCGTCACATCAGCCCTGTTTCTTATGAATCACCAAGGCAGATACCCAGCGCCCGCGCCGTTTTCACGAGCAGCCCGTCAGTTTCCACAGCCTGATAGGATTCGATTGCCTCGACAATCGGCACTTCAATGACGTCACGGTTCGACCATGCCACCATGCAATCGAATTTCCCCGCTTTTACCAGCTCCACCGCACGCACACCGAATGCCGAAGCAATCAGGCGGTCTGCCGGAATCGGCGAGCAACCGCGCTGGACATGGCCCAAAATGGTCACACGGGTTTCAAAACCTGTTTTCTTGGAAATCTTGTCTGCAAAATAATGGCCGATACCGCCATAGCGTTTCTCGCCATCGGCATGTTCCATCTGCACCATACTGCCGGTCGCGGTTTTCACAGCTTCCGAAACGATCACCAGCGCAAAGTTGCGGCCCTGATCTTCACGGATGGAGATAATTTTCTTCGCAATAACATCCAGGTCATACTGGATTTCAGGAATCAGGATAATATCCGCACCGCCGGCAATACCGGACTGGATGGCAATATGCCCCGCATCACGTCCCATAACTTCCAGAATCATCACACGGTCATGGCTGGCCGCTGTCGGCTGCAAACGGTCAAGCGCTTCGGTCGCCGTCCAGACGGCGGTTTCAAAACCGACGGAAAGCTCGGTGCGGCCCAGATCGTTATCAATGGTTTTCGGAATACCGATCAGGTTAAATCCGCCTTCCTGTGCCAGACGGCGCAAAATAGCCAGACTGCCGTCACCGCCGATACCGATCACCGCTTCCAGCCCGAGGGATTTGATTCCATCGGTAATTTCTTTGGAACGGTCTTTAAAACTGCCGTCAGGCATCGGAAAATTAAACGGGTTTCCGCGGTTTGTCGTTCCCAGAATTGTGCCGCCAAGCCGCATAATGGTCGTATCCATCATCTGCGGCGTTAAAATCTGGTAACGGTGCGGCGTCTCCAAAAGCCCCGCCGTACCGTCTTCAATGCCGATAATTTCATAACCCGCCAGCGTTCCCGCATGCACAACCGCCCGCAGAACCGCGTTCAATCCGGCGCAGTCGCCACCACTCGTCAGAATACCAATACGCTTTTTCTGTGCCATAGACCCCTATTTCCTTATTTGTTTTCTTTACGAATTGCTGGTATTATTATTAGTATTACCGCATAGGTTTAACAAGAGTTTTATCAGGACTGAATTTTTACAATGCTGGATGATGAAGAAGAAATCCACGAGATGCTGGAACAGCTGAAGATGGAGCACCGGGATCTTGATGTCGTAATCGAACAACTTATCGATACGCCGCCGGTGGATTTCCTGCGTATCCAGCGTCTGAAAAAGCGCAAACTGGCGCTGAAAGACCAGATTTCGAAACTCGAATCGCTGCTGCTTCCCGATATTATTGCTTAAGATTACGGCTTAATCAGCCTGTTCATCACGACACTGGCGGTTAAATCGCCCGTGACATTAATCGTCGTCCGGCACATATCCAGAATACGGTCTACCGCCAGAATCATCGCAATCCCCTCCGCCGTTACGCCGATATTGTGCAGAATCGTCGATAAAATCACCAGCCCGACTCCCGGCGTGCCGGGTGAACCGACCGAAGCACCGACAATTGTCACCGCCAGAACGCAAGTTTGGGTTAATGTCAGATCAATCCCGAAGACCTGCGCCAGAAACAGCGCCGCAATCATCTGGTAAATCGCCGTCCCGTCCATATTGATGGTTGTTCCCAACGGAATGACGAAGTCGGAAATTTCGGGGCGCAGCTTCAAATTATCTTCCGCCACGCGCAGCGTAATCGGCATCGTCGCCGCCGAGCTTGACGAGGAAAAGGCCAGAATTTGCGCATCTCGGATATGTTTTAAAAACAGCCATGGACTGCGCCGTCCGATCACCGCCACCAATGTCAGGTAAAAAGCCAGCAAACTTAAAAGCCCCGCCAGCACGCAGCCCATATAAACCGACATTGCTTTCAGCGTATCCATGCCCAGCTGTGCCGTCAGCCCGCATAAGAACGAAAAAACCGCATAAGGCGCAATCATCATCGCCCAATCGACAAATTTCATCGAAACCGCCTGCAGGGATTCCATGAAAGACACCAGCGGCGCGGCGCGCGCCTGCCCGATAGACAGTAAAGCAACGCCCAAAAGCACGGAACCGATCACGATTTGCAGCATGGCTTTGTCAAACAGCGCCTTCACCGGATTAACGGGAAAGATCGACATCAGCATTTGCGGCAAAGGCGGGCGGTTTTGCACAATCGGCAAATCACCCAGCTGCGCCGCTTTCGTGCCCGCATCCACCAACAGCTCTTGCGGCACATAACGTCCCGGCTGTACGATTGTGGCGATACTCACCCCGACAATAACGGCAAAAATCGTTGTTGCGACAAAATACAAACCGACCCCGATACCGGTATTGCGCAAATGTTCGACATCGCGCCCCGAAACCACCGCCAAAGTGACGGAACTGACAACCAGCGGCACAACAATCATGCTGATCAGCGCCATAAAGATATTGCCCGGCAGGGATATCCAGGGAAGAACGGCTTCCAGCTGCGCGGCACTTAGCAGCCCCAGCCCGTGCGCCGACATCGCATATCCTGCCAACAGCCCCGTCAGAATACCTGTCAGCATTTTTTTCCAAAGCGCCATTTTCAGCTCGGTCCTTCCTGATTTTTTGCAACGCCGCCTTTTTCCGGCGCAACGATTTCCACCTTGATACGGTCAGGGTCTTCAAAATATACCGCATAACTCTCTTCGCCGCCAGCATGGGGATATGTCTCCTGATATAGCAGCGTCAGACCGCGCCGCATCAGTTTTTCCGCCGGCTCTGCCAATATGGTGCGGCATAAGCCGTTTTTCCCCGCTTTATTTTACGGATAACCTTGACACTTCATATTCGCGCATGTTACGAATCCCCCTTGAGGCTAGGTAAAAAATTACGAAAATGAAAGGATTTTCAACTATGTCATCCGTCCTGAAAGTTACAAAAGACAATTTTGAGACAGAGGTTCTCAAATCAGACAAACCCGTTCTGGTCGATTTTTACGCCGATTGGTGCGGCCCGTGCAAATCTTTGGCACCGACCATTGATGAAATCGCCGGTGAACGCGCTGACGAAATTAAAGTCGTTAAAATTGACGTTGATGCCGATCCCGAAATCGCTGCAAAATACGGTGTCCGCTCCATGCCGACACTGGTTGTTTTCAAAGAAGGCACAGCTGTTTCCGGTGTTGCCGGCGCATTGCCGAAAAGCGACCTGAACGCATTCATTGATGATGCGCTGACGAAAGACCCCGCCGAAATCGCCCGCCAAATGGAAGAAACCGGCAAAAAAATCGTCAACACCATCTTTGATAAAGCGCTGGAACTTGGCCTTGTCACGGACGAAGATGCCGCAGATAAAGGCGAAGCGCTGGATACGCTGTTCAAGACCGCAATGATGACCGGTACATTGACACAAGACGATATCCAAAACACCGGCGGCGACCCGATTGCCGTTCTGGAAGCGATTGCCGCGAAAAAAAACGGCCCGGCCAATGATGCAGGCAATGATGCTGATCTGGATGGCGGTAAGCCCTCTCCGAACACGCCTTCCGCAAAATTGAAAGACTCTTTCGATGGCGCAATCGGCAATGCCCGTGAAAAACTGCATGATGCCGCAGACACATTGTCCCATGTCGCAGACGGTTTGAAAAACCCGGAAGTTCAGGAAAAACTGAAAAACGACGTCAAAGACGCCGTTGAAACCGGTAAAGCCGTCGGCAAAATGGCGACACAAGCTGCAAAAGAGAAAATGAAGAAATTCTTCGGCGGCAGAAAACGCTAAGTTTTTCTCAAAAGACGGAATACAAAAAGGCCGGGGCAATCCGGCCTTTTTATTTACTCCGGCTGGGGCTTCCCTTCCAGTAGAGCAATCAGTTCCTGCAAAATACGTTTACTGCCCTGAACGCGCAGCGCCGGATCATCCCAGCTGCGGATATAGGCAAGGCTCTGATCGGGACGCAATTTAACCGTCCCCGCCGCCCGCTGGATATAGCCGACCAGCCGTTCAACGGCGGCAAATTCGTTTTTATAAAATGACACTGTCGCGCCTTTCGGTCCGGCCTCCAGTTTTTCCACACCGGCACGGCGGCACAGATGTTTGATGGTCACGGTCTGCAGCAGATTTTCAACCTCACCCGGCAAGTCGCCGAAGCGATCGATCATTTCCGCGGCAAAACCGTCAATCTCCTCCTCGGTTTCCAGCCCGCCAAGGCGGCGATACAGCGACAGGCGCAAATGCAAATCACCGACATAGCGTTCGGGAATCATCACCGCAATGCCCAGATTGATCTGCGGCGTCCATTCATGGCGCACAGTTTGCTCTTCTCCCGCGCTGCCCGCCGCGTTTTTAAAGCGGATTTCCGCCACAGCCTCTTCCAGCATTTTCTGGTAAAGCTCGACCCCGATTTCACGGATATGGCCGGACTGATCCTCGCCGAGCAAGTTCCCCGCACCGCGAATATCCAGATCATGGCTGGCCAGCTGAAAGCCCGCCCCCAGCGTATCCAGCCGCTCGATCACCTCCAGCCGCTGCAAGGCGGTCTTGGTCAGCGGTTTTCGCGCATCATAAGTCAGATAGGCATAGCCGCGCTGTTTTGACCGCCCAATCCGCCCGCGCAACTGGTAAAGCTGCGCCAGCCCGAACATATCGGCGCGGTGAATCACCATCGTATTGGCATTGGGAATATCAAGGCCGGATTCGATAATCGTTGTCGCCAGCAGAATATCATATTTGCCGTCATAAAAGGCCGAAACACGGTTTTCCAGCTCTTCCGTCGCCATTTGTCCATGCGCCGTCACAAATTTCAGCTCCGGCACCAGCTCTTTCAACTGTTTCTCCAATTTGGAAATATCCGCCACACGCGGACAAACATAGAAAGACTGCCCGCCGCGGTGATGTTCACGCATCAGCGCCTCGCGGATAATGACGGAGTCAAATACCGATACATAAGTCCGCACCGCCAGACGGTCAACCGGCGGCGTGGTAATCAGGCTCATATCCCGCACACCGGCCATTGAAAGCTGCATCGTGCGCGGAATCGGTGTCGCCGTCATGGTTAAAACATGCACTTGCGAGCGCAGTTTCTTCAGTTTTTCCTTCTGCTTCACACCAAAACGCTGTTCTTCATCAACAACCAGCAATCCCAAATGCGCGAAATCAATCTTGTCACTTAAAAGCGCATGTGTGCCGACCACAATATTAATACTGCCGTCTTTTAAGCCTTCCCGCGTCTGTTTTGCCTCTTTGGCGGAAACAAGCCGCGATAATTGCGCGATTTTCAGACCGAAACCGCGAAAACGCTCATGAAATCCCTGATAATGCTGGCGACACAAAAGCGTCGTCGGGGCAAGAATGGCCACCTGCACACCTGACATTGCCGCAACAAAGGCTCCGCGCAGCGCAACCTCCGTCTTGCCAAAACCGACATCGCCGCAGATCAGCCTGTCCATGGCATGGTCCTGCTCCAGATCCGCAATAACATCCTTAATGGCATTTTCCTGATCTTCCGTTTCAGGATACGGGAAACCTGCGGAAAATTCCTGATATAAACCATCGGCAACATGCAGGGAATCGGTCTTGTTCAGGATGCGTGCCGCCGCAATTTTCATTAATTCTTCCGCCATTGCCAGCAGATCTTTCTTGATCTTGGCCTTACGGCTTTGCCATCCCGCACCGCCCAGCCGGTCAAGCGCCACCGAGACACTGTCACTGCCGTAGCGTGATAAAACTTCAATATGTTCAACAGGCACGTACAGCTTATCACCGCCCGCGTACAGTATTTTCAAAAAATCATGCGCGGCATGGCCGACCGAGAGTGTTTCAAGCCCACTGAAAACACCGATGCCGTGTTCTTCATGCACAACATAATCACCGTCATTTAGAACCGATAAATCTTCCAGAACATCCTGCAATTTGCGGGATTTTTTCTTTTGCCCCGCAGGGCGCACCAAACGGTCTCCCAGAATATCCTGCTCGGTTATGACTGTAAAATCAGTGGCTTCAAAGCCGCGCTCCAACGGCAGCACCGCCGTTCCGGCCATGTTTTTCTTAAGCGCAGACAGGCTGTCAAAAGACCCGACCGGCAGCACGGCGCCAAAACCGTGCTGTTCCAGAACCGTCTGCATTCTTTTACATGCACCCTCGCTATAACCTGCGATCAAAACGCGCCGGTCATCTTTCAGTAATGCCCGTATGTGTGTGATTAAGGCATCATACACATTTGCGCCATCCTGTACGCGCACATCCGAAAAATCACGACCGCGCCGTGCAACGGTTTTTTCCGTCTTACCTTCACCCGGCGCAGGAAAAGGCAATAACAAATGCACGGCCTCTGCCGCCGTCAATATCTCCGCCCAGCGATTGTGATCAATATAGTGACGCATAGCGGGTATCGGCTTATAAGGCGCGGAAAAACTGCTTTCCGCCATATTTTCGCGCCGTGCTTCGTAAAAATCATAAATCTGTTCAAGCCGGCTCTGCCGTGCCGCCTCGGCATTTTCTCCGAAAACCAGCACCGCTTCCGGCACATAGTCCGGCAAGACCTCCATTTCTTCATAAAACAGCGGCAGCCAATGTTCCAGCCCTGCGGTTTTCCGTCCTTCGCTGACGGCGTTATAAACAGGGTCTTCTTCTTTTTGTGTGACCGCCCCGAATAATTCACGGTAAGCGCCGCGAAAGCGTTTGATTGTCTTTTCATTGAGGAAAATTTCCGACACCGGCTGCAGCGAAAATCCCGCAGCCTCCCCCGTACTGCGCTGGCTCAACGGGTCAAAATATTTTAAAGATTCAATTTCTTCGCCGAACAGATCAATACGCAGCGGCGTCTCTTCATTTGCCGGAAAAATATCAAAAATACTGCCGCGCACGGCGTATTCTCCGGCCTCGCGTACTGTCTCGACGCGGTGATAGCCATTCGCGGCAAGATAGGTCGTCAACGCCTCCATATCCAGAAAACCGCTTTTTTTGATATCAAAAGCCGTTTCTTTCAAAACGCTGCGCGGCAGAACCTTCTGCACGACGGCATTCACCGTCGTTAGAATAATAACAGGACGGTCTTTTTTCCGGTGCAGCAGATAAGACAAAGCCTCAAGCCGTGCGCCGGATATGCCGCTTGTCGGCGAAACCCGGTCATAAGGCAGGCAATCCCAGGCCGGAAAACAGATAATGTCAGCCTCTACGCCCAGAAAGCCGAGCATCATTTCCACGCGGCGCATTTCTTCCTCATCCGCTGCGATATAGAGCGGCGGATGGGACGTATCTGCAGCCAAGGCCTTCAGAACAAGCGCTTCCGCACCGGCAACCACACCGTAATGTTTCCGGAAATCGCGGTAAGCGGGGATATTTTCAAGATTTTCCCGCTGCGTCAGTTCGGGCTTCATCACTCTTCTGCCTGTCTGTTCCAAATTCCGTCCATACGGGATGTTAAAATGAAAGAAACCGCCGGATCGTCCCAGCGGTCTCTTCTATCACAGTTCCGCACGGGGCGGAATTTTTTTTGCAAAAACAGGTTTAAGGCTGTTTCTTATTATCCGGCTTTTTCGGTGCCGGACGTGTTGTTTTATTATCGTTTTCGGATTTCTGCTGCGCCGCAGGCGTCGTATCATTTGCAGTTTGATCCGGCGTTTTCGCAGCCTTTTCAGCTTCACGTTTTTCGCGGCGCTGCATTTCTTCGAATTTTTTCGCCAGCGACATAAATTTATGCGCTTTCATTGTTTCGTCAAAAGCGCGGCTGGCCGCCTGTTTCACGGTTTTAAACGCACCTTTGTAATCCAGCAGACCGCCGGGCGTTTCGACTTCCGTGACTTCCATCGACATCAGCTCTTTTGCCTCGTCGCTGGAATAGAATTCATCCAGCCATTTCAGATTGTCTTTAATATCATCCGCGGCATCACTGCCTTCGGCTTCCATTTTTTCGACAATCTCTTTCATCGCTTCAACCTGATCCTTTTTCGGATCAATGTTCAAATGCTTGCGTACAACACCTGTCAACACGCGGACTTCCGCCATTTGCGGAAGAATCTCGTAAGCGGTTTCAATCGTGCTGTTGCGCGGATTAATCAATGTGTGGTGCTGGTCATTCAAAGCCTGGCCAAGGTCACGCACCAAAAGCTCAACATCGCCGACATGAAGAATCTTTTTGCGGTGCTTGCTGACAGCCTTCGCAAAGGTTATACCCAGCTTTGCCAAAGTAAATTTCGGGATCATTGTGCTATTTCCTTTTGGTGTTTGTATTGTCTAGAATTCTTACTTACAAAAAATTTGCGTGTTTGAACAGCATTATCCTATATATTACATATGTTCTTGTCAATTTAAAATTATGCCGAAAATTTCCGCAATAAACTATCCAGCTGATCCAGATCACGGTATGAGATCGTCATCGTGCCGCGCTCGGGATGCCCGTTTTCCGGGTCAATCGTCACTTTCAGCCCCAGCTGGCCTGTCAGTTTTTCTTCCAGCGCAATCAGATCAACACTTTTCTTTTCCGGTTTTGCCGCGGCTTTTTTCGCTATTTTGCCCTTCACCGCTCCGGCGGCGCGGCGTTCCGTTTCACGCACGCTAAGTCCTTGTTTAACAACAATATCTGCCAGCGCCTTCATATCCGCAGCACCCAGAATCGCACGGGCATGTCCTGCGCTCAATAATCCTTCACGCAAATAATCCGCAACAACGACAGGCAGCTTCAACAGGCGCAGCGTATTGGCAACATGGCTGCGGCTTTTGCCAAGCTGTCCGGCCAGATCTTCCTGACGGTAGGAAAATTCTTCGATCAGGCGCTGATAACCTTCCGCTTCTTCCACAGGGTTCAAATCCTGACGTTGCAGGTTTTCAATCAGCGCGATTTCCAGCGCCGTGCGGTCATCAATCTCTTTAATGACAACAGGCAGATTATGCAGCTGCGCTTCCTGCGCGGCACGCCAGCGGCGCTCCCCCGCGACAATTTCGTAATCGCCGCCATTAAGCGGGCGCACCAAAAGCGGCTGCAGCACGCCGTGAATTTTCACCGATTCGACCAGCTGCTTCATTTTTTCATCCGCAAAATGACGGCGCGGCTGGTATTTTCCCGGCACCAGCGCCGTGACAGGCAGTTCCTGAATTTTTACACCCGCCTTACGAGCCGCCGTTTCAACAGCGCCGGATAATTCCCCTTCATCCGCATCTTCCGCCAAAGCCGCTGCAAAATCGGCATAATCGGATGCGCCATCCTGAAACAGAGCATCGAGGCCGCGACCAAGGCCGCCGCGTTTTTTCTTTTTCATCTGTGATGATTGTCCGCTCATACTGCCTCCTTAGTTATGCCGCTTCTTGGCCCTTCTGTTTCTCCGCTTTCGTGCGGCTGTGGCGGCGCAGAACTTCCCGCGCCAATTGAATATAAGCCTGCGATCCCGGGCAACGCATATCATAAACAATTGCCGGCAATCCATAGGACGGCGCCTCGGAAATACGAACATTCCGTGGAATAACCGCCTTAAACACCTTATCGCCAAAATGCGCACGCACATCTTCCGCGACCTGACCGGAAAGATTATTGCGCTTGTCATACATGGTCAGAACAATGCCCTCCAGTGACAATCTGCTGTTAAAGCTGCTGCAAACCCGCTCAATCGTGCGTACCAGATGCGCCAGACCTTCCAGAGCGTAAAACTCGCATTGCAGCGGCACAATCACGCCGTTTGAACAAACAAGCGCGTTTAAAGTCAATAAGTTAAGCGATGGCGGGCAATCAAATAACACATAATCAAATGCCGTCCCGTCATATTTTTCAAAGGCTTTGCGCAGCCGCGATTCGCGGTTTTTTGCGTCCACCAGCTCAATCTCCGCACCGGACAAATGAACTGATGACGGAATCACAAACAGGCGCGGCACGCGGGTTTCAACAGCCGCCTCCGCAACGCCGCACTCTCCGAACAATACTTCATATGTGCCGTTGACGCGGCTGGCGCGGTCAATACCGAAGCCGGTAGAGGCATTTCCCTGCGGATCAAGATCCACCAGCAGAACCCGCCGCCCGACAGCCGCCAAAGCCGTTGCAAGATTCACCGCCGTCGTCGTTTTACCGACGCCGCCTTTTTGATTTGCGATACTGATAAAATGTGTGTCTGTCTTTTTTCTTGTCATGATGGGTATTATAGATACAGGAATTTAAACCCGCATTCCAGCAGAAAATGTTTCACGTGAAACATTTTACAGCCGTGCGATCTCTTCCAGCACCAGCACAACGCCGTCATCACCGGTTATACTTGGCTGTTTTTTAATGGAAAATTTCCAGTTTTCCTGTGCTGCCGCAATTTCCTCCTCTGCCGTCTGGCCTTTCAGGAAAATACAGGAACCTCCCCCTTTCAAAAGCGGTGCGGCGTAATCCAGCAATTGCGGTAAAGCGGCCAAAGCACGTGCCGTCACAATTTCCGCATTCCGTACCGGTGATTCTTCGATACGACAGGCATGAACTTTAACGGGCGCATCACAGGCCCGCGCGACTTCACGCAGGAATACGGCTTTACGGATATCGGATTCGACCAGATGTATATCTTTTACACCCAAGATAGCCAAAACCAGCCCCGGAAAACCGGCGCCACTGCCGATATCGACCAATGCGCCGGTTTTTTCTTTCACAAGCGGGTAAAGCTGCGCCGAATCCAGAAAATGGCGCTGCCACATATCGGTAAGCGTATTCTTACTGACAAGATTGATACTGTTTTGCCATTTTTCAAGAAGCTCTGCATAAAGTTCCAGACGCGCGAATGTTTCACGTGAAACATCAAAACCGGCGCTGTCGCAAAATTCCTGATATTGCATGGGGTTTACGCTGTTTTACGGCTGTTTTTGGCGGATTTTCCGCCTTTTTTGACGTAGCGCAAAAGCGCGACCAGTGCCGCGGGGGTTACACCGGAAATGCGCCCCGCCGCCTCCAGCGTTTTCGGGCGGTGTGCGATAAATTTCAAACGGATCTCCTGCGACAATCCGCCGATGCCGTCATAATCGAGGTCATCGGGGATTTGCAGTGATGCGTCCTTGCGGAACATATCGACATCCGCCTGCTGCCGTTCAATATAGCCGGAATATTGCGCGTCAATTTCGATTTGCTCGCGAATAGCGGGGGAAATCTCTGCCAATTCCGGCCAGATTTCCGTCAGTGTCTCAAAGCTCACATGCGGGAAACGCAACAGCTCAAAAGCGGAGCGGCGCACACCGTCCTGTGTAATATCAATCCCGCGCTGCGCCAGCGCATGCGGGGTTTCCTTCATTTCCTCGCGCATTTTCTGCTGTGCGGTCTCCAGAGCCGTTATTTTTGCGGTAAACGCCGCCGCCCTTTCCGTACTGACACAGCCGATCACAATGCCCCGCGACGTCAGACGCTGGTCGGCATTATCAGCACGTAGCAGCAAACGGTATTCGGCGCGCGAGGTAAACATACGGTAAGGCTCCGTCACGCCCAGCGTGACCAGATCATCAATCATCACGCCTGCATAGGCTTCGGCGCGGTCAAGTGTAAAGACCTCTCCCTCGCCGGCAACGCGGAGGGCGGCATTAATGCCTGCAATAAGGCCTTGCGCCGCCGCTTCCTCATAACCTGTGGTGCCGTTGATCTGTCCTGCCATAAACAGCCCTTCGGCTTTTTTCACCTCCAGCGTATGTTTCAATGCGCGGGGGTCAATATAATCATATTCGATGGCATAGCCATGCTGAAGAATGACGGCATTTTCCAGACCGGGAATGGTTTTCAAAACCGCCTCTTGCACATCTGCGGGCAAGGAGGTTGAAATACCGTTCGGATAGACCGTATCATCATCAAGCCCTTCGGGTTCAAGGAAAATCTGGTGGCGTTCCTTATCGGCAAAACGCACGACTTTATCTTCGATCGAGGGACAGTAACGCGGGCCGGAGCTTTTGATCTGGCCGGAATAAATCGGTGCGACATGCAGGTTGTCGCGGATTAGCTCATGCGTTTCAGGGCTTGTATAGGTAATGTGACAGCTGATCTGCGGCACGGTGATTTCCGTTGTCAGGAAGGAGAACGGCACAGGCGCGGGATCGGCGAATTGTTCTTCCAGCACATCCCAATTGATGGTGGTTCCATCCAAACGCGGCGGTGTGCCTGTTTTTAACCGTCCCAGCGGCAGTTCCAGCCTGTCCAGTGTTTCAGCAAGGCCGATCGCAGGCGCTTCGCCGATGCGCCCGGCCGGTGTGCGGGTCGTGCCGCGATGGATAATGCCGCGCAGGAATGTTCCCGTTGTCAGCACAACAGCTTTGCAGAAAAGCGTATCACCCGCATCTGTGACAACAGCTGTGACGCTATTTTGATCATCCAGCAGAATATCTTCCGCCGCCGCTTCCAGTACAGCGAGATTTTCCATGTTGAAAATCATGTCCTGAATGGCGGCGCGGTAAAGTTTGCGGTCGGCTTGTGTGCGCGGCCCGCGCACAGCCGGACCTTTGCTGGCATTCAGCATACGGAACTGGATTCCCGCCTTATCTGCCGCGCGACCCATAATGCCGTCCAGCGCATCAACCTCGCGCACCAGATGCCCCTTACCCAACCCGCCAATGGCAGGATTGCAGGACATGGCACCGATCGTGTCTTTTTTATGGGTGACAAGACATGTTTTCGCGCCCATACGTGCGGAAGCCGCCGCAGCTTCGCAACCTGCATGCCCGCCACCGATGACGATGACATCATAATCCTGTTTTGCCCGTGTTTCGGACATGGCACTGTCTTTCCGATTTATTAGGGTTTCTTTGGTATTATGAATATAGAAGAGCCGGAAATTATGCAACAAAAAACTGCCGCTATCTGCCATAGCGGAATGAGGTCTTCATGGATAAAACGGATAAAAAGACCCGTAACCTGACAGAGCGCCAGCTTGAAGGCGATTTCACCAGCCATGCGACGCCGTTGCGGGAATTTTCGCTGATTTCCGATGTTTTGCGCGAATTTTTTATGAATTATACGCCGGAAGGTCTGGAAAGCTTAGCGCAGCAGCGGCTGCATGATCTGGATGTCGCCGGACAGCGCGTTATGCAGTATCATCTTGATTTTGAACTGGAAACAGTCGATATCGATATGGATAGCGATAGGCCGGAAGAAGAAAAAGCCCGTCTGGCGCAATTTTACGCCCGTAATCCGCTTTTTGCCAAGGCGCGGGAAGAGTTTCAGCTGGCCAGCAGCGCCCTCTCGGCCATTGACGGCAAAGCCGCCTTTCAGATCATCGGGCATATTCAGGAAACCATCAATAATGTCGTGGATACGATGCGCAGCAAAAAGCAAATTGAAGCCATGCACAGAAATCCTTTCATGCCCCCTTCCCCCAACGGCAAAACACGGATACACTAACAAATAAGAACAATCTGCTTATCACCTTAGCCAAAGGCTTATTTCCATTGTCAAAAAACCGCAAGCATTTCCCCAGCGCTGACGATATTCTTGCTTTCGTCAAAGATAGCGGCACGCCCGCAACCAAACGCGAAATTTCCCGCGCCTTCCGCATTCAGGGGCAGGACCGCGTTGCCTTTAAACAGCTTTTAAAACAAATGGTCGAAGACGGCATGCTGGCGCAGACTGCCGGAAAAAGCTATGCGCCGCCGGGCGGTCTGCCTGACGTAACGACAGTCAAAATCACGGAAATCGGCGGTGACGGCGAATGGCTGGCCGTGCCGGAAAAATGGCATGGTGACGGACGTCCGCCGCTGGTGATTATGAAGCCCGGCAAGGATAATGACCCCGTCGGCACAAAAGCGCTGGTGCGGCTGCGACCTGTGCACGGACAGAACAAGACCTATGAAGGGCGGATTATCAAACATTTCAGCCCGCATGAACACAGCACGCATATCGTCGGCACCATTCATTTCCCGACGCCGGATGCTGCACTGTTTTTTCCCGCCGAGCGCGGCAACCCCGCCCCGCTGCCTGTTCCGAAAGAGTTTCTGGAGAAGGTAAAGGAAAACGATCTTGTTGCCGCCGTTTATACGCCGGGACGCGATATCCGTATCGTCGATGTGCTGGGACAGCAGGATGACCCCAAGCTTTTGACTCTGATTGCCATTTATCAGGAAGGCATTCCGAATGTTTTCCCTGATGAGGTTTTAAAAGAATGTGAAGATATGTCCGTACCGGAAGTCGGCGGCGCACGCAAAGATTTGTCGCATATTTCACTGGTCACGATTGACGGCGCGGATGCGCGCGATTTTGATGATGCCGTTTTCGCCGAGCCCGATACCGACCCGCAGAACAAGGGCGGTTGGCATATTGTTGTCGCGATTGCCGATGTTTCCTATTACGTCCGCCCCGGTACGCCGCTGAACGAACATGCGCTGGAACGCGGCAATTCCACCTATTTCCCCGACCGTGTTGTACCGATGCTGCCGGAAAAACTGTCGAACGAGCTTTGCTCGCTGATGCCGAATGTGCCGCGCGCCTGTATGGCTGTGCATTTATGGATTGATAAACATGGCGAGCTGCAAAAATATGAATTCATCCGCGGCTTGATGAAATCAAAAGCCCGCCTGACTTATGAGCAGGTGGAAGATGCCCATAACGGCCATCCCGACGCGACGACAAAGCCGCTGATGGAAACCGTCATCAAACCGCTTTACGAGGCATTTCATGTTCTGGACAAATCACGCACGGTGCGCGGTGCCTTGGAGCTGGATCTTCCCGAATATCAAGTGCGTCTGAACGAGGACGGAACGGTAAAAGAAATGACGCGGCGCACGCGGCTGGACAGTCATAAGCTGATCGAAGAATTTATGATTCTGGCCAATATTGCCGCTGCGCAGGCGATCGAGGATAGCGGTGTCCCCGGCATCTTCCGTATTCACCCGCCGCCGGAATCCGGACGGCTGGCCGCCGCCAATGATTTCCTGAAATCCATCGGGCAAAGCGCGGCCAAGGCGCTGAGTCCTGTGCCAAAAGACATTAATGCGATTTTGGAAAAAGTCAAAAACACCAAATTTTCCGAAGTCGTCAATACCATCGTGTTGCGCAGCCAGAGTCAGGCTCTTTATCATCCTGAGAACAAAGGACATTTCGGCCTGTCGCTGACACATTACGCGCATTTTACTTCTCCCATCCGCCGTTATGCCGATCTGATCGTGCACCGCGCCTTGATCCGCATTTTTAAGCTGGGCAAAGACGGGCTGACGGATGATGAAATATCCCAGATTGAATCCATTGCCGATCACATTTCCGAGACCGAGCGCCGTTCCATGGGTGCGGAGCGCAAATCCGTTGACCGTTTCGCCGCGCTGTATCTGAAAGACCGCACCGGTGCGGAATTCCGCGCCACCATCGGCGGGATGAGCCGTGCGGGATTATTTGTGACATTGACGGAAACAGGCTCGGACGGGTTTATTCCCTGCCGGCTTTTGCCCAATGATTACTATATGCATGATGAAAAACGTCATATGCTGGTCGGGCGTAAAACAAAATTCTCTTTCCAGCTTTGCGCGCCTGTGAAGGTCAAGCTGAAGGAAATCGATGTCATGGGCGGCAGTATGATTTTCACGCTGGTGGAATATGACGGCCGCGAGATGCCCGAACCGCCGCCCGATGGCGGTATGCGCAAGCCTTATAGACAGGCGCGGCGGAAAAAGCTTAACGATGACGGCAAAAAACGCGACAAGCGCGATTTTCAGAAAAAGCACAAAAAGCCGAAAGGTAAAAAGCGGCAGAAATAAGCGCTAAAGCGGCTGGCGGATCAGCAGATTGACCCAGACACAGCCGCCGGCAACCATTAATGTTGCCGGAATAATCGTCCAATGCGGTTTCATGCCGAAAAACACTACCGTCATCAGCACGGACAGAATAATCATATTGAAGATGTTGACCGGCGTCACAAGGCCGGGATCAAACCATTGATAGCTTTTCGCCACCATGAAATTGCCGAAAAAGAAAAACAGCGGCAGTGACAGCAACATGCGCGTCAGCTCCGTTGTTTTTGCGTAGATACCTGCCAATGTCGTGGACATCAGATGGCCGCTGGTAAAGAAAATTCCCGCAAGAATGGCGGCATGGGCCAGAATGGAAATCGGCAAAAGCTTGAAAAACTGCAACAGCATTTTGCCGGAAACACCCCTACTGGTTCATTGCCTGGAAGAAATCGTCATTGCATTTGGTATCCCGCATCTTGTCGACAAGGAATTCTACAGCATCGACGGTGCCCATCGGGTTGAGAATACGGCGCAGAACCCACATTTTCGACAATGTGTCCTGATCGACCAGCAATTCCTCTTTCCGTGTACCGGATTTTTGAATATCAATGGCCGGGAAGACACGTTTGTCGGAGATTTTGCGGTCAAGCACGATCTCGGAGTTACCTGTTCCCTTGAACTCCTCAAAGATGACCTCATCCATACGGCTTCCGGTATCGATCAATGCGGTGGCGATAATCGTCAGCGAGCCGCCCTGTTCAATATTCCGTGCCGCGCCGAAGAAACGTTTCGGGCGTTGCAGGGCATTGGCATCAACACCACCGGTCAGAACCTTACCGGAGCTGGGGACGACGGTATTATAAGCACGCGCCAGACGCGTGATGGAATCAAGCAGAATGACGACATCGCGTTTATGTTCGACGAGGCGTTTTGCTTTTTCAAGAACCATTTCCGCAACCTGAACATGGCGGGCGGCGGGTTCGTCAAATGTCGAGGAAATAACCTCACCCTTGACCGAACGGGCCATATCCGTCACCTCTTCAGGGCGCTCGTCAATCAGCAGAACGATCAGATAAGCTTCGGGATGGTTGGTTTCAACCGAATGCGCGATATTTTGCAGCATCACGGTTTTACCTGTCCGCGGCGGCGCAACGATAAGTGCACGCTGTCCGAAACCGAGCGGCGAGACAAGCTCGATCACCCGCTGCAGCTGTATCTGCGGCTGATGGCCGCCCTTGCTGTTGGTTTTCGGCATACCGATTGTCGGCAGGGTCGGGTTTTCCAGCTCCAGCGTGATTTTTCTTTCCGGATAGAGCGGGGTCAGATTGTCAAAATTGATGCGGTGTTTCAGCGTATCGGGTTTCGAGAAATTGACCGAGCTGACTTTCAGCAGGGCAAAATAGCGCTCGTTATCTTTCGGGGCGCGGATTTCACCTTCAATCGTGTCACCTGTGCGCAACCCGAAGCGTTTGATCTGGCTGGGCGATACGTAAATATCGTCAGGACCGGGAAGATAGTTTTCTTCCGGAGAGCGCAGAAAACCGAAGCCGTCTTGCAAAATTTCGAGAACGCCGTTGCCGACGATGGATTCATCCTTATCTGCCAGCCGCTTTAAAATAGCAAACATGATTTCCTGTTTGCGCATAGAGCCGGCATTTTCAACGCCCATCTCTTCCGCATAGGTTAAAAGGTCGGCAGGTGATTTGGATTTCAGTTCTTGGAGATTCATGAAATATTACCGTTGATGATGTTGGGGATGGGTTTATAACGTCGGTTGATACAAAGCGGGTTCAAAAGATATGTCTTTTTCCCTGATACGCGGCCAATAATGAGGCCGAAACGCAAAACTCCTAGATTTCCTATTATTTATAAGGGGGAATTGTTGTCGTTATTCAGATGTAACATGTTTTTTCTAGCCGATTCCCACCCCCCTGTCAACATAAACTATGCCAAAAGGAACAGGGGCTATTTTCGGCAAAGCGTCCCGGGCAGGGGAATAACGCCCTCGGCGGCCAGCCATGACAGCCCCGCCTGCAGGCATATTGACTGCACCCAGCGCAGACGCGGCAGCTCCTGCGGTACGGATCGCCACGCATTATCCGCAAAATATCCCGTGACCGTCGCGACAACGGAGAGGACATCCTCCCGCGGATATTGATGTCCCGAGACCTCTTCATAATATTTGATAATGCTCTGCGGCGGAATGCCGCTTTCCGCCGCCACGCATTGTGCAAACAGCACAACATCCAGCAGCACCTGCCCCCAGCAGGTATCCGTCCAATCCACAATAACGGCGCGGAATTCGGGGTTAAACAGGATATTGTCCGAGCGCAGATCGAAATGCACAACGCCTTCCGGCCCCGTCATTGCGCGCATACGGCTTTGCAGGCGTATAAGTTCGGGCAAATGTGTCTCCAGCCAGTGCCGCGCCGCATCCGCATCTTCAAACAGCGCCGCAAAATGCTGCTGGCGGTTTGAATCATCTTCTCTTTCAAAGCGTTTCCACAATCTTTCGCCAAGAAAAAAATCACTGACATGATTGCTTTCCCGTCCGTCAGGCAAATCCGCAACATCGCCGCGCATAACACTGCTGTGCAGTCGCCAGAGCAGATCAACCACCGCCTGCGTTTTTGCCACGGTCCAGGGTAAGGCGGTTTGGCCGTCCACCATATCCCAGATTCCCAGCCGCCAGTCATCTTCATCTCCGACGGAGATACTGCCGTGAAAACGCGGCGCCAGCTCCTGCAAAAATTTGAGTGTTTTATAGGCGTTGATTTCTTGCTGCAGCGCCTTAGCGCCGTGCGCCGTCTGGCCGGGATGGGATCCTTTTATAAAATATTTCCCGCCATCCGCCGCGGTCGCACGGAAACAGGCCGACGGGCTGTAGCCGCCCCAGGCAATGTCCGCGTTTAAGATTTTTCCGGTGATTTTTTCGATTTCCGACAACACTTCCGGCGGCAAATCCGCCCATTCCGGGCGGGCCTCTCTTTCCGGCGGCTCGGGCAACGCCGGATGAAATGCGGGGGAAGACTCCGTCGTCATTACTCGGCAGCCATATCCTGTACGATCGGCATGCCTTCGATTTTCAGCTCTTCATCCGACAGATTGACCATCCCGTCGGGCGTGACATGCACGGTGGTTTTGAACAGCGAATCCTTGAACAGCATAAAAGCTTCAGCCGTATAGCCGCCGTCTTCATCCTTGGACAGAATTTTGACCGGATGCACCATTTCCTGAATAACCTTGCGTCCCTGTGCCGGCGGTTCGGTACGCCAGTGAATTTCATCCACGCTTTCGATCACGATAAAACGCCCGTGACGACCGCGCACATAGGTAAAGAAGAAACGGATATAATCCGCCACATTGCTGTCGCTTAATTTGACGGGCGCTTTCTCATTCACGTCATAGATGGTCTGGTTCGTCCAGTTGACGACATTGACATCATCTTTTTTATAAATGGCATATTTACGCACGGAAGGAACAGCGGATAAATCCGTCATTTCCAGAAAGGAATAATCCGGGTAAAAGGGCAAACGGCGCTTGCGGATCGTTGTTGAATCCGGATTGAACGGGATCGGTTCAATATGCGGATTGATCTCGTCAAGGAAAGCCGGAACATCCGGTGTATCCAGTTTTTCCCATTCAACTTGCGGCATTGCGTTGGCTCCTGCTGTCATTTCCGTTCATCCTCAAAACTGTAGCATATTCCCGTCCGATTCCTCCACAGGCTTTGTGGAAAAAACTGTATGAGATGTGCACAACTGTACAAAACCCGTCCGGCGTCATTTTTTTTCCCCGTATCTATACGGCCTTATCCGTTTATTTTTACAGGCAGCATGGTTTCTGCACAGCTTGTGGAAAAACCGCTTTTTCTTAAATAAAACCGTCGCTTGACCTTTTCTTGCCCTGTGGGCTTTCTTGTGAAAAAGTCTTTATGCACAGGATTCACAGCACCAACCTACAAAAACAATATTCTTTTTCTTTTTAATTGTTATTTGTTTTTATTTGGACAGCGCGTGAAAAAATGGCATCTTCTAGTCATTCCTGATCGGTGTTCGGTCAAGAGGGATGAGTTTAGACGAAAAGCGGTAAAGAAAGGCTTAAAGCGGTGACACAGGCAGTCAAAAAAAATGCGGACGGACAGAAGAAGCCCCTGCTGGCGGTGCTTGCGGGGGAAAAAGCGGCGCGTCCGCCTTTCTGGTTTATGCGGCAGGCCGGGCGGTATCTGCCGGAATACCGTGCTTTGCGCAAAGATGCGGGCAGTTTTCTGGATTTGTGCTATACGCCGGAACTGGCGGCGGAAGTCACCGTACAACCGCTGCGCCGTTACGGTATGGATGCGGCGATTCTATTCTCCGATATTCTGGTTGTACCGCATGCTTTGGGGCAGGAAGTGGCTTTTCAGGAAGGCAAAGGGCCTGTTCTGGGCGCATTGGATATCGGTGTGCTGGATGTTGACAATCTCCATGACAAGGCAGCGCCTGTTTATGAAACCGTGCGCAAAACCCGGGCATTGTTGCGGGAAGATCCCGCATTGGACGACCAGGCGCTGATCGGTTTTGCCGGTGCACCCTGGACTGTTGCAACCTATATGGTTGAAGGCGGCGGCAGCAAGGAATTCATGAAAATCCGTGAAATGATGTACCGGAGCCCGGATCAGCTGGATGCGCTGATCGCTGTCTTGACCGAAGCAACCATAGCCTATCTGTCACGGCAGATTGAGGCCGGCGCAGAGGCCATACAGATATTCGACAGCTGGGCAGGCATTTTGCCCGAAGATATGTTTGAGAAATATGTGATTGCGCCGACAGCGGAAATTGTCGCGGTTTTGCGGCAGGATTATCCGGACGTGCCGGTCATCGGCTTCCCGAAGGGTGCAGGACTGCTGTATAAAAACTATGCAGAGCAGACCGGCGTGACGGCTTTGGGGCTGGATTATACTTTACCGCCGGAATGGGCTGCGCAGGAGCTGCAAAGCATTTGTCCCGTGCAGGGTTGTCTTGATCCTGCCCTGTTGCTGGCCGGAGGCGATGTTATGCTGGCGGCGGCGCAGCGCATTCTGGATGTGTTTTCCGGCGGGTCGTTTATTTTTAATCTTGGTCACGGCATTAACAAAGAGACGAAACCGGAAACGGTGGCGCAGCTTTCCGCTTTTCTAAAAGGGTCGACATAAAATAATGGCACGCAGACTGGCAGTTGTGTTGATGAATCTTGGCGGCCCTTTGGGGCGCAAAGACATTTATCCGTTTCTGCTGAATTTTTTTTCCGACAAGAATATCATCGGCGCGCCCTATCCTTTGCGGCGCATGATCGCAAAGCTGATTGCTTCACGCCGGTCAAAAGGTGCCGCGCTGGAAGCCTATCGCGAGCTGGGATATAAATCACCTTTGTTGAAAAATACGCGGGCGCAGCAAGAGGCGCTGGAAGCCGCTATAAAGAAAAACCTGCCGCAGGGTTTTGGCGCGGTGCGTGTTTTTACGACCATGCGCTACTGGCATCCGCGCAGCGGTAAGGTTGTGCTGGATGTGAAGGATTACAACCCCTCACATGTTGTTTTACTGCCGCTTTACCCGCAATATTCCACCACAACGGTGAAATCCTCGATTGAAGACTGGCAACAAGCCGCCGGTGAACACGGCCTTGTTTGCAATACGACGCCGGTTTGTTGCTGGCCGTTTCAAAACGGTTTTATCGCCGCCTCGGCCGACCGTATCCGCAGCGCCTGGGAGAAAGCGCGCCGCCTGAATCCGCATATTGAGTATCGTGTGTTATTTTCCGCACACGGGTTGCCGGAGAAAGTCGTAAAAAAAGGCGACCCCTATCAATGGCAATGTGAGGAATCGGCGGCAAAAATCGCAGCGGCAACGGGGATTGAAAATATTGACTGGGAAATTTGTTATCAAAGTCGCGTCGGGCCGATGAAATGGATTACGCCGTCGACGGATGAGGCTTTGAATAAGGCGGCGCAGGACGGTAAAGGCATTCTGGTCTATCCGCATGCTTTTGTCTCGGAACATGTGGAAACGCTGGTTGAAATTGAAAATGAATACCGCGAAACTGCGCGGCATCTGGGTATTCCGGATTTTGTCCGCGTCGCAACGGCGGGAACGCATCCGCTTTTTATCGACGGATTGGCGGATCTTGTGCATTATGTGCTGGATCAGCGCCCGCAACCCGCACTGTATTGCGGACATTCGCGCGGGCGGATCTGTCCGGGTACATATAAAAACTGTGCCTATCAAATCTTGAAAAAAGGATAAAAAAATATGCAGGATTTTTTGCTGGGAATCTACGACTGGTTAAGAGCGCTTCATATCATCGCGGTTATCAGCTGGATGGCGGGAATGCTGTATCTGCCGCGTCTTTATGTTTATCACTGCGCAGCGGAAACGGGATCGGAGCTGTCAGAAACGCTGAAAATCATGGAACGCCGCTTGCTGCGCCTGATTATCAATCCGGCGATGATCGTCACATGGCTGCTGGGGCTGAGTATGCTGTACAGCAATCCGTCATTGCTGCAGAACCCGTGGATGCATGTCAAACTGACCTGTCTGGTGCTGATGCAGCTTGTACACGCCTTTTTTGCCAGAAGCCGCAGGAATTTTGACGCGGATAAAAATACCCGCTCACAAAAATTCTACCGCTTTGCCAATGAAGCACCGACGGTCTTGATGATTATTATCGTCATTATGGTGATTGTCCGCCCGTTTTCCGGCTGAGTTTTTTAAAGCCAGGCAGGGCGTTCCGGCATAAGCAGTGCCAGGGCAAAGAAAATCACCAGCGTCATAATTGCTGCCAGCATGCCCGACATGCCGCCGGGGGGGAGCGCCTGCTTTCCGGCATCAGCGCTTTGAAACGACATGACTTTCTTCAAGGCACCGGCACCGAAAAAACGCACGGTGAAATAAGCCATGACGGCAAGTCCGCCCGCCAGTGTGAAATCATAGATCATCTGTTCATTCGCGGGGGTTTCCGGTGTGAGCGCCATACCGCGGAGGCCGGCAAAAAACCACGCGCCCGCCAATGCGGCGGCGATTGTTGTGCCGACGGCGGCGCCGACTTTGCGCGGCTTATCCGTCAATGATTTGATGGCCTGATCTGCAAAGACAACACAGGCTCTCGCATATTTGTCGGATAATCCGCGCGGATAAAGGGTTTTGACATGTTGCAGCATTTTCTTTTTCGTCATACTGCCGGTATGGGAGAAAACATCTTTGACCAGCCGCAATTTCATCGCGGTTTTCATCAGGGCTTCGGTCGCCATCGGGCCTTTGACGATTTTTTGCAGGGCGGCAATGCCGGATTTTACCTGCGGGTCGAGGAAATCATCAATATGCAGAATACAGGATTGATATCCGGCAAGCTGCGCATCATAGCGTTTGCCGCCGATGGAGAACTCCGCCGTGCCGTATGGAATTTCAACATGGTAATGCAGTTCCGCCTGCGGCGGCGTGTGTGCAGCTGCTTGCGTCGCAGGCTGTCCCGCCGTTTGCGGTGATGTTGTTGCGGGTGTTGCCGCTGCTGCTGCCGCTGCCGTAAGGGCATCAAGACTTTCAGGATCGGGCATGACCATGGAAATTGCCGCATGCTGCTCCGTCGCCAGCTTGGTTTCGCCGCCCGTTGCCTCCAGCAGGTCGCGGATTTCCGCAGGCATATTGGCGGTACTGATGCTCATATTCGTGAAAGCTTCAAAAGCGACGCTGTTGTGAAGACTGACATAGCCGGTTTTGTTGCATTCCGTGCAGCCGACATATTTCGTGCCGCGGCATTTCGGACATTGTATATATTTCAAGCCGCGACATTCACGGCAAATAGCGTCTTTTTTACCGAAACATTCCGGACATTTTATTTTTGTGCCGCCCGCACCCGGCAGTTCGCCCAGTCCCAGACAGCGCAGGCAGTCGGTTTTACCGAAACCCTTGCATTCGATACAGGGGGTCTGGCCTTTGCCGTGGCAGTAACCGCATTTATCCTGTTTTTTGCCTTTGCATTTCGGGCATTTTTCGTGACAGGTATAGTCTGCGTTTAATTCTTTCAGGGCGAATTTTTGTTGGCTTCCCCAGCCCAGCAGCGGTGCTTTTTTCAAATATTCACCGGCCAGAATGACGGTTTTGGGATTGCTTAAATTCTGTGTTTTTAAAGCCGCAATTTTTTCCTGCATCTCCAGCTTGGAGTTACAAAAAGTGCCTGTTTTGTCTTGTCCGGCGGTGCGGCTTTCGATGATTGTGGGCGTTAGTTGCAAAGTAATCGGGATATCAAAAGCAAAAACATCCTGTTTTTTCTTCGCGACCCGGACATCGGTGCCGGAAAGTCCGTTACCGGTAACCCAGTCCGTGATATGTTTTGCGGCGGTCTCGGCCAGATCAGGCACGCCCTTTTCAGGGGGATAGGGTTCTTTTCCCCAGACATAAGACGGCGGCACGGCGGCACGGACAGGCGGCGGTGTCTGCGTTTGTGAAGGCGGCGGTGTTGCAGCCCCCTTCTTTGTCTGCGTTGCTGTGTCGTCTGTTTCCGGCAAGGAAAAATATCCTTAAAACAGTTTATTAAAAAATATTACGCTTCGGAGGCTTTGCGTTGCTCCGCCGTTAAAAGATTACGCGCGAGGAAATCCGCGGTGCGGACATTGGCTTCGCGGGCGGCATTCTCGTCAAAATGTTCGCCGCCGATCCGTGCGAAAGCGTGGTCAACGCCCTGATAATGGAAAATTTCGATATGGTCATAAGCCGAAAGTGTTTTTATAATTTTTTCCTGCGCTTCCGGCGGGACGAATTGATCTTTTTCCGCGATATGCATCAGTAGCGGCTTTTTAATCTTTTCAGCGCCGTCCAGCGCATCCTGAATACCGACGCCGTAATAGCTGACATTGCAATCCGCATCGGAATTTACCGCCGTCAGATAGGCCAGTTTGCCGCCAAGACAAAAGCCGATCGTGCCGACTTTGCCGTTTGTGCCGGGATAGCCGCGCATATGATTGATGGTGGCGATCAGATCCTCCACGCCTTTTTCTTCGTCAAAACCTTGATAAAGTTCGAAAGCGCGCGCCCATTCCTCCTCCGTATGGTCGGTCAGTTGAATGCCGGGCTCCTGCCGCCAGAACAGATCGGGGCAAACCGCGACATAGCCCTGATAGGCCAGATTGTCGCAAATCGCGCGCATGACGCCGTTCACACCGAAAATTTCCTGAATGACGATAACAACCGGTGCGCCGTCCTCCGCTTCTTTTTGTCCGGAGAGATAGGCTGAAAATGTACCGCCGTCGCTGCTTTTGATCGTGATGTCGGTCATATGTGCAAAGCTCCTCAAGCCTTATAGAAACCGTGAAGGTTTTCTGATAAACTCCCGTAAAACTATATCGCAACAAAATCAGGCTGTATAGGCCGGAGCATAAAGAAATTCATGGAGATGACGGAGTCTTTTTACAAAGCGCATGTTTTTTGCTGCAATAATGAACGGCCTGCAGGCCATATACGCGGCTGTTGCCGTGAAAAAGGCGGTGTGTCGTTGCAGAATTACATGAAAGTGCGGGCAAAAGAGCTCGGCATCGAGAAAACGCGCATCAACAAGGCCGGTTGTCTTGACCGCTGCGAGCTGGGGCCTGTGATGGTGATCTATCCCGAAGGGGTCTGGTACCATTACGCCACGCGCGAGGATGTGGACGAGATTCTTGAAACACATTTGCTTGGCGGAAAAATTGTCGAAAGGTTGCAGCTGGAAAACGACCAGACGGAACTGACACCTGCGCAGGCAGAGTCTTTGGCTTGTGTCATGCAATGTATGCCGCCCAAAACAGAGCCGGAAGAAACGGGGAAAGAAGTATGACGATTTTTGCCCTGTCCTCCCCGCCCGGCAAAGGCGGTGTGGCCGTCTTCCGCGTATCCGGCCCAGCGGCTTTAAACAGCTATCACGCCCTGACAAAACGGAAAAAATCCCTGCCGCCGCGCAAGGCGACCTATTGCCGTATGATGCATCCTGTCAGCGGCGATGTGATTGACCGCGGTCTGGCGGTTTATTTTCAGGCACCCGCCAGTTTCACCGGCGAAGATGTGGTGGAATATTATACCCATGGCGGTACGGCAGGTGTGGCGGCAATGCTGGCGGCGCTGGGAGCCTGTGAAGGGCTGCGCCCCGCGGAAGCCGGAGAATTTACCAAATCGGCAGTCTTGAACGGCAAGCTTGACCTGACCGAGGCCGAGGCTGTCGGCGATATGATTAATGCCGAAACCGAAATCCAGCATCAACTGGCCGCCGCACAATATGAAGGCAGCCTGAAACAGCTTTATGACGGTTGGACGGCGCGGCTGGTGCAGATGCTGGCCTATCAGGAGGCGGAAATCGAATTCCCTGACGAGGATATGCCTGACGGTATCGCGGAAGAACTGCGGCCGCAAATTGCGGAATTGCTGGCCGATATGCGCGCGCATCTGGATGATGCCAGAAAAGGTGAAAGGCTGCGTGAGGGCCTGAAAATTGTGATACTGGGCCCACCGAATGCCGGAAAATCAAGCCTGCTGAATGCGCTGGCCAAACGTGATGTGGCAATTGTGTCCGAAACGGCGGGGACGACCCGCGACGTGATTGAAGCGCATCTCAATCTGGGCGGTTATGCGGTGACGCTGACGGATACGGCAGGGCTGCGCGGCGAGACGCAGGATGCGATTGAAAAAGAAGGTATGGCACGGGCGCGCAGCCATGCGGCGGAGGCGGATTTGAAGGTGTTTTTATTCGATGCGGCAGAGGGGTTTGATAAGGCGTTTTTTAAAGAGATTGATGTGCAAACGCTGCTGGTAGCCAATAAAACCGATGCGGCGGAGAATGTGAAACTTCCTGAAGGGGTGTTGCCGCTTTCCGTGAAAACCGGGGACGGGCTGACATTCTTCCTGAAACGGCTGACGGATGAGCTGGCGCAGCGTTGGGCGCTGCCGAAAGATCATGCGCCGCTGCTGACGCGGCAGCGTCACCGCGATACGCTGGAAGAAAGCGCCGCGGCGCTGGAACAGTCACTGGCGGCGGAATTGCCCGAGCTGGCAGCGGAGGATTTACGGCTGGCGCTGCGTGCATTGGGCAGGCTGACAGGCCGCGTCGATGTCGAGGCTTTGCTCGACGTTATTTTCCGCGATTTCTGTATCGGGAAGTGATCTTATTTTTTAATGCCGGAAAGCAGCTCCGCTGTTTGCGCGGCGCTGTCCACAGCAGCCATGCCGACGGTGTGATAACCGGAATCGACATGCATCACCTCGCCCGTCACGCCTGCGCCGAGATCGGAAAGCAGGAACAGGCCGGCACCGCCGACATCTTCGATCGTGACATTGCGGCGCAGCGGGGAGTTATATTCATTCCATTTCAGAATATAGCGGAAATCGCCGATACCGCTGGCGGCCAGTGTGCGGATCGGGCCTGCGCTGATGGCATTCACGCGGATATTCTGCGGGCCGAGGTCATTGGCGAGATAGCGGACGGAGGCTTCCAGAGCCGCTTTGGCAACGCCCATGACATTGTAATGCGGCATCACGCGTTCCGCGCCGTAATAGGTCATGGTGACCATGCTGCCGCCGTCGCTCATCAGTTTGGCGGCGCGGCGGGCAACGGCGGTAAAGGAATAGACGGAAATATCCATCGTCATCATGAAATTATCGCGGCTGGTATCAACATACATGCCTGTTAATTCGTTTTTATCGGAATAGGCGATGGCGTGAATCAGGAAGTCGATTTTGCCCCATTCTTTTTCCAGCGTCTCGAAAACAGCATCCAGACCGGCCTCATCCGTAACATCACAGGGCAGAACCAGTTTTGAACCGGTTTTTTCCGCCAGCGGGCGCACGCGTTTTTCCAAGGCCTCGCCCTGATAGGTGAAGGCGAGTTCCGCACCGCATTGATGCAGTTTCTCGGCAATACCCCATGCGATGGATCTGTCATTGGCAACACCCATAACCAGACCGCGTTTTCCAGACATCAGCTCAGACATAGTTTTGTTTCCGTCTCTTCCAACTTGTTTTAAACACTCGCCTTTTTAGCCCCTGCCGAAAAAGCGTTCGGGCAAACAATACACAATATATATAATTTGTGCTAGAGTTTAATAAGGGTTTAGTTATTCTTCAACTTTCCTTCAAGTCTTTCCTCTACAATGAATATGTGATATAGCTACGAATAAGAATCGAGCGAAAACCAACCACCAAAAAGGTGTGATGTGCAAGAGCAATACCCGCGATACAGCGCCCCTGAGGGAGAAATGCGCGTAACAAGCTTTCCGAAATTCCGTCTGCGTTATGTTGTCTTTGGATTTGCGACATTGGCGGCGCTTTTGGTTTTGGCAGGCGAACCGCAGCAGGATGCCCTGACAGGCACGGATAAAGTATTCGATATTCACCAGATTTCCGCCGCCGCAGCCCCTGTTTCCGCAGATCAGGAAGATGCCGCAGCGCAGATGAGCATGATTGCGCCGGCAGCGGGAAATGCCTCCGGTCCTATCGACCTGACTGATATGCTGGTGCCGCTGAAAAACAAACTTTTTGCAGAGAGCGATAACAATGCGCCGGTAAATGCCGTGCGCCTGACAGCGGAAGAAACCGCCCTGCCGGTTGCCGCAGTTCTTACACCGTCCAAAAAGCCTTTTTTGAAAGTTGAGGAAGCTGTTATCAAAGGCGGGTTGACGGCAAAAAAAATCACCATCTCCTCCGGCGATACGCTGGGTTCCATCCTGAACGACAAGGGCGGGCTGACGGCAACGCAGACCTATGATATCTGCCTTGCCGTGAAAGATGTCTATGACCCTGCCCGCGATATGAAAGCCGGACAGAAACTGGCACTGTATTTTGACGGCGGTGATTTTAAAGGCATGGAAATCCGCAAAAATCTGATCGACGGCGTGAAACTGGTTGCGCTGGATGACGGACGTTACGGTGTGAAAGAAACGGCTGTGCCGACCCAGAATGTGTATTTTTCCGCGCGCGGCGATATCGACAGTTCCCTGTATAAAGCCGCGACGGATCAGGGGATGCCGGATAGCGCCATTCTCGAGATGATCCGCATTTATTCCTGGGCGGTGGATTTCCAGCGCGATATCCGCCCCGGTGACAATTTTGAAGCCATGTATAAGCTGTCGATGACCAAAGACGGGAAAGCCGTTCCGGGATCGGCGGAAATCGTCTATGCCAATTTGAATCTGCGCGGCGCGGATACGGCAGTTTACCGCTTTACCGACAGCGAAGGCGATATCGGCTATTATGAAGAGACCGGAAAATCCATCCGCAAGGCACTGATGCGGACACCGATTGACGGCGCGCGCCTGTCCTCGGGCTTCGGTATGCGGAAACATCCGGTTCTCGGTTATTCAAAAATGCATCGCGGTCTGGATTTTGCCGCACCGACGGGAACGCCGATTTATGCGGCGGGCGACGGGCGTATTGCTTATCTGGGGACGAAAGGCGGTTACGGCAAATTTATTAAAATCCGCCATCATGCCGGTCTGGAAACCGCTTATGCACATATGAGCCGTTATAAAAAAGGCCTGACAAGCGGTGCGCGTGTCAAACAGGGCGAGATTATCGGCTATGTCGGGACAACAGGGCGTTCAACGGGACCGCATCTGCATTATGAAGTCGTGGTGAACGGTCATCAGGCCGATCCGCGTAAGGTTAAAATGCAGGAAGGCAAAAAGCTGGCGGGGAAAGATCTTGAAATTTTCCACGGCGTTGTTAATCAAACCCGCGCGCAATATGTCTCCCTGCTCAAGAAGTCTGCAACGCGCCATGCGTCCCTGAATAATACCCGCAGCAACTGACGGGGCCGGTTGCGTTATGAGGTTTACGCACACGCTCTCCAAACTCGTCGATTTTGTCCTGCCGCCGCGCTGTGCGGTGACGGGAGAAATTGTCGATATTTCCGGCACATTATCAGCATCCTCATGGTCGAAAATCCGCTTTATTGACCGTCCGTTCTGTATTTGCTGCGGCTTGCCTTTCGATTTTACAACAGAGGATATGCCGGGGAATGAAGACGGCACATTGTGCGGCAGCTGTCTTGATGCGCCGCCGGAATTTGACCGCGCCCGTTCCGTTTTTGTCTATGAGGGCGCAGGGCGGGAAATGATTCTGGCTTTCAAACATGGTGACAGGCTGGATTTGACCCCCAGCTTTACCGGCTGGCTGATGCGGACAGGCGGTGCGTTGATTGCAGAAAGCGATATTGTTCTGCCCGTACCGCTGCACCGGCAGCGGCTGTTTAAACGGCGTTATAATCAGGCGGCAATATTGGCGCGGGCGCTGGAGAAACAGGAAAACTGCCGCATTGTTTTCGATCCCTTTATTTTGCAGCGCACACGCAAAACGCCGCCGCAGAAGGGATTAAACAAAACGGAGCGGCAGAAAAACATGCAAAGCGCCTTTGCCGTGCCACCGGGGAAAGCCGCGGTGATCAAGGACAAAAATCTTTTACTGATTGATGATGTCTATACCAGCGGCGCAACGCTGAATGCCTGCACGAAGGCATTGAAGAAAAACGGCGCCAAAAGCGTCTTCGTCCTGACGCTGGCGCGTGTTTTGCTGACATAGTTTGTTTCTTTTAAGAGAATTTTTTGCAGTCGTCTTCGTAAAAGACCGGATCTGCTGCCGCGTTGCGGCGCTTGGGGGATTGTTCCGAGAGGAAATAGCGTTCTTCAACCATGGTGGCGCGTTCGATCATTGCGGTAATGCGGTCTGAGGTTTCGAGTTGCCGGGCGGGGTTATAGCGCATGAATTTTCTCTCCAAAAGTTGAAACAACGGCCTATCACACCATATTTTTCAGGTATTTGTCAAGAAATCAGAAAAGCGGGAAGATGTTATGAAATATTCTTGCGGCGGCGTCTTTTTGTTTTTTGTCAGCCGCTATAGCTTTGCAGCAGGCTGCCCGCGACCAGATACCAGCCATCAACCAGCACAAAGAAGATGATTTTGAAGGGCAGCGCAATCATCACAGGCGGCAGCATCATCATCCCCATTGACATCAGGATCGAGGCCGTCACCATATCAATGACCAGAAAGGGCAGGAATAACAGGAAGCCGATCTCGAAAGCGCGGCGCAGTTCCGAAATCATAAAGGCCGGAATCAAAACCTGCAGCGGCGTGTCCATTGCTTCCTCAACGCGTTCCAGCCCTGTGCGTTTTTCGGCAATACCGAGAAACAGCTCCAGATCTTTTTCACGGACATTTTTCAGCATGAATTTTTTGAAGGGTTCCGTTGTGCGCTCGAAAGCCTGTACTTCTTCAATCTGGTTATTCACCAGCGGTGCGATGCCGTCTTCATAGGCGGCGGTCAGTGTCGGCGACATAATGAAAAAAGTCAGGAACAGCGCGAGGCTGATCAGAACGCTGTTGGGAGGCGTTTGCTGCGTTCCCATCGCCGTCCGCAGGAAAGACAGCACAATGACGATACGGGTGAAAGAGGTCATCATCACCAGAATAGACGGCGCAAGCGACAGCACCGTCATTAAGGCGACAAGCTGGACAACACGTCCGGCCATAGAGCCGCCGCCTCCGCCTGCGACGGCATTTTCACCCAGATCAAGCGTGATGCTTTGCGCCAGCACGGCATCGGGCAGGAACAGCGCCGCGCAGCTAAAAAGCAGCGCTGCAGCAGCAAGCAGGAAATGCAGGGCTTTACGCTTTTTCATGCGCCTCCGGCTCCTGTTTTTCCAGATCTTTTTTATCAAGTGTGATTCCGGCGGCGATAAGGCTTTCGGATTGCGGGCCGAGCATGATCATATAGCCTTTTTTATTATATTCGATCAGGACGAGGCGGCGGCGGTAATCCAGCGGCGTGGAATCAACAACTCTTAAACGCCCGCGGGTATTACTGAAAATTTTCGCGTTTTTTGCGGCACCTGCAACAGCCTGCCCGCCCCAGCGCTTTGCCGCAAAGCCGATGAGATACATCAGGGCGATGACAAAGACAAAGGCGGCAAGAACCTTGAAATAGTAGAAGGAAGAATCCATAAGGGGTCAGTCCGTATCTTTTTCGTCGCCGTCTGTTTCGGATTCAAAATTGCGGATGGCGGCAACCAGCTTGTCCAGAGCGCCGATCAGACCGGAGAGTTTTTCTTCCATCCCTGCGGCTTCATTTTCCGGCAGTTCACCGATATCATTGCAGATGTCCTCGACATTTTTATCAAGCCCGACCAGCGGGATGACTTCGCCTTTTGTAATGCGTCTTTCGCAGTCCTGAATATAGGTTTTGACCTGCTCGATCCGCGCAGTAATTTCCTGTGCCGACATGGGGGCGCCTCGTGCCTTGTGTTAAAGTTTTCCGTTTGCCTTATAAACATAGGCCAAAATTTCGGCAACGGCAACCAAAGCTTCTGAGGGGATGGAACTTTCCGTGCCGATCTGGGCCAGCATTTCGGCAAGATCGCTATCCTCGCGGATTTCGATGCCTTTTTCACGCGCCAGCGCGATGATTTGCTCGGCAATCACGCCATAACCTGACGCGGTGATTTTCGGAAGTTTGAACTCGCCCGTTTCCTCGTCGTAACTTTTCAGTGCGACGGCGGTTTTGCGTTTATCCTTTTCGGAAATCTCATCCGTCATGGAAAGTTACGCCATCGGGTGGCGGTAATCGGCGGAGTAATGTCCGGTGACGTAATGTTCCAACTGGCGTTCGATATCGCCCAGCAGGCTGGAGGCACCGAAACGGAACAGATCGGGCTTTAGCCAGTCATTGCCGAGTTCTTCCTTCATCAGGGCAAGATAAGCCAGCGAATCTTTTGCCGTGGAAATACCGCCTGCGGGTTTATAGCCGATTTTGTAACCGGTCTCGGCGAAATATTCGCGGATCATCCGGACCATCACCAGGGAGACGTCGAGATTGGCATTGATGCTTTCTTTTCCTGTCGAGGTTTTAATGAAATCAGCCCCTGCCATCATGGCGACCATGCTGGCTTTGGCGACATTGCGCATCGTGGCAAGCTCACCCGTTGCGAGAATCGCTTTCAGATGCGCCTCACCGCAAGCAGCGCGGAATTTGGAGACCTCGTCATAAAGACCGCGCCAGTTCTGTGTCAGCACATGGGCGCGGGTGATGACGATATCAATCTCTTTTGCACCCGCTTTGACGGAGGCTTCGATTTCCTTGATACGCTGCGGCATCGGTGACAGCCCGTGCGGGAAGCCTGTGGAAACGGCGGCAACGGGGATATTGGTGCCTTTCAGTTCGGCAACGGCGGTCGGTACCATTTCATGATAGACGCAGACGGCGCCGACGGTTAAATCCAGATCCTGTGCGCCGAGCGCTTCGAGAAGGTCGGTGCGGACAGGGTGTTTTGCTTTGGCGCAAAGGCGGCGGACGCGGCCTTTGGTATCATCGCCGGACAATGTCGTAAGATCCATGCAGGAGATTGCGCGCAAAAGCCATGCGGCCTGCCATTGTTTCTTCACGCTGCGGCGGCCGCCCAGTGTTTTGGTGCGGCGTTCAATGGCGCTGAAATTGGCCTGAATATGATCCAGCCAGTCCAGATTTAAATCCGTTCCGGGGTTGCGGGCATGGGCGTGACCGTCAGTATGGGACGGTTTAACATTTAAATGATGGACAACGGGACCGGCGCCATCGCCTTGCCTCGTTGTTGAGTGCGTTGTTGACATTTGCGCCTCCTTGCAGTATCGATAGGGTGGCATCATAGAGCAAGAGAGCACGGTTTTCAAGCAATTTGCATTTATTGAAGAGAAGGAAGACAGCGACAGTGCGTTTTCTGTTTATACTGAGTTTTTGTATTATCGCATTTACGGCAACCCAGGTCATCGCACAGCGTGACGCGCCGGGCTTTGGCGATCCGACAAAACTGAAAAAATACCATCCCGACCCGTCGCATCTGCCGCCCGGTTACGTTCCGCCCGAAGGCGGGATTACCGATATTCAGGTCATGCGGCAGAACAAGATCGAAAAGGCGCAGCGTGTCGAGATGACATGTTCGTCAAAAGATATTTTTGTTTCCTATCGTACGACCATTCAGCGCGATAATAAATATCACTTTAATGACCCTGATAACGAATATCTGTTTATTGTCGAAGGGTTAACAGAGGTACCGCGCAACGGCTATACGTATAATCTGGTGATGGAGAAGGTAAAAAGCGATACGGTTTACCTGCGCCTGCTGTTGATACCGCCGCCGCCCGGCACGAAGAACAGCCTGAATATTGCCGAGAGAATTCCGTTTGGCGGCAAAGTCGCGCTGGGGAATAACCCTGTGACAAAAGCGCAGTTAACACTGGATTACAGCGACGGAAACACAGCCGTCATTAAATGCAGCAATTAATATTCAACAAGAAAGTAACCGCATTATTCACATGACAACAGCCACCGCAGAGAAAAAAATCACATTTCGCGACCTTGGTTTGAGCGAAGCTATTTTAAAAGCCATTGATGATATGGGTTACGAACACCCGACTCCGATTCAGGAGGCGGCGATTCCGCCTGTGCTGATGATGCGCGACCTTGTCGGCATTGCCCAGACGGGGACGGGGAAAACCGCCTCATTTACCTTGCCGATGATCGAAATTCTGGCCGGTGGTCGTGTGCGTGCGCGGATGCCGCGCTCACTTGTGCTGGCACCGACGCGGGAGCTGGCGATGCAGGTTTCCGAAAATTTTGAACAATACGGCAAATATCTGAACTTGAACCATGCCGTGCTGGTGGGCGGTATTTCCATCGAACCGCAAATCCAGAAACTGGAACGCGGCGTGGATGTTTTGATTGCAACGCCGGGGCGGCTTCTGGATTTGTTCGAGCGCGGCAATGTGCTGCTGGCCGATATTAAAATTCTGGTGATTGACGAAGCCGACCGTATGCTGGATATGGGTTTTATTCCCGATATTGAAAAAATCATCGGTTTTCTGCCTGTGATGCGGCAGACGCTGCTGTTTTCCGCGACGATGGCGGACCCGATCCGTAAATTGTCAAAGAAATTTATGATGAACCCGAAAGAGGTCTCCGTTGCCTTGTCGTCAAAACCGACGGAAACGGTTGACCATGTGATTGTCGAGGTTTCAGAGCGTAATAAGAAAAAATCGCTGGTGAAAATCCTGTCGGACGAAAATGTCACCAATGCTTTTATCTTTTGTAACCGTAAACGCGATATTGACGGGCTGAAACGGTCATTGGAGCGTGAAGGTTTTAAAGATGTGGCGGCGCTGCATGGTGATATGGACCAGCACAGCCGTACCCGCGTGCTGGACAGCTTTAAAAGCGGCGAAACAAAAATCCTTGTCTGCAGTGATGTTGCCGGACGCGGATTGGATGTTGCCGGTATTTCACATGTGTTCAATTACAATGTGCCGCACCATGCCGAGGATTATATTCACCGTATCGGACGGACGGGACGCGCCGGTTTGAAGGGCAAGGCCTTTACCTTTGCCACGCCGGAAGATGTCAAATATGTCGAGAATATCGAGAAATTGATCAAGGGCGGCATTCCGCGTTTTGAAATTGCCGGCGGAAAATCTTCCGAAGGAAAACCTGTGGCCGCAAAAGCCAAAGAACAGGATGAAAGAAAGCCGTCACGTAGCCGCAACACAAAACCCGCAGGGAAAAAACCGCCGCAAGAGAAACCGGCACAGACGGATTCTAAGGCGGATTCCAGAGAAAAATCCGCACAGAAAAAACCCGTGGAAAAACAAGCCGAAAAACACGGCATCCGCAACCAGCGCCCCGCAGCGGCAAAACAACGGGATGGCGGCAGTGACAAGACCAAAGGTTTTGGCGAAGACGTGCCTGATTTCTTTCGTTAATCACGCGCCAATCTGATTACTTTTTCTTTTTTCAGGAAAAAAACAAACGACCTTTACGGGTCGTTAACTTTTGGGATGTTATGCTGTGCGCACTTCACAAAGCAGTTACGCAAACCAAAAACCAAAGGAGCATTTCCCATGGAGATTAAAAACCAGATCATTCTGATTACAGGCGCAAACCGCGGTATTGGCCGTGCCTATGTTGAAGAATTCCTGAAAGACGGCGCAAAGAAAATTTATCTTGGCGTGCGCGACCCTGACACGGTGAAAGAGCTTCTTGGCAAACATCCGGGTAAACTTGAAGTGCTGCGACTTGATGTCACCAGCCCTGCGGATATCCGCGCCGCTGCGGAAAAAGCAAAAGATGTGACACTGCTGATCAGCAATGCCGGTCTGCTGGAATCCGGTGCGCTTTCCGATAAAGAAGCGCCGTCACGCGGCCGCCGTGAAATGGAGGTCAATTATTTCGGCCCGCTCGCGCTTTTGAACGCTTTTGCGCCAATCCTGAAAAACAACGGCGGCGGCGGTTTTCTTGGCGTCTCCTCAATCGCAGGTTTTCTGCCTTTCCCGGGTCTTTCCACCTATACGGCATCAAAATCGGCAATGCATTTCCTGCTGATGCAGGCGCGGACGGAGCTTGGCCTGCAAGGCACAAAAGTATTCGGTGTTTATCCCGGCCCGGTCGATACCGATATGGCGCGCGACATTGATATGCCGAAAGTGTCGCCCGAACATATTGCCAAAGAAACGCTGAAAGGCTTGCGCGAAGACCGCGAAGACATTCTGCCCGATCCTTATGCGCAGGAAATGTATGCGCTGTACCAAAAAGATCCGAAAGAAGTCGAGCGCAAAATGCGCCGCCAGTTCCAGGATATGGTTGAGGCTGCTTAATAAAATTTCCAAAATATCTCGTGCTAAAGCGCCGTCCGTTTCCATGCGGGCGGCGTTTTTTTATGAGGAAAGCGGGCTGCTTGGAGGCCGAAAGAAAGTTTTTCGTAAAGACGGTTTGCGTTTTTTGACCGGCGCGGCATCGGGGTCAACGGAATGGTTGAGCGCGCGCATAAATGTCGAGAAGCCCGTTTGCAGTTCTGCCGTGCTTTTGTCTTTATGATGATCGGCGGAAATTTCGCGGATAACGGGGATCAGTTTTGACAGGCTGTGCGAAAAACCGGGGGCGGCATAATGCATTTTGATACCGGCGGGGTCAACCGCCATCATGCGTAGTAATGCGGCGGTAACGGCATGGCAGTTTTTCGCCTTTTGCGCCAGCGACACACCTTTATAGCGGTTCTCGCTACGGTTAACGGCGGTGCCGACCTCCATTGCCGATAGCCAGAGCGGCATAATATCCTCGAATGAGCCGATTTTGACAGGCACGGTGCGGTCACCCACTTTGCTGCGCCGCGCGCCATCGGTTGCGTAAACTTTGAGTTTGCTGATTTTTTTCTCATAGCCGCAGAATTTTGCGACTCTGTTGAAAACACGGTGTATACCCATATCGGCAGCCAGCAAATTGAAGATATTCAAGACGGATTGACCGCCGAGCCCCAGCTTTTTTTGCAGCGGATGATAAGATGTGCCGTGAATTTCCGAAAGGATTGTGCCGTGATCGGCATCCTTTAACACCAGAAAAGAATGGGAGGCATCGCGCCCAAAAACGAGATTATCAAGATTGCCGAGATCAAGCGGCGTTTCATGCAGGTCGATCCTTAAATTCTCCGGGAAATTTGTTCTGTATTTCAAAACCCTCTTCTCCGCAAAAAAATCAAGTCATGACAATATATTACAGTAAAAATATGAAAAATTTGTCAATTTTGCGGGTTTTTCAGCTTTACGGTTTAAGCCGCATCAGCGAGAAGCGAGATAAAGCGGTTGGTGATGGGATAGCGGCGGTCGCGTCCGAAGGATTTCGGTGTGATTTTAATGCCGGGCGCACCTTGGCGGCGTTTGAATTCCGCGCCGTCCAGAAGGTGCCAGATTTTATTGACCAGTTCCGGCGCGTGGCCGCGGGCGGTAATCTCGTCCAGCCCCAGTTCCTTTTCAATCAGGCAATAGAGAATATCGTCCAGCTCTTCATAAGGCGGCAGGCTGTCTTCGTCTCGCTGATGCGGGCGCAGTTCCGCCGTCGGGGCTTTGGTCAGGACGGTTTCGGGAATAACGCGTCCCTGCGGTCCGCGCGAGAAGTCGGGATAGTTGCTGTTGCGCCAACGCGTTAGCGCATAAACCAGCGTTTTATAAACATCTTTCAGCGGTGCATAGGTGCCGCACATATCGCCATAGAGTGTGGCATAGCCGACGGCGCTTTCCGACTTATTGCCGGTGGACAGCACCATATGTCCCGTCGCATTGGAGAGAGTCATTAAAAACATGCCGCGGCTGCGTGCCTGAATATTTTCCGCTGTGATGCCCTCGATAGCGGCCAGCGGTGCGGCCATACCGGTCAGGGCATCCATTGCCGGTTCAATCGGCACGGTTTCCAGCCGCGCACCCATCAGCATGGCGCAGGTTTTCGCATCTTTCAGACTGTCATCACTGCTATGCGGGGATGGCATGGCAACGCAGAGAACATTCTCCGCACCCAGCGCATCGACAGCCAGTGCCGCCGTCAAAGCACTGTCAATGCCGCCGGACAGGCCGACGAGCACGCCGGAAAAACCGTTCTTTTCCACATAATCGCGCAGACCGAGCTGCAGAGTCTGGTAAATGCCCTGCATATCATCGTAAAGCGGGACGGAGGCAGGGGCATCGGTACAGGCCAGAATGCGCCGCGCATTGCTTTCGGGGTCGGGTGCCCATGAGGTAACGGCGACATGTTCGCAATGCGAGGGGCAGAGCAGAACCTGCTGCCCGTGTTTATCCAGAATGAAAGAACCGCCGTCAAAGACGATTTCATCCTGTCCGCCGGTCTGGTTGATATAGATCAGCGGCAATCCGCTTTCTTTGACGCGGTTTCTGGCATGATCGACACGGGTGTGAAATTTTTCGATTTCAAACGGGCTGCCATTGGCGGCGATCAGGATTTCCGCGCCTGTTTTGCGCAAATGTTCGGTGACGGCAGGTTTCCACATATCCTCACAGGTCATCAGGCCGAGGCGGTAGGATTTGAAATTCACCGGCTCGGGCAGTGGTCCGGCATCGAAAATCCGCACCTCGTCAAAAACGCCGTAATTGGGCAGTTCGTGTTTCGGGCGGACGGCGGTAATATGACGGTTCTCGATAAACAGAATGGCATTGTAAAGCTTGCCGTCCACGGCACGCCACGGCGTGCTGAGCGCCAGCGCGGGGTGAAGATCGGGCAGGTTTTCAAGGATATAATCGACATAGTCATGGACGCGGTTGATGAAAAACGGCTTGCGCGTCAAGTCTTCCAGCGGATAGCCTGTCAGCACCAGCTCGTTAAAAACAACCAGATCGGCCTTACCCGTCAGATCATGGCAGGTGGACAGGATTTTCTCCGCATTTTCTTTTAAAGCGCCAAGAACGGGGTTCAGCTGCGCCAGCGCAATTTTTAACACGCGGCCTGTCCCCAATCTTCGTCATTGCCGCGCAATTCGCGCAGTTTCTCCGCGACCTGAAAGGCCACTTCAATCGCCTGCCGCGCATTCAGACGCGGGTCGCAATGGGTGTGATAACGCTGGGATAAATCCTCGTCACTGATGGCAATGGCACCGCCTGTGCATTCCGTGACATCCTGTCCGGTCATTTCCAGATGGATGCCGCCGGGCCATGATTTCTCCGCCTTATGGACATCAAAGAATTGTTTGATTTCCGTCATCAGATTATCGAATTGGCGGGTTTTGTAACCGCTGGAGGATTTCTCGGTATTGCCGTGCATCGGGTCGCAAATCCATGACACGGTGCGGCCTTCGCGTTTGACCTTGCGGATCAGTTTCGGCAGATATTTTTCCACCTCGCCCGCGCCGAAGCGCGAGATCAGCGTAATGCGTCCGGCTTCGTCCTTCGGGTTCAGCGTATCAATCAGTTTTATCAGCTCGTCAGGTTTCAGGGACGGGCCGCATTTGATGCCGATCGGGTTTTTCACGCCGCGCAGAAATTCGACATGCGCGCCGTCCGGCTGGCGGGTACGGTCACCGATCCACAGGAAATGTGCGGAGACGTCATACCAGTCGCCTGTTGTGGAATCGGTGCGGGTCAGTGCTTCTTCATAGGGCAGCAGCAATGCCTCATGCGAGACAAAGAAATCGGTTTCGCGCAAAGCGGCGGCACTGGCAGTATCCGCGCCGATGGCTGACAGGAAGGCCAGCGCATGTTCGATTTCCCGCGCCACGCGCATATAGCGTTCGCCTTCGGGACTGTCTGCGGCGAAATCCAGAATCCATTTTTTGACGCGGTGCAGATCGGCATAACCGCCGCGGGCAAAACTGCGCAGCAGGTTCAGTGTTGCCGTTGCCTGATTATAGGCCTGCAAAATACGGTTGGGGTCGGGGCTGCGTCCGTCTGCGGAAAATTCCAGCGCATTGACGATATCGCCGCGATAGGCAGGCAGGGTTAATCCGTCTTTGACCTCGACATCGCTGGAGCGCGGCTTGGCAAACTGTCCCGCCATACGTCCCATTTTCACAACCGGCAAGCCGCCGGCATAGGTTAGAATAACGCTCATTTGCAGCAAGACGCGGAAGGTGTCGCGGATATTCTGCGGGTGGAATTCGGCAAAGCTTTCGGCGCAGTCGCCGCCTTGCAGCAGGAAGGCTTTTCCTTCGGCAACTTTGGCCAGTTTGTCCTTTAAATCACGGCTTTCCCCCGCGAAAACCAGCGGCGGCATATTTTTCAGGAAACGCAGGGTTTCTTCCAATTGGCTTTTATCCGGATATTCCGGCAGTTGCTGCGCCGGATGTTTTTTCCAGCTTGTCGGCGTCCATTTTTTCGCGCTCACGTGACTTCATTCCCTCTTTTCGCATTTTTCAGGAGTTCTATTTAACACGAAGTTGCAGGTTTCCAAAAGCATTATTGTATGTTATGCTAAACAACTTTTTAAAATGACTTTATTTACAGCCATTCCCTGCGGGAGGTACCTATGGGCCATATTTTTTACGACCTTGAAACCTCGGATCTCGACCGTAATTTCGGTCAAATTTTTCAAATCGGCATGATCTATACGGATGATGATTTGAACGAGATCGAGCGTAAGGAAATCCGTGCCCGCCGTAACCCGTGGATTGTTCCCTCCCCCGGTGCTTTGTTGACGACAGGCTTTGGCGATGAGGAGCTGGAAGATGAAAAAACCTCGATGTTCGAATTCGTCACCGAGCTGAAATCATGGCTGAATGATAAAGACTGGCCGCTGACTTTCTGGGGTTATAACAGCCTGCGCTTTGACGAGCCTGTTTTGCAAAATGCGCTGCACCAGAATCTGGAAGAGCCGTTCCTAACCTCTTCTGCCAAAAACTGGGGCGAGCCGCGCAACAGTAAATCCGATGTTTTGAGTTTTGTGAAGGCCGTACATATTTATGCGCCTGATGTGCTGACGCTGAAGGAAAAGAACAGCTTTGGCAGTGTTTCGATTTCGCTACTGAAAGTTTGCGGGCAGAACGGTATCGGGCTGAATGAGGAAACCGCCCATGATGCGATGGCCGATATTGAAGCTACGCTGGAGGTTGCGCGTAAACTAAAGAAAGAAGCGCCGAAAATCTGGGACCAGATGATGAAAATGCGCAGCAAGGATGATGTTGAAAACTTTATGAAGGAAAACAGCGTCTTTGCCTATAGCAATGCGCCGCAGCGCGGCAATTTCGTTGCCGAGCATATGATGGCGACGGCAGTGGCGCAAAATGCGGGCTATGCCAATGAGCATATTGTGTTCGATCTGCGTTATGATCCGGCGGAATATCTGGATAAAACCGTGGATGAGTTGGTGGCGCTGCTGAAAACCGAAGATGAAGATCATTGGAAACAGCCGCTGCATACGCTGCGCAAAAACCAGCAGCCGATTTTGATGCCGCAGGAACTCGCCGGGCCGGTCATGCCTGATGATCTGGATGAGGAAACGCTGAAAATGCGGGCGAAGATGGTACACAGCAATGCCGACTTCCAGAAACGCATTGCCGAAGCGGCGAAAAAAGCCCGTCCGGTTTTTGAAGACGGGGCGGAGCCTGAGCAGCAGATTTTCGACTTTGTCGGGCGTGCGCATAACAAGGATGTCAAAAACTGGATGGAAGATTTTAAATCCGGTGACTGGGACCGACGCGCGGAACTGATTAAGGACTTCCCGAAACGGTTTGAACAGGCACTGAAAGACCAGCCGTCAATCCGCCGTTTTCAGACTTTTGCCCAGCGTATCATGTTTGCGGATGCGCCGGAAAAAATGGATGATACGGCGCAACAGAAATATGCGGAGGCGCTGTATAACCGCCTGACGACGGAAGATAAAGATGTGCCGTGGATGACGCTGCCGAAGGCGCGCGCACAGATCGAGGAAATTGTCGAAGACCGCAAAACCAATCCCGATACGCGCTGGAAGGAAAAAACCGATGAGCAGATCGCGGAACTGCGCACATATTATGACCGGCTTGAAACACGGCTAAAGACAGCCGCGTTCGGGGCGAGCGACCCGGGAAACGACAACGCGTCCGAGGCAAATAAGACGGCGCAGAAACAGAACCGTAACCCGAAACGCGGTATGTGACGGCGAAATGGCGCGTTTTCTTTTTATACTGGCGGCGTGTCTTTTTGTTTTTCCCTTTGTAACGGCAGCTTCTGCGGAAGATACGGCTCCGGCTGTTGCGCGTGATGTGTTGTGCAAAATTTTCTTTGAAGACCCCGAAGCTTTTGAAAATGAAGACACCGAAAAATGTGACTGCATTCCCTTCGGCACGGTCGAGGTTTGCCAGTGTTTCGATGGCGGACGGCAGGCTTTGACGCCAAACGGGCAGCCCTGCCTGCGCGACCCTGCCGCCGAAGACCCGCGCCGGGTGAAACCGCTGGAGCGTCCGGATATTGATAACCGTACGGGCGGAGGTTTCAAAACCGTGCCGGTGCGTCATAGCGGCCGCGTTTATCTGAAAACCGTCACGCCTGACGGCAAGCCGCATTCCCTCTCCCGCATGGATGGTGACGCGCTGGATATTGTCTGCCCGCCCGGTTTCGGTGTGGAAGAGCTAAAGCCGGTGATGTAGCAGCGTCTATTTATTTTTTGTTTATTTGTTCCCCGGAAATTCACTGCTGATAATGGAGACTTTGTCGCGCAGCGAGGCGGAGCGGCGGCGGCGGGTGATTTCCATTAACATCAGGCGCGTCAGACCGTGTACTTGCGGATCGGCGGGGTCGAAACGTCCGTTCAACTCGAAAGCGTCAATCAGCTGATGGCGCTGGGTTTTTGAGGCCATGCCGATCATATCGCAGATGATAATACCGCTGAAATTACGGACGCGGATCTGACGCATGGCTTCTTCGGCGGCTTCCATATTGGTGACGAAAGCATCGGCATAGACGGCGTTGACATCAATGACGACGCAGGCTTCCGTTCGTTCAATCACAATATTGCCGCCCGAGGGCAGCGGCACGACTTTTTCATGCAATTCCTGCAAGGCGGAGTGAATGTCATGTGCCTCGAAAAGTGATTTGACGCGGTCTTGCGGCGAGAATTGCGCAACGGTGATTTTCGGCACAAGATCAGGAGCGAATTTGACCGCCCAGGCCTTCGCCTGTTCCAGATGTTTCTGCGTCATGGTTTCGATATGGCCGAGGCCGCGGCGGGCATAATCAATAAAAGCGCGTTCAATGGCGTCCGGCCCCCGCCAGACGCAGCCGGGTGTGTCGGCGGCATGTGCCTGTTTCGCCTTTTCCTTCGCCTCATCCCATTCCGCAACGAGGCTGTCGGCCTCGCAGAGCAGGACATCATTATCGATATCGGGCGCCATCTGGCGGATGACCCAGCCGCCTTTCGGATGGTGTGAGGTCAGTTTCCGGCCGATGAATTCTTCCTGATCCTCGCTGACCCAATGTGACGAGAAAACGCCGACGACATTCGGGCTGTAAAGCAGCGTGCGCCCGGGGATGTGAATTTTTGTCGTCAGGCGGGCGAGTTTTTTGAAGCTTTCATCTTCGGTATCATGGCCTTCGGCTTTTACCTGTACGAACAGCCATTCCCCCGTACCGACCAGAAAGGAGATATCATTCGCGCCGCCATCGGGTTTATAAACATGTTTGGCGGGCAGCATGCCCTGTTTACCGTTGCCGAGATCGACAAAGGCGACGTTCAGCCTTGTATCCACCTGTGTGACGCGTCCGTAATAAATACCCGCCCATTTCGGCGTATTAAAAGCATAGCCGCGCGGGTAATCGAGGAACAGATCCTCCAGCCGGTGGCTTTTCTGCCCGATAACGGCGACATGTGTCTGGTTGTCGACGGTTTCCATGTAAAGATCGAACATTTTTTACTCCCCGGCGTGATAGCCTAATCCATGAAGCATTTGACAGGTTTCGGGCAGTGACAGCCCGACGACATTTGTGTAGGAACCGCTGATAAACGGAATAAAAGCGGCGGCGGGTCCCTGAATGGCATAACCGCCGGCCTTGCCCTCCCAGTCACCGGTGGCAAGATAGGCTTGTTTTTCCGCGGCGGACAGGTTCTTGAATTTTACGATAGTGGTGACAAGTTTGACACTGGTTTTTCCATCCGGAGCGATAACAGCAATACCGCCCAAGACGCGGTGACGTTTCCCGGACAGCAGGTCAAGGCATTTGGCGGCGGTGGCTTCATCTTCGGCCTTCGGCAAAATGCGCCGCCCGCAGGCGACAACCGTATCGGCGGCGAGGACGTAAGCGGTCTTTTCCGTCGCGGCGATTTTTTCCGCTTTACCCAGCGCAATACGTTTTGCGTAAGCGGCAGGCAGTTCGTTTTTTAAAGGGGTTTCGTCAATATCGGCAGGTATAACGCTGCCGGGCCGGAGAGAGACCTGTTCCAGAAGTTGTAAACGTCTTGGAGAAGCGGAGGCCAGAATCAGTTGCGCCATGCCGTGTGACCCGCTTATTTGTGACGGAAAGTAATGCGGCCTTTGGTCAGGTCGTAAGGGGTCATTTCAACGGTGACGCGGTCGCCGACCAGCACGCGGATGCGGTTTTTGCGCATCTTGCCTGATGTATGGGCAAGGATTTCATGCGTGTTGTCTTCCAGCTTGACCCGGAACATCGCATTGGGCAGAAGTTCCGTGACAACACCTTCAAATTCCATCAAGTCTTCTTTTTCGGACATGTTTACCTAAATTCTTGTTGTTAATAGATAATGCGGATATGCAAAACACAGATCAGTGTAAACAAACGCCGTGCCGTTGGCAAATCCGTTTTTACACCATATCCTGCAAGCTTTGTCTTTAATAGCGCAGCCGCTTCGTCGTGTAAAGCCCTGCGTCCCATATCAATGGCTTCTATATGGGCGTGGCTGGAACGGCGCGCGGCTTTGTAATAGCTTTCACAGACGATGAAATAGTCTTTAATCAGCCGGCGGAAGGGCGGCAGCGCAACGGAAAAATCCGTCTCTGCGTCATCTTCCGTGCCTTTCAGCGTGAATTTTACGGCGCGTCCGGCCAGAGATAATGTAACGTTATAGGGGGCGGTGGCCGTTTCGCAATGGAAATCATTGCCGTGCAGAAGATCTTCGATGGCGGTGCGGCGCTCGCGTTCAATTTCCGGGGAAAGCCGGATATTGAGGCTGTCATCAAGAGCGATCTGCGCAATCGTCATGGCGTCTCTTTTCTTTTTATCAGGCGGCGACGCGCTGAAGCTTTGCACCGCAGGCGCCGAGTTTCTGTTCCAGTTTCTCATAGCCGCGGTCAAGATGATAGATGCGGTTGACGACGGTCGTACCGTCAGCGGCCAGCGCCGCCAGAATCAGCGAAACCGAGGCGCGGAGATCGGTTGCCATGACTTCCGCTCCTTTCAGACGCGGCACGCCGCGCACGACGGCGGAGGAACCGTGAACGGCAATATCCGCCCCCATACGCGCCAGTTCCGGCACATGCATAAAGCGGTTTTCAAAAATGGTTTCCTTGACTGTTCCCGCACCTTCGGCAATGGTCAGCATCGCCATCGCCTGCGCTTGTAAATCGGTCGGAAAACCGGGATAAGGCGCGGTTGTAATATCAACGGCATTGAGCGTATTGCCCTTGCGGGTGACGGTGACATTGCCTTTGCCGTCATCTTTTAAGGATACGCCCGCCGTTTCCAGCATCGGAACCAGAGCTTCCAGATGGTCAAGCCGCGCATGTTTCAGTGTGACTTCGCCGCCTGTCATTGCGGCGGCAATGGCGTAAGTGCCTGTTTCGATCCGGTCGGGAATGACGCTGTGACTTGCGCCGGAAAGCGCTTCGACGCCTTCGATTTCAAGTGTTTCCGTTCCCAGTCCGGTGATTTTTGCACCCATGGCGATCAGGCAATCGGCAAGATCGGTAATTTCAGGTTCCAGCGCGGCATTGTGCAGCACGGTGCGGCCTTTGGCCAGCGTTGCCGCCATCAGCAGATTTTCCGTTGCGCCGACGGATTTGGTACGGAAGGTAATTTCCGCGCCTTTTAAGCCGCCTTGCGGTGTGCGGGCATGGATATAACCGTCTTTCAGCTCGATTTCCGCGCCCATTTTACGCAGACCTTCGATATGCAGATCAACAGGGCGTGTGCCGATGGCGCAGCCGCCGGGCAGGGAAACCTTTGCCGTGCCGAAACGCGCCAGAAGCGGCCCCAGCACCAGAACGCTGGCGCGCATTTTGCGGACAAGATCATAAGGGGCGGTGGTGCTGTTAACAGGGGCGGCATCAATGGCCAGCTGTGTGCCTGTGCGGGTGGTTTTTGCGCCCATATTTTCCAGCAAATCAATCAGCGACAGAATGTCGTGCAGTTCCGGCACATTTTCCAGCACCAGCGTATCGGCGCTGAGCAGGGCGGCGCACATTAAAGGCAGGGCGGCGTTTTTTGCGCCGCTGATCGTAATCTCGCCATTCAGCGGATAGCCGCCTTCGATTTCCAGCTTGTCCATCTATCGTCCTTTTCTGTCGTAAAGAGTAGCAGCTAAAGCCTATAGCGCAAAAGCGCCGGAAAGGCAAACAATCCCTGTCTGACAGAATGCCACAAAACACCGGCGGAATTATGGCACGGATAAGGTTATTTTGTGCAAATTTTGTGCAGGGATACAAATAAACGCCCATATTTTCCATAGAAAATATTGCATTGCGGCAATTTTATGCTATAATAGGGTATCGGTGCTTGCATGTTCATTGCGAAATGCGTATAGTTCCGGTGAAGAAAAGGTGTTTTGCGCGGCGGTTCTCTAAGGCGCAGCGCAAAATAGGGAATAGCGGATAATTGCTGAATAGTCAGGGTTATCCCGAAATATTTGCCAAAAGGAGTAATATCATGAGCAAAGTCATTGGTATCGATCTCGGTACGACCAATTCCTGCGTCGCCATTATGGACGGCGATAAACCCAAAGTTATTGAGAATGCAGAAGGCGCGCGGACAACGCCGTCAATGGTTGCTTTTGCCGAAGGCGGCGAGCGCCTTGTCGGACAGCCCGCAAAACGTCAGGCTGTGACCAACCCCGAAAACACGCTGCATGCGATTAAACGCCTGATCGGCCGCCGCTTTGACGAGGCCGAAGTGCAGGATATGGCGAAAAAAGCGCCGTATAAAATCATTAAAGGCGAAAACGGCGATGCCTGGGTTGAGGCGGAAGGCGAAAAATACGCCCCCAGCCAGATCAGCGCCTTTATTCTGCAAAAAATGAAGGAAACGGCGGAAGCTTTCCTCGGCGAAAAAGTCGAGAAAGCCGTTATTACCGTTCCGGCCTATTTTAACGATAGTCAGCGTCAGGCAACGAAAGATGCCGGTAAAATCGCCGGTCTGGAAGTGCTGCGCATTATCAACGAGCCGACAGCGGCAGCGCTGGCTTACGGGCTTGATAAAAAAGAAAACGGTACAATTGTCGTTTATGACCTTGGTGGCGGTACGTTTGATGTCTCCGTCCTCGAAGTCGGTGACGGCGTCTTTGAAGTAAAAGCCACGAATGGTGATACCTTCCTTGGCGGTGAAGATTTTGACCTGCGTATCATCGACTATCTTGCCGATGAGTTCAAAAAGGAAAACGGTATCGATCTGCGCGAAGACAAGCTGGCACTGCAACGCCTGAAAGAGGCGGCGGAGAAAGCCAAGATCGAGCTGTCCTCGACAACGCAGACGGAAGTCAATTTGCCCTTTATCACGGCGGATTCCTCCGGCCCGAAACATTTGACGGTCAAGCTGACCCGCGCGAAACTGGAAGCGCTGGTGGATGATTTCGTTCAGCGTACTTTGAAACCGTGTAAGGCGGCTTTGAAAGATGCGGGCGTAAAAGCCTCGGAAATCAGCGCCGTTATTCTGGTCGGCGGTATGACGCGGATGCCGAAAATTCAGGAAATCGTCAAAGATTTCTTCGGTCAGGAGCCGCATAAAGGCGTGAACCCTGATGAAGTTGTCGCCGATGGTGCGGCTATTCAGGGCGGTGTCCTTTCCGGCGATGTTAAAGACGTGCTGCTGCTGGATGTGACGCCGTTGTCGCTGGGCATCGAAACGCTGGGTGGTGTTTTCACCCGCCTGATCGACCGCAATACGACGATCCCGACCAAAAAATCACAGGTCTTCTCGACCGCCGAAGACGGACAGAGCGCGGTGACCATCCGTGTCTTCCAGGGCGAGCGTGAAATGGCGGCGGATAACAAAATCCTCGGCCAGTTTGACCTTGTCGGTATTCCGGCGGCACCGCGCGGTATTCCGCAGATCGAAGTCACATTTGACATTGATGCAAACGGTATCGTGCAGGTTTCAGCAAAAGATAAGGCGACCGGCAAGGAACAGCAAATCCGTATTCAGGCCTCCGGCGGTTTGTCGGATGCCGATATCGAGAAAATGGTTGAAGAGGCGGAGGCAAATGCTGAAACCGATAAAAAACGCCGCAGCGTTGCCGAAAGCCGAAACCGTGCGGAAAGCCTGATCCACTCGACGGAGAAAACAATCTCCGAGCTGGGGGACAAGCTGGACACGAATGACAAAACCGCAGCGGAAACGGCGATTGCAGATCTGAAAGAGGTTCTGGAAGGCGAAGATACCGATGCCATCACGGAAAAGCTTGAAGTTCTGGAACAGCTGGCGATGAAAATCGGCGAGCAGCTTTACAAAGCGCAGGAAGCCGAAGGTGGTGCGGATGCCGCAGCCGCAGCGGAAGAGTCTGCTGATGAAAATGTTGTCGATGCCGAATTTACCGAGGTTGAGGAAGAAGAAGCCGAAGACAACGGTAAAGGCAAAAAAGGCAAAAAAAGTAAATCCGCATAAAACATGAATCTGTCATCCCGTCCCCGGCGTGAAGCCGGGGCGCGGGAGACGCATGTTACGCACAGATATTGGACCGGACCATGGCAAAAAAAGACCTTTATGACGTGCTGGGCGTTTCAAAAACGGCGACAGCGGATGAGCTGAAAAAAGCCTACCGCAAGCTGGCGATGCAGCATCACCCCGACCGCAATCCCGGTGATGACAGCGCCGAGCAGAAATTCAAGGAAATCAGTGAAGCCTATGACATCCTGAAGGATGACCAGCGCCGTGCGGCTTATGACCGTATGGGCCATGCCGCTTTTGAACAAGGTATGGGCGGGCATCAGGGCGGCGGTTTCGGCGGCGGCTTTCAAGGCGGTTTTCAGGGAAATTTTTCCGATATATTCGAGGAGATGTTCGGCGAATTTATGAATGGCAATGGCGGCGGACGCGGCGGCAGTGCGGCACAGCGCGGCGCGGATATCAGCTATGAAGTTTCCGTCTCGCTGGAAGAATCCTTTGAAGGTGTTGAAAGGCCGATCCGCGTTCCGACATGGCAAAGCTGCGGCACTTGCAGCGGTGCGGGCGCGAAAAAAGGCTCGAAACCCAAAGTGTGCGAAACCTGCGGCGGTATTGGCCGTTTGCGGGCGCAGCAGGGATTTTTCACGATGGAACGCACCTGCCATGATTGCCGCGGCGCCGGGCAGGTGATTTCAGACCCGTGCGAGGATTGCGGCGGGCAGGGCAGAATCAGGAAAGAAAAAACGCTTGAGGTCAATATCCCTGCGGGGATCGAAGACGGTACGCGAATGCGGCTTGGCGGCGAAGGCGAAGCCGGTGTGCGCGGCGGGCCGCCGGGTGACCTTTATATCTTTGTTTCCGTGAAACCGCATGAATTTTTCCAGCGCGACGGTGCGAATTTATACGCGCGCGTTCCCGCCAGTTTTACAACGCTGGCGCTGGGCGGCAAAATCGAAGTGCCGACCATTGAAGGCAAACGGGCGGAGGTCACAATCCCGTCCGGCACGCAGACAGGGCAGCAATTCCGCCTGAAAGGCAAGGGCATGCCCGTGCTCCGCAGCCCCGTGCGCGGCGATCTGTATGTGGAGGTAATGGCGGAAACGCCCGTCCACCTCAGCAAAAAACAGAAAGAACTGCTGGAAGAATTCAGCCATCACGACACCGAGAAAAATACACCGAAAGTGCATAAATTTTTCAAAAAGGTGAAAGACCTTTGGGAAGATTTGACGGAGTAGCGCAACATTCTGCGCGGAAACACTTTTTATTTATTATTTTTCTTTCTGGCTTTTCTGGAGACCTTATCTGCCAGCCCTAAAGCTATGTCAATATAAAGTTCGATAGGCATACCCTCTAAGTCGAAGTCATCCAGATGCACGGCAGTGTTCCTTAGCTTTCTTAAGTAGTTGAATTGGATGTCACTTTCTTCATCAAGAAAATCACCTTTATTTCTTAGAAGTAGCACATGTGATAGCGACTTAGCCTCTTCTATTCCTTCGCTGGCCAGGATTGCCTCGCTGATGGATAGTTCTAAGATTCTGAACGCTTCTATTACTGCTGCGCGGGGTGATATTTCGGCTAAGCTAATTAGAGTCTCGTATTGTTTCCTTAAAGGATTCTTTTCAGAGGGGGGGGATAGTTTTCCAGAAACTTTTTCTAGTTGTTCAATCCCTTCGCGGAATTCAACTTCTGTGTCCTTGTGCTTGAGTTTTTTTATCCTTGATAGTATTTGTGAAAACTCGTTTCTGAATAAATAAACGGTGCTAAAAATAGTGAACGGCCACGCAATGGAGTTTATAATTTCAGAGAAAAATGTTTTCCAGTCCATACTATAAGCTTCTCTTACAGGTAAAGGTTGGTGGTGGGCCCGGAGGGACTTGAACCCCCAACAACACCGTTATGAGCGGTGCGTTCTAACCAGTTGAACTACAGGCCCTTAAGTCGCAGATGGCAGAATCCGCCTTGCGATGGTTAAGTTTATACAATCAAAGATTATATAGCATGGCGGCGGCGGGGATAACAGTTTTTTGTGATGCGCGCCTGCTGCGGTATGGATTCCCGCTTGCGCGGGGATGACAATGCGGCTTGCGGCAACATTGCCCGTCACTCCCGCGCAAGCGGGAGTCTATACGGTGTGCGCAAATCGGCAACAGATTGTGGATTCCCGTTTACACGGGAATGATGGCGCGGTTTGCGGCAACTTTCTCCGTCACTCCCGCGAAAGCGGGAGTCCATACGGTGTGCGCAAATCGGCAACAGATTGTGGATTCCCGTTTACACGGGAATGACGGCGCGGTTTGCGGCAACTTTCTCCGTCACTCCCGCGCAAGCGGGAGTCCATAGGGCGTGTGCAAAAGGCAATGGAGGATGGATTCCCGTTTTCACGGGAATGACGGTTTTTTCTTTTTGTGTCCAGAGAGTTGTGAAGCCCTGCCCGCGCGGGAATGGCGGTGGCGGTGGCGGGTTATTTTTTGGCGGGTTTCTTTACGGCTTTTTTGACGGGCTTTTTTTGCGGCTTTTCTTTTTCTTCTTCCGTTGCGGCGGCGAGCGGCAACAGCAGGGTGACGGCGGTGCCTTTGCCGAGTTCGCTTTCAATTTTGACGTCGCCGCCATGTAAATCGACAATGCGTTTGACGATGGAGAGGCCGAGTCCTGCGCCGCTGCGGCGGTGTTTGCTGTATTTGGCCTTTTCAAAGGGGGAGAAGATATTCTCCATATCCTCTTTCGCAATGCCCGTGCCGGTATCGCTGACGGTAATGGCGATATGGCCTTCTTTGCTGTATTTCTTTGCCGCAATTTCAATGCGTCCGCCATCGGGGCTGAAGGCAATGGCATTACTGACCAGCTTCATCAGCACCTGTTTCAAGCGGCGTTCATCCGCCGTGATCTGGCCGATATTTTTCGGGCATTTGGTGGTGATGTGAATATTGTGTTTGCGCCCCCATTCCATCGCCAGATCTTCGATGTCATGCACCAGCGCATAAACGCTCATCTCCGCAGGGGTCAGTTCCAGATAACCGGCTTCGATCGTTGACAGGTCGAGAATGTCGTCAATCAAATCAGCCAGACGTTTGGCGGCGGAGATCACGCCCTCGGTATATTCTTTCTGCCGCTCATTCAATGTGCCGAAATATTCCTGATCGAGAATTTCGGCAAAACCGGTGATGGCGTTCAGCGGCGTCCGCAGCTGATAGGAGACATTGGCGAGGAAGTCGAGTTTCATGCGCTCGGTTTCTTCCAGCGCGGCATTTTTCTCCAGCAAGGCGTTTTCAACCATCGCTTCATCCGTCACATCGAAATAGCTGTTGAGAATATTGCCGTCCGGCAGCGGCAGCACGGTGTATTCCAGAATTGTACCATTGGCAAGCCGCAGCCGCCCGCTTTTGATGCCGCGCTCCAGCCCGTTCTGGATAATGGTTTCCTTGTCCTTTTCCCATGTTTCCGGCGCGAAATGCGGCGCGAATTGTTCGGCCAGTTTGGTGATATGCGGCGCACCTTCCAGCGATTCCGGCGGCAGACCCCAGAGAGTGCCGAATTTCGGATTCCACAATTTCAGACAGCCGTCGCCGCCGAAAACGGCCAGCCCTTCATTCAGATTATCCAGCGTTTCTTTTTGTACCGCGACCAGCGTGTTATAGGAGGTTTCCAGCTCCAGCCTGCTGGTGACATCCTCATAGGTGATGATCAGCCCGCCCATCGGATGCGGCACAACCGTCATCCGCAGTGCCGTGCCGTCGGGCAGATACAGCATTTCCTCATAAGGTTCCAGCAGCGAGGAAAACAGTTTCAGCCAGTGCTGGCGATATTTTTTAAAATCCGCCTGTTCGGGCAATTTGCGGTTTTCCCTGAAACGGTCGAGAATTTCCGAGAGCTTCGGTTTGGCATTCAGCCATTTGCCGTCCAGATCCCAGAGCTGTTCATAGGCGGTATTGTAAAATTGCAGCCGCATATCGCCGTCAAAAACCGCCGTGGCGGTGCGCAGCTGTTCCAACACGCCGTGATGGGTGGCGATATGGTGCTTTAACTGTGCCTCCATTTCCTCCAGCGCGGTGATGTCATAGGCATAGCCTGTCATGCCCGCCACTTCGGAGACTTCGACAAAACGGCGTTTGCCGTCAACAACCAGATGGCGGCGTTCCGTCTGGATATCATGGCCGGCAAGGGCGCGGCGCGCCAGTGTGCGGCTGCCGCGTTCGCCTTTATTGCCTTTTTTGCCGATAATGGTTGTCGGCAGCTCCTGCTGTTCGGCGACAATGGAGGCCGAGGCTTCGCCCAGCACATCCGTATAGGTTTTATTGCACCATTCGATGTCAAGATCGGGGTTGCGCAGCCAAAGCGGGAAAGGCAGCGCGTTTAAGACATCGCGCCATTTCTTCTCGCGGCTTTCGGTGGTCTTTAAAACCTCGGAGACATCGGACATCTGCTCGGAATCCTGCGTGATATCCTGCAGCCAGATCACATCAAAAACCTCGTCACTTGCCATGCCGGGGAGCTGTCCGCGTTTACCGATCAGGCGCAAGGTGCGACCGCCGCCTTTGCCGTCTTCCGGCAGGCGGGTTTCCAGCTGGAAGGGTTCGCCATATTCGGCAAGATGGGCGTAAAGCCCGTCCAGCGCGGCGGCATCATCGGGTGTCAGGAATTTCTGCACATCCATCACGGTGTCAATGCTTGTCGCGCCGATCATGCGGGCGAATCCCGGTGAAACGGCCTGTGTGCCGATACGGTTCCAGCCGCAATATTCCCACGGGATGGCGCGCAGGAACATTTCCAGCCGCCGGTTTTCACGGGCAAGCTGTTTCAGCTTGGCGCGGCCGGGGACAATGATATCCAGTATGGCGGACAGGACGGGCATATTTGCGGTTAGTTCCTTAAGGCTTTCCCTGTTTTCAGCATATGGTCGATACGGGCGCGGGTTTCGGGCGTTTTGACAAGACGCATAAAGCCTTGCAGTTCCAGCGCCAGCAAATCTTCCTCTGTGAGCGTTTGGGTCACATCACCGTCTTTGCCGCCGCTGAGAACTTCCGTCAGCGCTTCGGAGACGGTGACGTCATGCGGTGTGGCGCGTCCGGCATGGGCAAGCCCGTTGACCGCCATCATCAGTGCCAGTTGTCCCGCAGGGCCGGGCAGGCGCAATTCTTCCCCCTCCGGTGCGGTGTAATGTTTTGCCAGTTCCAGCGCGCGCGCTTTGGCATTGGCCAGCAGGCGGTCACGGTTCATGGTGATGCCGTCACTGTCTTTCAGGAATAGCAGCTGTTTTGCCTCGGCGGCGGATTTTGCGACTTTGGCAAGGCCGATGGTTTCAAAAGCCGCGGCAATCGGCGGTACCGGCCCGCCTGCTTTGCGTTTGTGGTGATGGCGCAGCAGCATTTCCTTGCAGCCGCCCCAGCCGGGAATAATGCCGACGCCGACTTCGACCAGTCCGCAATAGGTTTCGGCATATGCCTCGATACCGTCGCAATGCAGCAGGATTTCGCAGCCGCCGCCCAGCGCCAGACCGGCAGGTGCGCCGATGACGGGGAAAGGCGCGAATTTCAAAGCGCGGTAGGCGCGCTGGCCTTCGGTAATCAGACTTTCAATGGCAGGCCAGTTGCCCTCGTCAACGACGGCCAGCGCCTTGGAAAGATTGGCGCCTGCCGAGAAATTTGTGCCTTCATTATAAACGACCAGCGCTTTATAGTCGGTATCACTGCTGGAAATCTGCTCAATCGCGGCATGGATCATCGCCATAACGTCAAGATCAAGCGCATTCATCTTGGCGGTAAATTCCAGACACAGCACATCATCGCCGATATCCCACAAGGCGGCGGAATCGTTTTTATGCACAGGGGAAGATTTGCGTTTTATATCCTCCAGCAGCAAGACGCCCTTCGCCCGTTCGACAGGATGGTATTGATCGTCAATGCCGAAATAATGCAGCACGCCGTCTTTGGTTTTGTAGAAGTTTTTGCCGTGAATATCTTTCAGCAGGGCGGGGATATCGCGGTCTTCTTCCGCAAGTTTTTCAACCAGCCATGCTGTGCCCAGCGCATCCATCAGCTCGAACGGGCCTTTTGACCAGTTATAGCCCAGCTTCATCGCCTGATCGACGGCGAAAATATTATCGGCGATTTCCGGCACAAGATCGGCGGCATAGCAAAGGGTCTGGCTGAGAACCTGCCATGCATATTGGCCGGCTTTATCCGTACTGCTGACCAGTCCGCGCAAGCCGTCTTTTTTAAAAGCTTCGAGGGCGGGCGGTGCGGCTTTTTCCGACAGGGCGTAATCGCCTGTTTTCAGATTGATGGATTCTTTGACTTTTTTGCCGCCTGCCTTATTCAGACGGTAGAAGCCGCCCTTGCCTTTGCGTCCGGTATAGCCGTCTGCGATCATTTTATCGATCAGGTCGAAATCGCGGTGGATGGCGGCGTAATTATCTGTTGCGGGCAGGGTGGAAAGCAGCGATTTTGCCAGATGCGGCATCAGGTCAATCCCGACCAGATCCAGCAATCCGAAAATCCCCGTTTTCGGGATTCCGACGGGGCGGGACATGACGGCATCGGCTTCCTCCACGGAAACGCCGAGATTGAAAGCTTCATTCATACCGGCCTGCAGCCAGAAGGCACCGATGCGGTTGGCGATAAAGCCGGGCGTATCATTACAGGGCACAATCCCTTTCCCCAGCGCGGCATCACCGAAGGCGAAAATTCTTTTTGTGACGGCGGGGTCCGTTTCGCCGGAGGTGACAAGCTCCAGAAGACGCATATAACGCGGCGGATTGAAGAAATGGGTAATCAAAAAATGCTTTTTAAAACTGTCGGAGCGGCCTTCCGTCAGCAGATGCAGCGGAATGGAGGAGGTGTTGGAGGAAATGACGGCGGTCGGTTTGCGGAATTCCTCGATTCTTTTATACAGTTTTTGCTTGATATCGAGGTTTTCCAAAACAGCCTCGACAATCCAGTCGCAACCGGCAATATCTTTGAGATGGTCTTCGGTGTTTCCGGCATGGATGCGGCGGGCGTTTTTCGGATGCATCAGCGGGGCGGGGTCGGTTTTCAGCATTTTTTCAATCGCTGATTTCGCAAGAATATCGCGGTCAGCCGCATCTTTCGGTACGATATCCAGCAGCAGTACCTCCGTGCCCGCATTGGCGATTTGTGCGGCGATTCCGCTCCCCATCACACCCGCGCCGATGACCGCGACTTTTTTGATTTCCATCTGCTCTCCCCTTCCATATCCCTGTCTTAACTGTCTTGATAGAATATCACTCAGGCTCTTTATTTCAAGTGCATAGCGGCGTATAGTATTTTTATGAGAGAAATCGTTCTGGATACGGAGACAACAGGTTTTGAACCGGCGGAAGGGCACCGTCTGGTCGAGATCGGCTGTGTCGAATTGATGCACCAGATTCCGACCGGCAATACCTATCATGTCTATATTAATCCCGAACGTGAAATGCCGGAGGACGCCTACCGCGTTCACGGCTTGTCCGACGAGTTTTTGGCCGATAAACCCGTTTTTGCCGCTGTGGCGGATGCGTTTCTGGAATTTGTCGGGGATGCGCCGCTGGTCATTCATAATGCGGCCTTTGATATGAATTTTCTGAATGCCGAGCTGGGCTGGGCAAAAAAATCACTGCTGCCGATGGAACAGGCGGTGGATACGCTGCTGATGGCACGGCAAAAATATCCCGGCGCGGCGGCAACGCTGGATGCGCTGTGCCGCCGCTTTGAAATTGATAATTCAAACCGGACATTGCACGGCGCGCTTCTGGATGCCGAATTGCTGGCCGAGGTCTATCTTGAATTGATGGGCGGACGGCAGCACGGGCTGGGATTTTCCGGCGCGGGCGGCGGACAGGACAGTGACAAAAACAACGGAGAATCCGCCGGATTGCAACAGCGGCGCGAAATGCGTGCGGCGCGGGATTTTCCGGTGCCGGAGGCGGAGCTGGCGGCACATCGCGAACTGATCGGCAAACTCGAAAACGCGCTTTGGCAAAACGGTCAGAAAAGCGCGGCGGAGGCGTAGCAAGCACATGTTTTCAAGTGAAATCCTAAAAACCTGGGTGAGCCTTGTTTTCGTCGCCATGCTGGCGGGGGTGATGGATCATATTTTCGGTCTTGATAACGGCATTACCGGCACAATGCTGTATGTCAGCGTTTATGTGATCGGCGCAACCGGTCTGCCCGTCTGGGAAGGCCCTGTGATGAGTTATGCGGAATGGCCTGTACCGAATATGCTGGGCTGTATTCTTGGTATTGCCGTCTGGCTGCTGGTGTTTTACGGCCTCGCCTATCTGCACGCGCAGGATCGCGGCATCAAAAATATGCGGGATGAGCAGGAAAAGAAGATGAAGAAGAAAAAATAACGCTTCTCCGTTTCTCTTTCTTTTTTCTCTCTTCTTATCGTTCTCTAAGGGCGGTGCGGGAGGCTTTGATGAAGGGTTTCAGCAAATAATCCATAATTGATTTTTTACCGGTGATGATATCGACGCCGGCGGTCATGCCGGGGATGATCTGGTGTTCTTTGCCGTTATAGGTCAGCACGGTTTCATTGGTGCGGACGCGGACGCGGTAAAAGCTTTCGCCGCGCTCATCAACAATCGTATCGGCGCTGATATCCACAACTTCGCCATCCAGTCCGCCATAGATGGAAAAATCATAAGCGGTGATTTTGACAACGGCTTTTTGTCCGGGGTAAAGAAAAGCAATGTCGGAGGGGCGCACCTGCGCTTCGATCAGTAGATTATCACCCAGCGGCACGATCTCCAAAATCGGATCACCGGGGCGGACAACGCCGCCGACGGTGGTGATTTTCATGTCTTTGACTGTGCCGTGAACGGGGGAGCGGATTTCCGTACGTTCTTCACGGTCGCGGAACGTCGCCAGTGTTTCCTTTAAAGAGACCATTTCAGGGCGGATACTGGCCAGTTCGCGCTGGGCGCGGGCGCGAAAAGTGTTTTCCTGTTCTTTGATTTTCTCCTCCGCTTCATTGACGGCGGATTCGGAACGCGGCAGTGCCAGGCGCAGCCCGTTCAGCTCGGATTGCTGCTCGGCAAGGCGGCGTTCAATCTGGATCAGCTCGATTTGCGGTGCCGCGCCGCGGGCGACGGCGGGTTTAATCATTTCCTGTTCCTCACGCGTCAGGGCAACGATGCTTCTTAAATCGGAAATACGTTTGCGCAGTTCTGTGACTTCCTGACGGCGTTGCGACAGCTGCTGTTCCAGAACATTGCTCTGGTTGGAGGATTCACGCATATTGGCGTAATAGGCGTCGGTTTCGGCACGGACGGCGTCAGGTGCCTCTTTTATTAATTCATCGGAGAAATGCGGCTCTTTACCTTCAGCTTCGGCTTTCAGGCGTTCCAGTGCCGCCAGCAGCGACACATAGCGTTTGCGCTGTGAGGCATATTCGGATTTCGCTTGCACATTACGCATACGCAAAAGAATCTGATCCGCCTGTACGGTATCGCCCTCATGGACCAGAAATTCCTCGATAATACCGCCTTCCAGACTTTGGATGACCTGTATCTGGCTGGAGGGAATGATTTTTCCGTCACCGCGGGTGACTTCCTCCAGCTCGGTAAAAGCCGCCCATAGCAAGGCAATCACGAAAAATGCGGCGATTGTATAGAGCAGCAGATGTTCGCGGCGCGAAATGCCGTAAACAGACATTTCGTCATTATAATCGCGCGTGACATCCATTTGGCGCAGGTCTTGTGAATCATATTCGCGGCCGCTCATGATCTTGTCCCGTTACCCTTTCTGTTCCGCTGTTCCTGCGGGGCGCATAAACTCGCCCGATTGCAGGCGCTGGATGACCTCATCACGCGGACCCATAGCGATAATGCGTCCGCGATCCATCAAAATCAGTTTATCAACAAGCCCCAGAACCGAGCTTTTATGCGTGATCAGCATCACGGTTTTGTCTTTGCAGACCTCGACCAGATAACGGTAAAGGCGGCGTTCGGAACCGGGGTCGATGGACGCGGTCGGTTCGTCCAGCAAGAGAATTTGCGGATCGTAAAGCAGGGCGCGGGCGATGGCGATGGCCTGACGCTGCCCGCCGGAGAGCAGCTCGCCGCGTTCACCGACATTTGAATCAAGGCCGGCTTCGGAATCGCGCAGGAAGGTCATCACACCGGCCATTTCCGCCGCGCGCAAGACAACGCTGTCCGGCACGGTTTCATGCCCCAATGTGATATTTTCGCGCACCGTGCCGTAAAACAGATAAGGCGTTTGCTGGACAACGCCGATGCTGCGGCGCAGATCGGCGGGGTCAATCTGGCGGACATCCGTGCCGTCCAGCTGTACCGAACCGGCTTCGGGCTGATACAGATTCAATATCAGCCTTTCCAGCGTGGTTTTTCCCGAGCCGACGGCGCCGATAACGCCGATATGTTCGCCGGGTTGAATTTGAAAAGTGATATTGTTCAAAGCGGGAGTCGATTGTCCGGGATAGCGGAAGACAACATCTTTAAAGGAAATATTCCCCTGTACGAGCGGTTTGGAAATAAAGACCTGTTTCGGCGGGCGCTCCACCGGCGTGTCCATCAGCTCTTCCAGACGTTCCAGCGCCTCTTTTGACTGCCCCATTTTCGTCAGCAATCCGGCGACTTGCGCCAGCGGCGCCATCGTGCGGCCTGACAGGATAACGCAGGCAATCAACGCCCCCATTGACATCTCCCCCGCGCTGATAAGATAGGTGCCGTAGACAACAATGCCGACCGTCGCCAGATTGGCGGTCATGGCAGCGAAATTAACGCCGAAAGAGGCGATGCGCCGTGATTCCATCGAAGTATCGGAGGAGAGTTCGACGATTTCCTCCCATTTACGCTGGATATAGCCTTCGGCGGCCTGCACTTTGATGGTTTCAAGGCCGCTGAGAGTTTCAAAAATCAGGCTGCTTTTATGGCCGCCTTCGCGCATGGATTTCGCAATGGTTTTGTTCAGCGGGCGCTGCAGATACCAGCCGAGTGCCAGAACCAGTATGGCCAGCGTCATCGGTACCAGAAAGACCTTGCCGCCGATCAGGAACATTAAAAACAGGAACAGCACTACAAAAGGCAGATCAATCAGCGCGACAATCGTTGCCGAGGTGAAAAAGTCACGGATGGTTTCAAATTCCCGCATATTGGAGGCCAGCGCTCCGGCGCTGGGCGGGCGCGAGCCCATTTTCATGCTGAGCATCTGTTCGAAAATCCGTGCGGAAATCGTGTTATCGGCTTTACGCCCCGCGGCATCCAGAAAGAAGGAGCGCAGATTTTTCAGGATAAAATCGAAGATGAACACAATAAACACGCCGATTGCCAGTACCCAGAGACTAGTGAAGGCATTATTGGGAATGACGCGGTCATAGACATTCATAATAAACAGTGAACTGGCCAGCGCGAACATATTGATCATGACGGCGGCAAGGATGACCTCGTAATAAATTTTGCGGTGCTGCATAATCGCACCCCAGAACCAGTGCCGCGCCTGTTCCTGCTGTTGTTTCTGCCCCGAGCGTTCATCCAGCCTTGCGCGGGCGCGGACAAAAAAGGCATAGCCGCCATGGCGGGCGTCCAGCGCGTCGATTGTCATTTTTACCGGCGCATCCGGCGTTTCGGGAAACAGGACTTCCACCGTGTTTTTATCAATACGGCGGCGCAGGATACAGGCCTGATCGCCTTTCAGAAGAAGGATACAGGGCAGATTGGGCGCACCGGCCAGAAACGGGATATTGCGGCGGACAAGTTTGGCGGTTAGTCCGGCGCGGTCGGCGGCGCGGACAAACACAGCCGGTGTGACAAGGCCGTGCGTCGGAACCGGCAGCCCTGCTGCCAGCGCAACGGCGGTGACGCGGCGTCCGAATTCCCCCGCCAGCATGGCGAGGCATTCCATCAACGGGTCATCCAGTGACAGTCTTTCGGCCTCCATAGCGGCGGGGCCGACGGCGCTTGCTTCCGCCGTATCCGGAGCGGGCTGTTCTGCGGGTTGGGCTGTCTGATTTTTATCTTGGTTTTTATGCGGGTTTTTTTGGGCTTGCGCCATGGCAGCGGCAGGGTTTTTACCGCCGCTTGGCGGCGTGTTATCTGCAGCGCTGTCCGGCTTTTTCGTGTCGTCTTTACCCAAAATCAAAGACCTCCGGAAACCGGATTATGGGGACAGACCCCAAAATCCGGATTGGAAAATGCGTTTTTAGTTCGCGAGGCTGGCTTCGCGCGGACGCTCGACCCCGACGGAGTCCAGCAATTGTCCTTGCAGGGCCAGCAGGCGGTAGATACCGAAGATTTCGGTATAGAGTGCGTTGACATGGCTTGAGCGCGAGACAAAAAGCTCGTTCTGCGCATCAAGAACATCAAGAAGCGTTCTGCGGTCAAGGCTGAACTGGTCAAGATAAACGCCGACGACTTTTTCATTGGCATTTGCCTGTTCCAGAAAACGTGCGGCACGTTCGGAGGCGGCAACCATACCGGCCCATGTGTCGCGGACGTCTTTTTCAACCTGGCGTGCGGCATCGGCGCGGCGTTTTTTGGCAATTGCATGACGATACATGAATTCGCGCTGGCGGGCTTTATCGCCACCGCCGCGGAACAGGTTCCAGCGAACAACGGCCAGTGCCGAAGCGCGGGTGTCACTGCCTTGAATACCGTTAATGTCTTCCGAGGCGGTGCCGTTGACTTCCAGATTAACCTGCGGGTAAAGCGTGGAGCCGGAGCCTTCGAATTCGGCATGGGCAACATCGATATCCGATTCAAAAACGGCCAGTGTCGGGCTTTTTGTTACAGCATCCGTAACGGCGTTTTCAACAGATTGCGGCAGCAGGTCGCGCGGTACATTCGGGAAAACCAGATTTTCCGGCATTTCACCCGCCTGGCGGATGAACAGTGCTTCCGCTTCGCGCAGAGACTGGCGGATCGAAGCTTCCGTCGCGCGAGAAGAGGCCAGACGCGCCTCGGCTTGCGCCAGATCGCCTTCTGTGGCCGTACCGCTGGAAACACCCTGACTGATCGTGTCGAGAATTTTCAGGTGATCCTGCACATTGGCGCGGGAAATTGACAGCAGATCGCGCTGGCGCAAGACATCAAAGAATGCCTCGGTAATGCTGAGACCAAGGAATTCAGCTGTTTCAGCAACGCGGTTGGAGGTTGATTCAACACGCGCCGTTTGGCGTTTGATTTCGCTTTGCGTGCCGTAACCGTCAAATAAAAGCTGTGTCAGCGTTAAGGAAGCGCGGTTATGCCACAGGCTTTCCTCGTTAATGCTGGGGCTGTCAGTATATTCCCAGCCGGTTTCACCGATGAAATCAACGGAGGGCTTCCACAGGGCTTTTGCCTGTTCCAGCTCTTCATCCGTTGCACGGCGGTCATTGGCAACGATGCGGTATTCCGGATTCATAATCAGCCCTTTGCCGATGGCATCCATCAATGTGACATCTTTGTCTTTACCGGATACCTGAATTGCCGGCGTTTCGGCCATAGCAGGAACTGCCATGAGGCAGGATAAAGCAATAGCGGCACCCCATTGCCAAAACTTTTTCCCTGTTCGCTTATACATATTCTTTTTCCTTCATTTCAAGATGATAGGAGGACAACACGCTCCGTTGTCCTCCTTATACAGAAGTCTTTTATATGATGCAATAATCCTTTGCGTTCTGCAATCAAAACTATCCGATTGCGTTTACGCGATTAAAACCCTCCGCTTGCGCCTAGGCGATCAGATTACCGCTTGTAAAGAGGGCATCGATATCAACACTATTGACACCTTCAAGGACGGCAATTGTCTGGAAAGCGCCGCTTCCTGTCGGGTCCACCTGCAGCAGCGTATTGCCGCCATCCGGTGTTGCCTTGACGAAGTCGGACAGCGTATGCGCCAGCGGGTCAAACCCGGCAAGAACATCACTGATATCCAGCGTGTCGCCCTGAGCGATATCAAAATCGGTGATTGTGTTGACGCCCGTATCTCCGGCATGGAAGATAAAGGTATCTGCACCGGAACCGCCGGACAGAACATCATCGCCGTCACCGCCATAGAGCAGATCATCGCCTTCCTGACCGTAGATGAAGTCATTTCCGCCGCCGCCGTAGATTTCGTCATCGCCGCCTGTGCGGGTCTGTCCGGACGGGCCGATTGACTCTGCGGCCAGTTCTTCGGCATGGGATTTGATATACTCGATCGTATCCGCACGCGTCCAGTCAGGGTTGGTTGCGCTTTCGCCGGCTTCAAGACGGGCGAAGACCTCCCAGCCCGATCCGGGCAGTGTGGACAAACCATGTGCCGAAGCAAGACCGTCGGTGAACAAAGCATCACCAAAGATCATATCGCCGCCGTCACCGCCGGTCAGAACATCGTCACCGACGCTGCTCAGCTGGTTCAGCGGGCTGGCGCCTGTCAGCGTTGCCGACAGATCATCAACGGACGCATTCAGCGCATCACCGTTTGAATCGATCAGGTCAAGGCGTCCCAGCGTTGTGGAACTGACACCGATACCGATACCGATGACGGTGCTGAGGCTTTGCAGACTGGCGATCTCATTCGTGCCGTCTGCGGGTGTGCCGTCAGCGCCGATTTCATCCATCACGGTTGCGGCGCTGCCGCTTGATGTGCCGCCGCTGTTATTGACATAGCGGTTGGGCTCACCGTCACTGACGAAATAGGTGTAGTTTTCAGCGCCGGAGATCGGTTCACTGCCGGACAGCCATGCAATCGCATCCTGCATCGGATCCTCGTAATTGGTATATCCGTTTGCGGACAGACCGTTAACGAAGCTGATCGCTGCGGCAAGACCTGCCGCCGTGCCGACGTCAAAGGTTGCACCGGTTTGGGCAGAGGTTGCGAAAGGTACGAAATGAACCTTCACATCACCGCCGTTATAGCTGTTGAAGTCGTTCAGCATGTCTGTCACGGCACTTTTCAGCTGCGTCAGTTTACTGCCGCTCATCGAGCCGCTGACATCAAGGATCAGAGCGATATTATAGTCTTGCTCCTGCGTTTCCATGCTGGCGCCGCCGACATCACCGACCAGAATATCACCGGAACCCGTACCGACGATATCGCCTGTACCGTCCCCGACTTCGTAACTTGTGGTCGAGCTGTCGGCATCATCGACGTTTTTGCCGACTTTCAGAACCGGCGAATCCGCCTTCAAGGTCAGAAGTGCTGTCGAAATATCACCATCGCCATCTGTCAGCGTGTATTCGAACACGTCGCAAATATCGGAAGCCGGTGTTCCCGGATAGCTGTAGGTGACATCATTGAGCAGGAAGGATGAGGCATCCAGACCGCCTGCGGTTTTAACGGAGTAAACGTCAAAGCCTGTGATGTCGCCGCCAAAGCTGCTTGCATCCAGTGTGATGGTAATCACACCGCCGACCGGAGTCGTGCTGCCAATGGCAAATTCGTAATCCACGGGTGTCGGGTTGCCGTCAACATAGACCTTAAAGTCGATGCCGCCATTCAGGTTATTTGCCCCGATATCGGCGATTTTCACCGTGATGGTTTCCGCAGCATGTGCCAGTGCAACATTCAGGGTTTCGCCTGCAGGCCAGACTTTGTCTGATCCGCCGCCTGCGATACCGATGCCGGAGCCGTCCTGCGAGACCCATCTGAGGTCAGCGCCGTTTGTGGAGGTTACGGTGATACCGTCTTTGGTGAATGTGTCGCTTGTTCCGGCAACATCACCGGCAACAGGCGCAAGTGTTCCGCCGCCGCCGGGGATATCGAAACCGCCGGCACCCGGGAACAGCGTGTAGTTATAAGACCCGTCGGAGAAAATCTCCAGCGTGCCGTAATCACCGTCAATCGTGGTCGAGCCGCCATCGGGAACCGCGACAGTGTTTGCGCCGAAGGAGACTTCGGTCACTGTGTTGGCATCATCCTCGCTGAGGCTGTCGGCAGCGCCTGCGCCGCCGTTTTCACCTGTGACGACATCACCATCCGTACCACCCGTAGAGGCGTCGAATTTGTTGAAATCATCATGGGCGACCGGGCCGTCATCAAGGATGGTGACGGTAATTGTGCCCGTATCCGTTCCGCCGCCGCTACCTGTGGCGGTGACGCCGAAATCAATGGTGATATCGTCATTCGGATCCAGCGTATCGGGATGATCCAGCGTGCCGATCAACGTAAAGGCATAAGCGCCGCCGGGCTGCAAGGCCAGCGTAAAGACAGCAACGCCGTTTGCCATACCCGTATAGGTATTGCCGGAGAGCGTGACGGTGACCGGATGACCTTCGGAGGTCAGCGGTACACTTGAAGAAACGCTGCTTTCGCCCGTTGCGGAGAATGTTCCGCTGCCGGATTCGAACGTGGCTGTCACGGCATCATTGTGAACCAGCGATCCCGTATCCAGATTGGTTTCATCCAGCGTCAGGTCGTCGCCTTTCATTTTGACTTCTTCAACCGAGTTGTCTTTCACCTGCAGTTTCAGGATGGCGGTGTCATTATCGCCGTCGCCATCTGTCAGCTCATAGGTGAATTCTTCGGTGACGGTCTGGTTCCACGCAATACCGTGCGCAGGGTCCAGCGTATAGGTGTAAGAGCCGTCGGAGAAGATTTCCAGCGTACCGTAAGTACCGTCAATCGTGACGCTGCCGCCATCGGGCACGGCCTTTGTTGTCGCGCCGAAGCTGATTTCCGTGACGGTATTGGCGTCATCTTCACTGGTGGCATCGGCAGATGCAGCCGGATTGACGCTACCCGCACCGGTGATGACATCACCTGCCGTCGAGGTGTCGGATGTTTCCATCTTCGCGAAATCATCATGAGCCGTTACGCCATCATCATGGACATTGACCGTAATGGTCGTTGTCGCGGATTCACCGTCATTATCGGTGGCGATGGCGCCGAAAGTGAGTTCGATCACATCATCGGGGTCAGCCGGGTTTGCGTGGTCCAGCGTGCCGATAAGTGTGAAAGTGTAATCACCATTTGCCAGTATTTGCAGGGTGAAGACGGTTTCCGTACCGGCCTTACCTGTAAAGGTGTCACCTGTTTGGGTAACGGTGACCGGGATGCCTTCCGAGGTCAGGCTGCCGCCTGCGGCAGAACCGCCAAAGCCGAATGTGCTTGCATCACCTGCGGCGAATGTGCCGGGCGCATCCGCACCGAAATCAGCTGTCAGACTGTCGGAGAAGGTAATGTTACCGGCAGACAAATCCGTTTCATCCACAATAACGGGATCAGGCGTCACAACTTGCGGTACGTCATCAGGCATGATTTTAATCGTCAAATCAGCTGTTGAGGTGTCGCTGTCGCCATCCGTCAGTTCATAAGTAAAGACATCGCTGGGGCAGTCGGGACCGATGGTCAGGTCAAAGACCAGATCGTCGTAATCCTCGTCTCCCAAATTCGGCAGATCTTCAAAACCGATGCGCAGCGAGCCGTCCGGCGCAAGGCCGGAAAGGACACGTACGGTGCCGTCGGGGTTCAGATCAGGGGAGGCATCCGCACGGTCTGTCGTGTGGAAAACCTGATGATGTCCGCCACCGCCCGGAGGATCTTGCAGAACGGTAATCGCACCGCCCGGATCCTGATGCACCAGCGTAATATCTGCGCCGTTGTCATGGATTGTGGCGGGGCGTTCATCCGGCGTACCGATTTTATAGATGAATTCTAGCGAGCCGCCGACAAGATCAAGCGCGCCGTAATTATTCAGCGTGTCGCCATCGGCAATCAGGAAGAAACCGATGCTTTGACCACCGCTGCCGGGAATGTCGAAATCGACCGTATCGCCCGGAGAGGCGGTGTTACCGTTCTGGATAATAAACTGGACTTCACCGATCGTGCCGTCAGCGGCGATGGTGTAAACACCCAGCGTATTGTTATAGCCTGCCGCTTCGGAAACGAAGGTTACCGACCCTGTGGTGTCGTAATCGACATCAAGGCTACCGGAGGCAATACCCAGCTGGCTGTCATAAAGGCCGTAGATTGACGTGCCTTCCACAACCGGCGGGAAGTTATTGGTTTCCGTGAAGTCATAGGAAATCAGATCGCCCCAGTTATTGAACAGCGTATAAGTGTAGGAACCGTCAGAGAACATTTCCAGCGTACCGTAATCACCGTCAATTGTGGCGCTGCCGCCTGCGGGGACATCAACAGATGTGCCGCCGAACTGGATTTCGGTGACGGTATTGGTGTCATCTTCACTCAGCTCGTCTGCGGCGGCTGCCGGATCAACGCTCCCGGCACCGCTGATAACGTTACCGTTTGTTGAATCGCTACCTGTTGTTGCGGCTTCGAAACTGTTGAAATCATCATGGGCGACCGGACCGTCATCAAGGATGGTGACAGTAATTGTGCCGGTATCCGTTCCGCCGCCGCTGCCTGTGGCGGTGACGCCGAAATCGATGGTGATATCGTCATTGTGGTCAAGGATATCGGGATGATCCAGTGTGCCGATCAACGTAAAGGCATATGTGCCGTTCGGTTGCAGAACCAGCGTAAAGACGGTCGCACCGCCCGCCGCCGTACCCGTATAGGTATTGCCGGAGAGTGTGACGGTGACCGGTTGACCTTCGGAGGTCAAAGGCACGCTTGAAGAAACACTGCTTTCGCCCGTTGCCGAGAATGTTCCGCTGCCGGATTCGAATGTGGCTGTTACGGCATCATTATGAACCAGTGCGCCCGTATCCAGATTTGTTTCATCCAGCGTCAGGTCATCGCCTTTCATTTTGACTTCTTCGACAGAATTATCTTTGATCTGCAGTTTCAGAATGGCGGTATCGGCATCGCCGTCGCCATCTGTCAGCTCATAGGTGAATTCCTCGGTGACGGTGTCATTCCATGCAATACCGTGCGCAGGGTCCAGCGTATAGGTGTAGGAACCGTCGGAGAAGATTTCCAGCGAGCCGTAGGTACCGTCAATTGTGACACTGCCGCCGTCGGGCACGGCCAGCGTTGTGCCGCCGAAGCTGATTTCCGTGACGGTATTGGTGTCGTCTTCACTCGGCGCATCCGCGGATGCCGCCGGATTGACGCTGCCCGCACCGGTGATGACGTCACCGGCTGCCGTGGTATCGGAGGTATTCATTTTCGCGAAATCATCATGGGCGACCGGACCGTCATCAAGGATGGTGACGGTAATTGTGCCCGTGTCGGTTCCGCCGCCGCTACCTGTGGCGGTGACGCCGAAATCAATGGTGATATCGTCATTCGGATCCAGCGTATCGGGATGATCCAGTGTGCCGATCAGCGTAAAGGCATAGGTGCCGTCTGTTTGCAGAACCAGCGTAAAGACCGTCGCACCGCCTGCCGCCGTACCCGTATAGGTATTGCCGGACAGGGTCACGGTGACGGGTTGGCCTTCGGAGGTCAGCGGCACACTTGAAGAAACGCTGCTTTCGCCTGTGGCGGAAAATGTTCCGCTACCGGATTCGAATGTGGCTGTCACGGTATCATTATGAACCAGCGATCCCGTATCCAGATTTGTTTCATCCAGCGTCAGGTCGTCGCCTTTCATTTTGACTTCTTCCACGGAATTGTCATGGATTTGAAGTTTCAGAATGGCGGGGTCGCTGTCGCCGTCGGAATCCGTCAGGACATAGGTAAATTCTTCGGTAACAGTGTCATTCCACGCAATACCGTGCGCGGGATCCAGCGTATAGGTGTAGGAGCCATCGGAGAAAATCTCCAGCGTACCGTAAGTACCGTCAATCGTCACGCTGCCGCCGACGGGAACGGCCAGTGTTGTTGCGCCGAAGCTGATTTCGGTGACATCGTTGCCGCCGTCTTCACTCAGCTCATCCGCGGCTGCTGCCGGGTTGACGCTGCCGGCACCGGTGATCACATCACCTGCTGTCGACGTGTCGGAGGTTTCCATTTTTGCAAAATCGTCATTGGCAACCGGGCCGTCATCATAGACGGTAATCAGAATATTGCCGCTGCCGACATCGCCGTCGCTATCCGTGGCGTTGATGCCGAAGCTGATGGTCAGCGTATCATTTGGGTCAGCCGCATTCGGATGCTCCAAAGGCAGGAATTGCGTATAGGTGTAATCGCCATTCGGCAGAATAACCAGTGTAAAGACCGTCGCACCGCCTGCGGTTTCACCCGTATAGGTTCCCGAACCGGCATCAAATGTAATGGTGACGGCTTCACCGCCGGAAATCAGCGGCGCTGTGGAAGACGAGCTGTTGTCACCGGCAACTGTGCCGGGGCCGTCGCCGTCATAATCAACGGTTACCGTATCGCTGACCGTCAGATTGCCGGCATCGAAATTGGTTTCGTCAACGGCCTGCGCGGCCTGACCGATTGTCGGCTGTCCGTCCGCATTGATGGTTAATGTGGCGGGATCGCTGTCGCCGTCGCCATCCGTCAGCAGATAGGTGAAGACATCATCGGCGGGGTTCGTCTCGCCGGTATAAGTGTAAGTATATGTTCCGTCTGCAAAAATCTCGAGCGTACCGTTATTACCGTTAATGGTCACGGATCCCGCTGCCGGAACGGCAACGGTTGTGGCACCGAAAGAAATTTCGGTCACGGTATTGGTATCATCCTGGGACAGGTCATCTGCGGAAGCGGCAGGGGTTGTGCTGCCGGCACCTGTGATCACATTACCTGTCGTGCTGCCTGCGGTTTTAAAGAATGTCGCGAAATCATCATTGGCAACCGGGCCGTCATCGAGAACTGTGACGGTAATAAAGCCGTCAGCCGTTCCGCCGCCGCTGCCTGTGGCCGTGACACCGAAATCAATGGTGATGTCATCATCGGGATCCAGTGTATCGGGGTGATCCAGCGTGCCGATCAGATTAAAGGTGTAATTTCCTGTGGCAGGGTCAAGAACCAATGTAAAGACGGTCGTGCCGCCGGCTGTCGTACCTGTATAGGTGTCGCCTGTCAGTGTGACGGTGACCGGTTGGCCTTCGGAGGTCAGCGGAACGCTGGATGTGACCGTCGCCGCACCTGTTGCGGCGAATGTGCCGGAGCCGGAGCTGAAAGTCGCATTCAAACTATCGGAAACGCTTTGCGTTCCTGCGGCGAGATCGGTTTCATCGACCAGTTCCGCGCCGTCAACCAGCGTGACGGTTTCCGCTTGTTGCAGCGGCGGCTGGTATTCACGGTCGGGCGCGCGGTAATCCAGCGCGGTCGGGTTGATCGGGCCGATATCCTCGAGTCCGTTAAAATCCGTGCTTTGATAGGGTGTCTGGAAACCGAATCCGGTATTGCCGCCACCGCCTGCGGCGTCACCTGCGGCAGGCTCGATCTCGGTCAATTGTGTTGCCAGCGAGACCATGGAGGGGAAATCCGAAACCTTGACGGGTGATCCGTCAGGCAGCTGCAGTTCCGTTGCATCTGCGACGACGCTGTAATTCGGAATGATAATCTGTGCCCCGTCACCAAAGCTGATGACAAGATTGTTGTTGATAACACCGGCATCCTGCGGCGCGTCAATGCCGAATCCAAGCGTATAGCTTTTACCGGCATCCATTGAAATCGTAACGGTTTCTCCTGCGCCCGGTTTCTGGATGACTTCGGGGGCGGGTTCCTGATAGCCAAGCTGTGTCGGATCGACCGTTCCCTGTGCTTCAAGATTTTGCGTATCGGTATTGGCGACCTGGTCGGCAGAGGCGACAACTTCGCTTTCCTCTGTTTTTTCAGCGGCTTCTTCACCGGCGGCGGGGGCAATCTCGTTCATGTCTGCAGCGGCGACATCCTGATCATAGGAAACGGAAGAGGACAGGCTGGATACCAAAACGCTGAGGTCGATGACATCACCGCCCGAGATTTGAACGGTCGGCGGGTTTTCGGCACCCAGTGTTGCGGCGTAATCTTCGATAATAAGGCTGGAACCGTCTTTAAAGCCGATGCTTAAGGCGCCCTCGGTATTGACGGAGACTTTGCTGAGCTCGGTGGTGGGGAAATCCAGAAGTACCCGTTCCGTACCGGAAATCTCGACACTTGCCGTCATTCCCGCATCCGGTTTTCCAAAAACGGTGACGTTTTGATTGCCGGTTTCAATATTCTGTTCGATTGCCATGTTCTCGTACCTCTTTTGCCTTTATTTCCCTGCTTTTGCGTGGTCGCTTATTCGTGCGGCTTGCACCCTTCAAGATTTTGTCCCTGCCGGAAACCGGAAAACCCCGAATTTCCCCCATGTTCTAAGCATTTCCAATACCAAAGTAAAACAATAAATCTAAAAAACCCTTAACGCTTCTGAAAAAAACAAGCATAAGCCACTGGCTGATGCTTGATTCTATCGCGGAAACCATAAAGATTCTGCAGAGTTATAACATTCTTTTGACATATTGTCAAACTGATAATTATGTTTAATCAGGTGTGGAAATCAGTTCTTCGGGGCAGAGAATCGCGGCAGTTCATAACCGCATTTTTTCTCGGTCTCTTTCTGTTCTTTGAGGTAGTTGGAAAAAGTGTCGATACGGCTGTGTTTTGTGTCCGCTTTTTTGACGGCGGCTTCCAATGTGTCGCGCACCGTGCTGCTGAACAGCGCCTGCATATCGCTTATCACATCTGTTGCTGTCTTTCCGCGCGGCACAACACGTCCGTTGACCTTTTCGGCATTGGCTTTGACCAGATCGTCAATGACCGCGCCGTAATTTTCGATGGCGGTTTTGTTGAACATGGCGTGCAGCTCCTCATGTTCTGTGACGTCATCCTTGTAACAGCTGTGATCCAGCAGCTCCGCGGCGGTCTGGATTTTCTGCGAGAAGGTGACGTCGATATCAATGTCTTTTAGATGGACGCAATCCTCGCCATTAACGCGATAGGTTGTGCCGCTGACATTGACGCTATAGCTGTAATTGCCGCTGGTGACGCCAAGCGTCTGGGTGGAGTCGGGAAGGAAGTTGTGATGTAACGCATCCAGATCGGCGACCGTCAGACTGGTATGGTCGTAAACGGTTTCCTTGACGGTGACGGTGCTGTTGATCTGCGGTTCTGCTGTGACATGCGTACAGCTGTCAAGGCGGCGCAGCGGCAGTTCCGACAAATTGCGGTAGCTGTATTGAAAGCTGGTTGCCGCGCTGCGCATTTCACTGCTGGTCGCGGTTTCGGAGGGGTGATAGCTTTGCGCTTCTGCGGTTGCGGGAATCGCAACGGCGGCGAAAACGGCGGAAAGCGCCGCCGCACGCAGATATTTGCGTGGTGTTTTCTTTCCCTGTTTTTGCGGCCTTTTCTGCGGCATCATTATGTCTTTCCTGTGATGTCCGTCAGCGTAAAGGAGATACGGTAAATCTGTCAAGAATATTGCGGAATCGACTCGAAATACGACATATTCTGTTTCCATTTTCGCCCTGTTTTTATGAAAAAATGGCGGGTTTTTCATGGGTTAACTCTATGATAAATATAGCGGAAATGTGCATTATATTTGTCTTTACAGCCCTATCCCGCCTGTGCTACTAATTTATGGCTCTTACAAGCAACAGGATATATCAAATTTATATGGTTACTCGCGGACGGTCGAAACCGCTGCGGGATATTGTGAACAGGTAATAAAACCCGTTTTTTAAAGTATCTTCCAGGAAAGAAAGGTAGTGCTCCCATGGCTGAAAAGAAGAAAGTAACGAAGAAATCTGCGGCTTCAACTCCCGCATCGAAAAAATCGACACCGGCTTCGACAGAGAGAACCGTTGTGATTGCAGGTTACGTTCGCTCCCCCTTCACGCCCGCACATAAAGGCGAGCTGAAAGATGTGCGCCCGGATGATCTGGTAGCGCAAACCATTAACGGCCTTTTGAAAAAAACCGGTGTTGATCCCAATCTGATCGAAGATGTCAAACTCGGCACGGCCTTTCCCGAAGCGGAGCAAGGTCTGAATGTCGGCCGTAATATCAACTTCCTGACCGATTTGCCGAAAGAAACCGCCGGTGTGACGATTAACCGTTTCTGCGGTTCCTCCATGCAGGCCATTCATGATGCCGCCGGTATGATTGCGCTGGGTTCCGCCGATGCCGTGATTGCGGCAGGTGTTGAATCAATGTCGCGTGTGCCGATGGGCGGTTTTAACCCCGCGCCGAATCCGGATATCTACGAAAACCGTCCGGGCGTTTATATGGGTATGGGGGAAACGGCCGAGATCGTTGCCGACAAATATCATGTCGGCCGCGAGGAGCAGGAAGACCTGGCTGTCTCTTCACATGAGAAAGCCAATAAAGCCGATATCGCCGGATTGTTCCGCGATGAAATCGTCGAGATTACCAAAAAAGACGGCAGCAAAGTCGATCATGACGGCTGTATTCGTCCGGGTACCAGCAAAGAAGGTCTGTCCAAACTGAAAACCGCCTTCAAAAAAGAAGCCGATGGCGGCACGGTCACAGCCGGTACATCTTCGCCGCTGACGGATGGCGCGTCCGCCGTTCTGGTCACGACCGAAGAATTTGCCAAGAAACACGGTCTGCCGATTCTGGCGAAAATCAAATCCACGGCTGTTTCGGGCTGCGATCCGGAAACCATGGGTATGGGTCCGGTTGAAGCCACGAAAAAAGCGCTGAAACGCGCCAATCTGGATATCAGCGATATTGATGTTGTGGAAATCAACGAAGCCTTTGCGGCGCAGGGACTTGCCTGCCTGAAAGAGCTGGGTATTGATCTGGATAAAGTCAATAAGGATGGCGGCGCGATTGCCATGGGTCACCCGCTGGGAGCTTCCGGCGCGCGTATCACCGGTAAAGCGGCGCAAATCCTGAAGCGTGACGGCGGACGTTACGCGCTGGCGACGATGTGCATCGGCGGCGGTCAAGGGATTGCCACCATTCTGGAACATCCGTCCAATGATAATAAAAAGCCGAAACCGGCACCTGCGAAAACAATGGAAAAGCCTGCGGAAAAACCTGTGGCGCGCAAGCGTTCATGGAACCCGTTTAAACGCGGCTAAGCCTTAAGAGTTGTCCCGGCGCTTTTTCGAACGAGGCGCCGGGCATCTTAAGTTTTTGAAAACAGGTATTTTTACGGAATTTTGAATTTAAAGGGGTTTTTAAGATGGAAGTCAAAAAAGCAGTTGTCATCGGCGCGGGCGTCATGGGTGCGGGAATTGCCGCACAGCTGGCCAATGCCGGTATCGAAGTCGAGCTTCTCGATATTGTGCCGAAACCGAAAGAGGGACAGCCGCCGGTTGAAGACCGCGATGTGATTGCCAAATCCGCGCTGGCGCGTCTTGCCAAAGACAAACCCGCTGCCTTGATGCATCCGAAAAATGCGCGTCTGATCCGCCCCGGTAATACCGAGGACCATATGGATCGCCTGAAAGATGCCGATCTGATTATCGAGGCTGTCATCGAAAACCCGAAAATCAAATCCGCGCTGTTCACGAAAATTGACGAGAACCGTAAGCCGGGCGCGATTGTGGCCTCCAACACCTCGACCATTCCTTTGAAAGACCTGGTGGATGGCCAATCCGAAGAATTCAAAAAAGATTTCATGATCACCCACTTCTTTAACCCGCCGCGCTATATGCCGCTGCTGGAGCTGATTACCTCGGAAGATAACGATCCGAAAACCGTTGCCGATCTGACCCGCTTTATGGATGAGAAAATGGGTAAAGGCGTTATCAATTGTAACGACACGCCCGGCTTTATCGCCAACCGTATCGGGACTTTCTGGCTGCAGGCTGCGATCAATGAAGCCTTTGACCGCGGCATTGATGTTGAAGTTGCGGATGCGCTGATCGGTAAGCCGATGGGTATTCCGAAAACCGGCGTTTTCGCGCTGGTGGATATGGTCGGTCTGGATCTGATGCCGCATATCAGTGCCAGCCTGCTGGAAAAACTGCCGGATGAAGACGGCTATTGCAAAATTCACCGTGAAATCGAGCTGATCGACAAAATGATCGAAGACGGTTACACGGGCCGTAAAGGGAAAGGCGGTTTCTATCGTCTGAATACCGAAGGCGGCAAAAAGGTCAAGGAAGTGATTGATCTGCAAACAGGCGAATATCATGAAGCCACACGTCCGAAACCGAAAGCATCCGCCAAAGGCATCAAAAAAGGCCTGAAAGCCATGCTGGAAGATAAAAGCAAGGAAGGCCGGTATTCATGGGCCGTTCTGAAGCAGACGCTGGTTTATGCCGCGGAACATGCCGAGGAAGTTGCCGGTAATATCACCGCCGTCGATGACGCGATGAAAATGGGCTATAACTGGAAAAAAGGCCCGTTCGAGCTGGTTGACCAGCTGGGCGCGGACTGGTTTGTAAAAAAACTGGAAGCCGAAGGCGAAGCCGTTCCCGCATTGCTGAAAACCGCTGCGGAAAAAGGCGGATTCTACCGCGTTGATAACGGCAAATTGCAGCATCTGGGTATTGACGGCACATACCGCAATATCGAGCGCCCCGAAGGTGTGCTGCTGCTGTCGGATGTGAAACGCGCCTCGAAACCCGTTTTGCAAAACAAATCCGCGAAAGTCTGGGATATCGGCGACAGCGTTTTGTGTCTGGAATTTACCTCGCCCAATAACTCCATTGACGAGCATATTCTGGATATGATGAACAAAACCATCGATCTGATCGAGGACAAGAACAACCGTTACAAAGGTCTTGTCATTCATAACGAAGGCGATAATTTCTCCGTCGGTGCGAATCTGAAACGTGCCGTGATTGCGGTGAAAACCTTCCGTTACGGCGCGGTCGAGAAAATGGTCAAACAGGGACAGGACACGTTCAAGCGTTTGAAATATGCGAATTTCCCCGTTGTCGGCGCACCTGCCGGAATGGCGCTGGGCGGCGGTTGTGAAACCCTGCTGCATTGTGACGGCGTTCAGGCACATGCCGAGACCTATATCGGCCTGGTTGAACTGGGCGTTGGTTTGATCCCCGCATGGGGCGGCTGTACGGAAATGCTGACACGTGCGACGCAGAACCCGAAGATGCCGGGCGGCCCGATGCCGCCGGTTGCGAAAACCTTTGAAACCATCGGTACGGCAAAGGTTTCGACCTCTGCCGCCGAGGCGAAAGACCTGCTGTTCCTGCGTAAGGAAGACAAAATCAGCATGAACAAACAGCGCCTGCTGGCCGATGCCAAAACGCGCGTTCAGGATATGCTGAAAAACGGTTACACGCCGGAAGAGCCGAAAAACATGCGCCTGCCGGGTAAGACCGGTCATTCCGCCCTGAATATGGCGATTGACGGTTTCTATTCGCAGGGGCTGTCCACACCTTATGATGTTGTGCTGGCTGACCAGCTGGCCGAAGTTCTGACGGGCGGCAAAAAAGGCGACCAGACGGTTGAAATGACGCAGGATGAAATCCGCGATCTGGAACGGCAGAATTTCGTGCGCCTGATCAAGGAAAAGCGGACATTCAAACGCATCATGCATATGCTGAACACGAATAAGCCGCTGCGTGAAGGACCCGACCCGAAACACCGCAGCACACATCAGCTGCGTGCGGAAATGCGCAAGCCGAGCCTGTTCAAACGCATTACCTCGCCTTTCAGCTCAGCCGCTGAAAAGCCGGTGAAGACCAAACCGACTTGCGAGGTAAAGCCGCAAAACGACGCGCCGAAAGAAGCCGCAAATACGGATAAAGCGCCGGAGGCGAAACAGGATAACAAACCGCAGGCACAGCCTGCTGCGACGAAAGATAAAAAAGCCGGAAACAAGCCGTAAGATTTAAGCGGAATCCTGCTTGACAGTTTTACCGCTTTCGCGTATTTTTCGGTTTATTCATGACTTTCATGAGTCGCGGGTGTAGCTCAGGGGTAGAGCGCAACCTTGCCAAGGTTGAAGTCGAGAGTTCGAATCTCTTCACCCGCTCCATGAAAAAGCCGCCTTCGGGCGGCTTTTTTCATGGATGGGGTCAAGCAGTGGACGAACTCTTTCAGGAGGCGTTCATAAGGCGTGCCGCAGGCACGACCCGCCTCCCGTTCGACGGCTTGCGCAAGCAAGACGCGGCGTCGCGCAGCGACGTCAATCTCTTCACTTATAGGAAAGAAATGTTTTAATGATCAAATACGGCATTATTACTATTTTTTGTCTGGGTATTTATTCCTCGGTCGCATTTGCATCACAGCAGAAAAATGCGGCCACCTGTAGCCCAGAAAAAGCCGTATATAAGCCACATCCGAAATACAAGCTTTTGGAAAATGAAGGAATTGATTTAACTCTCACAATCTCCCGAGAGGGGGTAACAAACCCAGATGTGTACGGACATTATGCGGATTTTGTTATAGATGTTTACGATGTAAAAAAGCAGCATCTGCGGGCAAAGATTAAACTTCGATGGTCTTGCAGCGGGGGTTCTTACCCAACGTGCTCCACAGGAATTGGTAATGGACGAAATTTGGCAGTGGTTGGGCTGGATAAAGACTATGGGGGAGGACCCCCTAGGACGGCTGGCGAATACTCCTCCCACACTCTTGTTTTTCCGTGGATGGGCTCCTCTGTACATTACTCGTTTATGTATCCGGATAAGCGGAAGCGCTATTACTTTCCTCAAGAGGAAGATGTGGATCACCCTTACTTTTTCTTCCCTGAAGTATGGTTGTTTGAAAGTTGCAAAGCCCCATAACTTGACATAACCCAAAATTTATCATAATCTTTCCTCTTTCAAAACGACTCATACTTAAAAAACATGAAGGAGGAAAATTCATGTCCGACAAAAAACTCACCGACCAGCACAAAGACGCGCTGAAACCTGCCGCAAAATCCGCGGAAGATTTCGGCCCCTATATCGAAACCGATCCGGCTGCCAATGATGCGGCCAATCAGGCGATTTCGATCATTATGGGTGATCTGCCTTATTCCGAAGATGATGATGCGGAATGGGGCGTGCCGAAAGCCGTGCTGGAAAAGGCGGGCAAGGCGCTGGCCAACCGCTATATTTTCGCGGTTGAGGATATGGATGGCGAGATTGCCGTCATGACCTCCCCCTTGCGTTATTTTGTCGAGAACGGCTGCTGCAGTGACCAGACCGGCCCGATCAGCGATTTGATTCCCAAAGGCGGCGAGCTGATGGAATCAAGCTGGGAAATCTACGAAAAAGGCGTTGATACCGCCGTAGATGCCGCGAAATATATGCAGAAACAGGGCTTTTTCTGGAATAAGGACTTCCAGAACTTTATCGATGCTTCGCAAACCGCAGACATCGCCAAGGCGTTGGCACCTGCTGAAAAGCCCGCAAATAAATCCGGCGCGAAACCGAAATTTTAATCTACGGGTATTCGGGGGCTATTTTTTGGCGAGGTCTGACATGCATTGCCATGCCAGCTCGTTAATCCAGTCGGACAGCGTGTAATACCAGTGGTTATGCCCCGTCAGCTCGATATAAGCGGCGGGGTGTCCCGCATCGGCGAAAAGCTGTGCGGCGTAACGGGCGCGGATGGCGGGCATTGATGCATCATCGGAGCCGTTGATGACGCAGAGCGGAATCTTCCGCTTTGACGCCTTGATGACAGGCAGGAATTTCTTATTCGTCACCATCCCCGCATGCATGGCGGCAGCGGCAAGATTTTGAGAAAAAGGGCAACCAGCGGCAGCCCGACAACCGCGCCGTTGGAATGGCCGAACAGGTAAATCCTGCGCGCATCGACGCGTTTATCCTGCTGCAGGAATTGCAGCAGCGCGGCGATAAAGGCCTTATCCGCGTCAAAATCCCAGTAATGATCGACCGCGTCAGGCGCGACGAGAATCATGCCGTGACGTTCGGCGGATTTGCGCCAGCTGTCAGCCATTGAAATACCGTCCCTCTCCGCCCCGTGCAGCAGAATCATGGCGGGGGCATGCGGTTTCAGGCTGCGCGGCACATAGAGGTAAAACACACGTTTCTTTTCGGCAATGCCCAGCGCGTATTTTTCAAGCCCGACCGGGCTGGGCGTATAGGGCATGATATAGCGCGATGCCGGAATCGGCGGCGTAATCATATGAGTGGTCAGCTTTTCAGCGGCAACAGCCTGCGGCGTGAAGAACAGCAGCAGCAAAGACAAAGAAGTAAAAACAGAAAAAATGCGCGTCAATATTTTGCTCCCGTCATAAAAAATTACCGTGACGACTGGGCATAGTATAAAAGTTCTGCGGTGAAACTGCGAGTCGGTTCGGTGTCTTTTAAAAAATTACTCTGCGGTTTCCTGAAGGTGACGGAGGAGTTCGGGATCATGCGGGCTGCGGATGGCGCTGCGGATAAAACCGGAAATATTGTCGGTAAACGGGCGCAGATTGAGACCTTTTTCATTTGTCTTCAGGTGCTTGCCGTGAACCAGAACGGTGACAGGCAGATTGCTGTGGTGATGGTTTTCTTTGTAGAAAAATCTTACTTCGCAAAGATCCCATTGCCGCAGATCGCCGTCACTGATCCATGTCGCCATCGGGTCGTGATCGGGGTTTATATCTTCCTGTTTGTATTCACAGAGGACGCTAGTGCGGTACATGTTTGATGTTGCACCATTCACTTCAAAAAAGACGCGCCGTGCGGGTTCCCATCCTATATAGTCGCTGCTGTTTCTTCGGGGCGGAAATAATCCGATATAGCGCAAAAACCGTTGCTTTAGGCTGAGGGGTAGGCGGTAGTGCGGTATAAAAGAGGCGAATTCCGCTTGTTTTTGTCGAATTGGGAGGGTTTTTCCCGATTTGGCGGCGGCGGTGTAGGTGTCTTGTGATATGAGGGGCGCGTTGATGATGATTTTAACGGCATTCTCGTAAATATCCGGGATGTTAGGCCCTTTCTTTGTATGTATGTAGCAGCCCCCGTGATCAGTCGCGGGGTAGTTATGAAACAGGCTGTGAACATTGCCGTCATAACTGACCTGTTTGTCTTCAATAAGGTGACAGAGGGGTTGCCATGTGTCGTAAACGGCAAAGACAGTAAAAGGCTTTCCCTTGAGGAGGGATTGATGGGCTGTTTTCGTAAGAAAATAATCACTGGAGACTTTGAAAAAACGGTTGCCTGCCAGAAGAAAAACCGATTTCTGTTCTGTTTCTTCGCAGCGTAAGTAATAAGATCGACTTACAAGACAGGCATTTGCGGAATGCGGATATATCAAAATCAGCAAAAGGGTAAGCAGGAAGAGCTGTTTTTTCATCTATCTGTGCTTTGCCAAAGGAAGAATGAAAACCACCTTTAGTATAAAGGGGTTGATAAGAAACCGCGAGTCGGTTTCGCGGGATTATTTGCCGTTCAGGCGGGCGGCGTTTTTGGCGACTTCGCGGCGCAGCGGGCTGACCGGAGAGAGTAGTTTGTTTTTCAGCGCCGTATGCGGAACCTCTTTTTGGTAATAGGCCTCGGAATTTAACGCGATTTGTCTGCCGTCTTTGAAGAATCCGGCGACGACGGCGCGGGCGTTTTTCTCCCCCGCTTCGCCCGGCGGGGCGAGTTCTTCGCGGGCCAGCGCAATGGTAAGATGGTCATCGGCCTGATGTATCAGCACATGCGGGACCTTTTCATCATGCAGATATTGCAGGAAAGCCGCGCCGATTTCTGCGGGTTTGAAATCCTGTTTCTTGTGTTCGAGAATATTGCCGTCGCGGTCTTTCAGCACTTCTTCGATCGCCGCATTGCCAAAGCTGAGCGTGACGACCATCGCCTGTTCGGCATAGAGATTTGCCTTTTCAACGGCTTTTTGAAAATCATCTTTCATGCGGCGGAATCCCTTTCGCGCGGTGTTGGTTTTTCACCCGCAAAGATAACGTGATATGGTAAATTTGTCAAATAACGGCAGGGGAATTTTGCGGTAATTACTTGTTTTTACTTAAGAAAGATGCTGGCGTGGATTGAGTGCGTTACGACCCTGCCGCAGCTCGAAATGCAGCTGCGGGGCGGCGACATTGCCGCTTTTGCCGACGGTGCCCAGCACCTGTCCGCGCGTGACGCGGTCGCCGCGGCTGACGCTTGCATTCTGCAAATGGCCATAGGCGCTGACCCAGCCATTGCCGTGACGCACCAGTACCAGATTGCCGAAGCTTGCCAGCTCGTTTCCGACATAGACGACGGTGCCGTCGGCGGCGGCTTTCACAGGCGTACCGCCCGGCGCACCGATATTGATGCCGTCATTATGCAGACCGCCTTCTTTCGGGCCGTAATCGGAGAGGATTTTACCTTTGACAGGCCAGATAAAATAATCGGCACCGCTGGCTTTATGCGGTTTTGCCAGCTGTTGCGGCGCGGCAGGTGGCGGGGTCGGGCTGCGCAGAACTCTTGCAGAGGTAGGGGCGGGGGGCGGGGGCGGCGGCGCGATTATTGCCGCTATCCAGCCATGTGGTCTGTGTGCCGCTATAGCGGTTATCATTTAAGTCCTGCGTTTCGATGGAGGAGCGGGAGGAGATCCGCGCATTCGGACTGACGGCATCGCTGTTTTGATAGGCGGCGGGCTGCAGACCGGGCTGCGTATTTTGCGGCAGCGCATAGGCGGTGGTATCGGTATAGGCGTAAGAATCCGGCAGGCGTAAAAGCTGCCCCGGTGCAATACGGTAAGGCGGAGACAGATTATTCATACGGACAAGGCCGTTCATATCAACACGGAACATTTGTGCGATACTGTAGAGCGTATCCCGTTCGCGTACACGGTAATCGCGCGGCTGCGGCAGTGATAATCTTTGTCCCGAAACCAGCGTATAGGGCGCATTGAGGCCGTTTTCCTCAATCAGTTTCGCCGGATTCAGATTGTAATTTTTGGCAATAGTGTAAACCGTGTCATCGCGGTGGACAAGGACGGTTCCTGCGACTTCCGCCGTGTTCATACCGTGATGGGTGACGGCGACCTCGGGCTTCGGTTTCGGTGTACAGCCGGAAATGACGGCGGCGCTCAGACCAACACACAGGAGCAGTGAGAAAACGCGGCGTATTTTGCTTTTCATCATAAATCTCCTTTCCGGCGGTTCCGGTTTTTAAATCCCCGCGAGGCTGAGATCGCCTGCAAAAGGAAGCGAAAACTCGTTCTCTTTCGCCGTCTCTTCTTTGGGGGGAGGATTGTTTTTTTGCGCCGTCTTGTGCGGCGACTCCGTTTCTTCAAGATTATCGGGGGCGATATCAGGCAGGAGCGGCACGAAACGCACCGGCATCATTTTTTCGCTTTCATAGCCGTCTTCTGTACGGGTGATGCGGTAAATAAACTGGTCACCGTTTTGCTTGCCCAGCGGAATAACGAGAAGCCCGCCGATGGATAATTGATCCAGCAGCGCTTTCGGCGGTTCCTGCGAGGCGGCGGCGGTGACGATAATACGGTCGAACGGCGCCTGTTCCGGCCAGCCTTTCATGCCGTCACCTGCAACGGTGGTAATATTATGCAGGCGCAGCTGTTTAAAACGCGCCTCGGCAATATCCAGCAGCGGGCGGTGGCGTTCAATACTGTAAACGCGGCGGCACAGCCGCGACAGAATGGCGGCCTGATAGCCCGATCCTGTGCCGACCTCCAGCACTTTATGGCGGTCGCTGAGTTTCATGGCCTGCGTCATGGCGGCGACAACCAGCGGCTGGCTGATGGTTTGGCCGCGCCCGATCGGCAGGGCGATATCTTCATAAGCCTGATCGATAAAGGTTTCCGGCACAAAAGCTTCGCGCGGGATGCGCTCAATCGCGCCCAGCACGGCGCGGTCGGTAATGCCGGAGCGGCGCAGTTTCATCAAAAGCCGGATGCGGCGCGCCGCTGTTGTGATATCGGGAGGGCTCATGATCCGATTTTCTCCTTCAGGGCTTCCAGCGTTTTGTGATGGGTCAGATTCAGCGTTAGCGGTGTAATGGTGATATAGCCTGATGTCAGGGCCGCGGCATCATAATCCATACCGGCATGATCCGTCGCCTGTGGCGGGCCGATCCAGAAATATTTGCGTCCGCGCGGATCCATACATTCAATCACATCATCACTTGAAGCTTCGTAATGGCCTTGCGGTACGACGACAATGCCTTTCGGCTCCGCATCGCCGCGCGGCAGATTGACATTCAGCAGCGTGTTTTTTTCGATCTCGAACCCGGCCAGTTTTTTTAAGACTTCCGGCACCCATTTCTGGGCGATGTCCCAGTTGATATCCCCGTGCCCGCCGCCGATATGCTGGCTGAAGGCAATTGCGGGACAGCCGAGCAAAGTGGCTTCGATCGCAACGGCGATTGTACCGGAATAGGTGACATCATCGGCGGCGTTTTTGCCGTGATTAATGCCGGAGACGACCAGATCGGGCGGCGCATCTTTCATCACATGCTGAATGCCCATCACGACGCAATCCGTCGGTGTGCCGTAAACGGAGAAATGATTATCATCATAGCGCTGGATTCGCAGCGGCCTGTGGATGGTCAGGGAATGTCCGGCAGCGGATTGTTCGCTTTCCGGCGCGACAACGCAGTGGCGGGCGCCCAGAGAAATAACACATTCCTCCAGCACCTTGATGCCTTGCGAGTGAATTCCGTCATCATTTGAGATCATGATCTGCGCCTTGGCGAGATCCGCGGGTATATGAGGCATGTACGTCAACCTTGCTTCGTCAGGACGATATTATTGTTTTTGGTGTTTGTTTTAGAAATCCGCGCGGGGGCGGATAACGCAAGGAAAAGAACATCCCCCGCGCTTACTATACAGTATAGGCAAAAGCGGATGCGGCGTAAACCGTCTTCTTTCAGATGTTTTAAAGCGCGGCGGCGATAATGTCGCAAAATTCCTGCCCGTTCAGGCTGGCACCGCCGACAAGTACGCCGTCGACATTTGCGCAGGACAGGATTTGCGCGGCATTGGCGCCTTTGACGGAACCGCCATAGAGCAGATGCGTTGCGGCAATCACCGGAAAGCTTTTTTCCAGCAACCCGCGAATAAAGCCGTGCATGGCTTCGATATCTTCAATCGTTGCCGTCAGCCCCGTGCCGATCGCCCAGACAGGTTCATAGGCAATGACGGTGTTTCCGGCCAGAATTGTGTCCGGCAGAGATTGCATGATTTGCGCTTTGACGGTTTTTTCCGCTTCGCCGGACTGACGCTGGGCGGCGGTTTCACCGACGCAGACAACAGCCGTCATACCTGCGCGGTGGGTGGCTGCGGTTTTGGCGGCAACCAGCTCATCCGTTTCGCCATGAATGGCGCGGCGTTCGGAATGTCCGGCAATAATATAGGAACAACCTGCATCTTTCAGCATTTCGGCGGAAAGATCACCGGTGAACGCGCCGGATGTTTCCGGATGGCAATCCTGTCCGCCCAGAAAAACGGGGGAAGATTTTGTGACGCTGTGAAGTGCGGAGACCAATGTCGCGGGCGGCGCAATCAGTATCTCGGCCTTACCGTTCAGAGCGGATTTGTTTTCGGTGACGAAATCCGCGATATGCTTGGCGCGCGGCAGTCCGTCCGTTGACAAACCGTTCATTTTCCAGTTTCCGGCAATCAGTTTCGTATTCGCCATAACTTCTACCCTTTACCCTTTATTTTTTAATGAAACATGTGCATAAATATAACGACCGGAATTTTGAAGACAAGGAAAAAGGAAAAACGTCATGTTACAAGCCATGCGTGAAGGTATGAATTCATGGATTTTGAAGACGGTTCTCATCCTGCTATTGGGCGGGGCGATGGGCGGTCTTGTGCTGATGGATACGATTTCCTTTTGGCGGACGGGTGTCTCCCGCGGCTCTGTTGCCAATGTTGCCGGAGAAGAAATAAGTTTTGTCGAATTTGACCGCCAATACCGTATGGATCTGCGCCGCATTCCGCCGGAACTGTCGCAAAAGCCGGATGTCCGTGCCGTTGTCGCGCGCGATACGCTGCAGGAACAGATGCAGAAACGTCTGCTGGTAAAAGCCACGGCGGATAGCGGTTTGATTGTCGGCGATGTTGTGGCGGCGGAGCGCATTCGCGAATATCTAAAACCCCTGACCGATCAGGGGGCGCTGGAAAGTGTGGCGCTGGCCACGGTTTTGCAGCAGCGCCAGCTGAGCGAAAAGGCGCTGGTCGATACGCTGCGGCAGGAGCTGGCGGTCGAAATTATGATGTCGGCACTGGTTGTGCCTGTGACCGCACCGCCGCAGGAGGTGCTGGACTGGCTGCAATATGATATGGAGACGCGGGCGGGCGAATATATCCGTATTTCCGGCGCGGGTTTTAAAGCCGATGCCCCGGATGAGGAAAGCCTGCAGAAATTCCATGCCGATAAAACGGCGTTATGGATGTCGCCGGAATACCGTTCCTTTTCCCTTCTTGTCCTGACGCCGGAAAAAGTCCTCACGGAGATAGAGGGAATCGAGATTGTCAGCGATGACGCGTTGAAAAAAACATATGAAGACCATATCGCCGATTATACCGAGGCCGATAAACGCACGGTGACGCAAGCGGTTTTCGGCGGGGAAGAAGATGCGAAAGCGGTCTTTGCGCTGTTGAAAGACGGAAAAGCCAAAACACTGGCCGAAGCGGCGGAAAAATCCGGCACGGAAGATGCCCAGATCATGGAAGCGGAAGAGCATACGGCGCAATCGATTTTCCCCGAAGAAATCTCTGACGCGGTTTTCGGTTTTGAGAAAGACAAAGGTGTGGTCGGTCCGATTAAATCGCCGCTGGGTTGGCATGTTGTGAATATCACGGCGACGGCGCGGGGCAATGTGACCTCATTTGACGAGGTGAAAGAAACGCTGCGCAGTGACTGGATACTGGATCATGCCTCTGACCCGCTTTATACGAAAGTCAGCGAGCTGGAAGATATGTTCGCGGGCGGTGCCAGCGTGCAGGAGGCGGCGGAATTTATGCAGATCGGCTTTGATAATGTGCCGTTCCTGACATCTATGGGTGCCGCTGCGGATGGTAAAGCCTATCCGCTGGAGCCGGCGAAACATGCGCAGGCGGTGCTGGAAAAAGTCTTTGCCATGAGCAAGGATGACGAGATCAAGGCTGAGGTGCTGGAAATGGATGACGGCAGTTTCATCGCCGTCAGTCTGGACGAGGTAAAACCCGCGCAGAAAATCCCTTATGAAGATGTCGCGGAAAATGTCCGCGAAACCTGGGTAAAAAGCGAAAAGAAAAAGCAGATGCGCGACCGCGCCGAAAAAAATTGCGGATGCCGTGCGAACGGATGGTAAAACGCTGGCAGCGGCGGCAAAAGAATTCGGCTATAGCACGGCGCAGATTTCGCTCCGCAGCCGTTCCAAAATGCATTTGACGGAGGATGGTAAAAACGCCGTGCCGACCGAGGCTGTCACCAAGCTGTTTGACCTGACGGCGGAAGGTGATGCGGCTGCGCTGCAATCGGGCGATGATATTGTGGTTGTGACGCTGACAAAACGTGACCTTCCCGATCTGGGAGATGATGCTGCCGCTGCTGCGGTATCGGAAGCGGCCATCAGCCGTGCCATGATCGAGCGCGGCTTGCGCGATGATATCGTGCGGCAGTTTCTGGCGGCGATCGAGAAAAAATACGGCGTTCAGGTCAATGAATTCAGTTTTGAAAAGCAATACGGCAAGGCCGCGCAGGAAGAGGCTTTAGGTACTTATTAAAAGGGATGATTGCTATGCGGAGAGGTTTTCTCCGTCCGGTAATATGTTCTTTTTTGCTGCGGTAATTTCTCTGGGCCAGCGGCGGTGCAGCCACAGCCATTGTTCCGGTCTTTCATGAATCCAGCCTTCCAGCATATGGTTCATATCCTGCAATAACTGCCGGATATCCTGATCCGTATCCCCCTTTTTTTGACCTCCAGCGCCGGATAAACCGTGACGCGGAAGGCTGTGCCTTTGATGCGCTCAATCCGTGCGGGGTAAAGCGGACAGTCATGTTTCAAGGCCAGCTGTGCCGGAAAAGGGATGGTCATGGCATCATGGCCGAAAAACGGTACGGCAATGCCTTCATTCAGTTTCTGGTCGATCATAATGGCCAGCGTTTTTTTATCTTTGACCAGACGCATCATTTCAATCGCGGCGCTGCGTTTCTTATGAATCTGCCCCTCTGCCCCGCTTTCCCGCGCGCGGGAGAGCAGCCGGTCAACCAGCGGGTTGTTCAGCCGCCGATAGGTCAGATAAGCCTCGAATCCGCGCTGTTGTCTGACGCTGGCCAGCCCGACTTCCCAATTACCCAGATGGGCGGCAACCAGTATGGCGGGGGCGTCGCTTTGCGCGATCGTCTCCAATATGTCACCGCCGACAAGTTCCGCTTTTTTCCCCAGCGCAACCAGATGAGGGTATTCGGCGATTGTGCGCCCCATATTGTCCCACATTTTGCGGATCAGATCTTTTTTTTCGGCGTCGGTTTTATCGGGGAAGGCCAGTGCCAGATTCTCATAGGCTTTTTTACTGGCGCCAAGATGCGGCCCGATCATGCGTCCGATAAAGCCGCCGGTGGCGGAGGCCGCGTTGACGGGCAGCAGTTTAAAGAAACCGTAAAGCGTGTAAGCCGCGGCGGCTTCGATGCCATAGCGGATTTTGCGCAAAAGCGGAATAGGCAGTTCCTGCGGTGTTGTCTGTTGCATCAGCCGTGGTTTCTAGCTTGTTTTTTGCAGTTTTGATTTCAGGAAGGCTGTTATAGCCTGTTCGTCCTGCCATTGTAAAGCAACGGGAAGGGTTTTGACAGACTCCCTTATTTTTGCGGGCAGGCGGACGGCGTCTTTCTCGGTTGTGATCAGCGCGGCATTATGGCGGCGGGCGGCGGCCAGTAATGTTTTGATATCTTCACGGCGATAGGCGTAATGATCGGGAAAGGGAAAGAATTCCGCGACATCCGCGCCGCATGTTTCCAGTGTTTCGCGGAATTTTTGCGGCAGGCCGATTCCCGCAAAGCCGACAAATGCGCCGTCAAAGGAAGGATTTTGCGGCTGTAGATCTGCGAAAAAACAGGATTTTGGTAGCCGTATTGCTGTAATTTTTGCCGCCAGTCTTCGCGGCTGTTTTCATCCTTTATGCCCAGTAAAATACAGGCATCGGCGCGTTTTAAGCCGTTTTGGGGCAGCTCGCGCAGCGGTCCGGCAGGGAAAACCGCACCATTGCCGAAACCGGCTGCGGCATCAATAACCAGAAAAGACAGGTTCTTATGCAATGACGGATTTTGAAAACCGTCATCCATGATAATGGCACCCGCGCCGCCTTCTTCTGCGGCGACGGCACCTGCCGCACGTTTGCGGGCGACCCAGCAAGGCGCATGGCGTGCCAGCAGCAGCGGTTCATCCCCGATCTCCCGAAAGCCGTGCTGTGCGGGTTTGACAAGTACCGGGCCTTTTAACCGTCCGCCGTAACCGCGGGTCAGGAAATGCGGCAGAAAGCCGAGATCATGCAGGATATGGGAGACGGCAATTGCGACAGGGGTCTTCCCGCTGCCGCCCATCGTGATATTGCCGATACACAGGACGGGAACGGTGCCGTGATGCGGAGATGTTAAGGCGCGGCGTAACCGTGACAGGCGGTCATACAGCCATGCCAGCGGTTTTAAACCGGGCGGCGGGGCGGCTGTGCCATACCAGAAAGCGGGGGTTTTGCGCATCATGTCTCCTTTTTACAAGAAACTTTACCGCAGCTTTGACGGGGATGCCAGCGTTAAGGATGTGTTTCTTAACGGAATTTTAGAACGGGACTGATAATCTGGAAGAAGGAATAATGAAGGAGAAGTCATGGCTCTGCGATATACATCCGTTCTTCCCAATGATTTGCTATTGCGCGATATCAAGGCGCATATGGACTGGTTTGAGACTGTGTTGCGGCGGTCTTTCTTTCCCGCCGCCGTTACGGAAGACGGCGAGGCGCCTGCCATTCCCGCCATTTTTGTCAAATGGTGCGGTGATAATACGCATAAAGAGTCCGTTGATGAAAAAGATGTGGAACATCTGCTGCAAATTCATGACGCTTTGGCGGAGGCCGGGGCGGATTGCCTGCGCGTCGCGGGCGGGATGACGCAGGAAAATTATACGGCGCTGACGCAATGCCTGGATGCCTATATGAAACAGCTGCAGAAATTCAGCGAAGATCTGGCCGGCAGTAATTTCAGTATTGATACGGTGACGGGGCTGCGCAGCGCGGCGGGGATGAAAAACGAAATCGCCCGCGAACTGGACAGGCGTGACCGTAAAAGTGACGTCTTCTGTGTTTGCGCCCTCTCCATTGACGGACATGAAGCGCTGGCGGAAAACCGCGGTGAGCGCCGTATGAAGGAAATCTATGCACATATTGCCGAAATTTTGATGGATCCCCTGCGCTCTTACGATGACGGTTATTTTCTTGGGAAGGCGCATATCTTCTGTGCCTGAAACATGCGGAATTGCTGGATGCCTGTACGGTGATGGACCGTATTTGTGCCAGAATAGCGGCAAGCCCCGCCAGTCTGGGCGGTACGGAGGGAGACGGTGAGCGTCACGCTTTCCTGCGGCGTTGCCGAACCTGTGCCGGGGGATAAAATTGACGATATTTTCGCCAATGCCGAACGCGCAATGAAAGAAGCGCAGGCGGAGGGCGGCAATCAGGTAATGGAGTGGAAGGAAAAAAGCGCCCTGCAGCAATATGCCGAAGATGCCGCCATGTTCGACTGACGGCACCCTGACATCATATTTTCCCTGTTAGGCGTTTGGCGTTACTTTGCCGGACCGCCCGGTTTTTCGCACCGTAACGCTTTTTGATCATGTCAAAGCTGGCACGGATGGCATAAGCCTCCCCGCCTTTCGGTGAGCCGGGTTTGGATGTCGGATTCCAGCCGTAAGTGTCGATATGCACCCAGTTGATATCCTTTTCCACGAATTTCTGCAAAAATAGCGCCGCGGTAATCGCGCCGGCGAAAGAACCGCCGGAATTATTCACATCGGCGATATCGCTTTTAATCATGGATTCGTAGTTTTTCACAGCGGCAGACGCCAAAGCGGGTCGCTGGTACGTGCGGAGGCGGCTTCAAAAACCTTGGCCGTTTTATCATCATTGGTGAAAATCGGCGGGATTTCAGGCCGAGTGCCGTACGTGCCGCGCCGGTCAGTGTTGCAAAATCGATCAGCAGATCGGGTTTGTCATTACAGGCCTCGGCCAGCGCATCGGCCAGTATCAGACGGCCTTCGGCATCGGTATTGCCGATTTCCACCGAGATACCTTTGCGGGTGTCGATAACATCGTTGGGACGGAAGGCGTTGCCGTCAATATTGTTTTCCACGGCGGGGATCAGAACGCGCAGACGAACCGGCAGTCCGGCCTCCATAATCATTTGCGCAAGACCCAGCACATGAGCGGCACCGCCCATATCTTTTCATCAGCCATATTCGCGCCGCCCTTCATGTTCAACCCACCGGTATCAAAACAGACACCTTTACCGACCAGCGTGACTTTCGGTGCGTCTTCCATCGCCCCAGCTGAAATCCAGCAGGCGCGGCGCTTTGTCACTGGCGCGGCCGACGGCATGAACGGCAGGGATAGTTTTCTTTTTAAAGATCATCGCCGCGGATGACTTTCAGGCTTTCGCTATTGAATTGTTTTGTCAGGGCGCGGGCGGCTTTTTCAAGATCATCCAGGCCCATATCATTTTGTCGGGGTGTTAATCAGGTCGCGGATCAGAAAATCGCCTTCACCGTCATATTCACCATATCCTGATCGGCATTTGCCGGCCAGGCCAGTTTGTTTTCCTTTTGGGCGGTCTTTGTTTTTTTCGATTTGTAACGGTCAAAATCATATTGCCCGAAAAAGCCCAGCCCATTGCGGCTTCGGTGGCTTCGTCCTTGCTCATCTTGCGGTCGATAGATAGCCGCCTTTATGTTCCGGCAGGTTTTTCGGCAATGCGGAATAGCTGTAAATCGAATTTTCTTCCGGCAGGCCGAACAGGAAGGAGGTCGCTTTTCCATCCGTGGCGGGCAGCGGCAGAACGCTGCCGCTTTGGCCAAGAAATCCGGCACTGTGACCCAGTTTTGCGTCTCTTCAGGCTGTTTTTTCAGCCAGTCTTTAATTCGGACGGTTTGACGGGGATAACGGCGCGGGAGGTTTTTGCCTTTACGGTCAAAGAAAATTCATGGACGGTTCCTCGTTGTTGTTCTTGTATGATGTGGAGCCGAGAATTAGCACGGGAATGAGTTATATGTCCAATAAAATTACGCGGGGCGGCGCTAATGGCTTGTCCAGTCCGATCGCGAGCGGTGAAATGACGAGCCAGTTCGGTCTGACTGCGGGATAATGCCAGATTTACTAACAATTCGGCGGCACTTCCCTCCGGCGCAGCGGCATCGCGGTGGGAAAATGGCGGCAGCGCCACTGACGGCACTTTCCGTGAAGAGTTCAAACAGCAGTTCCAATGTCGAACGGGGCGGCGGGTACTGCACGACCGGCACGGCCTCTTCCGTTAAATCCGGCCATTTCCTTGGCTTTTTGCAAAGCCTCCTCCAGACCGCCGAGGCTTTTCGTCGATCAACCCGACTTCGAAGAGCTTGGTTTCCCTGTCCAGACGCGGCCTTGTGCGACTTTTCCACCTCTTCCGGCGTCATGCCGCAGCCTTCGGCGACCAGAGCAACAAAACTGTCATAAATGTGATCAAGCAGGGCGCCGGTGAAGCGTTTGCGGGCGGGTCGGTGAAAACTGTGATTGTGATGACCACATATCGGCATTTTTTCGCCGATATTGACCGAATCCTATGTGATGCCGAGTTTTTTCCACAAATCCTCCAGCACCATTTTTCCGGCAAAAACACCGATCCCTGAGCCGGTCAGCGTTGCCGGTAGCGGCGACGATATGATCCCAGCATTCACCACGGCCCAGTAACCTTACGATGCGTGACGCACACTTCATTGGACGATGATTTTGTCTCTCTTGGTATAGACAACGGCGCGGCGTATGGCCTCGGCGGCTGTCGGTGACCCGCCGGGAGAGATCCATGCGCAGGACGATGGCGGCGATTTCCTCTGCATTCTGCGCCGCGCTGCAGGTGGAGGAGAAATACGATCGGCGAACATCGGCTCGCCGCCTGACCAAAGGTGATGCCCTGCCGCCGTCTTTACTGGGCATATTGCACCGAAGCGTGAATCCGGCGCGATTTTGTCTTTGCCTTCATGTGCCGTGACGAGGCCTCAGCGGATCAGTTGTGACAAACCATGCATACAACTAACTTCATCCTCGACTTTGGCGCTGAAGCCCGTAACCGAGAAGGTCGATGGTTTTAATACCCTCTTCTTCATCTTCCTCTTCATCGTC